>NZ_ADKM02000030.1 GCF_000178155.2 Hominimerdicola alba 8
AAACTCCCGAAAGCACTTACACTTTCGGGAGTTTTTATAATTTTACCGCATTTACAGTAATTGACCTTGAGATCGCTTATTTCGCGCTTTTACTCGTAAGCCGTTAACTATAAACTATAAGCCGTATTACCTTACAGTAACAACTATAGCATTCTTGATGGCATTTGCAACATCCCAGCTGCCGTTTACCTTTGCAGCAACAGCAACCTTGTAACTCTTGCCGGGTGTCAGGTTCTTAGGAGTTGTGTAGGAAGTGGTGTAAGGAGAAATGGACTGGGTCTGTATTCTCCATCTGCCTGCCAGATAAACTGCTATGCCGTAGTTCTGTGCATTTTCTACCTTATCCCATGTAAATCTGATCTGATGATACTGAGAATTTGATTCTGCCCATACGTTGGTAGGATATGTGTTGGTGTTGGGGTCAGGGTTGGGGCTGGGGTTGGAAGAATATACAGTGCCGCCGCCTGTTGTTACAGAAGAAGCCTTGCCCGATTTAGAACCTGCTGCGTTGTCGATATAGAAATCTGTGAGGCTGTCAGGTGCTTCAACATAGAGTATCAGATCACTAGCGCCGCTTGGAATGGTATATGCCTTGTTCTCCAGCTTTGTCCACACGCCGTTGGAAGCTGTTGCGGAAGCTACCTGATCGTACTGGGTAGTGCCTGAAGAATCCTTGTACTGCATAGTGAGCTTCATTTCGGTAGCAGAACCGCTCATCTGCATAACGCCTGTGCTGAAGCTGTAAGTGCTGCCCGGAACGAATGTGGAAGTGCTCAGCGGGATAGCCGCGCCGTTCCACTCGCTTGTTCTGCCGCTTACAAAGAGCGACTGATTACCGCTGTAGTAGTTCTTGTTATCAAGCGCTACCGAAGCATCGCCTCTGCCTTCCCAGTTGTCATAGACCGACTCGAATGTGCCTGTGAAGAAATCGCCGTTTGCATCAGGCTCAGGTGTGGGTGTAGGTGTAGGGGTGGTCTTGCCTTCCTTGATGGTGCATTTAACATCTGCCTGACCATCGCTCTCCCAGCCTTCAACGTTGAATGCTACTTCGTAGAAGTTGCCCATCTTCATGCCCATAGACTCCCAAGCCTTGAAGTGCTCGGAAATGCTGATGGTACCCGAAGTTCTGGTGTTCTGACGAACGCTGATATACTGTGTGAAGTTCTTGTTGCCCTCGATGGTGTAGGAATATCTGTCACTGGTATATACCTTGTATTCACTGCCATCTATAGTTACAGAGCCCTTATAGTTGGAAGATGGATCCATACCGGGATTCCAGTTCTTCCAGTCTTCGATGATGTAGTACTCGACCAGAGGGTTCTGCGACCAGCCGTAGATGCAGATACGGGAGTTGCCCGAATCGCCTGCCGACCAGCTGCAATCGAAATCACAGGTGAAACCTTCATAATCCTTCCATGTCTTTGGGTTGTTGAGGTCATAGAACAGACCGCGTCTTGCAAGAAAGTTGCCCTTTGAGTTGTTGGGTCCGCACTTCCATGTTGTGCTGAAACCGCCGTCATTATCATGCAGGGTCATTGACGAAGAGTTGGGGGTATCTGCCTGCCAGATCTCGTGGTGGTAATTGTTGTACCAACCAACATCTCTGGTGTTCTGCGGCGATGTGTAAAGCACCTTCTCAGCAGAAACCGTCAGGCTAGTGTTTACAAATGGTGCCACTGTTGCAGGTGCTGTCATCATCATACCTACGATCGCTGCGCTTACAACTCTCTTGATAACGTTGTTCTTCATAAGCATAATTCCTCTCTCTCTAAAATTTGGTTCTAAAAATGAATGATAATACAAAAACAGCAAAGTTTTCCGACAGTTTGGTAAACGTTTACTATTCTTCTATTTGTTAATATTTTATACTTTTCACTCAACATTTTCTAATCATTTTTTGCTGTTTATACAACCGTCACCAACAAAAATTGCCTTCTTTGTGCCTTTATATCCGTTTTTTACACGGAATGTGCAGATAGTACACCACATCAAAGCCGTTAAACAGCAAAAAAAGACCGATCGGTGTGATCGGTCTTTTGCTTTTATTATCAGATCTTTGGCAATTTTGCAAAACTCTTTGCAAGTTCGTCATCGGTGGGGATATAATCAATCATAACGCCGTCATTGTACTTCTGGTACGCCACCATATCAAAGTAGCCTGTGCCTGTCAGACCGAAGAGGATAGTCTTTTCCTCGCCTGTTTCCTTGCACTTGAGCGCTTCGTCGATAGCTGCCCTGATAGCGTGGCTGCTTTCGGGTGCGGGGAGAGTTCCCTCAATTCTTGCGAACTGTGTTGCAGCTTCAAATACAGAAGTCTGTTCAACGCTTCTTGCTTCCATCAGACCCTCATCATACAGTTCTGACAGTACAGAACTCATGCCGTGATATCTCAGACCGCCTGCGTGGTTTGCAGATGGTATGAAGCCGCTGCCCAGAGTATACATCTTCTGGAGAGGGCAAACCTTGCCTGTATCGCAGAAGTCATAAGCGTACTTGCCCCTTGTCAGTGACGGGCAGGAAGAAGGCTCGACCGCGATAAATCTGTAGTCAGCTTCGCCCCTGAGCTTTCTGCCCATGAACGGCGAGATAAGACCGCCCAGATTTGAACCGCCGCCTGCACAGCCGATGATTATATCGGGCTTGATATCGTACTTGTCGCAAGCCGCCATAGTTTCCAGACCTATAACAGACTGGTGCAGCAATACCTGTGAAAGCACCGAACCGAGAACATATCTGTAGCCCTCAGTGTTGACAGCAGTTTCAACAGCTTCGGATATAGCGCAGCCCAGTGAACCTGTTGTGCCGGGGAATTCAGCGAGTATCTTTCTGCCGACCTCTGTTGTGTCAGATGGCGACGGAGTGACATCAGCGCCGTAGGTGCGCATTACTTCGCGTCTGAAAGGCTTCTGTTCGTAAGATACCTTTACCATGTACACCTTGCAGTCAAGTCCGAAATAAGAGCAAGCCATAGACAGCGCAGTGCCCCACTGACCCGCACCTGTTTCGGTGGTAACGCCTTTAAGACCCTGCTGTTTTGCATAGTAAGCCTGAGCGATAGCACTGTTCAGCTTGTGGCTGCCCGAAGTGTTGTTGCCCTCGAACTTATAGTATATCTTCGCGGGAGTGCCCAGCGCCTTTTCAAGGAAGTACGCCCTTACCAGCGGTGCGGGGCGGTACATCTTGTAGAAATCCAGTATCTCTGCGGGAATGTCGATATACGGTGTATCGTTGTCAAGTTCCTGCTTTGCCAGTTCACGGCAGAATATGCCGCTCATCTCATCGAGAGTGACAGGCTTGCCTGTTGCGGGGTTAAGCAGGGGTGCGGGCTTTATCTTCATATCAGCCCTTACGTTATACCACTGTTTAGGCAGTTCATCTTCGCTGAGGTAGATCTTGTAGGGAATGTTTTTGTCCATTAAAAGTCAGTCCTTTCGGTTTAAATCTTTATCACTTTATCATTTTAACACATTTATCCGTCAGTGTCAATGGTGAATGCGAAATTTATATATTCCCATCAAAAGGAACTGACTAATTTGGTGAATATGGTCAGTCATACGACACAAAAAGACACCTCTGCCTTTTACAGCAGAAGTGTCTTTTATAACTTTCAGATCTATTTTGCCGGTGTGATAGCAAGCAGACCATCTTTGTTCAGCCGACCGTTGAGGTCAGCGGTTTTCTTATCGTAATCGACATTGAATACGGCATAGTCTACAGACTTGCCCGATTCTTCATTCTTAATGGAAACGGTCAGTGTTTCAGACTTTTTGCCAATAATATCAAGTGAAATATATGAGCCTGCAACTGCTTCGCCGTTTGCGATGGACTGTGTATAAGCCACATTGCCGTCCTTGTAGACATCGACCGTATATGCGCCATGCAGACCCTCAGGCAGAGGGAGCTTGATGGTCAGCGGTACTTCGGCTGTATCACCTGTTGAAACGAAGATAGTAACCTCAGTGCCCTTGTCTACCTTCTTGTCAGGTTCAATTGACTGATCGATCACCATGCCCTTGTCACCATCGTGCGACATTTCCTTAACGCTTACAGTCAGCTTGTTCTCCTTCAGAATGGTCGCAGCAGCTTCCGGAGTCTGACCAACAACGTTAGGAACCTTGACACCATCAACCATAGGACCCTTGCTGATGTAGAGCGTTACATTGCCGCCTTCGGGGAACTCTGTGCCAGCCTCAGGATCAGTACTTATGATACAGTTCTCAGGAACATTATCGTCCCATGCGGCTCTCAGTACCACGTTGAAGTTCGCTTTCAAAAGCGTTTCTTGGGCTTTTTCACTCTCAAGACCTGTAACATCGGGCACTGTCTGATCGTTACTGCTGCCCGTACCGCTTTCGGGGTAGACATATCGCTCAGTCTTGTCTTCGTCTTTAAGCACTACCACAACATCTTTGATATCATTTGCATAGCCCTTGTCATCGGTGTCTTCGTTGAAGTTTATCTGGAAACTGCGGTATGGGTAGTAGTCAGCTATATCATAAGCTATGCCATTTTTCTCATACAGCGCCTGCACGAATTCTTCGGCAGTTATCACGCCGTCAGAGGTAAGGTCAGTAGGCAGATCACCGTTGTCATAGTCATAGGTTTCGACCATATTTGCGTTAGCGCTTTCAGCGCTGACCTTGACACCCTTTGCCTTGAAACTCTCCAGCAGTTCCCACGCTTCATTATGCAATGCCATAGCATCACCGGAAGAATGGGTCACAAGATCATCTGCCCGACCATCGCTTTCACTATTCTTATTGTCCCTATGGTCAAGCGCATTTTCGGGATAGCTGTAGTAGCCTGTGTGAGTTTCGTCCTCGTAGATGACAACTGCCGCATAATAATCTTCATATTCATCAGGTTCAACTATGACTTCAATATCTGTATTCAGAATGTCTATCTCCAACGGCATGCACTGTTCGTAAAGTGCTTTCATCAGCCGGCCCTTGCTTGTGCTTTCGTCAAAGCCGTTCTTTACGGCTTCTGCCAGTTCATCTCCATTGAATGACAGCGAAGCGCCGCTGAACAGACTTTGTTCTTCGATCTCTGTTACGACCATATTGAACATCGTCTTGGCATTTGCCGCATTGATATTTGAAGGATCATCTATATAATTTAGCTCGCTCTGTTCTTCGCCGCCGTCATATCCGCCGTCAGTTTGCTTTATACCAAAGTTTGTGTATTCATCGGTGTAGAGATTGAATGTCAGTACCGTATCCTGTCTTGCGGAAGGGAGAGTTTCGGCAGCAGTAAAGCCGCCTATGCAGACATCACCGCTCGCTTCATCGAACAGAACGTTTCTGCCGTCGGCAAAGGTGTCCGCAGAAAGCCCCTCAAATGAGAACACCTTTGCCTCAGCCGAAGTATCCTCAAGGTCATAAACGTAAATGTCAACGCCTGCATTATCAGTCATGGGTGCAGCAACAAACATGAATTTGCCGCCCTTTGTGACATAGATATCATCAGGATTTCTGACATTTGATGGGTATACCGCTTCGTAGCTTGTCGTTGTACTTTTGCCGCCATTGACGGGGTAGGCGTAAACTGTCAGCTTGCCGTTTTCATCGGGATACGCAATACAGCACTTATCGTCCGTTGAGAAAATGAGACGATCCGTAGATGTGGATAAACCTTCACCGGAATTGAAATATATCTCTTCACGATAAAATCCGTTAAGATACTGTATCTGCATGTGCAAACCATCATCTTCATCATTGGTATAGCAGAAATGTTCTCCGTTGCCTGCAACCGCAGGGAAAGATATAGTCCCCGATGAACTGCACTCTGCTACTCCCAGTTTTTCGCCGTTCTCCATATAAACGTTTATTGTATTCTTTTCACCATCATAAGACATGCCCGCATAGAACAGCTTGTTGTCTACACCGACTATCGGCGCACCAATCGGGTCTTCGTGGTCGAGTTTCAGTTCAATGTTATCTTTGATAACTTCGAGGTCGGTGTCATATATGGTGCAGGTCATGGTGGTGTTCACGGTGACACCGTATTCGTCCTGTTCACCGTAATTGGTCTTCCACGTAACGAAGCAGTCATCATATACATAAACGCCTGCGCCGTCGGTCTTGACCTCTTTGGTGACTGCATTCTCACTGCCGTCATAGAGGAAATAGCAGAACTCCTGACCGTCAAACTGATAATACTCAGCGCCTTCGCCATTTACCTGTCTTACAAGGAAATTGCCGCTGTTCAGCCGCCATATATCAGAGTTCTTACCGAACTTATCATACAGCGTATAGCCCTGCGGGTCAAAGAAACCATCAAAATCAGCAGGCACACTGCCTACATAACTGCCTGTGCTCTCAGGCTTGCTATCCGGCTTGCTTTGTGGCTTATCGTCCACCCTGTCAAAGCCGCCTTTCAGCAGATAAGCGCCGCCGCCCACTGCCACTACTGCCGCCACAGCCGCCGCCGTGATGCGTCCCGAACGTTTTACTGCCGCCTTGCCGTTTGTAGCTGTTATCTCGCTCTTTGTTATATTATCCGCTGCTGTGATATTTCTGTTATCCATATCATCACCTGTTATGCCTTTCTTTATGCGAGCCTTGACAGAGTCACCTGCCCGCACGTTATCAAACGCGGATCTGATTTTTTCATCAAGCTGTTTATCTGTCATGCCCTCACTCTCCTAACTCTTTTCTGAGTTTTTTTCTCGCTCGGTGTATGTATGAATATACTGTGTTCTCGCGGCAGCCCATAAGTTTTGCCGTTTCTGCGGCGGTGTAGCCCTCGTAAATGTTCAGGGTGACCGCCATGCGCTCCTTTTCGGGCAGGCGCATAACTGCATCAAGAACTTCGTTGTACTGAAAATCCTTTCCTTGTTCTGCTGCTTCATCAAGGCTGACAGCTTTGCGGTGATGCAGTCTTAACATCGACTTGCAGGTATTCTGCGCTGTTACTATCAGCCATGCTTTGGTATGTTCGCCGCTTTCGGGCGGTGAGTCTGTCCCCAGATACTTCATAAAGACAGTCTGCGCCGCGTCTTCGGCATCGGCGGTCTGACCGCGAAAGAACACATAGCATATCCTGTACACCATATCAAAATATTCATCATATACGGCATCAAATCCGCTGACGTTTTCTATCATTGTCAAACCACCCCCTTTAAAGACAGCGTTCACGGGGGAGTGCCGCCGTCTTTTTTCTGGTTTTCTATAAGTAATACGCCCCACAAGGTCATATCCTTGCAGGATAAAAAATTTTTTTTTGAGATTTTTTAGACAAAAATATGACTATCCCTTTAGCACACTGGCTGAAAATGCGGTAAACAAAAGGATAATTGATCGCAGGATATCTTTCCCCCGCCTGCGGCGGGGGAAAGATATCCGCCAACCACTTTAAGTTCTGCTAGATCGCTGTTTTTTGTGGTGTGTCAGCGGGATAACCATAATTTAAAAAGTTGGATCGCTATAGTGTTATATCGGAACTAAAGATAACCTCAACAAAATGTTTCCTTGTCATACAGCACTTTGTAGTGGTGTGCTAAAGGTAAAGAGATAGACCACAGACAAAAATATCGCCCATAAGGACGATATTTTGCGAAAACTTTTTTCAAGTTCTTTCTTTATCAGCATTCTGCCGCCGCACCGCTCAGCATCTCGGCTTGTTCTCAGTCAGCCTGTCTATCACAGGGGTAAGCAGGTCACAGACAAGTATCGCTATAAGCACTGCCTGCGGTACATGCGTGTAAAATCTCAGCACACAGGTGATAGCACCTGCCAGCACGCCGAATGCCAGCTTGCCTTTCCATGTGATGGGTGTGGTAACACTGTCGCCGCCCAGAAAGAACGCCGCCAGCACAGTTCCGCCCGCAAGTATCTGATAGATGCCGTCCTGACCTGTCAGGTAGGAGAACACGAATATCGTTCCCAGAAAAGCCGCAGGTTCATACAGCGAGATGACCCTCATCGCCAGCAGGTAAAATGCACCTGTCAGCAGTGCCAGCACCGAAACTTCGCCCAGACCGCCTGCTACTCTGCCAATGAACATATCGCCGTAGCTGTCAGCCATAGACACAAGTGACAGTGTACCTGTACTCTGCACATCGGCGGAATTTACCACAGGTTCGGGGTAAATGAAGCTGTTTCGGAAGATGAACCAGCAGGCAAGTCGGCTTGCCGCTGCGGGGTTGAGTATGTTCTTACCCAGTCCGCCAAAAAGCTGTTTGAATACCACTATCGCCATGAACGTACCTACAGCGGCTTTCCAGAACGGGAAATTCGCAGGCAGCATGAACGCGAATACCATGCCTGTCACAACAGCCGAAAGGTCATCGGTGGACTTAGGGCGTTTGAGTATCATACCTGACAGCCACTCCCAGAAAATGGCGGTAAGTATGCAGAAGCCTGTCAGCAGCAGTGCGCTTCCGCCGAAGATTATGCCCGAAAGCAGCAGCGAGGGCAGCAAGCCCACCACCACATGGGTCATTATTTTTGAAGTCGATTGTTCTTCCTTTTCAAAGGGCGCTGAGAATTTTTTAAATTCTGCGACCTCAGGTCTGAAATCTGTCATTCTTCATCGCCCCCCTTTCTGTCAAGTATAGTCTTTGCCTTGTCTACTGCATCTTTCAGTTCGCGCTTTGCGGGACAGACATAAGTACACGACCCGCAGCCTATACAAAGGTCGGGGCGCAGCCGCCTGAGTTCGGTGCGTTTTCTCTTTTTGACAGCTTTTTCGATACGCATGGGCATCAGTCCTGCGGGACAGGCTTTGGCGCATCTGCCGCAGCGTATGCAGTTCGTCTGACCGCCCACGACTTTCAGACTGCCCTTGCCGCCGCTTTCCAGCGGTTTCATGAATATCAGTGCAGCGCTGTCGCACTTGCCCAGCGGCAATTCGGGGTCGGTGACGCATCTGCCCGTCATAAGACCGCCGATGACCAGCTTTTCGGCAGGCAGAAGATTGCCGTCAGCAAAAGCGAAGAGGTCTTTCAGCGGTGTACCTATCGGCGCTTCGACCACGCAAGGTGTTTTTACAAGGTCGCCGTCAACAGTCACACGCCTTTTTATGAAAGGCATGCCTGTTTCAAAATAGCTTGCTATGAAAGCCACCTCAGAGGGCAGCAGTATCATGACTTTTTTCTCGGCGGCAGTTTCGTTAGCCTTGATGGGTCTGCCTGCCACATTGTTGACAAGCACCATATCCGCGCCTGCGGGGTGGTCGGGTCTGACCTTTACCACCTCACACTTTGGGGCATCAGCGGCGGTCTTCTCCATAGCATCTACTGCTTCCTCACAGTCGGAAGCCACAGCTATGACCGTCTTTTCAATGCCCATCAATCTGCTTATGAGCGCTATGCCCGCAGTTATCAGCTTTCCGTCATCGAGCATGCACCTGTTCTCAGAAGTGACATACTGCTCGCTTTCCACGCCGTTGACTATGAGCATATCTGCATCAGCGGCGGCGGATATCTTTTCAGCCGCAGGACAGCCCGACTCACGCACTGCGTTTATGAAACTCTCCCTGTCATCGGCACGCGGCACTCTCACAGCGGCATCTTTCTGATTTTCGTCAGCTTTTATGACCACTGCCGTGAAACTGCCGTCATCGGTATCGAACTCTTTTATCTCTTCGACTTTGCCCGACACCGAAGCATGGGCGGGCAGACTGCCGCCGCAAAGCCTGCTTCCTGTCAGCACCCACTGACCTGCCCTGACCTCAGCAGTGCCGTCTTTGGGCAGCGGCACTGCCACTCTTTCGGGAGTTGGCAATGCAATAGTCAGACCATTTTCCGTATTCTTTTCCCTATCAAGAAAAATTCCAAATATCTTCATTTCTGCTCCTATCTTGAATGGGGGCGAAGCCCCCATACCCCCACGCAAGCCTTTTTGCGCGTTAGGCTTGACGCTTCGTTCGCAAAACGCCCCTACGGGTCGTTTTGTTCACTACGGTCAAGGCGCAAAAAGCTCTTGCTCTTTGGCATGTTTTTCGGGCTTTGCCTTGTTACTTATCTTAAATGGGGGCGAAGCCCCCAAGCCCCCAACGCGAGACTTTTGCGCTTCTGCCGACTTTGGCTTTCCGCTCACTCTGCGCCCTACAGTAGCGCCGTTCACTCCAAGCCAAAAGGCGCAAAAGCTCTCGCTCTTTGGCACTATTTTATTTTTTTGTGAATGGGGGCTGACTCGCCCCCAAGCCCCAAACATCAGCTTTGCTGATGTTGCGCTCCGCCGCGCCCGAAGGGTTATCGCTTCGTTCGCAAAACGCCCCTACGGGTCGTTTTGTTCACTACCGCGATAACGGGGCACGGGTCGAACGGCGGTGGCAAGCCCCCGCCCTACAATTGAAAACGCATTCTTCCGAAACGCGCGAAACTTGCGCCCATGTCAATAATTATGAATTGTGAATTATGAATTATAAAAGCTGTTTTGTTTGAACTGTTACAAGTCTGCCGTTTTCGGGGGAAACAAAGGTTATCTCGCCGCACATGAGCGCCTGACCTTTTCGTTTGGTACAGTCGCCGCCGTAGAGTTCATCACCTATCAGCGGAAGCCCTATATGCGCCATATGCACCCTTATCTGATGGGTGCGCCCTGTTTCAAGTATGAATTTCACCAGTGCGCAGTCATCACGCCTTTCTGTGACCTGCCAGCAGGTGGCGGCGAACTTTCCGTCAGCCCTGACACAGCGCAGTATCACCGACTCGCGCTCTCTTGCAATGGGTGCGCAGACTCTTCCGCCGCTTAGTTTTGTGGGCGGTATCAGCCCCATATAGACCTTGCTTATACTGCCTTGCAAAGCGTTGGCGGCAAACCTTGTTTTCGCCACGCAGACACAGCCTGCGGTATCGCGGTCAAGCCTGTTTACCGCCCTGAAAGTCATGCCCTTACAGCGTTGCGCAAAGGCATTAGCCAGTGTATCGCCCCTGTGGTTTATCGACTCATGTACAGGCATATTTGCGGGCTTGTCGAAAACTATAACATCGCTGTCCTCATAAAGAACGGGTACTTTCAGTTCCGGATTTGGGTCGGGGCAGGACTGTTCGGGTTCACAAAGCTGTACTTTCTGCCCTGTACAGACTGTCACTGTCACCCTGACAGCATCGCCGTCAAGAGTTATGCCGCCGCAAAGTTTCAGCTTTGTCAGCAGTCTGCGCGAAACACCTCTTCCGCGAAGCATATCTTTAAGTGTCAGACCGTTTTCTTTCTCGGTGACGGTCAGCGTTCTCACTGATACTTCTTCCATCGCTTTATCATACCCGGAAGTCTGTCATTGTTTTTCTCGCCCAGCATCTCTGACATGAACAGTGCGTAGCTTACCTTAAAATATGGGTACACCAGAAAGAAAGGATACACCAGAAGCATCGCAGGCACAAATCTGACAAAATAGAACAGAAACGACAGGTAGCGCATATGTCTGCCCTCCATCATTTTTACCGACTGGTCACAGGCATCAAAGATGTTTGCGCGGGGATTCAGCGCCATTATATAAGGTGTCAGCGCCAGCGAGATAAAGAACCTTACCGACACGAAAGTCCACACAGCGGTCATGCTGAGGCAGGCGGTCAGTGCAAACAGCGCCCCCGATGTAAGTTCGTTGAGGGTTATCTCCCTCGCCCAATAGTATATGCCGTAAGAAGTCAGCAGCCCCGGCGTTATTACAGTCAGCTTTATGAACAGCTGTATCAGCGAAGCGTAGAATGCGCCGCTGTAAAAGCTGACCGAATGGGCGCTTATGTACATCTTTGTTTCACTCATCCGGTTTCCGATTGCGACATCGAGGAAAAGTCTTCTCGCAAGACCGAAACAGGGTGCTATCAGTGCAAATTCGACTATCGTCTTGCTTATCCAGAAAAGCCATGTGGAGTTTCTGCCTGCCAGAAGTTCAGCCCGACTGTACAGCCATGTGTGACCCATACTGCGAAGCGAGAGATACAGCGTTGATTCACACAGCACCAGCAATGCCGCCAGCGAAAACTGGAAAACCATCAGCGATACGCAGTCACCGCTGTTCAGCGCAAGCCGCTTTGCGGCGGTATGCCTTATATCTTTATAGTCCATGTGGGTCACCTCTTTTTTATGCAGTCAGATATCTTTTGTATACTATATATAATACGTGACTATCCATTCAGCACACCATCTGAAAATGTTATGCTAAACAGTATGATCGGGCGCTGCATATATTCACCGTCTTAACGGAGATCAAATTTGTCATCGTTACGCTTATGCGTATCTCTGCATTTTCTAATATGACTATTCCTTTAGTACACCAACTAAAAATGCGGTAAACAAAAGGATATACGCCAAAAAACTTAAGTTATGTATAGCCGCTGTTTTTGTGGTGTGTCAGCGGGACAACCACATTTTCTAATGATCGAATTCCGACCACCCGATCATGCAAGGCTTGAAATATCTTTACTTATGTGTTATAATAGACATAAATTCTTCCTTGTCACCGATGGGCAGCTTGGCATCTTTTGAATTGCTCAGCATATGCTCACATTCTGCGATGAATGCCCGAAGTTCGGGGTTCTTTTCGGGTGGTAACTCGAAATGGCTGGCATTTATGCTGTGGCTGGCACGTATAAAGCGTGCGATATTGTTCGGGGCGGCAAGAAGAATGTTCTTTACCCGCTCCATAGCTTCATCAAAGCTGAGTGAGAACAGTTTATCGCTGTTGCGGGGGTTTTCGCGGTAGATGGTGCGGAATATCATATACACAACCAGCTTGAGGCAGTTATCCGTACCTGCCACCAGCGCATCCGAGCGGCTTTTGCCCACCAGCATGCTGAGCAGTTCAAGGCTTATGTCAGTACTGCCGCCTGACGGGAAATCGCTCAGGTTATAATCCCTTGTTTCACTGCCGAATATCATGTCATACGGCACTTTATAGTACCTTATCAGTGAGATTATCTGTGCAGTGCAGGCAGATTTCTGACCGCGTTCGAGCGATGACAGAAACGACTGGGAAATGCCTGTTGCTTCTGCCGCCTGCTTCTGGGTAATGCCCATAAGGAGTCTGACACCTCTGAGGCGTTCACCGACTTCCTTAAGATACTGCTGACTTTTTTCAACGTTCATTATAAAATTCAACTCCCGAAATGATGTTAAGGATATTGCTGTGATATTGATAGCAAACAGCGCCGCAGGCGGTATGTTCACTACAGTAGTAAAGTCTTATTGTATACTGCGGGATATTCCCACATTTACATTATACATCAATTTTACCTGTTTGTAAAGGGAAAAGTCATAATTTTTATCAAATGAATGTTATAATATGGAAAAGCCGCTCTGACCATAAGACCGTGAGGGGGAACTATGAGCGCAAAAGAAGTTTTTATCGGAAGATCGTTATACCAAATGCCCGACAGTGTACCGAATGAGCAGGGTGACATGGTACTTTTAAAAATATGACTATCCCTTTAGCACACCAGCTGAAAATGCTGTAAACAAAAGGATAATTGAGCGCCCATACGCCAACCACCTTAAGTTCTGTAAAACCGCCGTTTTTGTGGTGTGTCAGCGGGATAACCACGTTTAAAAATAAGGTGTTTCGGTCCGCCGGAAACAGAGGATCGGGGCATAGATGCCGACGGCAGGTTCTACGAGGAATACTGCCGGTGTGAAGATGATCTATACAAAGACGAAAATTGCCGCAAATATATCACAAAAGAAGAGATGGCAGAAAGAATAAGAAGCGTGCAGGTAATGTTTGAAAGATCGGGTCGATCCGAATGGGCTGAGATCTATAAAAAATTACTTTACGAGCTTAATATGCGGGAATAAAAGGGAATATCTGCTTTGATGTTTTCTTTGCCTGCTTTTGATAAATGCACATCGGACACGATACGATATATAAGTAAAATTTTCTTGTAAGGAGAATGTTAAATGAAAGGATACAGAATAGCATTCATACGACACGGTATGACAGAAGCTAACGAGGACGGCAGGTACATCGGCACGACTGACCTGCCGCTGAGCAGTCTGGGGGCGCAGGAACTTTTTGACAAGCTGGAAACTCTGGATTACCCGAATCCGCAGAAAGTCTACATATCGCCGCTAAAAAGGTGCAAGCAGACGGCGGGGATACTCTACCCCAACTGCTACACTGTTGAACTGGACGAACTCAGAGAGATGGATTTCGGGGCTTTTGAGAACAAGAAAGCAGAAGACCTGATGGACACTCCCGAATACAAGCAGTACATAAAGGGCGGGCTTGATAACCCTCCTCCCGGAGGTGAGTCGGCGCGGGAGATGGTCAACAGGTGCTATGAAGCCATAAAGATAATCATTTCGGACATGATGTATGAGGGTCTGACTTCGGCGGCGGTAGTGACACACGGCGGCATAATCATGAATATGCTCAGCTGTTTCGGTGTGCCGAAGAGAAAGCCGATGGAATTCGCCTGCGATTTCGGTGAGGGCTTTGAGGTGCTGGTGACGGCTTCGATGTGGCAGAGGTCGGAGGCTTTCGAGATACTGGGCAGATATCCTGACGGCAACATGGGGTTTGCTGACGAAGAGGAGTGAGGGGCGCTGTGTGCGCAGCTTCGGCATGATGAGAAAACTGACCGCTGTAAGGCTGTTATTCTCCCGCCGCAGGTATGGCGATGAGATATTCTGCGGTGTGCGGTGAGAGTCAGGCATATACTATTGATATATACGGCGGTACTTGACAAATCATGCAATAAATGGTACACTATAAGTTGATAAATTTCGGGCTTTCGCCCAACGTATAAAGGAGTAGTAGATATGATAGATATCAAGCTGATTAGAACCGAACCTGAACTGGTCAAGGAGAATATACGCAAGAAATTTCAGGACGAAAAGCTGGTGCTGGTGGACGAGGTAGCTGAGTTCGACAAGGAGTACAGAGCCGCAAGAACAAGGGCTGACGAACTGAGAAACCAGAGAAATGTCAAGAGCAAGCAGATAGGCGCTCTGATGGGCAAGGGTCAGAAGGACGAGGCTGAGAAGGTCAAGGCTGAGGTAAATGCTATGGCTAAGGAACTGGCTGACCTGGAAGTTAAGGAAGAAGAACTGGAAGGCAAGATACGCGAGAGAATGCTGGTGATACCGAACATCATCGATGAGAGCGTGCCGATAGGCAAGGACGACAGCGAGAATGTCGAGATAGAGAAGTTCGGTGAGCCTGTTGTGCCTGATTTTGAGGTACCATATCACGTTGACATAATGGAAACTTTTGACGGCATCGACCTTGATGCGGCAAGAGAAACTTCGGGCAACGGCTTCTACTATCTTAAGGGCGATATCGCAAGACTGCATTCGGCTATACTGTCTTATGCAAGAGATTTCATGATAGACAGGGGCTTTACATACTATGTTCCTCCTTTTATGATAAGATCGAGCGTTGTTACAGGCGTTATGAGCTTCGCTGAGATGGAGAACATGATGTACAAGATAGAGGGTGAAGACCTGTATCTGATCGGCACTTCCGAGCATTCGATGATAGGCAAGTTCATCAAGACCACTCTGCCTGAGGCACAACTGCCCCAGACACTTACCAGCTACTCGCCATGTTTCCGCAAGGAGGTAGGTGCTCACGGCATCGAGGAGAGAGGTGTATACCGTATACACCAGTTCGAGAAGCAGGAGATGATAGTTGTCTGCAAGCCTGAGGACAGCAAGGCATGGTATGACAAGCTGTGGCAGAACTCTGTTGACTTCTTCCGTTCGCTGGACATACCTGTAAGGACACTGGAGTGCTGTTCGGGCGATCTGGCTGACCTTAAGGTGAAGAGCTGTGACGTTGAGGCGTGGTCGCCAAGACAGAAGAAGTACTTTGAGGTAGGTTCCTGCTCAAATCTGGGCGATGCACAGGCAAGAAGGCTCCAGATAAGAGTTAAGGGCGAGGACGGCAGCAAGTACTTTGCTCACACCCTGAACAACACCGTTGTTGCACCTCCGAGAATGCTGATAGCGTTCCTTGAGAACAACCTCAACGGTGACGGCACTGTATCTATCCCCGAACCCCTGAGAATGTACATGGGCGGCAAGGACAAGCTGGTGCCTACTAAGTAAGAGATATTAAAAAAGTCATTGACTCGCTGCACTATGTACGGTGGTGCGGCGAGTTTTTTGAGGATAAGTTATACTTTCGGGCGCTGATGCCGTATTTCAGCAGCACCCGATACTTTTTGCTGGGAGAGCAGACCACATGGAAAATTTTGATATAATCGTTATAGGCGCAGGTCATGCGGGCTGCGAAGCTGCGCTGGCAGGAGCAAGACTGGGGCTGAAAACGGCTCTGTTTACGATAACGCTGGACGGTCTGGCGAATATGCCGTGTAACCCGTCGATAGGCGGCACTGCGAAAGGTCATCTGGTGCGCGAGATAGATGCGCTGGGCGGCGAAATGGGCAGGGCGGCTGACAAGACTCTTATACAGAGCAGAATGCTCAATCGTGGGAAAGGCCCTGCGGTACACAGTCTGCGGGCGCAGATAGACAGGGTGGCTTACCACAACCTTATGAAAAAGACCATTGAGGGCACTGACGGGCTGTACCTCAAACAGGCTGAGATAACAGACCTGCTGTTTGAAGAGGACGGCAGGACTGTACGCGGTGTGCGAACACATCTGGGTGTTGAGTACGGGTGCAGGGCGGTGATAATCGCCAGCGGCACTTACCTGAACGGCGAGATACATGTGGGCGTGAACACCTATCCCAGCGGTCCTGATTCGGTACTGCCTGCGAGAAAGCTGTCTGACAGCCTGAAAGAGGCGGGCATGACGCTGAGGCGTTTCAAGACGGGTACTCCCGCCAGAGTTCACAGGCGTTCCATCGACTTTGACAAGCTGGAAGTTCAGCATGGTGATGAGGATATACAGCCTTTCTCGTTCACAAATGAAGTTCTGCCCGAAAACAAGGTGGACTGCTATGTGGCGTACACCAACGCCGAAACACACAAGGTCATCATGGACAACATACATCTTTCGCCCATATATTCGGGGCGCATACATGCTATCGGTCCGAGATACTGTCCGTCCATCGAGGACAAGATAATGAGGTTTTCGGACAAGCCCAGACATCAGCTTTTTATCGAGCCGATGGGACTGGACACAGACGAATTCTATTTGCAGGGCATGAGTTCTTCACTGCCTGTTGATGTTCAGCTGAAATTTCTGCGGACGATAGAGGGGCTTGAACATGTGGAGATAATGCGCAACGCTTACGCCATAGAGTACGACTGCTGTGACCCCACAGACCTGCTCCCGACACTGGAATTCAAGGAATTTCACGGCGTTTACGGCGCGGGGCAGTTCAACGGGACTTCGGGCTATGAAGAAGCGGCGGCACAGGGACTTGTGGCAGGCATAAACGCGGCGCTGAAATTAAAGGGCGAAAAACCGATGGTGCTGGACAGAGCAAGTTCATACATCGGCACACTGATAGACGACCTGTGTACTAAGGGCGTTTCAGACCCTTACAGAATGCTTACCAGCAGAAGCGAATACAGACTTCTGCTGAGGCAGGACAATGCCGATCTGCGGCTGACCGAAACAGGTCACAGGGTAGGGCTGATAGGTGATGAGCGCTACAATGCTTTTGTTAAAAAGAAAGAGCAGATAGACGCTGAGATAAAGCGTGTATCTGCCATAAACATAGCGCCGTCGGAGGTGCTGAACGAGTATCTGGTATCACAGGGGACAGATCCCATCAACAACGGTTTCAAGCTGACACAGCTGATACGCAGACCTCAGCTGAGTTACAAAGGCTTGGCTTTCATCGACCCCGAACGCCCCGAACTGCCCGAAGATGTCTGCGAACAGGTAGAACTGATGATAAAGTACGAGGGGTACATAAAGATACAGCTTGAACAGGTGGAAGCTATGCGAAAGCTGGAAAGCAAGCTGATACCCGCCGATATAGATTACTCGAAGATAGGTTCGCTGAGGCTGGAGGCGGCTGAAAAGCTGGCGAAGATACGCCCGCTGTCTGTTGGGCAGGCGAGCCGTATAAGCGGTGTAAATCCTGCGGATATAAATGTACTGCTGGTTTATCTACACTGATAAAAACTCAGGTGATAACTTATGTTACGATTTATAAAACGACATATCAAGAAAATTATTTTTTCAATTTTTTTAGCAATAGTGTTATGTTTCCTGGGTTCTATTGTTTATAGCTTTCATAATTATTTTTCACTCCATAAAAAAACAACCTTTACCGATCAGGAAACAAAAATCCTGTGGTCAAGACTGGGTATGGATTATGTTGATCTGGATATTAGCGAAGCATATTTTAATTCAAGTCTATATGTTATATCAGAAGGATTTGACAGCATTGATGCGGAGATCGAATATTTAAAACAGTTCAAAGGAAATGAAAATGTCCATAAAGACGTTACCTTCGATATAAACACCGCAACTGGTCATAATGACAAGACCGTTTATGAAATATACGATATAAAATGTGCTGATAAAGGATATTTTACTGATTGTTACACTTACGAAGAAAACGGAAAATACTACCTGGAATTTTATGTTCGAGAAGCCAGAGGTCGTGATTTAAATGAGATGTTTGGGTTTTATAAAAAATAATTCGGTATATGATAAAGATACAAAGCCTTATTTAAAAAACGACATATGACGATAGGAGATAACTTATGTCACGATTAATAAAGCAGCACTATAAGAAAATTATTGCTTTAGTAATAGTCTTATTTCTTCTGGTTTCTCTTGGTATTTTTGCTTATAGTGCGGATAAATATTTTAAGCGTAAAACAAAGCTTCATGAAAAAACAACGTTTACTGCTCAAGATATAGAATACTTATGGTCGGAACTGGGATTGGAATATATTGATTTGGATATAAGCAAAGCATATTTTAACAGCGGCGGTGACCTATATGTTATTTCAGAAGGATTTGACAGCATCGAATCGGAGATCGAGTATTTAAAACAGTTTGAAGGAAACGAAAAAGTCGAAGAAGGCGCTGCATTAGAGCATAATCACAAAGGAGATGTAGTTTCTGAAATATTCAATATAAAATGTACTAATAATATAAATTGTTTCACTTACGAAGAGAACGGAAAATACTACTTGGAATTTCATAATGTTTATGCCGGAAGTAACAAGTTATATGAGATGTTTGGTTTAAAGACGAACAACAGTGACGACTGATCTGTAAATTTTCAGCAAAAAAAGAGCCTTTTTTAGGCTCTTTTTTTAGTTTATCAGCTTTATCTCGGTGTCGGCGGTGACTTTCAGGGTCAGTGTGCCGTCATATTCGGCTGACTTGCCGCCTGCTGTGACCTGCCACTTTGCGTCATCGGCGGCGGTGAGGATCAGTTCACTGCCTGCGAAATATTTGCCGCTGAAACCGTCTGAAATATCAAGACCGTTCAGCTTTGCGCTGCCGCCCTTTACCGTTATCTTCTTTGGGGCGGTGAGCGAAAACTGCGCTGACAGGTCGGCTATGATGCGCGGCTGCCTTGCGGCAAAGAAATCGGTCATGCGCCTTATCATCGGCTTTGACGAACCTTCGACTGTGCGGTGGGTGGGGAAGCGCAGGTAGTAGGCTTCCATTTCTGGCAGGTATATATCGGAATATCTCTGCTGATATTCGCTGACGCGCTCTTCGGTGAAAACTATATTCGACATATCCATGATGCGGGTGGTCAGCTTACTGCGGAAGTCATCGTTTTTCAGCAGGCTGAGTATCATTTTGACCATCGGCTTGTAGGACTTGCTATGCAGATACTCGAAGTAATCGAGTTTGGCATTGTTCATGTTATAGTGACAGGCACAGCTTTCGGTATCAAAGAAGAAAAAGCGCCATTTGCTGTCAAGTTCTCTGCTGCGCCAACAGCCGTAGTTGTTCTGCGGCCAGTCATCATTAAAAATATACATTTCGGCGGCGCAGTAGTCGATGAAAGTCTCCATATCGAGAAGTTCGCAGACGCGGGCATAGTTTTCGGCTTTTGACATATCATTACCTATAATGAAACTCTGCATATTTTTAAAGCTGAGTTCGTCCACCGCAAGACCCTCGTCAAGCGTACCGTTTTTATAGATGGCAACGGTATCGCTGTCAACATCGTAATGACGGGCGAAATACTCCTGTGAATAGTCCTCTTGCAGAGTGTACAGCCCCCAGTATTCACCGTCTATGAAAAGCACGCACGCCCTGCCTGTCTGGGTGGCAGGTGAAAGGCATGATGCCATATCCTGCACCATGATGTCTTTATATTTAAGGAAATTCGAGTCATTGCCGCCGTTGCGCAGGACAAAAGTTTTAAAGCTGTCGGCAGGCTGACCGTCCGAGTCGGTGAGTTCCTGCCAGAAAGGGTAATCGAAAGTATCTTTGCCGTAGGTCGAACGGGCGTAGAATCTGAAAGACTTCTGATAATCAGCCCTTGACCAGCCGCCCTGTATGCGCATGCCTGCGTCCTGAGTGAATTGCAGTGTGCCGTCACTCTCGAAGAACTGGAGGGTACATTCACGCTCCCAATCTCTGCCTTTTTGGTTATAATTAGCGGGGATAGAACCGTTATAGAGGTGGTCAGGTTCGGTGGGGTAGTAGTCTTCATAGACCTTGCCGCGCGTATAGATACCTGTTTCGTGGTCATATAGGGCGGCGGGGTCGGTGACGAGGGATATCATTGGCAGACCGCTGTGGTCGGCGGGGGAAAGCCCCACCATGTAGGTCGCGGTGCTGACATGCCCCCACTCGCCGTCAGAACTTTTTGCACAGGCGCGGACGACTGTGCCTTTATCAACATTTTCGTCCTTAGGTGCTTCCACCTTGCCTTTGCGGTATTCAAGCTGTATCTTCATGGGGTCTTCGGCGGAGAGGACATTCTTCTCACCGCGCCTGTCCTTTACATCAATGGCAGAAGTATACAGCTTTGCAGTGGAAGAGGTGCGGGGGTCTGTGCCGTCAAGGGTATAATAGATAGATGCTGAATTTGCCGCAGAGAGTTCCAGCGAAAATGGTTTTGGACAGTAGCCGCTTTCAGCCGAGAAAGTGACCTGCGAAGCGCGGGCATCTTCCGCATTGGCAGCACAAGGGGTAGGTGTGGTGATGTACACACCGCCCTTGCCCGCACATACGGTCGAACCTTTTGAAGTGGGTTCGGTAGTTATTGCATCGATAGTGCGAAAACCGCTTTTCAGCGTAATGGTACAGCTTTCGGCTTTGGGTATCTTGAAATCGACGCTTGGCACTGAATCATCGGCAAAGCCTTTTTTGGAACAGTACACCAGCATGTAGCCGCCTGCGGGTATTTTTCCGCCGCTGATGGCGCATTCGGCTTCATCATCGCGGCAGAGGGTATAGCGCTTAAGGCTGACAGCATGTTTAGTTGGGTTATATAGTTCTATCCAGTCGCAGAGTGCGCCTTTATTATCGGTTTCGGAAGCGGCGGGGAATTTGCCGTCATTAACGGCACAGACCTCGCTTATGACCAGCTTTGGTGGTGCGGTAAAGATAAGTATGCACAGAACTGTCAGCAGAATGGCTGTCACAGCGACTATCGTACAGATACGTAGTTTTCTTATCCTGAGTTTTTCTGACATGGGGCGCACCTCCTTTTTGAGATATCGGTCAGGGCACAAAAGTTTGTGGGCGGGCGGGCGGGGCTTGCAATGTTTCAGAGAATGGCAAGGGTCATACGCAGAAACTTTCCGCCATTACGCACACTGTTTTTATTATACTAAATCACAGTGCAAATGTCAATCACAGGAAATTAAGTTTTTTCGGTATTTTACATGCGCAAACTGACATCTGCATCTATGCACTGCATCGTTAAAATATTAACGATGCCTGAGTTCAGAGGAAAATTTTCTTAAATTTCTTAAATTAATCTTACTTTTCATTGACAGATACGTTTATTTGTACTATAATAAATGTATAGAGAAAAAAATCAAGTGTGGACACGCACAGGGGACAGCAGACATATCAAATAGAAGAATTTGTCTGTATAACAACTATTTTTTCAGAGCAGTTTGCTGCCCTGTTATAATACTGAACGCTTTTTTATGATACTGCGACGTTCGGTATATGGCTTACGGCATATTATAGTAAAAGACATAAAAAAATTTCCCGTAAACCGACCGCACAGCCTGCGATATACGGCTCTGTGTTCGGGATATGAGTGAAAATTTATGTCGGTTGCTATATCTCACCTTTACGTAAGGTAAGGCTGGTGTCGTCTGCTATGAGTGCGCTTATGCAGATTTTTTTATTTTTTTCAATTATTTTTAGGAGGAATAATTTTATGTCAAAGGCAAGCTCGATAGGTAAGGCAGTGGTCACGCTGCTGGTCATCGGTGGAGTGGGCTTCGGCGGCTGGAAGCTGTACAAAAGCTACGGCAGCAGTGAAGCTGACAGCAGCGACAAGGTCTATGTGCAGAAGGTATCGAATGTTAATACTGTAACAAGCGCTGACCTTTTCGCAAACAGTTTTTCGGGAGTCATAGTCGCACAGAAATCGGTGGACATAAAGTATGACAGCAGCAAGACTGTCGGTGAGGTACTGGTGGCTGAGGGCGACAGCGTAAAAAAGGGTGACAAACTTCTGACTTACGATACTGAGGCTATTCAGATAGACATTGATACTGCCAAGCTGGAAGTAGAAAAGCTGGAAAATGATATCGCAACAAATGAAGATCAGATAAAGCAGTATGAAGAGGAAAAGAAGAAAGCCAACGAGGACGCGGCTGTTTCCTACACGAACCAGATTTTGCAGCTGCAAAGCGACATCGCACGAAGCAAGTACGATATCAAAGCAAAAAACGTTGAGATAACAAAGCTGGAAACTTCGCTGAAAAATGCCTACGTGGTCGCACCTATCGACGGCACTGTAAAGGACTTGAAAGACCCCAATTCTTCGGTAAGCAGCAATGACTACTACAGCTACAACGACAATGCTGATGTTATAATGAAGCTGACTGCTGAGGGCGACTACAGAGTAAAGGGCGTTTTCAACGAGCAGAACCAGAATTCCATCTATCAGGGGGCTGAGGTCATACTCAGAAGCAGAGTGGACGACACCACATGGAACGGCACTGTGACAGAGATAGACACTTCTCCGCAGCAGAACAACGGTGAGGGTGATGAACAGTCAAATTCATCAAAGTATGCTTTCTATGTTGAGCCTGAGTCGCTGGACGGCTTCATGCTGGGTCAGCACATACTTATCGACACTGACAGCGGCAGTGATGTTGAGAAAACAGGCATATGGCTGTATGAAGATTTTATACAGAAGGACGGCGAAAAGTCTTTCGTATGGGCTAAGAAAAGCGATAAAGATGTTATCGAGAAGCGCTATATCACCATCGGTCAGACTGATGAGGACTACGGTGACTGCGAGATAACCGATGGTCTTTCCACCGATGACTACATAGCTTACCCTGCTGACTACATCAAGGCAGGTCTTACAACTACCACCAACTCTTCCGACAAGGATATTCCCGAAAATGATATCGGCGGCATGGACGATGAAGGCGGCATGATGACGGAAGATGAAGGCATGATGGAAGAAGGCATGGACGAAGAGGACATGGGCGGCGAGAACGACTTTGTGATGAATGATGACGGCAGCTACTCGATGACCGATGAAAACGGAAACACTGTTGAGGTACGTACTGACGGCTCAGGTGTGATAACCTCACCTGACGGCGGTGTGGTAGAAGTTGACAACGAAGGCAACTGCATACGCGGCAGCATCGATGAAGAAACCGGCGAGTACATCTTCGACTACAGCGGCGAGTCTGCTGAGAGTGAAGAGGGTGCCGAAAACGGCGGTGCTTCTGCATTTGAAGAGCTTTACGGCATCACTGAAGAAGAGTTCAATGCCATGACACCCGAAGAACTTGATGCTTTCATGAAAGAGCATTACAATAATTAAGAGGTGCAGGCAGATGGTATTTGAACTAAACAATATTTTCAAGGACTACATGCAGGGCAAAGAACCTGTGCCTGTGCTGAAAGACATCTCGCTGAGCGTTGATGACGGCGAGTATGTGGCGATAATGGGTCCTTCGGGTTCGGGCAAGAGCACACTGATGAACATTATCGGCTGCCTTGACAAGCAAACTAAGGGCAAATTCATTTTTGACGGCGCTGACATAATGAAGTGCAGTGACAGACAGCTGTCGGATATACGCAACATGAAAATAGGTTTCGTTTTCCAGAACTTCAACCTGCTGCCAAGACAGTCGGCGCTGGAAAATGTTGAACTGCCGCTGCTGTATGCGGGTTTTTCAAGGAGAAAGCGCCGCGAGATGGCTAAGGAAGCACTGAAAAGAGTGGGTCTTGAGGAGAGAATGAACTTCAACCCCACACAGCTTTCGGGCGGACAGAAGCAGAGGGTCGCCATAGCGAGGGCTATAGTGAACAAGCCGAAACTTCTGCTGGCTGACGAGCCTACAGGTGCGCTGGATACAAAGTCGGGCGACGATGTTATGGAGTTGTTTGAAGAACTGAACAATGACGGCGTTACCATAGTGATGATAACCCACGAACCTGAGATAGCTGAACATGCAAAGCGGGTAATGTATATCCGTGACGGTATGCTGCACAGCGGCGCATTCAACAGCCGCATCAAAAAGGAGGAGAACGAGGAATGAAAAAACTGATAATTTTTCTTCTCTGCGTCGGTATCATCGGCGGGGGCGGCTATTTCGGTTACAAGAAATATATGGACAACAAGAAAAAGTCTGTTGTGGTCGATGTGGTGCCTGTCAGCATGATGATGCAGCCTGCGGAATGGTTTGAGTATTACAACGAATCAACTCGCGGACATGTAGTGGCATCAAATTCGCAGAGAGTATTCATCGACACACAAAAGCTGGTAAAAGCTGTATATGTGAAAGAGGGTCAGGAAGTCAAAAAGGGCGACCCGATACTTGAATATGACATGACTGTGGTAGAACTTGAACTGGCACAGAAAGAAAATCAGGTCAACATAGTTGAGCATGACATAAAGATGGCAAAAAAAGAACTTGAAAAGATAAAGACCTACAAGCCGTCTGAGGACGCGCCAAAGCCGCCTGAAATGGACTTTTCGGATATGTTCGGCTTTGATGACGAGCCTGATGATATCGAAATGCCGATGCTGCCCGATGATATGGAACTTCCCGACATGCAGCCCGAACCTCCTGCTTCGATAGTGACTGATGTGGTAAAGCCCGCATTCACACCTGCGGAGGGCAACGGTACGGTCGAAAGCCCGTACATAATCAACTGCACGCAGGAAGCTGAGGTATCAAAAGAGTTCATGATGAGGCTGGCTGCCGAAAAGAAGTGCGCTGAGATATGCGTATACAGCAGCGACCTGCTGTACCTCTACAAGTGGATAATAGTACCCGCTGAGGATACAAAGATGAACGAGTTTGAAAACTGGAAAGTCGCTGACGGCATAACCATCGATGAGATGGGGCAGGCTTCCATCGACACATCGGTGAAGCTATACGGCAAGCTGAGTTTTACACAGCCCACCAGCAAGAAAAATGCTGACAAAGTTCCCGATGAGCCTGATATCATTGACAAAGAGCCGACCCCCGAAGAGGACGAGAGCGGCTTCAACTATCAGGACTATGACCCTGATGACTACTACATCGACCCTGACGGCACTGACTATGTTTACTCGCGCGACGCCATCAAAAAGCTGATAAAGGAAAAGGAAACCGAGATAAAAGAACTGGAGATGAGTCTGAAGACTGAGAAATTCGAGTTGGAAACTGCCAAAAAGCGCAAGCAGGACGGCAAGCTATATGCTGAGATAGACGGCTTTGTCAAGAAGATAGGCAAGGCTAGCGGCGAAGCAGAAGAGGTCGCAGAGGAGGAAGAAGAAGAGTTCGATAATGAAGATCTCTACGAAGAGCCGTCACCCGATGACAATGCTTTTGCAGTTATCGAAGGCGAGGGCGGCAGTGAAGTGGTATGCGAGATAAGCGAACTTAATCTCGGCAGCGCGAAGGCGGGCAGCACCATAACTATAAATTCATGGCAAACCGGTGCTACGGGCACTGCGGAGATCACCGGCATAGACACCGAACCTATCACATACAATACTGATGGCTGGGGCGAAAATCCCAACAATTCTACTTATCTGGTACACGCAAAGATCACTGAGGGTGCTGACGATTTCTCCATCGGTGAATGGATAGATGTGAAGATGACAGGTTCACCCGATGACAACAGCAATACATCAGGCTCGGTATACATTCCGATACACTATGTACACCAAGAAGGCGGCGACTACTACATCATGAAAGCTGACGAAGACGAAAGGCTGAAAAAGCAGTATATCAAGGTAGGACAGATAATGTACGGCATGTTCATAGAAGTAAAGGGCGGCATAAGCTCTAAGGACAAGATATGCTTCCCATTTGGCAAAGATGTAAAAGAGGGCGCAAAGACGAAGGAAACGACAGAGGTACTTACGCCTGAGAACACAGACTTCTACTACTGATAAGGAGGCAATTATATGATAGAAAACATTAGGCTCTCCTTACAGGGTATATTGAGCCACAAAATACGTTCGCTGCTGACCATGCTGGGCATAATCATCGGTATCGCGGCGATAATCGCCATAGTTTCAACAATTGAGGGAACGAACGAGCAGATAAAGAACAACCTTATCGGTTCGGGCAACAACACAGTAAAGATAACGCTGACACAGGGCGATGCTGAACCTGATTTCAGCTGGTCGGAAGTGCCTGACAACATAAGGGTCATATCTGAGGAGAGCAAAAAGCGCATAACCGACCTGAAAGAGGTCGAAAGATGCACACTGTTCCGAACCAGACAGATGCCTGAGAACGTGTTCTACATGAACAAGATGCTGGAGTCATCTATAATCTACGGCATCGATGAAGACTATTTTGAAACGCTGGGCTACGAGATAGCACAGGGCATCGGCTTTTCGGATAAGCAGTACAAGGACTTTTCAAAGGTAGCGATAATCGACTCAAACATGCAGAGGGGCATTTTCGAGAACGAAGACCCCATCGGAAAGATGCTGGATATCAACGGCGAGCCGTTCAAGATAATCGGCGTGGCGTGCAAGAGGTCTGGCTTTGAGCCTGTCATCAACAATATCGAGGACTACTACACCTATAATCAGTCTTCCAGCGGACTTATCTTCATACCCACCAACGACTGGGGGATAGTCTACCGCTATGACGAACCGCAGAACTGTGTAGTTCAGGCGATAAACACCGACAGCATGACAGGTGCGGGCAAGAAGACCGCAGATATCCTCAACGAGAATATCCAGAAGCAGACAAGTGCAGGCGAACAGCAGGCTGAGGGCGTGGCGAACACCCTCGAATACAAGAGCGAGAGCCTGCTTGAACAGGCAAAGCAGTTACAGGAACTTTCAAAATCCACCAACAACATGCTGATATGGATAGCCGGCATATCACTGCTGGTAGGCGGTATAGGCGTTATGAACATAATGCTGGTATCGGTGACCGAAAGAACGCGCGAGATAGGTCTGAAAAAGGCGCTGGGTGCAAGGCGCAACAGGATACTGGCGCAATTTCTGACAGAGGCATCGGTGCTGACCACCATCGGCGGCATACTGGGCGTGCTGATAGGTATAGGACTTTCAAAGGTCATAGCAAAGATAGCTGAAGTACCTGTTTCGATATCGACACCAGCCATAATCGTTTCGGTGGGCTTCTCGATGGTAGTCGGTATAGTTTTCGGACTGATACCCTCTATCAAGGCGGCAAACCTTAACCCGATAGATGCGCTGAGATACGAATAAAAAGCATAAAACACCCCGCACTCTCAACATTGAGTGCGGGGCTTCTTTTTGTTATTCAGCGGCTTCTGCGGTGGGTATGTAGGTATCGTTGAACGCCAACATCTCCCAATAGGTATCACTGCCGTTTTCTGACTTTGCGAGTGACATATACTTCATATCGGGGTCAAGAATAACAGCGCGGTGTTCTTCCGAACTTATCCAGCTGTCGAAAACTTCCTTACTGCTTGAACCGCCTTTGGCGATATTTTCGCCGCATCGCCACCATCTCAGACCTGCATCGCTGAGGGCTGTGCTGTAAGCGCTCTCCTTTTCATCGGGTCTTACGTGGTCGAACTTCTGCGCAAGTTCTGCCGCCCTGACTGCTGCTGCGGCATCCAACTCATCAAGACCGTAGACAGGCTGCATATCATACTGCTCACGGTACTCGTTGACAAATTCCAGCATCTCGGCAGTGAGGTCGCTTATGCCCTCATTGGCTGTGGAAACTGCGCCGTAGTCCATCGGTGGTTCCATCGGCTCAAAAGTGATATTCTCGGTATCTATCTTGATATCGGGGTCAGTATATTTATCGCTGTAACCATATGGCACAAGCTCCTGACCGTTGACATAGAGCACATTGCTCCACGAAGTATTCAGTATATCACCGTTGAGTTTATAGAAGTTATAGAACAAGCCGTCATCAGTACCTTCAGTATAGAAGCCCGACTCGTCAGCTTTGATCGTAATAGATGTACCTGTGTTTTCCTTGAGCGTACACTTATTGGTGACCTTGCCCTTTGAATCTCTCAGCCTGTACTGACCCTTTGCGGTGCATTCAACGACATATTCGCTGTTAAGTCTGTAGGCAGAGAAAGAATCCGCCTTGTATTCGACGGGGCTGCTGTCATAGTACAGCTTGCCGTCTTTCAGTTCTACCACATGCTTGTTATAGATAAAGCCCGATGCGGACTGACCTGCTCTGGTCAGCGTCAGAGCGCCGTCTTTGACCTCAAATACGACATTTTCTCCGCTGTCGTCCTTAACAGTTATGCCGCCTGTATTGCTGCCGTTTTCGATAAACGAATAACTGCCGCTTGGGTCTGCAAAGACCACGCTGCCGTCAAAATCGATCGAACCGCAGCTGAGTTCAGGAATTTCGGCGGCGAGTATTACCTTTTCTCTGCCGTCATCTTCGGCGCTGCTTGCCTCAGCTTTGCTTGAAGAAGCGGTGCTGCCCGACGGCTTTTTTTCAGGTTCTGTAGTGCCGCCCAGCTTTTTTTCCGCCGCAAACACACCCACGCCCAGCGCCAGCACGACGGCGAGGCAGGTGATATTCTTGGCATTTGCCAGTTTTTTTAAATTCATAACACTTTCCTTCTATCCCTTAATATAACATTATCCGACAATAGTATTATACTCCACCCATGCGGATTTGTCAAGACTGTTCCTTTGCCAGCAGTTCAGCCAGCTTACCGAGAAGAGTTTCAGCGTCGATCTCTTTGGGCAGTTTAAGTTCAACTTTAACGCCGCCGCTGTTATCCGAACGCGCCTTGACCCTTACATCAGAGTTGGCGTTTACAGCCATTTCAAACTCTTTAAGAAAAGGTCTTTCCTTTTTGACTGAGCGTTTGCGGATAGTCTGCATATCGCTTTCCTGCTGTTTTGCCGCCTGCTGTTCAGCGGATCTGACGGCATCTTCAAGCTGTCTGACCGAAAGGTCCTCCTGCTTGACCAGCTTTGCAAACTCTGCCTGATTTGCCTTTTCAAGACCTGAAAGCACCTTTGCGTGACCGAATGATATCTCGCCCTTATCGACCATATCGCGTACAGATTCGTCAAGTTCCAGCAAACGAAGTGAATTTGCCACAGCCGAGCGGGACTTGCCGACTGCCTGTGCCAACTGCTGTTGAGTCATATCATAGCTGTCCATCAGGCTTTTATAAGCCATCGCTTTTTCAACAGGTGAAAGGTCCTGACGCTGGATATTTTCGATGAGCGCCATCTGCATTGTCTGCTTGTCGCTCAGTTCTTTTATGTAAACAGGTACCTCGCTAAGACCTGCCAGCCTTGATGCACGCCATCTGCGTTCACCTGCAACTATCTGATATCCGCCGTTTTCGAGGGGGCGTGCGAGTATAGGCTGAAGCACGCCGTTCTCACGGATACTGTCAGCCAGTTCATTCAGCTTTTCGTCATCGAAAGTACTGCGGGGCTGTTCCTTGTTCGGTTCAAGAAGTGTGACCTTGACCATCGTCACGCTGTCACCGCTCTCCTGTTCGGGTGCAGTTTCGGATTCGGCGGCAGGACGGGTGTTCTCAGCGAACAGCGCGTCAAGTCCTGCGCCCATTCTGTTTTTCTTTGCCATATATAAAACTCCTTGCTATCTTGTCAAAATGTTCCACATGGAACATTATTTGCTCTTGCGCTTTTTGTCGCGTTTGAGCATTTCTTTTGCCAGTTCTTCATAGGCTTTTGAGCCTTTTGCTTTTTTATCATAATATATCGCGGGCTGACCGAAGCTGGGTGCTTCTGACAAGGCGACATTACGCGGTATGCTGGTGCTGAACACTTCTTTCGGGAAGTGCTTTTTGACTTCACTCATTATCTGACCAGTTATCTTATATCTGTCAACACACATGGTAAAAAGTATGCCCTCGATGATAAGTGACTTGTTCCATGTCTGCTTAACGCGGTCGATGGTGTTATGCAGTTCCACCAGACCCTCCAGCGAGAGAAATTCGCATTGGAGCGGTATCAGCACCGAATCAGCCGCCACAAGTGCGTTGATGGTCAGCATATCGAGAGTTGGGGGGCAGTCAATAAAAATAAAGTCATAGAACTTTTTGGCTTCCTCCAGCCTTTCTTTCAGCTGATATGCGCGGTTTTCCATCGACATCAGCTGTACTGCCGCGCCTGCGAGGTCTTGCGTGGTGGGCACGACTGAAACTCCCCTGAATGCTGTGGCGCAGACGGCTTCAAACAAAGCGCAGTCACCCATAAGCACATCATATACGGTGTTGCGTATACTGCGTTTCTGGATACCATAACTTGTGGTCGTATTGCCCTGCGGGTCAAAATCTATGATAAGAACCTTTGAACCCCTTGCACCGAAAACGGCGGCAAGGTTGCAGACGGTGGTCGATTTGCCGACACCGCCTTTCTGGTTTGAAACGGCGATTATTTTACCCATTTTATCTCCTCTTTTCAGAATTATCGTTCTTTTATATTATACTACATTTTTCAGCGTTTGAAAAGACCTTTTTGAAAATTTCTTTGTTCCACGTGGAACAATTCTTCATTAGCGTTCCAACTTTTAAGGCAGATCGCTATAAGAAAGCTGAAATGTTCTACGTGGAACATTTTTGTTCGACAGAACTATGATCGGTTTATGGGCAAAACTGTCGTACAACAGAAAAACATGTCCCAAAAGGGGATAATTTTACGATGAAACCTGAGCATATCCCACTGGAAAGTGCGGAGCTGATATGGTATCATAAATGTAAAGGGGGCAGAAATATGAACAGGTTAACAGATTTTATCTCAAAGGCATTTATCGAAATTTCCGAGCCGCCGAATGAAGAACTGCGCGAACTTGGCAGAGTGGTAGAAATCGGCGTAGGCAGTATCAAGCCGAACCCATCTCAGCCACGCAGACATTTTGCGGCAGACGAACTTACTGCGCTGGCAAAAAGCATATCTGCCAACGGTATAATACAACCGCTGACTGTCAGGCAGACAGAGGAAGGATTTGAACTGATCTCGGGTGAGCGCAGGCTGAGGGCGGCAAAACTGGCGGGACTGAAAAGTGTGCCATGTATAATCGTCAAGGCTGACAGGGGACGGTCTGCGGTGCTGGCACTGCTGGAGAACATTCAGCGTTCAGACCTGAACTGCTTTGAGGAAGCGGCGGCGATAAGTGCTTTGCTGGACAGCGGGAAAGTCACGCGGGAGGAAGCCGCTCTCAAACTGGGTCTGGCGCAGTCCACTATAGCCAACAAACTGAGATTGCTCAGGCTGAGCCGTGACGAGCAAAAACTCATCTGTGAGCATGGGCTGAGCGAACGTCACGCGCGGGCACTGCTTAAGCTGAACAGCGAAGAGGTCAGGCGGGAAGTGCTTGCGAAAGCCATAGAGGGCGGCTGGACGGTCGATACCCTTGAAAAGTACATAGCCCGTCTTGAAAGGGAAGCGGCAAAAAAGAACAGCTACGAAAAGCGTGCTGTGATGCTGAAAGATGTGCGGCTTTTTTTCAACTCGGTGAACAAAGCGCTGGAGGTGATGAAGCTGGCGGGCGTTGACGCAACGGCAAAGCGGGTGGACAAAGATGATGTGATAGAGTACACCATAACCATCAGGAACGAGCACTGACAGCAAACAAGCCCCGAAGCGATATCACTTCGGGGCTTGTAGCAAACAACATATTTATTTCTGTATCAAGCGCTCGCAGACGCTTTGTTTTGTGACTGTGAGCGCTTGATTTTCTGAGATCAATTGTGTTTGCTATAGTTCATACCACTGAATTATTTTTGCGCCATTCGCTTGGGGACATGCCTGCCGCCTGCTTGAACTGTCTGGAAAAATGCACTGCATTTTTGTAGCCACAAGTAAAAGCTATCTCCTCAACAGTCTGGTCGGTATAGGCTAAGAAGTGCTTTGCCGACTCGATGCGGCTGTTTATCACATCAGCATTGCAGGTAACGCCGAAAGCCTTTTTATAGAGCAGATGCAGGTAAGGCTCACTTACGCTTATCTGGTGCGCCATTTTCTGAACGCTCCAGTCCTCAGAGGGCTGGGCGTATATCTTTCTGCGCAGATCGAGCAGTTCGCGGTAGTGGGCTATACCCGATTCTTCCTGCTTGCCGTTTTCAGAAAAGACCTCACTCAGCAGTGCTTTTATCAGGAAACCTGCCGTCACAAGGTTATTGCGCCTGTAGTAGCAGTCAGCTATCAGCTGAAAATACATCGGCACATTTATCGACTCACCGATGTGCAGCGGCGTATCGAACCTGATATCTATGCCCGAAGATATATCATCGGTGCAGTCGAACTGTATCCAGTCGTTAATATACTCGCTCTCGCAGGCTTTGTAGTACTGGGGCGAGTTTCTGTTATATATCAAAAAGGTGTTCGGTTCGACATTATATGTGACGCCGTTGATGACAAAGACTGCCTTAGTCTTTATGAACAGCATCAGATAACCCTCAAAGCCTCTGGGTTGGTTCAGCACAAAACTGCCGTCATGTTTGCAGCTGCAGCCCATGCGGTTTATCTCGAACATCGCCATTCCTCCATTCTATATGAAAATCGGAGCATTTTCATGCTCCGAAAAAATATCAGTCGATATCATCAACGACAGTGATGACTGCTGCATTCTTCTTTGCCTTGCTGTCATTCTTATCGCCAAATATCTGCTTTTTGAATACTACAAAAACATCTACCAGTATAACTGCGATTATTGCGATGATCAGTATTATCGGTGCGATGCTCTTGCCGCCCTTTGCAGGTTTTGCGCTGTTCTGCTGATTATTCATCGGCATGTTGTTCTGCGGCATATTGTTCTGGGGATAAGTATTCTGCTGCATAACAGGCTGACCGAAATTCGGGTTAGGCTGCTGCTGCGGAGGTATCACAGACTGAGACTGCTGATACTGCTGTGCGGGCTGTGCAAAATTATTCTGCTGCTGAACGCCTGCCGAAAAGTTGTTAGGCTGGTTCATCTGCTGGAAATTATTCTGCATCTGAGGTGCCTGCTGCGGAGCGATGGAAGGCTGCGGTACAGGTGCGGGTGCAGGCTTTGCTATCGGCACAGGCTTAGGCTTGGGTGCAGGTGCAGACTGACCGGGCATGAATATGCTGTCCATAGTGGGCATATCAGCCTTGTTGGGCTGTTCCTCAGTAAGACCCAGCATCTCATCTGTGATAACAGGAACGTCCACCGCGTCCATAGTAGGATTTTTCAGCATCTCCTGCTGTCTTGCCAATTCTTCGGCTGCTGTGGTATCCTGAGGTACGCTTACAGGTGTACCGCATATATTGCAGACCTTTGTGTTTTCAAGCAGAGTGTTCCCGCAGACGGGGCATATCTTCTGATTGATCTTTACAGGCAGCTTAGCGCCGCAGGTGTTACAGAACTTCTGACCTTCCTCATAAGGAAAATTACATTCGGGACAATTAGGCATAAACTCTTTCGCCGTCAGTGGCGGCGAAATACCCTCCTTTCGGTTCTACATTTTATATATAAACACATATTCGTTAGTTTGAGCCATTTATATACACTAATATAATACAGCATTTTTCTCGCTTTGTCAAGCATATTTTTAACATTTTCTATATTCATTGGTTACAAATTCGGAATACGCTTTTGATGCAGCCGCTTATGCGCCATCATAAGGCTTAATAAGCAAGCGCTGACATTTTTCATGATGTTTCGTCAATATAGTCATAATGTAAAAAAATTACATGTTATTGCATTTTCGGACAGGTTGTGGTATAATGTCATTAGAAAAACGGAAAGGTGATCTTACTGACATGTCAAACAACAGAGAAGGCGCGAGTCGTTCGGCTAAGATGTTTTGTGTGGGACTGGTGGCATTTTTCGGGCTGGTATTTGTCTGCGGCGGCATCTTCATGATGCACCGCTATAACGATTTCAAAGAAAAATGCACAGCAGTCGTGAATGGTACTGTGGAACGTGAAGTGGTCGGCAAAGTACATGCAGACGATCTCGCATCGCCTGAATACCGCTACGCTGCGGGCAAATTCAACATTCTTATAAATGTTGAAGATGATGCCGTGTTCAGGCACAAAAACATCTACGCAGAGATAAACGGCAGAAAAGCGGGCGACGCTATAAGCATATACTACTCGCCCGATGACCCCGACCTGTACTATCTCAGTGACAGGGTGGACAATGACCGTACTGCTGCAATATTCGCATTAGCGGCTGGCGGAGCAATGTTCGTAGGGGCGGCATTTCTGCTGAGGCTGGCACTCAAGACACCAAAAGACAACGGAAAAGTTGACCTGAGAAAAATCTGAAGGAGTGAGTGGAATGGCAACTTACAAGTACACCCCGCACGGGGTCTGTTCGCGGCAGATATCTTTTGATATCGAAGACGGCAAGTTACACGGCGTCAGCTTTGAAGGCGGCTGCAACGGCAACCTGAAAGCCATCGGCAAACTGCTGGAGGGTCAGAGCGCTGAAGAAGCGGTGCGCATACTCAAAGGCAACGACTGCAACGGCAGGGGCACTTCCTGCGCCGATCAGCTGGCAAAAGCTGTGGAGAAGGCACTGGCTGAAAACGCTTGACATCGATATTTCAACAAACGCAAAACACCTCTGTACCATATGATACAGAGGTGTTTTTGATGATCGTATATTTTGTCAGCTCAGGGAGAGCTGAGTAGAATACTTACGCTTCAAGGAGTTTTTCGGCGCTTGCCAGCTTTACGCATACGGTGAACAGCTTGGCAGCTATCTTAAGTTCCTCAACAGGTGGGTAGGTAGGAGCAACTCTGATATTCTTATCCTCAGGGTCTTTGCCGTATGGGAATGTTGCGCCTGCGCCTGTCAGCACTACGCCGGCCTCTTTACAGAGGGTAACTATGCGCTTTGCGGTGCCGTTCATGGCATTGAAGCTAACGAAGTAACCGCCGTTCGGCTTTGTCCACTGTGCGATACCAAGTTCGCCCAGTTCATTTTCAAGGGTGTTCAGCACGACCTCAAAGCGGGGAGCGATAAGTGCTCTGTGCTTCTTCATATGCTCCTTAAGTCCCTCAAAATCACCGAAGAACTTAACGTGTCTGAGCTGATTGATCTTATCGTGACCGATGGTCTGAACAGTCATCAGCGAAAGGATATACTTGATATTAGCTTCGCTTGCACCCATGATGGCAACACCTGCGCCCGCATAGCTGATCTTTGAAGTTGATGCGAACATAACAACTCTCTCAGGGCAGCCCGCAGCCTTGCACTCGTCAAGAATGTTCAGCAGCTTGTCGGGAGTATCGTTCAGGTGGTGTACGCAGTAAGCATTATCCCAGAAGATACGGAAGTCGGAAGCCTTTGTCTTCATATTTGCAAATCTCTTTACAACTTCATCGCTGTAGGTGACACCTGTGGGGTTAGCGTACATCGGCACGCACCAGATACCCTTGATGCTCTCGTCCTCAGCCACCAGCTTCTCGATCATATCCATATCGGGACCGTTCTCATCGGTGGGTATATTTATCATCTCGATACCGAACTTCTCGCAGATAAGGAAGTGTCTGTCATAACCAGGAACAGGGCAGAGCCACTTGATCTTACCCTGATCTCTCCAGGGCTTCGACTGTTCGTCAACGCCGAACAGCAGATACTTTGCGATGGTATCATACATTATATTCAGGCTGGAGTTGCCGAATACTATCAGTTCTTTCTCACTTACGCCCAGCATGGGTGCGAACAGCTTCTTTGCAGCGGGCAGACCGTCAAGACCGCCGTAGTTTCTGCAATCAAAACCTGTATCGTCAAAGCAGTCACTGCTCTTTGAAACAGCAGTCAGCAGACCCTCAGTAAGATCCAGCTGTTCAGCGGCGGGCTTACCGCGTGCCATATTCAGCGCAAGACCCTGAGCCTTGTAACCGTCATACTCCTCCTGCACCTTGTTCTTGAATTCCAGCAGTTCCTCGCGGGACATTTCTGTGAGCTTCATACTCTTGACCTCCAACATTAATAGCAAATTTTTTATAGTAGAAAAATTCATTCCGACTATTGTATTGTACTCCATTTCTCTGATTTTTGCAAGTAAAAAAACACAATCCTGCAAAAAATCTCCGTTTTACACTAACCTAGTGTGACTAATATCCCGATTATAGGCGAATTTCATAATCTACAAAATGCAGATTATGAAATTTATTTTAAGTTAACGCCCGATTTTTCACCTATAGACCAAAAAAACGCCCCCACATCGGGCTGCCCGCGAATATCGCGGGAAAAGCCCATTATGCAGGGGACATTTCTATTTAGGAAGAAAATTGAGAATATTACTTCTTTACATTGAATGCAGCCATGCCCGGATACTCAGCAGCATCGCCCAGTTCTTCTTCGATCCTGAGCAGCTGGTTGTACTTTGCAACTCTCTCGGATCTGGAAGGTGCGCCTGTCTTGATCTGGCAGGTGTTCAGTGCAACTGCAAGGTCAGCGATGGTGGTATCAGCAGTTTCGCCGGAACGGTGGGAAGAAATTGCGGTGTAGCCAGCCTTGTGAGCCATCTTGATAGCTTCCAGAGTTTCGGAAACAGAACCGATCTGGTTGAGCTTGATGAGGATAGAGTTAGCAGCACCCAGACCGATGCCCTTAGAAAGTCTTTCGGTGTTGGTAACGAACAGGTCATCACCTACCAGCTGTACCTTATGACCGATCTTAGCGGTCATTCTCTGCCAGCCTTCCCAGTCCTCTTCATCAAGACCATCTTCGATGGAGATGATCGGGTACTTATCAACAAGGCTCTCCCAGTGAGCGATCAGTTCATCGGAAGTGAACTCCTTGCCGCTCTTGGGCTGCTTGTAGAAGCCCTTGCCCTTTTCGCTCTTCCACTCAGATGAAGCAGCGTCCATAGCGATCATGAAATCCTTACCTGGCTCGAAACCTGCTGCCTTGATAGCTTCCAGTATCTTCTCGATAGCTTCTTCATCGCTCTTCAGCTTGTTGGGTGCAAAGCCGCCCTCGTCACCAACAGCGGTAACATCGCCCATTTCCTTGATGAGTGCCTTCAGCTTGTGGAAAACTTCAGCGCACCATCTCAGCGCTTCCTTGAAAGAAGGTGCGCCTACAGGCATTATCATAAATTCCTGAGTATCAACTGCGCTGTCAGCATGTGCGCCGCCGTTGAGAATGTTCATCATAGGAACAGGGAGCTTTGTACCCTGAATGCCGCCTAAAAATCTGTACAGCGGGATATCCAGCGAAGCTGCGGCAGCTCTTGCGCAGGCGATGGAAACTGCCAGTATAGCATTTGCGCCCAGATTGGATTTGTCCTTAGTACCGTCAGCCTTTATCATAGCCTTGTCGATAGCATAGATATCCGAAGCGTCCATACCTGTGATAGTCTTTGCGATGGTGGTGTTGATATTTTCAACAGCCTTCTGCACGCCCTTGCCAAGATATCTGTTCTTGTCGCCATCTCTCAGTTCAAGTGCCTCAAACTCACCTGTAGAAGCGCCCGAAGGTGCTGTACCTCTTGCAACGGTGCCGTCTGCCAGAGTGATCTCAGCCTCAACGGTAGGGTTGCCGCGTGAGTCGAGTATCTCTCTGCCTATTACCTTTTCGATCTCAAGATAATCCATAGTTATAACTCCTTTTGTGTAAATTTGTTAGCCTAGGCTAACTCTTGATTATAGTTATTACAAACTAACTATTGTTATCATACCACGTTTCAGCTTATTTGTCAAGGGTATTATGTGAATTGTTTGTCAAAGTCGTTTTTACGATGAAATAACTCCCAATTTTGATATGTATCGCTGATGATACAAAATGGCTGTTCTTTCGTATTGTTCCCCCGCCTACGGCGGGGGAACAATACACAACCAAATTGGGATTGAAATAAAGAAGCGCCGCACTTCCCTTTAAGAATAGTATCACCATCTTTTGCAGGGATATACAACGCTCAATTATCCTTTTGTTCACCGCTTTTTTAGTTGGTGTGCTAAAGGGATAGTCACATAAATTTTTTTCAGTCTTTTTTCAACAGGTCGTCATTATTTTCGTTGAGAACTGCTTTGAGTTCTTTACCCTCGAACACTGCTATATAGTCATCGGGCAGGCACAGCACATCTACCAGTTCGGGGCGGAGTTTTATCAGTTCGTAGGCGCGTATAGTTTCATACTCGTTATCTTCGGCGGGGGCAGCTTTGCCATTTTCATTATGTTCATAGCTGTTTATCACCCAGCCCTTGATATCTTCGTCATTATACCTCTGCATATAGACATTTTCTTTTTCCAGCGCACCCTTTGTGACCACTATTATATCATAGTAGTTGACAGCTTTGCCCACAAGCCCGAGTTTGCGCAGTAAGAACACCTGTCTGTACTGTATATGCAGTGCAAGGGTGAGGTCGGTGGTGAGGGCAGTGAGCGGGTCATCGGTATAATCGGGGGCGGCGATATCGTAACCGTCGCCGTGTTTGCTTAACATAAATGTGGTAAATCCCGAAGCTATGCGGAAACCGTCCCTGACCTTTTCCTTTGCGATATCATATTCAAGGCATTCCAGCAGAGGTTCTGCCAGCAGTCTTAGAGATTCATCAGCTGAAAAAGTATAGTTTATGCCGTTTATCTCTTCGGTGTAGGTTATCACCATCTGATGTTCCTCCTTATCAGCCGTACAGCTTCTTTTTGCTGTCGCTGTATATCTTTTTTATCTCGCCTTTTCTGAACCTGACGCTGTAGTTATCGGGCAGTGCCAGCACATCTGCCGCCCATGAGTAGTTTTTCACCAGTCGGCAGGCAGGTATCTCGTAGAAATCGGGCAGGTAAGATAAAGCATCGTCACTGCCGCCTACCTTGACTATCTGCCAGCGCGAACCGTCAACGGTGGGCACCCTTGTCATTATGACTTCATCGGCTTCAAGTGCGCCTTCTTCTATAAGCACATTTTCGGTGCTGTAGAACGGTTTGCCTGTTATGCCCAGTCCCGACACCAGCGCCGCCTGTCTGTACTCGACCAGAAAAGATTCGGTAAGGTCTGTCTTGAAGGCGGTGGTGGGGTCGTTATCGCTGAAATCTGGGGCGAGTATCTCATACATATCATCGTACCTGTTCAGCTTATACACCGTGAAACCCGCATAGATGGGCATGCCATCGGTTATCTTGTCGTAGTCGTTATTTGAGATTATACCGAATATCGCGTCCATTATGCCTTCAAACATTTCTTCGCACACGTAGGTATATTTTTCGCCGTAAAGTTCTCTTAAATATCTTTTTAACATTTATTCCTCATTATTCTGTAAGACTGTAATCGGTATCGAGAGATGCTGTGACATCGTAATCGGGCAGGGAAGATTTTACCTCTTCCAGCGCTTTTCTGAAAAGTGCCAGTCTGTCCTCTTCATCAAAGCTGACCACCATATCGAAGTGCATCGACTTGTTTTCGATATCGGCATAGAAGCCGTGTACCTGTAGGATATTCTTATGCGACATAACTACATCGCATACCTGTTTGCGCAGACTGACTATCTCAGGCACCTGTGTGTTCATGGCATAAATGCTGACTGCTGTCAGTATGACACCTGTTTTGGTATACACCCTTGATGTCACATCATGTATGATAGTATCTATCTCGTGGGCAGTGTGGGTATCTGCGACCTCGATATGCACCGAACCGTTGGTCTGGTCGGGTCCGTAATCGTGCAGGACGAGGTCATAAGCGCCTATAACATCGGGACAGCTTTTGACAGCTTCGATGACGGAAGCGGCTTTTTCGGGGCTGACCCTTTCACCGAGTATTTCCGACAGAGTACCGCCCAGCATTTCGATACCCGATTTTATTATGACTATTGATATGATACCGCCGAGAAAAGCCTCAAGGCTGATATTCAGGGTAAGGTAGATTATCGCCGCGCCCAGTGTAGCCGCCGAGATGACAGAGTCCATCATAGCATCTGTACCTGAATTTATCAGCGAATCGGAGTTGACTTTTTCGCCCACGCCTTTGACATATCTGCCCAGCACTACCTTTACCGCAACAGCCGCGCCGACTATTATCAGCGAGGGTGTGGAATAATCGGGTGTGGCGGGTACGAGTATTTTCTTGACCGACTCGACCAGTGATGTTATGCCCGCATAAAGCACGATAAGCGAGATGACCATAGCAGTCAGATACTCTATCCTGCCATAGCCCCAGGGGTGTTTTTTATCGGGGTGTTTAGCCGCCAGCTTAGTGCCTGCGATGGTTATGACAGATGATGCCGCATCGCTGAGGTTATTTACAGCATCCAGCACGATAGCGATAGACCCGCTTATCACGCCGACGACCGCTTTGAATCCTGCCAACAGCAGATTAGCACCGATACCGACTATGCTCGTTCTGATAATGGTCTTATCTCTGCTTACTGCGGCATTTTCCTCCTGAGCGGACATTTCTGCCGCTTCGTTCAAGTATTTCATACCGATCCCACCTTACAAAAACAGGCGGAAAATTTCCGCCCGAATTTTATTCTTCAATAAAACGCTTTACTGTATTTTCAACAGTGTCAACGCTGTTTTGTTGAGTTATCTCGACCCGATAATCGTAGGTGACTGCACTGCCGTTATTTTCGGCATCGGTTATCTCGTCAAAATATTTCAGCTTACCGTCATTATCGAACATATACTCAGCCCGAAACCCTTTGACACTGCCTTCTTCGACCTGCGCACCTATCTTTTCCGCATCGTATACGTGGGTGACTTTTATGCCGCCATCGACAGTTTCTTCCTTAGCTTCGGTTATGTTTTCGGGGCTGTATATCAGCAGACCCGCGTCTGCCTGCGGGTGAGGAAGTTTGCGGGTATACCGCACAAAATCAGCATCGCCCTTTGACATATGGCTGACCTTACTGTTCTCGTAGGTGAAACTTTCCAGCCCGTTATTATACTGGGCATACTCACTGTTGGCGCTTTTGCCGTAGTAAGAATACACCAGCGTATCCTTTTCATCGTA
>NZ_ADKM02000029.1 GCF_000178155.2 Hominimerdicola alba 8
GCATCGACGGCAGGACTTTTGAAACCCATGAGAACCGCCGCACCACAAAGCAGGATCGCTCATTCCAGAAGCTCATGAATATCACGGACGAGGTATGCCGACAGCATCATTTATCCGTGATCGAACATCCCGAAATGGGCAAGGGTAAGAGCCATTGGGAATGGGATATGTCACGGCAGGGATTATCGTGGAAAGCAAAACTGAAATTCACGATAGATCAGGTAATCAAGGAGAGCGAAAACTTTGAGGACTTCCTTGCAAAATGTGCAGATTTCGGAGTGCTTGTTGAGTACAATCCCGACCACAAGATTGACCTGAAATTTATGCTTGCGGAGCAGAAAGAACGCAATCCGAGAGCGAAGTTCACCCGTAGCCGGACGCTTGGTTGGTTTTACGAGACTGAAACGATCAAAGGACGCATCGCACAGTTTCGGGGCGGTATCGTTTATGTGCCGAGGACGAAGATAAGAGAGCGAGTTGTGAAATCGCAGAACAAGTTTGTGCAGGACGCTATTGACCGAGGAAATATGAAGGTTGCGAGTATCGCAAAGAACATTATCGCAGAATACGGAGTCGAGCCGGAGGAGATTCGCAATGCTGCGATCTCCGCTTATGCTCACAGCCGTCGCTTGGTGTCTGAGCTGAACAACTTGAAAACAGAGATCGAAGATCTGGAAGTCAAGCTGAAAGTCCTGAAGAAATATCGGGATGTGAAGCACTACGGCGAGGAGCTGAAAGCTCTCAGCGGACGAGCCGAAAAGAAGTATCGCAAGGATTATAGTGCCGAGCTTGCTGAGTACGGAAAAGTGCGTACACAGGTTTTTGAACTTTATCCGTCAGGACATATCCCGACCGGGAAAAGCTGGAAAAGAGTATCACGGCACTCCGTAAGAAGCTGTCGGCAATGAATACAGAGTATAATCAGGCAGACAAGAAAGCCCGTGAGCTTGCCGATGCACAGCGGACGATCGAGGAGTATCTGCGGCAGGAGCAGAGCCGAGATCAGCAGAAAAGAAAGAAACGGAATGACCTTGAATGACGATAGGCTCTCTGGCGAACGGAGAAGCACCTCAGAGCTGTCCGTGACGGTTATGGGAAAACTGATACCCCGAAACAGTAAAACGCTCCCTGAGCGTTTAGAGAGCGTTTTACGATATACAGCATATTTCACCGAGGATTTTTCTGTGATTGCTGCGCCTTGTACAAGAATTATTACAAATAGTTCGCAGAGCTGGACTCTGAAAACGGGATAGGCTATAATATAGCTACAATACATTTTCGGAGGTGCTGTTATGTTGAAAATTTCCGAGTTGGCGATGCCGAGGTCACGCAAGGTCACGACTGTGTACAACGGCAGGTGTGAAGTCTGGACAGACTACGAACAGGCAAAGGCGTATTTCCTTGAACTCATGATGTCAACCGACGGAGAGGAGCATGAACGTGCGGAGTGTGTATATATCCAACTCCTGCACGGATTAGCAGAATGTTCAGATGAGTGATAAT
>NZ_ADKM02000028.1 GCF_000178155.2 Hominimerdicola alba 8
AAGCAGATGCGTGAGGTACGGGCCAAGTTCTCTTTGACTATACAACAGATAATGTTGAGGAGTTCAGTTCCGAAATATCCACGATAGAGGACAAGCAGGAGCTTATTAAGCTGAAAAAAGTGCTTATCTCTGCCCGTGACTGCTGTAATGTAGTCCGCACCTTTGGCGGATGATGAGCTGAAAACAAGCCTTTGCCAAAGCTCGAAATCCACAAGACTTCCCGAAAATGATACGAGAAGGTTCAGCGACAGATTGACACGATAAATCAAAAAGAAGGCCTTTGACAGCGATGACTCCACAAGACAGCTTATCAATGAAGCAATGCAGGACATTACCTTTAATTTCTCAAAGATCGGTGATGAGGAATTGCAGATGGGCTTCATGAGCAAAGAGGAGTTCCACGAAAAATGGCGCCGGACGATACAGTCCTTTACGGAGAATATAGACCAGGACGATCCCGAATTTATCTCCATAAGAGAAGCGTTTATGCAGAGATTCAAGGAGTTCGGCTTCGCATTTGATAATATCCATGAAGTAATGGAGTGTTCTAAGGCGTTAAATGAAGTCCTCAAAAAACTGGCTGAGCTTCAGAAAAGAAATAAGGCTCTTATGCGAAAATACAACGGTGATGCCAAATTTGCAAGAGTGCATAAGAGGATAAGAGAAGAAAACGCTCAGAGGAAAGCAAGAGGAGCTTCCCCCATAATCTCCGGCTATGAGGAAGAAATCTTGGAAGCGCTGAAAGCTATCAAACTCGACATAGATCAGAAAGTCTTTGACCGCAACGATATTTTGAAGAAAGACGCTTACTTTGAGCAGACTGTTATGTCACAAATCAAGCAAGGTATGGACACATTGGGCATAAAGGGTACCAGAGATGACAGAGTATTCATTCAGTCCCGTATATCCTCTCAGTATCTCACTCAGTATAATGCAACATATCCAGGTGCTTGACAATAAGGAGTATAATCAATGGATTTGCAGATAAAAGAAAAAACAATATCACTTATCGACTCGCTGAAATCAACTTGTCAGACCTATGGTATGGGAAATGACGGCAACGAGTATAAGATCATTACTCAGGTATTCCTGTATAAGTACCTGAATGATAAATTTGGCTATGAGATCAAGAAGCTCGACAAGCGTATTGCTTCGGCTGAAAAGTGGGAGATCGCTTATTCGGAGCTTTCGGAAGATGAACGTGAGGACTTGTTCGACACGATGAATCCCGATATTCCTCGTCTTAATCCCGAACACCTTATCTCGCACCTGTGGAATCAGCAGGCTAAGGGCGATTTTGACCTTATCTTCGACCAGACGATGATCGACATAGCCGATAAGAATATAGATATATTCTCCACACAGACCACTCAGAACACCAAAATTCCGCTGTTTGAACGGCTTACTCAATACGTTACCGATGAAGCTCAGAGAGCGCCGTTTGCCCGTGCGTTGGTGGACAAGCTCGTAAACTTCTCCTTTGAGGAAACATTCTCGGAGCATTATGACTTCTTTGCCGCTATCTTTGAGTATCTTATCAAGGATTACAACACAGCAGGCGGTGGTAAGTATGCAGAATACTATACTCCTCACGCTATCGCTACCATTATGGCAAGGCTTTTGGTCGGTGATGATGCCGACTTGCATAACATAGAGTGCTACGATCCGTCCGCTGGTACAGGTACGCTGTTAATGGCTCTCGGTCATCAGATCGGTGAGGACAGGTGTACTATCTTCGCTCAGGATATTTCCCAACGCAGTAACAAGATGCTGAAACTCAATCTGATACTGAACGGTCTTGTATCTTCGCTCGATCACGCTATCCAGGGCGATACACTTGTTGCTCCGTACCATAAGAGCGATGACGGTCAATCCCTCAGAACTTTTGATTATGTGGTATCCAATCCGCCTTTCAAAATGGATTTCTCCGATACCAGGGAGAAAATCGCTGCAATGCCTGCAAGATTTTGGGCTGGCGTTCCGAAAGTCCCTGCGAAGAAAAAAGAGAGTATGGCTATCTATACTTGCTTCATTCAGCACGTTGTAAATTCTCTGAAAAAGACAGGTAAGGGCGCTATCGTTGTACCTACGGGATTTCTTACTGCAAAGAGCAGTGTTGAGGGTGCTGTCCTCAAAAAGCTCGTTGAAGATCATATCGTATATGGTGCAGTAAGTATGCCGTCTAACGTATTTGCGAACACTGGCACTAATGTTTCCGTTCTGTTCTTCGATAATTCACGGACGGCAGACAGAGTTGTATTGATCGACGCTTCAAAGCTCGGTGAGGAATACAAGGACGGCAATTTGCAGAAGCGCAGGCTTCGCCCAGAGGAGATAGAGAAGATCATTACAACATTCCGCAACAAAGAAGCTGTGGATGATTTCTCGGTGGCAGTCACCTATGAGGAAATAATCTCAAAGAAGTATTCTCTCGCAGCAGGACAGTATTTCGATGTCAAGATAGAGTATGTTGAGCTTACGCAAGAAGAGTTTGAAGCTAAAATGTCGGCATTCAAGACTGAGCTGCAATCATTCTTCGATGAAGGTAATGCTCTGCAAGCTGAGATCATGAAGCAGTTAGGCAAGGTGAAGTATGAGTAAATTAGGTGAATGCCTAACAATAAAGCACGGTTGGGCTTTTAAGGGAGAGTTTTTTGCTGAAAGTGGAGAGCAAAGCATATTGACACCTGGCAACTTTTATGAGGCTGGTGGCTTCAAATATAACGATGAACGTGAAAGATACTACACCGGAGAATATCCCCACGAATACCTTTGCAAAAAGGGCGATTTGATTGTTGCTATGACTGAACAGGCAGCAGGTTTACTTGGGAGTACAGCTATTGTTCCAAAAGATAATAGGTATCTTCATAATCAGCGAATTGGACTTATAACGTGTGACGAAAAGCATATCACAAAAATGTTTGCATACTACCTTTTTATGACCAAAAGTGTGAGAGAGCAGATAAGTCGCACTTCATCAGGTACAAAGGTCAAGCATACTTCTCCGGAAAAGATATACGATGTAGAAGTTTCCTTACCTGATATTCCTACACAAAAGAAGATAGCACATTTTCTATGGACTATCGACTGTAAGATACGAAATAATATTCAGATAAACGATAATTTACAGCACCAGCTCAAGCTGTTGTACGACTATTGGTTCACGCAGTTCGATTTTCCTGATGAGAACGGCAAGCCGTATCGGGCTTCGGGTGGTACAATGGTGTGGTGTGATGAACTTCAAAGGGAAATCCCCAAAGGCTGGAAGGTCAGCACACTTTCAGATATTGCGGTATTACAAGCAAAATCGGTTATACCACAAGAAGGAACAGCTTAC
>NZ_ADKM02000027.1 GCF_000178155.2 Hominimerdicola alba 8
ACTTCTGAGGGGTACGGATATCCGCAAAATTCCGCTTGCCGCACTCATGGACAATATCAGTATGGTGTTCCAGAGGGTATATCTGTTTCAGGATACGGTTTACAACAACATTGCCCTCGGCAGACCTGACGCAAGCCGTGAGGAAGTCATTGGAGCTGCGAAAAAAGCACGCTGCTATGATTTCATTATGGAGCTGCCTGACGGCTTTGATACGGTGATCGGCGAGGGCGGTGCAAGCCTTTCCGGCGGTCAGGCGCAGCGGCTTTCTATCGCAAGGTGCATTCTGAAGGATTCGCCCATTGTCATTCTCGATGAAGCGACTGCAAGCGTTGATGCAGATAATGAGAGCTATATCCAGCAGGCGATATCCGAGCTTTGCAAGGGTAAAACACTGTTAGTTATCGCCCACAGACTCAATACCATTGTCGGTGCGGACTGCATCTGCGTCATCAAAGAAGGACAAATTGCCGAATCGGGCAACCATAAGAGCCTTATGGATATGGGCGTGGGCGGTATCTATCATAATATGGTTACAAAACGTGCAGTCAGCACGGGTTGGAAAAACTAAAAAAGGTATTGACACACCAAACAGAAAGTGGTATAATAAAATCGGTTTGCATATGCTAACTGAATATTACAGGAGGTTTATCATGAACGATAACAAGCTGAAAGTAAAGGACTTTATCACGATCGGCATTTTCACGGCGCTGATCTTTGTCGTGGAATTTGCCTGCGGAATGCTGGGCTTTATCCACCCGTACATTGTCGCATCCTATGTGGTGCTGATCCCGCTGGTCGGCTCGATTCCGATGATGCTGTTTTACACGAAAGTTGAGAAATTCGGCATGATTACGATCATGTCCATTCTGATCGCAATTATCATGTTTGTGACCGGTATGGGCTGGCTCGGCGCACCGCTTATCATCCTTTCGGGACTGATCGCGGATCTGATTGCCAAAAAGGGCGGCTACAAGAGCTTTAAGATGACGGCGCTCAGTCACGGTGTTTTCTGCCTTTGGATCTGCGCAAACTACTTCCCGGTAATTGTGACTGCAAAGGACTATCGCAAGAGCCTTCTTGACGGCGGTTATTCTGCGGAATACTGTGATGCGCTGTTCCGTGCAATCAACGGCAAAACAATCGCAATTCTGCTGGCACTTTGCTTTATTTTCGGCGTGATCGGTGCATTTGTAGGTAAAGCAGTTGTCAAGAAGCACTTTGAAAAAGCGGGTATCGTATGATAAAGATTCATCTTGATCCCCGCACGAAGCTGTTTATGATATTCGCTGTTTCGTTTATCGTAATGGTCAATGCGGTATCGCCGATGGAATGGGCAGTCAGGATCATCGTTACCCTTATACCCGTGTTCCTGCTGGCAAACGAGGGCAGATATGTGTCTGCCCTTCGTTTTTTGCTGTGCTACGGGGCGGCGCTTTTCTTGCTGAAATACTACATTTCTGCGGAATCAACGGGGGTTCTTTCGGCGCTCCTGGTCGGCTACTGCGGTATCGTGGCACAGTTTATGCCTGCGATGATCATGGCGTGGTATGTGATACATACAACAAAGATCGGCGAATTTATGTCGGCAATGCAAAAGATGCACGTTCCCGACGGCATATCGGTATCGCTCGCTGTTGTGATGCGGTTCTTTCCGACGATAAAAGAGGAATACCTCAGTATCAATGATGCTATGAAAATGCGGGGCATTTCATTTGCAGGCGGAAGAATAACAAAAATGATCGAATACCGCCTTGTTCCGTTGATGTTTTCCTGCCTGAATATCGGTGAGGAATTGTCGGCAGCAGCGGTCACAAGGGGCTTGGGAGCACCGGTCAGACGAACCAGTCCGGTGCAGTTAAAACTCAAGGCGGCAGACTGGCTGATGATAGCTGTTTTCGCAGCAAGTATGATCCTGTTTGTAATCTCAAAATATTTCAGGTGAGATGTTATGATCGAAATCAAAAATGTCAATTTCAGATACAAAGGTTCTGATGAAGGCAGCCTGGAAGATCTGTCGCTGACGATTCATGACGGTGAAACGGTGCTGCTCTGCGGTGCATCCGGCTGCGGAAAAACGACGGTCGGCAGGCTGATTAATGGCTTAATTCCGCACTATTACAAGGGTGAACTGACGGGCAGCGCCACTGTGAACGGTCGTGATATAGCCCAAACGGAGCTGTATGACCTTGCAGGCGTGGTGGGAACGGTGTTCCAGAATCCGAGAAGCCAGTTTTTTGCAATTGATACAGACGGCGAGATCACATTCGGCGCAGAAAATATCGGGATGCCGCCCGAGGATATTGTGTCCCGCAAAAATGACGAAGCGCGTGAAATGCACATTGAGCGACTGCTTGACCGCAGTATATTCGAGCTTTCGGGCGGTGAAAAGCAGATCATCGCCTGTGCAAGTGTCAGCGTGCTTTCGCCTGATATTATGGTACTTGACGAGCCGTCCTCCAATCTTGACAGCAGTGCGATAGAAAAGCTGAAAACCATTCTTTCCGACTGGAAGTCGCAGGGCAAGACGATCATTATAGCCGAACACAGGCTGTATTTCCTGCGTGAACTTGCGGACAGAATGTTGATACTCGATAATGGAAAAATCGTGAAAGAACTGCGCTCCGATGAGATAAGAGCATTGACCTTTGCCGATACCGAGCGAATGGGCATACGCCCGCTGTCACTTGCAGATGTTACATATACTCGTGAAAATGTTTCAAAGCACGATGAAATGCTTACGCTTGAAAACTACGTGTTCACCTACAAAGATGGCAAACACGGTATCAATATCCCGAAACTGGAGCTGCCTACAAACAGCATTATTGCAATTATCGGTCACAACGGTGCGGGCAAAAGCACGCTTGCGCGAAATATCTGCGGACTTGAAAAGAAATGTAAAGGCACGCTCACGCTTGGCGGCAAAACATTCAAAGCAAAAGAGCGCCTGAAAATCTGCTATATGATCATGCAGGACGTCAATCATCAGCTCTTTACCGAAAGTGTCAGGGACGAAGTGATGCTGAGCATCACGGATAAGCAGATAACAGACACAGAGAAAACGCATCGCAGTGACGAAATACTCGCTCAGCTTGATCTGTCCGAATACAGCGATAAACATCCTATGGCACTTTCCGGCGGTCAGAAGCAGCGGACAGCTATTGCATCGGGCATTGCTTCGAGTAAGCCTATTCTAATTTTCGATGAGCCGACAAGCGGACTTGATCTTGCCCATATGAAACAGGTTGCGGGTGAGATTTTGAAGCTTCGTGACATGGGGAAAACTGTTTTTATTGTGACGCACGATCTTGAATTTATACTCTCCTGCTGTGACCATATCGTAAGATTGGAAAAAGGACAGGTGGTCGAAAATTTCGAGTTGAATAAAGATACAGATATCAGGCTGCGTCAATTCTTCACAAATGAGAGTTAAAACACAGCACCATATCTATTTCGTACAGAAGATATCATAGAAAGCCGTTCATAATTGGACGGCTTTTTTCTTGCAGCATCTTGCAATTTGAGTTAGCATATGCTATAATATAATCATGAGTTTGTCTATGCTAACTGTATTGCGACTGGAGGTCATAGTATTGAAAAAGGTACGTTCGTTATCAAAAGAGAAAATAGATGAGATCTCTGCCCTGATCGGTGCGTCGTTCTGGGATTATCCCTATGAACCCGGCGAAGGCGGATTAAAGCCGTTCTTTCCCTCGAAGGCGGCAATGACCGAATACATGAAGGCATTTGTCATCGCAGGCATTAAAAGCGGAACATTTTACAGTACAGATCATGGCGAAGGATACATCCTCATCACCGATACAAAAGGAAATCATCCGAATTTACGGAGCATTGTAAAAATGGCACAGCGAATGAAAAATGCGCTCGGCGGCTGGGGGAAACTGTTTTCATTTCTGAAGCAGGCAAACAGCGGCTGTGATAAAAAGCCGCTTGAAATACAGATGAAAAAGCAGAAAAAGCCTTACGTTAAGGTTGAAATGCTGATTGTGACAGAGAAGTATCAGGGGCAGGGCTATATGCGCAAGCTCATGGAGTTTGCCTATAAAATAGCAGACAAAAACGGCTGTCCCTGCATACTGGATACCGACGCAAAAGGCAAATGTGACCGCTATGTGCATCTCGGCATGAAGCTCGTTCAGACACGGACGGCGGCAGGGTGCAAGATATATGATCTGATGTACGGAAAGAAGAATGATTATGAGCAATTACAATGACATCGGCATTGACAGCAGTCTTGACTGGCCCCGTATCCGCAAGCTGTTTATCATAGGACTGATCGGCGGTATTATGACATTTGTTGGCGACTGGCTCCTCGGATACGGTGTATATGATGAAAGTCTGACAGGGCTGGAAAAGAAACTTTCGCAGTATCTGATCTTATCGGATGGAACATTGTTCTGGTCCGCATTTCTCGGACTGATCGGTATTTCGCTTGAGGGGCTTTGCTATTTTGGTATATACAGACTGATCGCTAGCGGCAGTATGAAACACGCCCATATATTTCGCAGCGGTGTGTTCGGATATATGCTGTTTGCGGCCTGCGGCGTTCATGTCCCTTGCCTCTCGACTGTGTTTTTCTATAGCCATATGATGCTTGCATCGCCTGAGAACGCATATGATCTGACAATAAAATTTGGTTTGTACTTCTTACTGCCTGCGCTAACACTGTTCCTGATATTCTTCCTTGTAATGAGCGCGGCACAGATCAGTGCTTTTGCCAAAGGACTGACTCCGTATCCGAAGTGGTGCTGGATATTTTCGATGCCTGTCGGTATGGGTGCGACAATGCTGCTGAAATTCGCAGGCAATCACGCTGTTGTAAACGGTCTGACTGCTGCATGGATCAGCATCGGCAATATCTGGATGTTCGGCGGCTTGCTGCTGACAATGAAGAAAGCCAAAGGAGGTCATAAGCATGAGATTTGATAAACAGGATAAAGTTGTAAAAGCGCCCGATGCGCTAAACAATCCGCTTTACAGGGTGACAAAAGCAGTCGTGAAGGCTGCAAAGATACGAAACAGCCTTATCGGTACAAAGGAAGAAGTCCTTACAAAAGCGGCAAAAATGAATGCAAAAAACCGTCATTTTATTATGCCGACAGATAACAAGGCTCACTATACCGATCATCTGATACAGGGACAGTATCACTGCATTGAAGTTGACATTGAAAAGAAACGGCGAGATAAAGCGATATTGTTCGTATTCGGCGGCGGCATGATACTCGGCTCAGATAAAGGCGATGTGGGGCTTTCAAGAAAGATCGCTGAAACAACCAATTCCGATGTATGGTTCCCGTATTATCCCCTCTGCCACGAACACGATATGCTCGAAAATGTGCAGATGATATTTGAATGCTATACCAAAATGCTGACATTCTACAAGCCTGAAAACATCGTATTTCTTGGCTTTTCCTCGGGCGGTGCACTGATACTCGATCTGATCACATACATAAATGAACTGAATGACAACGGCAGAAATATTCCTATGCCGGGAATGCTGATCCCCATATCGCCCGGAAGTGTTCCCGTAATAGATGCAGAAAATACAGCAATCAAAGCACTTGACAAGCGAGATATCATGATTCCTGCGGCGTATATGTATACTGCCCGTGAGATCATGTGTCACGGCAGAGAAATACCGGAAAAATATCTTGCAACCGCACACGGCGACTTTCGTAGGGCTCCCATGACGCATTTCTATTACGGCAGCGCAGAAACGCTGTACGCCTTTGCTCCAAGCTATGCGGAGAGCTTCCGGAAAGCAGGCGCAAAGTGCATGATTCATGTGGGTAAAGGAATGCACCACTGCTTTGCGTTGCAATATTTTATTCCCGGCTGCAAGCCAGCTTTCAACGAGGTCATGGAACTGATAAACGAATTTCTCAGAAAAGGAGCAAAGCCATGAGTTTTACAGACAATTTCGGAAATCCGAAAGGACTTCTCGGACGAATGATGCTTGTCAGCATGGACAAGGAGCATTTACCAATGGCGCAGTGGGCGTTGGAGCAGATCAGCATTCCCGACAGCGGCAAGGTCGCAGATCTGGGCTGCGGCGGCGGTTACAATATCAGACGTATGCTTGGATTGAGCGAAAAAGCGAAGTTTATCGGGCTGGATATATCCGATGAAAGTGTGAAAAAGGCTGAAAAGGTCAATAAAAATGAACTTGGCAAGCGTGTAAAAATCATCAAAGGCAGTGCTGAAAATCTGCCGTTCACGGATAACAGCATTGACCTTATCACCGCTTTTGAAACGGTTTTCTTCTGGAAGAAACCTGAAATAGCGTTCAGGGAGATCTACCGTTCACTTGTTAATGGCGGCTGTTTTGCGGTCATCAATAATTACGGCGATCCGAATGTGGATTGGGAGAAGAAAGTTCCCTGCATGACACGATATACGGCAGAGCAGATCGCAGATATGCTGAAATCAGCGAAATTTGCTGATATTTCAGTCAATAAAAAGGAAAATCTGTTTTTAGTCATGGGATATAAACGATAACACACAGTGAAAGGATATTCAATATGTATAAGACAACAGTTAAAATTGACGGTATGATGTGCGGAATGTGCGAATCACATATCAACGATGCCATTCGCACCAAAATATCCGTGAAAAAAGTATCTTCTTCCCATAAAAAGGGCGAAACGGTTATTATAAGTGAATACAAACTGACCTCAGAAATGATAGCTGACGCACTGGACGGTTCAGGCTATACAGTTATGAGTGTAACTTGTGAAACGTATGAGAAGAAGGGATTTTTCAGCAAAAAGTAAAGGAGTATAATTATGAGTGCAAATTATAAGAACTGGGTTCCAAACGGAATGATTACGGCATTGACTGCAGGAACAGCAATTCTCGGCGCAGGAACCGCAGCACTGATGTTTGCTGATATGAATCCGATGATGAAAAAAGCTCTTGTCGGAACGGCTGGCGCAGGCACACTTGTCTGCGGCGCTATGGCAGCGTGGAGCGTTTATGC
>NZ_ADKM02000026.1 GCF_000178155.2 Hominimerdicola alba 8
ACTTCATGGATATTATCAAATGCGAAGCCGAACTCCTTGAATCTCTGCATAAACGCTTCTCTTATGGAGATAAATTCGGGATCGTCCTGGTCTATATTCTCCGTAAAGGACTGTATCGTCCGGCGCCATTTTTCGTGGAACTCCTCTTTGCTCATGAAGCCCATCTGCAATTCCTCATCACCGATCTTTGAGAAATTAAAGGTAATGTCCTGCATTGCTTCATTGATAAGCTGTCTTGTGGAGTCATCGCTGTCAAAGGCTTCTTTTTGATTTATCGTGTCAATCTGTCGCTGAACTTCTCGTATCATTTCGGGAAGTCTTGTGATTTCGAGCTTTGCAAAGGCTTGTTTCAGCTCATCATCGCCAAAGGTGCGGACTACATTACAGCAGTCACGGGCAGAGATAAGCACTTTTTTCAGCTTAATAAGCTCCTGCTTGTCCTCTATCGTGGATATTTCGGAACTGAACTCCTCAACATTATCTGTTGTATAGTCAAAGAGAACTTGCCGTACCTCACGCATCTGCT
>NZ_ADKM02000025.1 GCF_000178155.2 Hominimerdicola alba 8
CTACGCAAAGGAACTTACCCCCGAACAGATCGCCAAACAGCAGGAAGCTCAGGCGAAAGTCTGCGAGCGTTCCGACATCGTTATCACCACCGCAAAGGTTTTCGGAAGAAAGGCTCCCCGCCTCATCGGCAAGGATGTCCTTGACCGTATGAAAAAAGGCGCGGTAGTGGTCGATATGGCAGTATCTACGGGCGGAAACGTTGAAGGCAGCAAACTTTTCGAGGACGTTGTCACCGAAAACGGCGTGACTATCATGTGCGGCGACATGCTCGAAAGACAAGTCCCATATGACGCATCGAAAATGCTTTCGGGAAATTTCACAGCCTTTCTGACCCATTTTTATGACAAGGAGAGCAAGGAGCTGTTAGTTGACCTTAACGACGAAATAATGCGCGGCTGCCTGCTCACACAGGGCGGAAAGATAATTCACGAACGCTTCAAGGATCAATAATTATTGCGATGCGTTGCAACTAAAACGTTTTCGTGAAATCATAGAGGAGGTAAAGTAAAATGGCGATAGGAGAAATTCTTCTGCTCGTTTTCGTGTTTGTCATCGCTGGTTTTCTGGGTGTCGAGCTTATCTCGAAAGTCCCCTCGCAGCTTCATACGCCCCTTATGTCGGGCACAAACGCTATATCGGGCATAACCATAGTCGGCGCTATCTCAGCGACCGCTGTGGCGCTCCACACCGAT
>NZ_ADKM02000024.1 GCF_000178155.2 Hominimerdicola alba 8
ATTTGTCGGCTGATCGCTTTTACATTATAATATATGGTTATCCCGCTGACACACCACCAAAAACAGCGAACAATTATCCTTTTGTTTACCGCATTTTCAGCCGGTGTGCTAAAGGGATGGTCATATTATAATATCACTCTACTGCAACGAGTTTGCCGTCTTCCGTCTTGTAACTGTCGGGCACACCCTCAAATTTCTTGAATGAACGTGTTGCCAGTTCATCGGGGTCGGTGCTGTCCTGAAGCATACCGATGGTCTTAAGGTCACGGGATACGTTTGTCAGTGCTTCCTGACCGCCCTTTACACTGGGTATGAACTGATATGATTTGAGTATCTCTGCATTTGCGGCAGGGTCACCGCTGACATACTCCTTTTCCACCTGAAGTTTTGCTGTTTCATCGGGGTGTTCTGCTACCCATGCGGAGGCTTTAAGGCAAGCATCGGTGAACTTTGCGGCAACATCGGGGTGCTGTTCAGCGAGTTCCTTTGAAACGAAAGTAACACAGCAGTATTCGGAAGCATAAGGCTCGGTCACTGCGGTATCGAGAAGTACATCAAGTCCGAACTCCTTTTCAGCCTGAGTAGCTACGGGGTCGGGGGTGCATATCGCATCGACTGCACCGTTCTGCAAAGCCTGCGGCTGGTCTGTGACACCGAATACCAGAAACTCCACATCTTTGCTCTCGGCAGATATATCAAAGCCTGCTTCATGCAGTGCTCTCTTGGCAGTAACACACTCAGAGCCTGCAAGAGAAGACACACCTATCTTTTTGCCTTTGAGGTCATCAAGAGTCTTTATGCCCGAATCGCTCTTTACCAGCAGCTTTGTGCAGCCTGTGTGCATGCCTGCGGTAACTACCATGTTAAGTCCGTTGTCTATCGGCTGAACGAACTTGCCTACCAGACCAAATCCGCAGTCGATAGTACCTGCGCCCAGCGCAGCCTGAATATCGCCCTTGCCGAAATCCACTCTCTCCCACTTTATGCCTGCTTCATCGAGATAGCCGTTCTCCATAGCGACCTGCAAAGGTGCATGGCACAGAGCGCCCTGTGCTTCGCCTATTTTAAGGACATATTCGCCGTCTTTGCCGCCGTTCTTGTCACCGCTGCTGCCGCAGGCTGTCAATGCTGTCAGCATAAGTACAGATGTGAGAAGCGCGGCTGTTTTTCTTAAATACATAAATATCCTCCTGTTAAATGTTATATTCTACCTCAGGCTCTTTTCCCGCAAAGTCGAGTATCTTCAATATCTCGCTTCTGAGCCTGATAAATTCGGGATTATTTCTGTCACGCGGCTGATGAAGATCAACATCTATGACTTTTTCTATCTTTGCGGGACGAGGTGTCATAACAACTATCTTGTCTGCAAGATAAACAGCTTCATCAACATCATGCGTTACCATTATCATTGTCATATCTTTTTCGGCTTTGATGCGCAGAAGTTCGTCCTGCATGTTCATTCTGGTGAATGCGTCCAGCGCACCGAGAGGTTCGTCCAGCAGGAGCGCTTTGGGGTGTCCGATAAGTGCCCTTGCCAGTGAAGCACGCTGACACATGCCGCCCGAAAGCTGATGGGGATAGGACTTCTCGAAGCCTTTCAGCCCGACAAGTTCCATATACTCGGAAATGTCGGCACTGCGCTCTTTATATAGCTTTCTGACTTTCAGACCGAAAGCGACATTGTCGTATATATTCAGCCAGGGGAACAAGTTCGGGTCCTGGAATACAAGCCCTCTGTCGCAGTCAGGCTTCTTTACCTTCTCATCATCTATGTAAACACTGCCTTCGGTCGGTTTATCGAGTCCCGCGAGGATACGCAGCATGGTCGATTTGCCGCAGCCCGAAGGTCCTATAAGGCAAACGAATTTGCCCTTTTCTATTTCAAGATCAACTCCGCTGAGAGCATTTACAGTTTCGCCCGTAACGGTGTGGAAAGTCTTTTTTACGCCCTCAAATCTGATGCTGCCTACCATTTTATCACACCTTTCTGCCAGCCGAGTACACGGTCACGTATTTTGAAAAGCACTGTTATCACCAGATAGAACATTACCGCGATGACGATCAGTCCCGCATATACATTTGAATAAGCCATCATTTCCTTCTGCCAGTTGACATACCAGCCGATGCCGTACTTGGCACCGATCATTTCGGCTGTCATCAGCGCCACAAACGAGCCGCAGATACCGTTGAACAGACCGAGAAAGATGCTGGGCATCGCAGCGGGCACGCCGATGCGGAATATCTTTTGCAGCTGACCCGCGCCCAGTGTGGAGGATACCTCGAAGTAGGAGTTTTTGACGTTGGCTATGCCGCTGGAGGTAAGCACTACTGTCGGGAACCATACTGATATGCCTATTATAAATGAACTTGCCGATCTTGCTTCCGAGAATACCACCAGAAGTATCGGTATCCATGCAGTTGAAGGGATAGGTCCGAGTATGCGTATCAGCGGATTTATCCAGTATTCGGCAGCTTTGCTGAAACCGATAGCTATGCCCATAAAGAAGCCTATTATCAATCCGCCCGCAACGCCTTTGAGAAGTATTCCCATAGAGAAGCCGATGCACTTTAATATCAGTGACCTGTCCTCAAACAGTGTACCGAACACCCTGTCAAGAGCAGGAAAATACAGTACGGGAAACAGCGCTGTCTTGACTGTGAATATATTTAACAGGTTCAGAAACAGTATCACACCTGCCAGAAAAGGGCCGCGATAAAACACGGGCTTTTCAGCGGCACTGTTATTCCTGTTCTTAAAATAAATTGCTGTCGCAGCTATGAAATATACAGCCACAGCTATTATCAGAAGCACAGCGAAATACGGGTGTTTCGCGGGCTGATGCAGCGGAGAATCCGGAACGGCGAATGCCACTATCTCCGCAGCTGCCAGTGATAAGAGCGGCAGCAGTGGTCTGAGTATCTTCATCGTAAATTACTTCCTTTCGTACAGCGATCCAACTGTTTAAATTCACAGGACACGTTCGCAAGAGCTTGGATATAATCCCAATTTGGCTGTGTATTGTTCCCCCGCCGAAGGCGGGGAAACAATACGAAAGAACAGCCATTTTGTATCATCAGCAATACACATCAAAATTGGGAGTGGATATAAGGGTCTTGTGACCGCATCTTGTCTGAATTTTCAGGCAGATCGCTATATATCTGCTCCGGGTGAGAGTTTTGATCTGTCAAGTTCTTCACCGACAGGTGCATGGAGCAGTTTTTTGTAATAAGCCCTTGCCTGATAAAGAGCGCCTGCGGGATTGTGTGCAAGCATTCTGTCTTTGGTGATAAGTGTTGTTGTAAGACCCTTTGCGTATTTATAGAACAGGCTGTCATGTCCTACACAAAGACCGACCACAACGTTAAGGTCAACCTTTGCTTTTGCGAGAAGTTTAGCCTGCATTATGGGGTTACACATAACGGGACCCGTCACACATGTATACTTCTCGTCAACGCCTATAGTCGTCTTGTTTACAGAGCCTACCTTACAGCTTATGCCGTAGACCTCAAAACCGTTGAGCCTTAATATCTTTGCGAATATCCTGCTCTCTTCAATAAGACCAACACAGGTAGCGATGCCTATCTTCTTGGCACCTATTCGTCTTGCAAACTCGATTATTTCTTCTACTCTTGTATACTTGCCGTAGAACTCTCCCTCTATCTCAGCGGAAGCTATCGAAACTTTCTTATTGATGCGGCTGTTGGTATACAGTGCAACTACCTCGTCTATCTCCTCTTCGGTGAGTTCTGCTGTGGGACAAAACTCAGGGTATTTACCCTTTCTGTTCAGACAATTCATTACGCCGCAGTCTGCGCAGCTTCTGCAAATGTTTTCGTTTGCCATAGTTATCGCTCCTTAGTTATCTTCATAAATTTGATTTTTCCTATCGGAATGATATGATTATAACACCATTCTCAATGAATGTCAAGAGGTTTTTCATACTTTTTCTCTAGGCTTACTAGATTTTTATTTTTCTTACAAATATTTGTAAAAATCAGCCCATTTTTTATACTTTTTTTCGGCAAAAAAGTTCAGAGAGGTCAATTTTATGCAAAGCGACCTCCCTGATAACGATAATTTACTATCAACGTAACGGCTGAAGCTGTATCACTCTGTCAGCCAATGAAAGCAGTTCGCTGTCATGTGTTGCGGCGATGATGCTGACACCCTTATCGTGTACTTCTTTTATCATACTGCGTACTATAGATGCGCTCTCTTCATCAAGGTTAGAAGTGGGTTCATCGGCTATCAGTATGGGGGTATCAGCGAATAATATCCTAGCCAGCATGGTGCGGCGGTACTCCCCTCCCGAAATATCGGAAGGATAAGAGTTAATTACATTATCTATTCCCAGCTTTCGGCACAGCATTTCGGCTTTTGCTCTGTCGGGTGATCTTCCTGCGATACGGGCAGGCAGAATGATATTTTCAAGCACAGTGAGTTCGCCCAGCAGTACACTGCCCTGCATTATATATCCTATCTTTCCCGCCCTGAGCGCTGTGCGTGCGGCAGACGAAAGTTTGAATATATCCTCACCGTCTATAATTACAGTGCCGCTGTCGGGGCGAAGCATGCCGGTTATTATATTCAGCAGTGTGGATTTTCCGCAGCCCGATGCTCCCGAAACACCGATGAAACCGCCTTTTTCAAGGGAGATATCAGTGCTTCTCAACCCGTTGCCGCCGAAGTTTCTTGAAATATTTACGGCTTTTATCATACGTTTTCTCCTGTCAGCATAGCAGGCTCCTGCTTCATTATAGTTATAAATGTAAAGGACAGCGCAGCCGCCAGCATACCTGCATTTATCGCCAGAGTTTTTGCGGCGATACCGAAAGCCTGTCCCGCCGATATCAGCTTGTAGGGCATATCCAGTGCTGTTTTCAGGACATCATGCAGCGGCAGCAGGAATATGAGCGATGCTGCGATACCCAGTACCGTCCCTGCCGCGAACAGCAGAAGATACTCTGTCAAAAACATCATAAGTATCCTGCCCTTGCATGCGCCCACCGAAAGCAGGCTGCCCGCGACTTTTCTGCGCTGCTGTGCGGTCACAGTCACCATAGCAAAAAGCGATACCGATGCTATTATAAGTGCAAACACGTCCATAACGCCGACCATGCCTGTAAGCATGCGTATATTGCCGCGCAGTCCCGAAGTGAGTTCATCAACAGCATAAACTTTCAGTTCCGAGCCGCTGAGTGCCGCATTTATCTGTTCAATAAGCGATGTTATGTCACTGCCTGTGTTCTGTCTTATCAGCATCATTGATAGCAGTCCGTCCCGCTGACCAAACATGTATTTGTACTCAGCTGATGAAGTTATGCTGTCGGCGGCTTCGCAGGTGAGAAAAAGGCTGCTGTCATAGCCCATGCCTGTTTCTTCAAGTATATCTGCAACTCTGAAACTGCGTCCGAAAACATTCACCGATTCGCCTACAGTGAAATTTGATGAAGAACCTGCCAGTATCTCATCAGCTTTAAGTTCGGGTGCTTTGGTGCTCCACTGTTTTACCGAAAAATCAGTCTTTGGGTCATATGCGACTATCTGAAGTCCGCCTGAGGAACAGCAGCTCATCTCAAGCGTTTCAAGATATAGCTGTCGGCTGACATCTATGCCCTGAATATCCTTTATCCCGTCCAGTTCATCTTCGTGGAACAGTATCGTGCAGGCTTTGCCTTTGAAAAGCATATCTTTGGTGCTGTCAAGATACTCCTGCGGGACGATATAAAGGTCTGTGTTTGTCGTACCGTTCAGTTTGTCAGCGCCGCTTCTGATATTGTCGGTAAACAGTCCCGTACCGAATATGCACACGGTCGTCACAAATACAAGAACGAATACTATCGCGCTCCTGAACCTGCTGTATGAGATAACATTCAGCGCATACTTAATCGTTCCCATATGCGTTTTTCCTTCCGACGGATAAGTTCTCAGCAATCACTGATATCAGTGATATGACAAGGAGCAGCAATGCAGTTATCCTTATAGCGGGCATAGTATGGGTGTTGCAGTGCATCATCGCACCGCCGCAGTGCCCCAAAAGCGGTACAAAAAACAGTGCGACGCTTAACATTGCTGATATGAACGGTACAGTCTTGCGTACAGTGTTCTGCTTTATTACAGCGCCGATGATATCAACAGCTATTATCACAGCCAGCACAGCACTTGCTATATATGTCGTTCTCACGCATTTCATCGCCATTTCGCTCCGGCAAGGGTGAAGAAATGTGTTGATACCGATAAGTCCTGCCGCTGAGATGACAGTATTAAGATACATTAATGAGTTTTTTCTTTTCATGGTCGTTCGACTCCTCAACATAATTTACCATAATTTTCATAGGCATATATGGATTATATCATATTATTCCTATCAAGTCAATATGATATGTTAACAAAGAATAATGAGTTATATCCTACATAACTTGTAGGATATAATAAAATCGTCGGTCCCGCCCAACAACCTCCCACCAAAACACAGATCCCCGAGCCGTAGCCCGGGGATCTGTGTTTTGGTGGGTTATTGGGCGGGGACAGTCAAAATCATCATTGCATACATTTTACCACAAAAAGCCCGAAAAGTCCAGCAAAACCGTACCTTTCGGGCATAGAAATATTGTCAACAATGATGTGCTTTTTTTATGTTGGATTTTCAGCATATCGTGCCTGTTTTTGCTGGTTTTATTGCTGTCTTCTGCTCGATCGACAGCCCCTCAAGCAGCCAGCGGAATTCCTGCTTGGTTATCTGTTTTGCTTCGACACGATCACGAGGCCATTTATACTTCCCGTTTTCGAGCCTTTTGTATAGCAGAACAAATCCATCTTCTTCCCAAAGCAGAGCCTTGATGCGATCACAGCGTTTTCTGCAGAAAAGGAACAGACTTTCTGAAAATACATCAAGCTTGAAGTTCTGCTGAACAATTGCTGCAAGTCCATCTATTGCTTTACGCATATCTGTATATCCGCACACGATGTAGATATTCTCAGTGCGGCTTACATCTCCGATCATCTCAGCACTCCCAGCAGACGTTTCAACGTAGTTTCGTTAAAATCATCAGGCAGAAATATTTTTACATCACCTACGGATATTTCTATTTTCTCTGCTGTAATTTCTATATCTGCGGTCGGCTCAACAGACACGATATCATGCTGTTCGATCTTATTACATACCGCCTGACGCACTCGTTTCAGACGGTAGTAATATGTTTTGAGATTGATCCTGTTCTGCTTGCACCAGTCGGTTACAGTAAGACCACTTTCGTTCCGCTGCTGTATCATTTCAACCCATTGTTTCAGCTTAACTTCGTTTTTGATCTTCGTTATCTTATTCATTCTAATCAACTCCGGTTAGACTTTATTAGTTATTTCTAGTTTAGTCTATTTGGAGTTGATTTGGTAGGGTGGGGGCTTTTAGGGTGGGTACTCAACAAGGTTGGTAGCATTCTTCCGCAAATGTTCAGTACCTGACTATAATCACGCCCCCTCTCTAATAAAGACTTGATTTAATTATAATAACATGTTATAATATAATTAATGAATTATAACAAAAGAAGGGGTAAAATAAATGACTATTGAACACGAAAACATTATATATGAGTTAAAACGCAATGGGTCAGTTAAAACTGCAAATATAATAAAATGCCTTTCAAACAAAGCAAAAATTACAATTCCTGACTCAGTATGTGAGCCTTCCACTATCGCAGCAACTCCTTCTGGAGGAAATAATGATTATAAAGTTATCGGAATAACAGCCAATGCGTTTAAAGATTGCGAAAACCTTCATTTGATAGAATTCAAAACCCCATCTAATATTAAATTTATCGGATCAAGTGCTTTTGAAAATTGTATTTCTCTTCAATCGTTTAATATTCCTGCAAATATTAATAAGATCACTCCACGCTGTTTTTTCAATTGTGTAAATCTAAAAGAAATCTCTTCTGATTCAAACATAACACACATTTTTGAATCTGCATTTGAAGGCTGCAAAAAACTAAATACAATCAATAAAATCAAGACTGTAAACCTGCAATTAATCTCAAAAAATGCATTTAAGAATTGCTATAAGCTTTTGGTTGATTCTAAACAAAGATTTGACTCTTTGGAACAGATCCATATTAATGCTTTTGAAAACTGTAGAAAATCTATAATCTTAGGCGATAAGATAGAATACAAGAGCGGAAGCGGATTTGATAATATCCATAATTACACCAACAGATTCTGGAAGTCATCGTCAAAGTTTTCAGCATTATGCGCCTTGTTGACTATCATATTATTTGTTTTTCTTATTTTAGAAAACTTTCATATATACAGTTTTAGATTTTCTAAGCATATTATATTTGTATTATCTACATTGGTGCTTTTTTCATTTACAGCATTGTATTATCAAGGCTTCAAGTATAAACGCAATCAGTATTCATTTACAGCTTCAATGTTTTTTATGTTCCTTGCATTCTTTTTTTTATCAGGGCTATGTACATTGTTCTTCCCAAATGAAAGATTATTCAACAATATTTCTTTGACGAATTATTCTGATGATGGTCATTTTAACGCTTCTTTTGAAACATTAGAACAGAACCCAAATCTTAAAACCGAGTATATCGATAAAATATACTATTCAAATGATATGATGGAAGAACTCTTTGGCAAAAAAGTTAGTGAAAAGCAAAGCCAGCAAATACTTATTAAACAAAACGATGAAGTGTGGGTCAACATAATCAATCCTTTAAATCAGGAAATGATACAAACCGCTAGTCTTGATTTTACTAATGCAAATAAATGCATTAAAATAAAAACGTATAATATGGTCGATCCGTTATATATATCATTTGATGGACAAACCTATGATCAAATGTCTGTTGATAAAGACAACAACTATTATTTCAACATTGATAATAATACTAAGTTCACTATTTCAATACCCGATAAATTAGATCACGTTTGTTATGACCCATGCCTAACTGTTGAACTTTATAAAACAACTAATCTTTCTTTTATCTCATCATCCACAGCAAATATATTATTTTTTATCTTTCTTTTTATATCCGCACTACTTCTGTTGTTAACGCTAATTTCTTTTATTGTCAATATCATCACACTGGCACCTAAAATTGAACAAAACAAAGTTGTATTAAGCCTTATACCATTTTTCGTTGCAATTATAATGGCTGTCTGTCATATTCCATTTGCCGATATATTTAAAGATTTTTCATCAATAATATCGCAATTTTAATAGCTCCGTGCATAGCTTTATTATACTACATAATTTCAACTGTTAAACAGTTCAAGTATACAAAACCATGACCCTGCCGAAACAATATCCCGGCAGGGTCAAATTGTAGAATTTATTCAGAACCTGTCAATAATACCATTGGGTTTGAAATATCTGTATCATTGCGTCGGTTTTTATTTGTCGTTTAGATAAGACCGACTGCTTTCACAATCGTTCTCATCATACACTTTTCTATTGCATTATTTTGCGTTTACACAGAATTTGGGATTGACTCATTTTTCAGGCTTTTCCGTTGTTTTGTAAATATTCAAAAACAGCATCAACAATTGACGGATGCCATGCATCGACATCGACTACTTGACTTCTGTATATGGTGTACTTGACACCCTCTTTGGAAGTAAGCCAATGATCTCCAGAATGAATAAGAATGCCCATTTTCTCTAAAATTAAATTCAAGACATGAACACTTTTAATGTTACAGCCCATTTTCTGAAGTCTCTTAACAACTTCAATCTTATACAGATCTCCTAAAGCATTGTACGGCATACTAACCATTCCTCCTAACAAACATAGCAGGTATTATTTGTCATGAAAACTTACAACATATTCTGACGGAATTATTGCTGTGTCCACCTTTCTTCCGGTATAGAAAAATTCCATCAATTTGGCGAATTCTCGGACTTCTTCATCGGTGTCCTCAACAAATGGTTTTTTATTATGATCGAAGAACGCTTTTGCCTCCTCTATTGTTTGATACGTCGCTTTCAGCTTTGTTGATATCGTTTTCATAGAGTGTTCATACATATTTTCACTACAAAGCATTGGAATTGTAATCAAGTGAGATTTATTATCCTCAACCCATTGAGTTGCTTTTTCAGTCCCGAACTCTTTCAAAATAACTAAAACCAGTTTATCAATCACTGTTTTGTTATTATTGTCAACAGAGTACAAATAGCACAACACCTTGTATCGAATAATAGGAGGAAGTAAGGAAAAGCACCTAACTATCTTATCGTTTGTACCGAAAGAATGTTTTGAGAAAAACTGAATAAATAAGCAAGAAATAAGATCAAGTAAATGATCATGTATCTTGGTATAATCATCTTGTGTTATTTGCGAGCGAACCTTTGAATGTGAACAGGAATTCGCTGCATAATAATCAGTTGTATCATTCTTAACAGCAAGAATACATTTCTTAAAATGGTCTCCGTAAGTAAGGGCTTTTACTTTCTTTAATACTTCCTTGTCGCCGATTGTCAACTGCTCATCTGGCTTAAAATCGATTAGCTTCCTGACTATTATTTCAGAAAGCACCCTCATTTGAGCGATTTTTCCACGGTAAGATGAATCAACATAAAAAATATCATGCAAACAATCCCCAAGAATATAAGCATAATCTTCATCTCTAAAATTACTCATATTACCACCCATTAGGATTTTTTCCTTTATTATACTTCATAAAGAGAAAAAAGTCAAGAGGCTTATTAGAAATTATCAAAATCCGCCTGTCCAGCGACCTCATGCCAGCCATCATATTCATCATTTCCCTTTTCCGTGAACATATCATTCGTAAGCATCAAACCCTCCGCACCTAGCTCACCAAAGTCTAATGAAGTATAATAAACTCCAAGGAACACCATGAAGTAAATTGAATAATCCAAATTGATCGCTGGAATTCATTGGAGTCGATTAGACAAGGAGGTAACAGGTATGGACAAAACAACAGCCATCACAACAATCAAAAAAGAAATGCAGCTTCAGGAATGGTCTGCACAGATCAAAGCGCAGCAGGCAAGCGGTCTGACGATCCGGGAATGGTGCGCAGAAAATAGGATCAAGTTCTGTAAAGCAGATATATCCGCCACAAACGGAACTTTTATGCACAGAACACATATTTCGCTGAGGCTGTGGATAATCACCGCATTCCTCGTTATGAGCAACAAATGCAGCGTTTCCGCTGTTACGTTGATGAGGTCTTTGGGGGTGACCTACAAGACAGCCTGGTACATCCTTCATCGCATCAGAAAAGCTATGAAATGCCGTGAAGAACGCTATTTGCTCGACGGAATCGTTGAACTTGATGACACGTATCTCGGTGCTCCGACTCACGGTAAAAAGCGCGGCAGAGGTACTGAAAAAGTCAAGATGATAGTAGCTTTATCGAAGAACGCAGCAGGAAATCCCGAGTACGTTAAAATGAGAGATGTGCCGAATTTAAATGGCATAACTGTGGGTAGATTTGCCAGGGATAATATCCGCGCTGGCTCGAAGATCGAGAGCGATAACGCCCGAAGTTACAAGAAGCCGCTGGCACAGAAATACTTCCATGTTTTTGAGACTTACGATCCCGAAAGTGGTCAGCTGAACTGGACGCACAAGGTCATTTCAAACTTCAAAGCAATGATCGCGGGAACTTACCACGGAAACGAAAAGATCCACACAGCGTTATATGCTGCCGAATACTGCTACAAATTCAACCGCCGCAAGCTGGGAAATTATGCGTATTTAAGGCTCTTGGCTGCTTTGGTGCAGTGATCTTACTTGTGGTGTATTAAGGGGATAACCATATATTATATTAATCGCTCGTTGATTATCCATAAGAGGGGATGGTATTAATGTATATTTTGGTCAGTTTTGGAAGGCCCGAAATGTTAAGATAAGAAACGCCCTACGGGATACATTTCGTATTACGAAGGGCGTTAAGTCTTATGTCTTATAATAGTATTTACATATCAAATCAGATCGATATGCCGATCACTTTATGGTAACAGTTACAGCATTTTTGATAGCATTTGCTGTATCCCATTTGCCGTTAACTCTTGCTGCGACAGCTACTTTGTAAGTCTTGCCGGGGGTGAGATTCTTAGGAGTTGTGTAGGTGGTGTCAGTGATATTCTGCGTCTGAACTCTCCACTTGCCTGCAAGGTATACAGCTATGCCGTATCTGTCAGCGCCTTCGACCCTGTCCCATGTGAATCTTACCTGACGATATTTCTCACTGTAAGCGACCTTTATGTTTGTCGGATATGTAATCGCTTCATACTGCTTGTAGATGTTTCGGCCGTCGTTTTCGATAACAGCATAATTCCCGCTTCCGCTTACAATGACAGAAGGACGCTTAGCATTTACCCAACCGTTACCTATGGGAAGCTTTGCTTTTTCTGTTATATTACTATATTTCTCGCCAAGAATAAAATCTTTCAGGCTGTAACAACCAACGAACATATCGTTTACAAGTCTGGCATTGCTGGTGTCAAAACTGCTCAAATCAAGCGAGGTCAGAGCGTTACAATCTTTGAACATATAGTTCATTTGTTTAACATTGCTTGTATCAAATCCGCTTAAATCAAGTGAAGTCAGACTTTTACAACCGCTGAATATACCGTCCATATATTTTATCTTGCCTGTATTAAATTCGCTTAAATCAAGTGAGGTCAAAGCGCTACAATTCTTGAACATATAATCCATTTCTGTGACATTGCTTGTATCAAAACTGCTTAAATCGAGTGAAGTCAGACTTTTACACCCGCTGAACATACCTTGCATATATTCAACCTTGCTTGTATCAAAGCCGCTTAGATCAAGAGTGGTTAGTTTCCTGCAATCGCTGAACATTGCACACATATCTGTGACATTGCTCGTATCAAATCCGCTTATATCAATTTCAGCTAAATCATAACAGTATTCAAACATCTGATCCATATGCAGAACACCACTTGTATCGAATCTACTTAAATCAAGTGAGGTCAAACCACTGACAGAAAACATTCCACGCATATTAGTAACATTACTTGTATCAAATCCGCTCAGATCAAGAGAGGTTAGTTTCTTGCAATGATCGAACATTGCACCCATATCTGTGACATTGCTTGTATCAAAGCCGCTTAGATCAAGAGTGGTTAGTTTCCTGCAATCGCTGAACATTGCACACATATCTGTGACATTGCTTGTATCAAAGCCGCTTAGATCAATTTCTGTCAGAGCACTACACTCCCAGAACATATGGCTCATATTTGTGACATTGCTTGTATTGAAGCTACTTAGATCAAGTTTGGTCAGAGCGGCACACCGCCAGAACATAAAGCCCATATTTGTAACATTGCTTGTATCTGCAGCTGAAAGATCAATAGAAGTACAATTATAATATTTTTCAAACAGATTACGACAATTTGCAGGAAAAACAGCACTGTCTTCAGCTATGATTGATTTTACATTATCCTTATAGCCCAATTCCTTTATTTCATCAGCGTCGATTTCTCCCCTGATAGTAAGCACGCCTGTTTCTTCATCGAACGAATAACACTCTGCCTCGGTTACAGCCTCTGCCTGTGCTGTTATGGTCTGCGAAACGACGGGTGCACCATAGCTTGCTGCACCTGCGACCATACATAATGACATTACTGCTGCTAAAATTCTTTTTCTCTGCATAATTATGCCTCCTTTTAATTCAACATTGACAATTATATATCAACGCATATATATTATACCACTTTGCGTTGTAAACGTCAATATTTTCGGCAATTTCTTCCAAGGATTCATTGCTTATATATAATTACAAAAGGATTTTAATATATCTTTTTGTCGGGGTGATAATACACCGATAGAATTAACTTTTCCGTCCAACACATTGTTCTTGTAAAAGCAAAACGGATAGCCATCCGATAATGAAATGCTCCAATTCTTTTTATGTAAATCATGGTTATCCCTTTAACACACCACAGATAATTTACAATGCGGTCCAAATAAACAGACCTCAAAACTCAGAAAATATAGTATAATATTGACAGAAACCGAAGGGAGCTGTCGCTATGTCAAAAAGATTTCCGAAACCTGAGATCACACTTGATGGGATATACTCAAAGTTCGCAGATGAAAGCTTTTGCAAGGATTTTCTTCTTGATATCCGCTTTGAAAAGGGCTTTGCCTGACCGTTTTGCGGTGGCTCTGAGTACCGCAGGATAAGGTCACGCCATCTGCTGCGCTGCAAGTTCTGTAAAGCAGATATATCCGCCACAAACGGAACTTTTATGCACAGAACACATCTTCCGCTGAGGCTGTGGATAATCACCGCATTCCTCGTTATGAGCAACAAATGCAGCGTTTCTGCTGTTACGCTGATGAGGTCTTTGGGAGTGACCTACAAGACTGCATGGTACGTTCTGCACCGCATCAGAAAAGCTATGAAATGCCGTTGTATATACCGCCCACACTGCCACAGCTGCACGGATATTTTGCCACACTTCGCCGTTGACTGCCCACGGGCAGTGCCCGGTAAAATATGATATACTTGATATGGCACATCAATGACGTGACTACATATCAAGGAGGTCTATCATATGGTGGACTACAAAGAAATACTCAGGCTTACCAGTATGGGATACAGCTTGAGACAGACCGCTGCAAGTGTGGGGCATTCTCATCATACTGTCAAGAATGTTCTGGAACTTGCTGCAAAGCACGGAGTGGAATGGCCTATCGATGAGGATGTGACTAATGCCGAACTTGAAAAGCTGTTTTATCCGGAAAGGAGAACAGCCGGAAGTCATTATGCAGAGCCAGATTACGACTACATCCACCGTGAGCTGTCCAAGAAAGGTGTGACGCTCACACTACTCTGGAATGAATACTGTGAGCGTGCCTATGCAAACGGTTAAACACCCTACATGAGCACCCAGTTCGGTGACAAATACCGTCGCTGGGCTCGTGTCACAAAGGCGACCATGCGCGTAACCCACAAGCCCGGGGACACCATGCAGGTGGATTGGGCGGGTGGAACTATTCCGTATTACGATCCGATCACGGGTGAAGAGTACAAAGATTATTTGTTTGTCGCGGCTCTTCCTTGCAGCAGTTATCTCTACGTCGAAGCCTGCACCGACATGAAGCAGGAGAACTGGCTCATGTGCCATGTTCACGCTTACGAATACTTCGGCGGTGTGACTCGTGTTCTTGTTCCGGATAATCTCAAAACCGGAGTGACTGCGAATACTCGCTATGAGACCCAGCTGAACGAAAGCTACCGTGAGCTTGCGGAATACTACGGTACGGCTATTGTTCCTGCCCGTGTCCGTAAGCCCCAGGACAAGGGGCTCGTTGAACGCTCGGTCGGGTTTTCCACAACATGGATAACCGCCGCTTTGCGTGAGCGCAAGTTCTTCTCTTTTGCTGATGTCAGAGATGCTGTTGCAGAACGCCTTGAGATCATCAACACAAAGCCCTTTCAGAAGCGCCCCGGCAGTCGCAGAGATGCCTATCTTTCCGAGGAAAAGGAATTCTTGCTGCCGCTGCCAAAACGCCCCTATGAGCCGTCTGTGTGGAAACAGCAGACAGTCGGGAATGATTATCTCATCAGCGACGGACTCAACAAGTATTCCGTTCCTTTTGACCTTATCGGAGAGCAGGTGCAGATCAGGCTGACCAAAGATCTGGTCGAGGTGTACTTCAAAGGCAGCCGCATGACTTCGCACAAGCGCTTTGAAAAATACAGCGTTCAGCCTGTTGTGAAACCTGAACATATGCCTTCAAATCACCGTGAGTATTTGAACTACAATGCCGATGAGTTCAAAGAGTGGGCAACATCTGTTGGCAAATCGACTGAGGAAGTAGTCAAGTATTTCCTGACCGCTGGCAGCGTTCCCGAACAGGGGTACAAGGCCTGTGTCAGCCTCACGAAACTCGGCAAACGTTACGGCAAGAAGAAACTTGAAGCCGCTTGTGAGCGTATGCTTGCGTTCTCGTCATCACCTTCAATACGCACAATAACAACGCTGTTGAAGAATAGCAAAGAGCCTGACAAGCCCACGGAAAAGACTGATGACAGCAACAAATATGGCATTACCCGCGGTGCCGCCTACTGGAGAAAGGTAGGTGGCAGCAAATGATCAACAACACCATTGAGCGTTTGAGAGCTATGAAGATGAATTCAATGGCTGCCGAGCTTGAACGTCAGCTTGAAGATGCCGACAGCTACAAACAGCTTGGTTTCGAGGATAGACTATCTTTGCTTGTTGATGCCGAATGGAACCGCAGGCAGAACAACAAGCTCGTAAGATACATCAGGAACGCTCATTTCTCCGATGCTAACGCAACCATCGAAGGCATTGAATACATCGAAGACCGGCATCTTGACAAAGGCAAAATGCTGCGCTTTGCGACCTGTAATTATGTTGACGAGGGCAGGCATATTATCCTTATGGGTGCATCGGGCAATGGAAAAACTTACGTCGCCTGCGCTCTCGAAAATGCCGCCTGCCGCAAGTTTAAATCGGTGCGCTACATAAGACTGCCTGAACTGCTTGACGAACTCTCCATTGCAAGAACAAACGGAGAATTTGCTAAAGTCATCAAAGCATACAAAAAGGTAGATCTGCTTATTCTCGACGAATGGCTTATCCGCAAGCTGACTCCGAATGATGCATACAATCTTCTGGAGATCATTGAAGCGAGGATCGAAAAGTCGATGATCTTTTGCACACAGTACCATGCCGAGGGCTGGTACGAACGCATAAATCCCGATCCTGAAAACGACAGTCCGATATCCGATGCGATAATCGACAGGATAATCAATACCGCATATCCGGTAATGATCGATGGTGAAATATCCATGAGAAAACGTCATGGGCTTCCGGAAGGAGCTGAACCGTGATGAATGATTACTGTGCTTTCAGCAAGGATCATAAGTACCTGAAATGGGAAGATTATGAGCTTACCCGCCACGAACTTGAGTAAGCCGACCGCTTGTGTCACGGCAACTGGATCGAGATCCAGCGGCTGTATGTGTATATCGACCTGCTCAAGGCTATTCTTGATAAGAACGATATTGAATATCCGGAGATATAACTTATCTCATTGATTATGTGTCACAAAGAGCCTGTCTGAGTTGATGTCAGGCGGGCTCGCTTTTTTTGCCGGGCAGTGCCCGTGGGCAGTCAGCGGCGAGATGTGGCAAAATATCCGTGCAGCTGTGGCAGTGTGGGCGGTATATACAGCCGTGAAGAACGTTATTTGCTGGACGGGATCGTTGAACTTGACGACACGTATCTCGGTGCTCCGACTCACGGTAAAAAGCGTGGCAGAGGAACTGAAAATGACCGATGTGCCGAATTTGAAGGGCGTTACGGTGGGAAAATTTGCAAGCAAAAATATCCATGAAGGCTCGAAAATCGAGAGCGATAACGCCCGAAGCTACAAAAAGCCGTTAGCTCAAAAGTATTTTCATGTTTTTGAGACTTACGATTCCGAAAGTGGTCAGCTGAACTGGACGCACAAGGTCATTTCAAACTTCAAAGCAATGATCATGGGAACTTACCACGGAAACGAAAAGATCCACACAGCGTTATATGCTGCCGAATACTGTTACAAATTCAACCGTCGTAAGCTGGGAAACAGCGCGTATTTAAGACTTTTGGCTGCTTTGGTGCAGTGATCTTACTTGTGGTGTGTTAAGGGGATAACCATATTATACTTTATTAGACATTGGTGAGCTAGGTGCGGAGGGTTTGATGCTTACTCTTTAGTTATTACTAGTTTAGTCTATTTGGAGTTGATTGGGCAGGGTGGGGGTTGTTGGGCGGGGACGTTCAACCTATACACAAGATCCCCAGAGATAATAGTTGATCGCTATCTCTGGGGATCTTGTTTTATACTCCTGATTATTTTTTCACTGCATCGTTATCCACGCTGCTATCATCCGATAAACATCTGGATCTTATGTACTCGCTCACAGTTTTGCATCCTGACTCAGCGGCTTTATTTCTAAACTTTTCCGCTTCCGCTTCGGTCACTCGGAGGCGGATTACTTGAGTCTTGATAGATGTTGGATCAGATTGCTTGTGTCTGGGCATAAGATTAGCCTCCTTTTGTATTTATATTCCTTTTAATTCTCTCTACGCTCGACAGTTTTGTGTATTAGCTATAGACATAATACTTCTTGATAGCAGATTTTCGGATCCTGGTTCGATGAACTACGGGGACTGCTGTGTAAAAAAATATTGTTCAGATTGGCAATTATCATCCTCATTTGTGCAGCCTTTCATAAAACAAGTTTTTTAGATAATACAGTGTTTCAATGTGCAAGATTAATGCTAATCCAATGTATAAAGTTCCAAATAATATGGCACATAGTATAATTGATATGTACTTATTAACATCAAGGAAATTAGTAATCAAGATATATGGAATAAAAGCAGATATAGTAGAAATTGCTAAAATCTTTAACCCTTCAAATGAAATACTCTTCAAACTAATCCTAATATATTTTTTCAAAAGCAAAAATCTTATACATAGACATATCGCCGCAGATATAGAAGTAGCAAATGCTAGCCCAGCCACTCCAAAGATTTGAACAAACATTAAATCAAATATTATGTTTAATACTATTTCAATTAAGCTAACATTCATTGTGATTTTGGTATCGCCATATCCGTAAAACACATTAGTTACAACAGATGCAATACCTATAAAAAGCATGCCCAAACTATAACCCACAAAAACTTCTGCGGTGATTTCCGTAGCAGATGAATCAAATGCGCCACGCTCAAAAGCAACAGAAACAAGTTGAGACGAAAAAACAAGGCAGAAAATACTGATTGGAATTATACAGAACAATAACGAACTAATTACTTTTGTTAACAGTCTTCTCAAATGTCCTTCTTCCTTATTTGTAATACATTGTATCATGTTTGGATAGACCGCAGTACTTATCGCTGTGGAAATCATTCCACTAAAAACGTTCATCAGCTTATTTCCATAGTTTAAACATGCAACAGCACCGGTGACTGCTCCAGATGCTACCATTTTATCAACCAAGCCATTGATATGAACTATTGCCGCAGTTACAGCAACTGATGGCAAGCCTTTTATCATAGGTAATATTTCCTTGTCCTTAAAGTGGAAATCAAATCGAAACTTCCATTTCCAATTAATGAAAGGTAATTGGATCAAAAGTCTAAAGATACTTCCCACAATCATAGCTATAACTGCAGCATATATATTCAAAAAACGAAAACATATTATCACAAATATAATTTTTGAAATATGAGTGCCAATCTCTCTAATTTGGCTACCTAAAAATTTTTCTCTACTTTGTAGCATGGCACCAACAACTGATGACGCTGCCATCAGCAAGTATGTTGGTGCAGATATCCTTAAATACTCAATAGTAATCTTTCTTTTATCTGAATCAAAACCAGAAGCCATAACCGCCACAAGCGGTTGAGCAAAAACAATTAAGAATATCACTAATGCAATCGATAATACAAAAAACAATGTAATTGAAATATTAGCAATGCGCTCAGCATCGCTTTCTTTCTTTTCAACAAGCATTTTTTTATAAGCAGGCAAAAAAACCTTCCAGATACCTAAGTCCAGTATGGGGTAAAGAATTCCGAAAATACTTGTTGTCATATAGAATGCATCGGCTTGATCTGAAGCTCCTAAAAATGCAGCTAATGTTGCCTCCCATATATATGATAATACCTTAGCCACTATTGAACAACCCAAAATCACACCAACATTTTTAATTATTTTATTATTCATTAATTCATTCACCAACGATATTAATACTCTGTGATTCATCTTCACTCAAACTTAAAATCATTTGTTCAGAGATAACCGAAATAAAAGCAACAATCCCCCAATATACTAGTCTTCTCATAGCAAAGCCCGCTAAACCATATGCATATATGGACACCAATATCGGTAGTAACATCCAATCAGCTTTGAATACTTTTTTAAATAATAGTATTGAGTATTTAAAAAATATAAAACCACCAATTATTCCAGTCGCCGCTAACACCTCAAGATAAGTGTTGTGGAATTCTATCGTCCCATTTCTTCCATGAATTCCTGGACCCAACCCAAATAATGGGCTTTTACCAAATGCAATTGAAAATGTTTTAAAGATTTCTATTCTACCTATTCCGTTTGAATCATCAGCAATCCAATTTATTAACAGACTTGAAAAAGTTCCATAACCTATAATGAGTATCAATAACATAAAACATATCAAAATTGAGTATATATTTTTTTGTCTACCTGGGGCGAAATGACCTATCGAATAAAAAGCAAAAAAAACATAACTTACCACAACCGCTAATAGTCCTGTCGATGATTGCGTTTGAATTAGTAAGAATAAACTAATGGCAATGCCTAATATACAAGTAATCTTATTCCTCGTTCGAAACAACTCTCGTAAAAAAATTGCACAAAGTGAACATAATAGTACTGCTATCTGATGAGGATTCGTTCCTCCTCCCGAGAAACGTATTCCACCATACCATAACGGAGCGCCAAAAAAAATTCGACTAATTAATTTACTATATACATATAGGAATAGATACCAAATCACAGCTGCTTGGGCAAATAAAAACAATATCTTTTCATTATATGGCAAATTGTTTTTTTTCAGTCCTTCATAAACTAAAATCGTGATAACCCCTAAATAGAGCCAAGTTATTAAATCACTAATCCTTAATTCGTTAGGTGCTATCATATATCCCCAAAAAGATCCAGCTCCAAGCGATAATATGAAGAAAATGAAAAACTTTGATATATCACTTCTACTCGAAAAAAAAGTCAATAAATTTTTCATTCCCCATAATAAACACAGTATTTCTCCAGGGCCAACTTTCCAAATACGTAGTCCAGTCATTGGAGCTAAACACAACCCAACAATAAGAATCCAGTCTTTTTTTTGTATCTTTGTAAATCCATAAGATCTATCACTTAATTCGACCTTCATCCTCACTTATATCTCCTTAACTCAAAATCTTCCCCAAATTTAAAGTCCCATTCATCCGGCATAAACTGAACATAACCACTCCAAGGATAAAATGTCAGTTCACCGAAGTAGACCTTACCGTCAACGCAGTATAGATCCACTCTCACATATGGAAAGTCCTCAGACAATTTTTCCGCTACTTTTAGCATTTCCTCCAGCTTTTCTGGCATTGGCACATCAGTTTCTGCTGCTGGGCAATCACTTGTTATATGCAGATTATTCCAGTTTCTGTCATAGAAATTACGCTTATGCCCTATGTATCTATCAACATCTACAATGATATATTTAGCCTTACCATTATAGCAGAATATCTTATAATCATTGATTCCTGCTTTTGGATTCTCTTGATTAATCAATAATTGTTCTACAACTATTCCTGTTTCCATTTCGCCATACGCCCACTCACGACCGCCACTGGTCTTACTTAGTCTGTCTACTGTGTAACGTAGCTTTGATATAACAGATTCTTTTGGTTGTTTAGATTTGTCTGTAACAATTATTACATTAAGACCACCGCCACCATGTTGGGTTTTAATTACAAAGCTATCTGGCAATTCGTTCCAATTGACATCATCCGCCCATTTGTAATGTGCAATTAATGGAATAAGAATGTTCTCCAATCCTTTGCTCTTTACATACTCTCTTACAGTATACTTGTTCACACATTTTTTCATCAAAGGATTACGATAGTATAATTTATACCATTGCAACTTTTCGGTATAGCGTTTTGGATCTGATAAGTGAAGCTTTCTACCCAATTTCAATTTATACTGTATTTTTAACATCGTTTTATCAGGAACAAAACTTAAAAGACGAAGAATCTTTGACCGTGTTCTTCTTCTTTTAAATATTTTCTTATAATCCAGCACGCTTTATCTCCTCCAAATACTTATTCACTACAATTCGACGATCAAACTCATGCTCAACTTTCGCTCTTCCAGCTAACCCCATCTGTTTGCGTTCATCCCAGCTCAATGAAATGAACTTTTCAATCTTCTCAATCAAATCTTGGCTGTCTTGCTGCTTTACAATAAAGCCATTGATACCATCATCAACTATTTCACGACATCCAGGACGATCAGTGGTAATAATAGGACGACCACATGCACAACTTTCTAAAAGAACATTCGACATTCCTTCCGGATAATATGTAGGATGTATTGTACAGGCACTAACTTTATGCATTTTCGGTACATCACTTATCTTACCATGATAGATCACGATACCATCTTTTTGCATCTGCTCAAGAAGTTCTTTATATGCTGTTCCCGCATCTCCACAAATATGGAATCTAGTATTCGGATATTTTTGTCTTATCACTTTAGCTGCATCTATATATTGGTCTATCCCTTTTTCTTTCATTATTCGTGAAATGAACACAAAATCCAATGTATCTGACTGTGGATAATCTAACAAAGGAAATCTCTCAAGATTAACTCCAGAACCCGGAATTAATTCGTATGCCCCACTAATAACTCTATGTTTAAGTAAAAAGTTCATATTTTCAGAGTTTTGAAAAAACACCTTCTGGGCTTTTCTGAATCCTCGCTTTAATAGAAAAAGTAATGGCTTTTGTAATTTACCTGGCTGTTCAATCGCCGTACCCAAACCTGTAATGTTAGCAACATACGGAACGCCCAAACAGGCACAAGCCATGCCCCCATAAATATTAGGCTTCACGGTGTAAGTTAGAACAACTTTAGGTTTGATTTCTTTTATCTTCTTCTTGTAATATCTAATCAACTGTAATTCTTTTATTGGATTAGTTCCATGCCTTTCTATTTCTGTAATGGTAACATGGCAACCCATTGTTTCAAGAACATCTACTCTACCTGTATCTCCAGCAAGTATCTCCACGTTATACATTTTTACTAAACGTTCGAGAAGTTCTCTTCTAAACATATATAATCCATTTGTTACATTACTGATGATAAGTATTGTTTTGTCCATTCATTATATCTCCCAACATGTATTATTAAATCACTGACATATCAAACTCCCTCCACGGTGTTTCAGTATCAATAACAACCATTTCATGCCGTGATCCATTTTGAACCGGAGTTCTCCAATCGCCATATTGTTTATCCAGAACAGACTCATAGTTCTTCGGTACTTTGATCGTCGTATTTTCAAATGGTAAATCAATATACTCCTCATAAAGTGATGCTTCCCACATTAGTGAATCTAAATGCACACGAGAAGAAGTCGCACCCACTATGGATGTGGGCCTATCATCGATCGCACAGGCATTAAGATATGCCCATTTGATATCTCTGATAGTCATTGATTTACTTACACATTTATAATACATTATGTACTTCTCATAGTCTGGGTTTGGTGTTCTATTTCTGTTGATTTGGACTAACGCATCATGTCCTCTGATACATTTCCAGAAAAACATAATAGTTTCCTTTTGAGCAGCCTGATCATCTTTAGACTCCGGAACATAGAATAGCGGAAAAATGTCAATAAAAATACCTTTGTCGTAATTTGAACCGACATTTTCATATTCCCATTTTGTAAAACCAGTTGTATCACTTCTTCTAAGTCTGCTTGCACTGGTTTCTCCGTCCTCTTCATTCAGAAAACTTTGAAAGAAAAACGGATAGGAGCATTCTTTAGGTGCTACCTCCAAAAGTTTTTTATAATCAGCCCACGGAAGAAAAACATCTATATCGTCATCCCAAGGTATAAAGCCCTTATGGCTTGCGGCTCCAAGCAATGTTCCGGATGATGCACAATATCTCAGATCGTATTTATTACAAATTTCCTTTAGTTTAGCCAAAAGATCAAGTTCTACATCCCAGATCTTTTTCAAATCAATATTGCTCAATGCTTTCACCTCATTTCTTTTCTGTATCGCAGGAAAATACAATTTTAGCCCATTCACATACTTCAGTAAACCCTATTTTTTTATGCAACGATCGAGATTCATCAGAGTAATAGAATGAATACACCTCTTTATTCTCATTCAGTAGTCTGTAACAAAGATCTCTCCATATTTCAGAGGCATATCCCATTCTTCTGTAATCCTTATGAACAAGTAGTTCAGCAACTACAGCTATATTGTCAAACTCAGCATTTGTACAAGCGTGAGCAATAACAAAGTTGCCATTCTTAATGACCATGTTACGTGTATATCCTGAACGATTTCTTTCTTTGAGCTGTTGTGCTAGTTCTTCATACTTATATGATCTTCCAATATCCTCATCTTCATATATCAACTGCACTATTTGTCCAAAATCATCATCTTGAGCCATTGTTGATAATCCATTAGGTGCCTTATTGATCGCATTTATCTGTGCCACCCAGCCTTTGGACATCGAAGCAGATCGTAATAAATCCTGAGGCATGGCTTTGTAAATCAGTTCTGCGGTCTGAGCTGTGCAATAAACCATACTAAATCCATGTTTCTCTATAAAAAGTCCTAATTCCGCTGCATTAAAAGAATTATCAAAAGAATACACATGAATACAGGAATAGTATCTCAAAAGAACAGCAACAACCTCTTTATCGTCATTTTCCTGTATAAATACTTCTATTTTATCTGACCCAATGCCGTATTTCCTGAGATCAAGATAAAGATACAAACATTTGGCGTAATCTTCTCCTATATATGAAAGCACCTTGTTTTCGTCTTCTATTGAACACTTTAATATCATTTTAATTACCTCATTCACTCATCCGGAAATCTGATTTCTGAAAACGGCGAGTGTTGTTCACGTCCTTTCGCATCTGGAATTTTCATATAATCTCCGTAGATATACTTTAATACTGTATCGTAATCATGGGAACTGAATAGTTTCTTTCCTTCAAATATATATTCTGTACGATCTGTAAACCACGATTTAGGCATACCATATCGTTCTGAGATAGGATTTTTTTTATAGAGAGTTCCGGTAGCAGGGAATGCAAGACATCTTACCCGGTTTGTGCTGTTTTTTCGACTTTTACGTTCATATGTCTTATATTGAGAAAAAACCACAGAAACAGGGATTCTCGATAATAATGAAAACCATACCTTCCAGAATCCCTTTTCATTATACTTTGCAACTTCGGACCACAGAATTTTTCTAAGGCAGTAACAATGCCAATCTTGAAGTATCTGTCCGAAAAGACTTTGAGGAATGTCATCCATAGGAAAGACATCTACAAAGATCCCTGTCTTGCATTTTAGATGCTCTTGCCCCACACGCACATACTTTGAACCTGTGCGGCGCAATTTTCCATATCCCCATCTGTATTCAGGATCAGTTTCGTGGTCTTGGAAATAACAAATAGAAGGATCCATTTCATTCATATACTTTTTGAATTTTTCATAATCCTTACGCAACATTCCGATATCGGCATCATCATCCCATGGAATATATCCTTTATGACGAACAGCTCCTAAAAGACTTCCTCCGAAGAGAACATAATCAATATTATGTTTGCGACATACTCTGTCAAATTCGACCAGCATGTCTAATTCCACAAGCTGCATTTTCCTAAACTGTTCAGGACTTAACTCTTTTGCTTTGTTCATTATATATACACTTCCTGACTATATAAAAGTGCAATTGCCGCTATAAAACTTTTCGATAATTCCAGCAATGGCACAAGATGTCGATTCTTTTATGAAGAAATTATTCTTTTTACTTTCGACTGCTCTGGCAAATGCTACAATCTCATAACGAATTCCTTCTCCATCAAGCTGATAAAAATAACGTTTATTTTCAGTACTATTCTCAAATCTAACTTCAAAGTAATCCGTTTTCCACCAAGGTGCCGGAACATAAATATAGCCTTTTGATCCTGTAATTACTAATTCTCCTTCTGCTTTAGCAGCCTTTGCAATTTTGGCAGAAGCAACAGCTTTATCAAAAACAAAATCCAATTTTGTAAATCCATCATAGTTTATTTGCTCATCGAGAAGCATAGATGTGATCAATATAGATTTGCAGTTGTCACCAAGCAGTTGAAGGATAGGAAGCATAGCAGTTGGTCCCCAAGCGCAGATACTATTCTGTTTTCTTGACAAGTCCGCCCCAAGTATTGATGCGCCATCTTCTAAACTCGTACATACAAAATCAACGGAAATTATGTTCCCTATTCTTCCGCTTTTTGCCACCCCTAAAAGACGAGAATAAGCTGTTGAGTATGCCGTTTTAATTGCATCTGTTAACACAAGGTTTCTACCTCGCGCCATCTCAAAAAGTTCACTACACTGTTTGAAGGTTAGCGCAATGGGGGATTCACATATTACATGTTTGCCAGCCTCTAATGCTCTTTTGACATCATTATAATGTTGAGATGGATGAGATGCAATATAAACGGCATCTACATTATCTAAATCACCATTACAGTCTATATACTCCACACCATTTACATATTTCATTTCATGAATAAATTTTTTGCTTATATTTCCATCACCAATTGTACCAATGATCAGTTTTCTCTTTTCTGCTCTTAATTCAGAACTTGATATGCCTTGAGTCCTTGGGAGATATACCACTTTACAATACTCATTCAAGTAATCAAAATACCCTTCCCAATCGGAACCGACTGTAAATATATCGACATCAAGACGACGAATATCGTCTATCTTTTGTCCCTCGTATTCCTCAATGATAATCTCGTCTGCAAGACCTGTAGCCTTGACAGCTTCCACACGTTCCATCAATGATTGCTGAAGATTGATCTTTCCTCTTGTTTTGTCATAGTCATCAGATGTTATGCCAACGATGAGATAATCACCAAGTGCTTTAGCCCTCTCAAGCAGTCTGATATGTCCATAATGGAGCATATCATATGTTCCGTATGTAATTACTTTAATCATTTATATTATCCTTCCAAAAGTGATAACTAAGCATCAACTTTTCATTCCAAATTATGTTTTAAAAAACGATTGAGTTTTCCTTCATCGGTATAATCTCTATGTAATAATAATGCACCCGAAATCATCAAAAATAAAGGTACGCCAATTCGACTAAACATATAAACAACAACTTTGAAAAGAGTTAAATATAATGGAATATTATTGAACTCTGAAAAAGAATCTGAGGCAACGTTAAAGCTACGATTAACTGCATGATTACATGTAATTGAAATAATTGCAATTGTTCTCGTAACATCAATATACTCTATTCTGTTCTTGACATTAACTTGACAATTCCTATTGTCAAAATCTTTTTTTGACGTCTTAGAACTAATTTCCACTGCAACCTACTCCTATAAGTATTTCTTTTAGAGCATTTATTAAAGTTGTATTATCCTCATGTGATAGATAACCAATATGACCAACTCGAAAAACAGTATTCTTCAAATCACCACCATTAGGACAGATCCAGATACCATAATGATCTTTAAGCTCTAAGAATATCTCATACGCATCAGCATTAAGCGGATGTATTGAAGTAACACCGTTTGCAGGTGACTCAGACACAAATTCAAAAGGAAGTGCACTAATCTTCTCTCTGAAATCTTGTGCCTGCGCTGCAACACGAGCAATCTCGACATCTACCCCACCTGCCGCTTCAATTTCCTTAAGTCTGGCATTTATCTGTCTAAGAATACCGACAGCAGGAGTAAACGGAGTTTGTCCGCGCTCCATATTCTTGAGAACATCTGCAAGATCGAAATACATTGATTTTACCTTTGCGTTCTGAACACGATCCACTGCCCGGGGTGCAAGAACAATCATGGAAACACCGGGAGGACAAGCAAGTACCTTCTGCGAACCTGTTATCATTATATCTGCACCACAATGTGCCATATCAAATGGATCAGCAAGGAATGCCGAAACACAGTCACACACATAGAACATATTGTTTTTACGGCAAAATTCACCGAGCATTTCCGAATCATAAAGTACACCTGTAGAAGTTTCATCAATATTGACCAGCAATCCGGTATAACCCATGCCATCGTACTCATACAGTTTTTCTTTTGTAAGTTTCTGTCCGTGATTCAGTTTCAGGACATCATGAGGAACATCATGAATCTCGCAAAGTTCTACAAACCGTTGACCAAAGCTGCCGCCATTGATAACCAGAACCCTGTCTTTTTCAGTAAAGCAATTCATCACGACTGCTTCCATAGAACCTGTCGATGAATTAGTCATAAAAGCAACTCTTGAATTCTCGGGCGCTTTTGCAAACTTCAGCATCAGCTTTTCGTTTTCAAACATAAGTTCAGAAAATTCCGATGTTCTGAAATAAGGCACCTGTTCTCCGCCTACTGCACAAACTTCATCGCTGCACATTACGGGTCCTACTGTAAAATTAAGCAATTGTTTTTCCTCCATTTCTAAAGATCATGTTTTTGCACCTATGTGCTCATGAGATGTTTTTCTATCCTGTTTCTTTGGGATCTTCATATAGTCACCATACATAACTGATAAAAACTTATCCCAGCCTCCCATTGCCATGAATGTGTGGTTCTCAAACTGAATATTGACATATTTGTCTAAAATTTCTGATGGATATCGGGCATTCCCAATCCCTTTATAAGATCCATTATATCTGGCTACATTACCTTTCTTGCCATTATTTCCCCATTGAGATACGCTATCATACCATTTTTTCTTTACATTCGCAGGGAAAATTTTACCAAAAATATGAGTAGTAAACAAAAGTACCTTCTTTTGCAGAGAAAACCCATCATATACCACATTCTTCTTAATCATACCCTGTAACAAGCGAAGCAAGAAAACTTGGATTTTTTCTGTTCTTATTCTGTCAGGAACACGATCAAAAACAAATAAGTCAATACATCCTTTTGGTGGAAACACATGCTTGTTTGGATTGTCTTTTCTAGTGATCCGTCTAATCCATAGATCGTAAATTATTTCATATTTTTCCGGCAGCCTTTCAACTGCTTTCAAGAATTTATCAAAATTATCTCGATCTAATGATATATCAATATCATCATCCCAGGGAATAAAACCTTTGTGACGAACCGCACCAAGAAGCGTACCATCACTTAATGAATAATTTATATTGTTATCTCTACAAAATTTGTCTATGTCTATGAGTATGGGTAAAAGGTATTGCTGTTGTTCTAATGTTCCGTATTCATTCTCTATATCCATTCGACCACCTCAATAAATAATTTGAAAGCAACTCCATATTTGACGCCTGATATTGACAAGAATAACTATTCATGGGATCATAATAAACACCATCCTCATTCTTTAACCACACGATCTTCATACCAAGTTGTTGAGGAGCCTGAAAATCCTTAGTTGGATTATCGCCAACATAGATTATCTGATTCATTGGCAGTTTCCACTTCGTCTGCATGATCCTAAATGCTATATCACAAGGTTTCCGAAACTGTATTCCGCCAAGTTCATCCGTTACGATAATATCGTCAACCATATTCTCCAGACCTAATGCCTGAATCTTATTTCTCTGTCCTTTTGAACGGCCATCAGTAATAATGCCTATCTTGATTCCGCTATTTCTCAATTGTGTAATCAATTCGACTACACCGTCATACAAATGAATAGTTGGAATGTGAGAACGGTATATTTCCAGAACAACCGCCTTTTGTTTTTCCTTACCGCACTCTTTCAACAATTCATCGATAGCCTGCTTCCCGCTTTTGAAATAATGCCACAGTTCATTTTCGTATCCACCGCCAAGATAATCCGAAACAGCTTTAAATCCCGACTTCACATATTCTTTCTCTGAGTATAGGGTGTCGTCAAGATCAAAGATAACTCCTTTAATCTGGGTTTCTCCTTCGGTAATACACACCGACTGATCATAGCGGCTGTAAACTGCATTATCAGCTATATCACTAATGTATTCGATTTCTTCTCCCTCAAGCATTCTAAGAATTGCTTCGGCACTTCTCGCTCCTGCTTTCATAGACAATGGCGCACCGCCACCAAATCGAGGATTAATCTCAATAAACCAGTCATTTCCATTTTCATCACGAATAAGCTGTACAGTTATCGGACCACAAGGCTTAAACTTTTCACAAAGTTCCCTTGCTTCTGCAATCATTTTTTCGTCCATACATATTTGCGTTTTAAGAACCTCACCTGCTCTGACCTGAATACGCTCTCTCGGAACAATAGAAACAGGCTTTCCTTTCCAATCGCAAAAGATGTCAATGGTATATTCTATTCCGCTTACGAATGGTTGAACTATGTAATCTTCAACTTGTCCAGCATACATCTCAAGTTCTTCTACATTTTCGACCTTAAAAGTGTTGATTGAACTGCTACCATCTTTGGGCTTTATAAATGCAGGATATCCGGCATGATAGTCCATCCAGTTATTCACCGGAATTGGCGCACATAGTCCGCAATTCACAAAAAACTGAGATGTAAGATTTTTATCTCTACAATTCCGAATCATTTCGGGTGAGCTAATCATCACCCTCGTCCCGATTTTTTCAAACTTTTCTTTGTTTTCACTAAGAACAAGTAAATCTGTATCAATCGTTGGAATAAGAAGATCAATACTATCAGCAAGACATATATCTAACAGATTATTGATGTATTGCTCATCCTTCATTGCAACCACTTTTCTTGTATAATCACAATAGGCAAGTGCCGGAGCTGTTCCAGCTATGTCAGCTCCATATATTTTTAATTCTTTATTTAATACTAATGCTGCACACTTGAATGCCTGTAGCAATTCTATTCGACGTCCTACTCCTGTAAATAGTATTCGCATCATTTTTCCTCAGTTCCTAAGAATTCTCCCATTGTTGCTTCGCCAGCCGCACTTATTCCTTCACGCTTCACAACGGTTTTTATTGTATCAAAAATAATTTTCCAATCGCCCAGGAATGTTACATGGTCAACATATTTCACATCCCATTCAAACTTTTCACCCCATGAAATTGCATTCCTGCCATGTACCTGAGCCAAGCCGGTAAAACCGGGTCGCACTTCATGACGCCTAGCCTGATGTTCATTATAACGATCAAGATATTGTACAAGTAACGGTCGTGGACCGACCACACTCATATCGCCTTTTATCATATTGAATAATTCCGGAAGTTCATCTAATGAAGTAGCCCTTAATTTCTTTCCAAAAGGAGTTAGTCTTGCTGCATCTTGTGAGGGATCAATTACACCACCTTTAGGCGGCAGCATCGTTCTGAACTTATATAGCTTGAACACTTTTTCATTTCGTCCCGGACGATCCTGCGTAAACAATACCGGAGAACCTAGTTTGGTACGAACCAATAATGCTGTCACTGCTAAAACAGGCGAAAGAACAATTAAAGCTCCTGTACTCAGAAAGCAATCAAGAGGCCTTTTGATGAATCTCTCATATATTCCATATGGCTTGTGTACAAACTTAGCACCTTTGTTTTTTATTTCATCTATACGTTCAGAAATAAAAGCAACTACTGACGCAAATGCAGCTAATGCAATAATAATTTCAATAATCTTTAGCACAAACTTCATTTACATTTCTCCCCTCACTGAAAACATCTGTGAATGATCTCAATGATCACGTCCTGCTGTTCTTCCGTCATCGTAATATCAGACGGCAAGCACAGTCCTCTTCGGAAGATATCAGCCCCCACATCGGTCATCGTTCCAGCGATATACGCATTGCTCTGACCTCTGCCGCTGCCGTTGGCAGTAACGAAAGCGTGGTTTCTGTAGATCGGCTGCATGTGCATCGGCTTCCATACAGGACGCCCCTCTGTGTTAAACATAGCCAGAGCATCAAGTATCTCCTGCGGGCTGCTCTTGCCGTTCTCACTCTTATACAGATAATCCTGCTCGCCGCGAACCATAGGAGCCATAGCAGATCCATCGATCAAAGCACATGAAAGCCAGTAATTCGGCGCGCTGTTTTCCGCATCAAACGGATTCATGGTAATAGGCAGATCTTTCAAACCTTCTCTGTACCGCTCATAGATCCTCTGCTTAGCCGCTATATGCTCATCAAGGTACGGGATCTGTCCACGAACCACACCGGCAATAATGTTGCTCATGCGGTAGTTATAGCCAAGTTCCTCATGCTGATACCACGGTGCAGCTTCACGGCTCTGCGTAGACCATTTTCTGATCTTGTCTGCATCGGCTTTTTCCGAACACAGTAGCATGCCTCCGGAACTTCCTGTAATGATCTTATTACCGTTAAAAGATATAACCGCAAAATCACCGAATGTACCTGTTTGCTTACCTTTATAAATGGCACCAAGACTTTCAGCAGCATCTTCAACGATCAAAGCACCGTGTTTGTCAGCGACCGCTTTGATCTCGTCGACCTTACCGGGCGTACCATACAGATGAGCAACAACGATGAGTTTGACCTCCGGATAGACCTCAAATGCTTTTTCTAGCGCTGCGGGATCCATATTCCACGTATCATTCTCTGTGTCAATGAACACGGGCTCGCCACCCTCGTATGTGATCGGGTTGACCGTTGCATCGAAGGTCATATCAGATGCGAATACCTTATGTCCTTCCAGACTGCCATGACCGACCTTCGGGATACCATACAGCTTCTCTGCGGCAAGTCTGATCGCCAGGTGCAGTGCGGCGGTACCGCAGGAAAGTCCCACAGCATAGTTCACACCGATGTACTCTGACATTTGTTTTTCAACTTCATTGATATTCTCACCTGCTGTGGTGATCCAATTCTTATCAAACGCATCCTTCACCCATCTCTGTTCATCGCCGTGCATGGTAGGCGAAGCAAGCCAAATCTTTGATGCAAAAGGTTCAATTCCGTCAAATCTTGTATCATGAGGGTCAAGTTTCATAGTCATTACAAATTCTACTCCTCTATACTATCTATATATACACCCTTGCTTATAGTGTCATTGAAAACATCAACAAGCTGAGGTGATCGATCTATTTATTTACTACTTACAGAAATCATAATACTGTGTTTTTCAGCAAGCTAATATCTGACGCTAACATATTTAGCCGCTTATATCAACCAGCCACCTTATTATAAACAAAAGTTAGCTGCCATTAAAAGAAATGCTGCCATAAGCACCTAAAGTACCTGTCTGCCCTTGTAGGTCGCAACAAGACTCCCATCAGCGCACCGCGTTTGTCACAGACTGCTTTGATCTAATCTGTCTTGCCCAAGGTTTAAGTTCCATTATCCTTCTTACGACCACAATTTATTGCTTTATCTGATACACACCTGAACTTTGTAACAAAAAAATATGAGTGAAGTCAATTTAATGATAAAACCATCAAATTTATATCTCATATGCTTCACCATTTCTGTATCAGTGTATTGAAGTATCTTCACAGAAAAAAATGTCGGGACACAAATATTTAAGGTCAACTGCCTTACTATCATCGGCAAGAAAATGTTACAAACTTCTAAAGACAGCTTTGAACAAAAAATCGTAAATAGGTATCTAAAATTCACTTTTTAAGTATATCACAACTTGTTCACAAAGTCAACAAAGCCCGCGACGTTTCCATTTTTGAATTTGCAATTTCGTCACAAATTACAAAATTGTGTTGTAATTTCACTTCGCTATTGTTTATGTGTAGCTACACTATTTTACTTATTTTTGAAATTATTATGTAAACTATCAAAAAAGCGGCGCGATCAATAAAGTTCCCCTGCCATCACTTCCAATGCGCCATAAAACTTTTCTTATCGTGAAATTGTTATGGGGAATTATCAAATGGGCAAAAAAAATGCAGAGCCGGTATTGCTCTGCATTTGAAGAATATCAAGTTGTTTTATTCAAGATGATTGATAAGAATTCAGTATTCTCAAAATCACCCCAACCAGGTTCTTTTTCTTCACGTCCTACGGGCTTGCCTCTTTCATATTCAAAATGACTTAATGATGCTCTGTCGGGGAATGGGATATTATGTTTTTTTAGAATGGATTCTATGTCCTCGATCAGTTCAGTTACAAGAGGCTCAGCACCCTCAACACAAGAGTCCTCACATATACTGCCAAAATCACTGGGGATCATCAGAACTTGACATAATTCATCAGTACCCTTGCCGTCTGTAATTTCTCTGAACAATGCAGTAATTTCATCGTAGTCATCTTTATCTAAATTCCCTTCATATGAACGCTCATTCGTTTCTTCATAGGTGTCAAATTCAAGTATAAATTCCGGAACAGCTTGAGAGTATATATCCCACGATTCATTCCACCAATGCGTAGTCCATTGCCACATTCTTTTTGAAACAGGTGTCCAGTCACGTTCGGGATAAAGAGTAGTCAAATAACGTTCTATGCACATAAAAATATAACATAGTCTACCAGTCATTGTAATATTATGAAACCCTTTTATATTTGAATCACTCACTATAGTAAATAATCAGAGTTTTCATTTCTCAATTCCTTATCTGACTGATCTCTTCGCCCAGTCAGCGACTTTTCTTTCGGAATTTTCAGCTTCCGCACCGTGTACCGAAAGCCCTGCCTTGACCTCTGCGCCCTTGCAGATATTTTTCAGGTCACGCTCACTTGAACCCATGCCGCTGCCCTCGTTGGTACAGAACGGAATTATCGTCTTGCCCGACAGATCATATTTTTCAAGCAGTGTGAACATACACATCGGCATCGTTCCCCACCAGTTGGGATATCCGACAAAGATAGTGTCGTAGTCTTCAAAGTTTTCGGGATAAGCCTTTATCTCAGGGCGTGCCTTAGCGCGAAGTTCCTGTTTAGCCTCCTCGATGCAGGTCATATAGCTTTCGGAATAGGGCTTTACTGTATCTACCTCAAAAAGGTCGCCGCCAACCGCGTTCTGAATGAACTCTGCGACTCTCTCGGTGTTGCCCTTAGAAATAGTTTTCAGACCGCCGTTCCAGTAATTCTCACCCTTGCGTGAATAGTAAACTATAAGTATATTTGCCATAATGATTACCTCCGTTATTTATTTGGTAATTATAGTTTAGCATAGAATTTAAGATAAATCAATCTGGATTTCAGCGATTGATAATAAGTTTTGCTTATGTATCAATCTAAAAGTAAAGCAATTCTGTATGAAGTAATACTTTTGATCTTTACCGATCAACATAAGAAATGGACAATTACGATGAAGTCGAGTTTTGTGCTGTATCCGTCACAAAAACCGCGAAGCATTTCGTATTTTCATTGGTGAGCAATGTCGATCCTCACATTGTAAGGCTCTGTCTGCGAGCCTTGCACGATCCCAACATACTCGGTATCACTTTTCTTTTCAAAAGACAAGACATTTTTGCCCTCACAATACTCATATCCACGCCGGCATGGAGCGCAGCTTGCACTTGAATAAAATGCCATTATCATCACCTTCCTTCATACTTCCTATCAGACCCCATATATCTCATATTTATCAGCTGTCGATGACTTCGGAACATACCCGCTCTTGTCAAGCACATTAGCCTTGTCAACGATAAACGCACTGTACACTTGTCAATGATCTTGGACACTCAAAATATTGACAGTTACTATAAGATGATGTATAATAAAAAGGTATGGCTATCCGTTCAGCATATCACACCAAATGCTTATATAATGTAAGGATGACCAATTATATGAAAAAAGGAGTCAGGTACAGCTATGAACAAATTTGAAGGGCTTACGCAGGCAGAAGCCGAAAAACGTCTTATTGAAAACGGACGTAACTGTCTGAAAGAAGAGAAGCAGAAAACATTATTGCAGATGTTTCTGGCGCAGATACTAAATTTCACCAATGCGATACTCGGTGCGGCTATCATCATCTCGATCATTTTACATGATTACGGCGAAGCAGTCATCATGCTGGTCATCGTCATTGCCAATGCGGTGATAGGCGTTGTTCAGGAAGGCAAGGCACAGAAGGCACTCGATGCACTAAAGAAAATGTCCGTACTGAAAGCCACTGTTATCCGTGACGGCGAAACAAAAGAAATATCCTCAGAAGAACTTGTTGTGGGCGATATCGTTGTACTCGAAGCAGGCAAGCAAGTCCCTGCCGACCTGAAACTGCTTGAAACAGCACGCCTGATGATGGACGAAAAGGCACTTACGGGAGAATCTGTTCCCGTAGAAAAGGACGAGAATTTCGTCGCTGATGATAAGACAGGTATAGGCGACCGCCTTGACCTTGCCTATATGACCACCGTTGTGACATTCGGACGAGGTATCGGTGAGGTCATCCATACGGGCATGGATACCCAGATAGGCAAGATAGCCGACATGGTAGGTCAGGAAAAAGAAAAGCCCTCCCCTCTCCAGAAAGGCATGGACGAACTCAGCCGTACACTCGGCATAGCGGTCATCATTATCTGCGCTGTCGTATTCCTTATAGGTATCTTACAAGGCAGAGAGGTGCTTGAACTTCTCATGACAGCCGTTTCACTCGCAGTTGCGGCTATCCCTGAGGGTATACCAACTATCGTTACCATCGTGCTTGCTCTCGGTATGCAGAGAATGGCTAAGATAAATGCCATCGTCAAGAATATGCCGGCAGTTGAAACTCTCGGAGCAGTAAGCTACGTTTGCTCCGATAAAACAGGCACGCTTACCCAGAACAAAATGACTGTTGTAAAGGCTTTCGAGAATGGTGAGTACATCGACCTCGATACCCTTGATATTAAGGCGCATGATACGCTCATCAAGGGTCTGATGCTTTGCAACGACGCTTCCATCGCTTCTGACGGCACAGAAGTAGGCGACCCCACCGAAACTGCCCTCGTTGCCTTTGCAAAGCGATACGGCATAGAAAAGTCGGTCACAGAGAAGTCACTCCCCCGTATCAACGAGAAGGCTTTCGACTCTGACAGAAAGCTGATGACCACCGTCCACACCACAGAGGACGGAAAGATAATATCATATACAAAGGGTTCTACCGATGAACTGCTGATGCGCTGTACCCACATAAGGGTGAACGGTACAGTCCGTGAGATAACAAATGAAGATATGGCACTCATTTCAAATGCCATGTCAGAAATGTCCTTTGAGGCTCTGCGTGTGCTTTCGCTCGCAGTACGTGAGGATAACAGAGATGCCGTTGAACAGGGGCTTACCTATATAGGTATGATAGGCATGATAGACCCCGAAAGACCCGAAGTTGTAGAGTCTATCAAGACTTTCAAGCGTGCGGGCATCAAGACTGTAATGATAACAGGCGACCACAAGGATACTGCCCTTGCAATAGCTAAAAAGCTGGGCATTGCAGAAAGACCCGATGAATGTGTGATGGGTCACGAACTTGACGAAATGACCGATGAGGAACTGCGTAACAGAGTTTCGGGTCTTTCGATATTTGCAAGAGTTTCTCCCGAACACAAGGTAAAGATAGTCAAGGCGATACAGGCTAACAACAATATCGCTTCAATGACAGGCGACGGCGTGAACGATGCACCCTCACTCAAGGCGGCTGATGTGGGCGTTGCAATGGGTATCACAGGTACCGACGTTGCTAAGGGCGCCGCCGATATCGTGCTCCAGGACGATAAATTCACCACCATCGAAAAGGCTGTCAAGGAAGGCAGGAACATTTACGAAAATGTCAAGAAGTCTATCCTTTTTGCACTTTCCTCAAATATAAGCGAGGTAGTGGTCATGTTTGCGGCTATCGCTGCGGGCTTTGCTGCACCGCTGAAAGCTGTGCACATACTGTGGGTAAACCTCCTCACCGACTCACTCCCCTGCTTTGCACTTGGTGTTGACCCCAACTCATCATCAGATGTAATGAACAAAAAGCCCCGCAAAAACGGCGAATCCATCTTCGCTGACGGCGGATATTTCAAGGTGGGACTTTACAGCGCTATCATCGCAATTGTGACACTTATCGCTTTCCTGTACACTCCCATAAAAGAACTTTCTGCATCGGGAGCGGGATACAGCCTTAGAAATATTATAGACTGCTTCTCAGACAAGCATATACTGATGCAGTCACAAACACTTGCATTCTGTACACTTGCCGTATCTGAGCTGTTCCATGCGATCGGTATGCGTGATACTGAAACTTCGCTGTTCAAATTCAACCATCTGGATAACAAGATAATGATACTTGCTTTTGTGGTGGGTCTGCTTGGTCAGCTTGCAGTCACCGAGATACCGTTCCTCAGAAATATATTCGGTACAGTTCAGATGACTGTTTCCATGTGGGCAGCAGTGCTGATACTGTCGTTGATGCCGCTTGTTGCACATGAGATAGTCGTACTTGTTAAAAAGGCAAAGAAATAACAAAGATATAAAAGACCCTGAGAGAGGCTAAAAGCTTTTCTCAGGGCTTTTTTCGTTTTTCCCCGCAAACGGTTATTAAAAAAATATGGGGCGCTCAATTATCCTTTTGTTTACCGCATTTTTAGTTGGTGTGCTAAAGGGATTGTCATAAAATAATATCATGATCCAAATGATTTAAGTATACCCGATCTTTGCATTTAGTCCTGAGGCTTTTTTATCTCGGGCATATTTTCAGCGTGCTGTGAGATCAGCTTTTCGAGCCACACCATATCATACCAGCGCCCGAACTTATAGCCGCATTTATGAAATCTACCTGCGAGAACGTAACCCATGTGAGTATGGAAATCCATACTGTTATTATCAAGATATTCGTCCGCCGAATCCGCAGGTACACCTATGCAGGCATAAAGATTTGTTATGCCCATCTGTTTCAGCATAGCTTCAAGTTCCGTATATAAAAGCCTTCCCAGCCCTTGTTTATGGCACGAACGGTGAGTATACACAGTGACCTCAACGGAATAGTCATAAGCTGCCCTGTCCTTGAATACTCCTGCGTAGGCATAGCCTGCGATGACACCGTTTTTCTCTGCGACAATGTAAGGATACCGCATAAGTGTTTGGCTTATGCGCTCCTTGAACTCCGCCAAAGACGGTACATCATATTCAAAAGTTATGGCGGTCTTTTCCACATAATACGCATATATATCCAAAAGTTCTGCCGCATCATCGGGTACGGCTGTGCGGATAGTTATCTCACTTTTCATAAATGTACATCTCCATATCATAGTTTGTGACATTTCCCTTTACCCATAGCGATCCGCCTTAAAATTCAGACAAAATCCATAGATCCGAGCTTTTGCGACCGGATCTTGTGAATTTAAATAGTTGGATCGCTATAATCGGATATGCCCCGCTCAGTGTATCCGAAACTTTCATAAAAGCCTATAAGCGCTTCCTTGCAGGTGAGAGATATATGCTTCCATAAGCCTGTGCGCGACACCTGTGTGTCTGTATTCGGGGTGTACCGCCGGTCCGTAGAGGTCATCGGTGATATACGGCTTATGCGAACAGCTGCCGTTAATCAGCCACATTGCCCTGCCGTCAGCTTCAGCCTTGAAAAACCACTGTGGAAATTCCCTTAGCCTGTATTCAAATGCTTCAAGCGACGCTGCCTTTTCAGGCGGGAATGACAGCACCTCTATCTAATGCAGCTGTCTTGCATCATTTATATCTGCCTGTATTATCCTGATATTTTCCGACATATATGATACCTACCCAAAAGATCGGCTCTTTTTATTTATAATGTATCATCATTCCTTTCAGATGTCAAGCAAAGATAACGTTATCGGAAATACGGATCTCATTCCGCCGACAGCAGATCCTCTGCGTCCCGAAAGTCACGGAGCAGCCTGTCTTTCGGCAAAATAACGTTATCACTCTTTGGAATAAGTTTATATTTTCTTGAAAAATACAATATTTTTAATGCGATGATTTCACTTTTTTTCCTGAGATATTTAACAGTTTGTCATCAAACGTGATTTATCAAAGCCACGAAATGACAACGTTATCTTATTTTTGGATTGATTATATCAAAAATATGTGATATAAGTATATCCAATGAAACAAGCAGCTGACTATAAAGCGATTTTATAAGCATTTATACGTAAAGGAGATAGATCACTTATCATGAGTTCATATATAAAGATAGAAGGTCTGTATAAGTCCTTTAAAAATAAAAAAGAAGAAAACCAAGTCCTCAAGGGCATCGACCTTGATATCGAAAAGGGTGATATCTTCGGTATAGTGGGATTTTCCGGAGCAGGAAAATCCACACTGGTGAGGTGTATAAACCGCCTTGAAGAACCCGACAGAGGAAAGATATTTATCGGAGATACCGAAATAACGGCTCTTAATAAAAAGCAGCTCACCGAAAGGCGTAAAAAGATAGGCATGATATTCCAGCAGTTCAATCTTTTTGATTCTATGACGGTATTTAAGAATATAGCATATCCTTTGAAACTGCTGGGTGTTCCTAAAAAGGATATAGAGATAAAAGTCGATAAGCTGTTGGAACTTGTGGGACTGACGGATAAGAAAAACGCTTATCCCGGTTCGCTTTCGGGCGGACAGAAACAGCGTGTGGGCATAGCAAGGGCACTTGCGAACGACCCCGATGTGCTTCTTTCCGACGAAGCCACAAGCGCACTCGACCCTGTATCTACTCTTTCAATACTTGATCTTCTGGAGCATATCAACAAGGAATTGGGTGTCACTATAATAATGATAACCCACGAGCTTGAAGCAGCAAAGCGGATATGCAACAGGGTGGCAGTTCTGGAAAACGGCGTAATGACCGAAACGGGCAGCACAAGGGAAATCTTCCTCGACCCCAAGAGCAGTACGGGTAAGATATTCCTGGAAGTATACAAAGAGTTCAGGCATGATGATTCATTTATAGGAGGTGAGGGGATTTGAGTTTTTTGAAATTTCCATTTTGGGACGTGGTAAAGCACGCATTCAGCAAGGAGGTCTGGGACGTATTGCTCCCTGCGGTATGGGATACATTATATATGGTCGTGCTGAGCGCAGTGATAACTCTGGTGTTGGGTGTACTGCTCGGGATAGCACTTTCTGTGATAGCAAAGGACGGTGTAAGACCCATACCGGTTCTGAATGAAACAGCAGGCACGATAGTCAACTGTCTGAGGTCACTGCCGCAGATGATAATGATAATCATAACACTGCCTTTGGCACGAATTTTACTGGGACAAAGCTATGGTGTAAATGCTTGTATAATAGCACTTGCCGCAAGCTGTATACCTATGTACGCAAGACTGGTGCAGGGCGCACTTGTCGAGATACCCAAAGGCAAGATAGAAGCCGCAAAGGCAATGGGAAGCAGCTCTGCGACGATAGTATTCAAGGTAATGCTGCCCGAAGCTATACCTTCTATAATAAGAGGTTTCACGGTAGCACTTATAGGTATAATCTCCATGACCGCACTGGCAGGAAGTTTCGGTGCAGGCGGTATCGGTGATATAGCAGTGCGTTTCGGGTTCAACAGATTCTATCACGATATGCTGATCGCATCTGTGCTGGTACTTATAGTCATGGTTGAGATAGCACAGATATTCGGTGACATGATATCAAATCTCATATTGAAAAAAAGACATCTGATATGAATTTTCAAAATATAAACCAAAGGAAAAGTAAAAATGAATTTTAGGAGGAATTTTTTATGAAAAACAACAGACTTTATTTGGCAGCAATAGCAGCGGCGCTTATCTCGGCAGCACTTACAGGCTGCGGCGAAAATGCAAAGGCAGATTCACCCGAGAAGAATAACAATACCAAAACAGCTGACGGCAAGGATCTCACCACCATAACAGCACTGGCAGACCTCACACCCCACAGTGAGATACTTGAATATGTTGAGCCTAAGCTCAACGAGAAGGGATATACCATTGATATAGTAAGCACCGCATCTGATGCTACATGGAATGAAAAGACCCAGAACGGCGAGGTGGATTTCAACTTCACCCAGCATGAACCATACCTTATCGAATGGAACGAGATAAATAACGGAACACTGGTGAATATCGGCGGAGTACACGTTGAGCCCATAGCAGCCTACTCAACAAAATATGATTCAGCAGACGAAGTACCCGATGGTGCAACAGTAGTTCTGCCCGATGATGCTACAAACGAATACAGAGCCCTCCGTATACTTGAACAGCAGGGCTGGATAAAGCTGGGCAATACCGAAAATGCTCGTGCAAGCGTTGCGGATATTGAAGAGTTCATCAAACCCATCGAGATAACCGAACTGGACAGCTATCAGATAAACGCACATATCAACGAGTTTGATGTGTACATCAACAACACCAACAAGGTAATAGAGGCAGGTCTTGATGCAACAAAGTACCTGTTCCGTGAAGGCGAGGATTCACCCTACGCAAATATAATCGTTACAACTCCCGACAAAGCAGACGAACCGGGTCTGAAAGCACTTGTAGAGATACTCCAGTCCGAGGATACAGCAAAGTTCATTCTTGACAAATACAACGGTGCGGTTATACCTGTTACAAAGGTTTCTGAATAAAAGCCAAATACCTCATAAAAAGTTTCGCAAACACAACGTTTGCGAAACTTTTTCCTGTGTTATGTTACAATAGATCATAGACACCAAAAATAGAAAAACAACTCTCAATATGATATAATGTTAAGTGCTATTGCTCCCCCAATTAAACCTTGCCGGAATTAAGACGCATATTTTGTATATGGAGCATGAAAGAGCTGATTTTTGAATGGTTCAGCTGTAATGATTTCAGATGTGAACGCACATTATGCTCCAATACTTCTTCGGCTGCACCCTAAGGCACAGCCGTCTGCTCTCAAATATAAACCATACACTCAAACACAGCTTCTCTCGCCATGTATACGAAGCAGTTTTCCAGACCGAGCATCTTCTCGGCATCACCGATGAGGACAGTTTTCTGATAGCAACTGTCGGTCTGCTTCCGAAGCGCCACCTGACGTGAGATAGCTTCGCTGACTTTCAGTTCCATATCATTAAGATACTGCTTGATCCTGCCCTCATTGACAAGCCTGCGAAGTCTGTCGGGACAATGGCTGTCATAGAAATGGAGATGATACCTGATGAAGTCGGTGTTGAAGGATACGGCTCAGGTGTGACCTGTCCATATTGGAAATACCTGTCTTGGTGCGTGGAGTTGCTCTGGTGACATTGATATTATTTTCCTTGAAATAATCAATGATTTTCAGGAGCGACATATCGGGATTCTGATACAGGTCATACGCCACACGCACCGCCTCGGCATTCTCCGAGGGAACAAGCACCGAGCCAGTCTTGCCGTTAATTGTTCTTCTTTCGGGAGTATATCCGAACTGAACTTTACCGCCCTGATAGAAGCCTGTTTCTCTTGCCTTAGTCTGGAAAGCATCGGCTACACGGGCAGCGATAGTCTCACGCTCAAACTCCGCAAAATTCAGCAGATTGTTTCGCATCATACGCCCCTCTTTTGTCTCCGTATTGAACGGCTCGGACAGGGAGTAGACGGTCACGCCGTAGCGGTCAAGCTCGTCCGTAATGTTAAGATACTCCATCATATTTTTGCTGAAACGGTCATACTTTTTCACGATAATTCTGCTGATAAGCCCCTCACGGGCATCGCTCATCATCTGCATAAATGCGGGGCGGTGCTGAACATCTTTTCCTGATTTTCCATCGTCACAATATACCTGATATTCGCAGTCTCCAACGAACCTGATACATTCCTCCCTCTGTGCGGAAATGAACAGCGAATTGTTGCCCTTATCCTTGTCACAGACGGAGCGACGAACGTAAATTGCCGTGATACCGTTTGTCTGTTTTGTTGATTTTCTCATTGTTGACCTCCAATTGCGTTTGCAATCGGACGGTTGGTTTTACATCTATATCATAGCGCAACCGTCCGAAAATTGCAACAGCGTTCTTGTAACTGTAATCATTTTTCGGCAGATTGCCAGATCATTCAGTTGTTTCCTCTGTTCCATTGCGGCGCATTGCACCGAGGAAAATATCGTACATCTTGCCCCACTTCTGCTGTCTGATAGTATCGTTCACATTGTCGGGATAAGTCACCCTTACTTTAATACCGACAGCTTTTTCTTTCTCGCTGTCTGTCATTTCGGGTTTGGTTAGCAGCATCATCGCATCTTTCAGCTCATGCTGGATCGTGTAAGAATCGCAGTACCAGTTATCGACATTCCGCTTGCAGACGGCAAGCTGAATGTCAAGAGGTCTGCGCCTAAGTGTACCCTCTGTCATACGATTGATACAATCATAATCGTTACCGATATGATAGATATAATCACTCATTCAAAGCCCCCTTTCCGTCAATTACCGCCTGAGTAGCTATGAGGAAAACTGCTGTGCTTGACCGCAGTATCGTCCTGCTTGTCCTTATCGTCCGTGACCGAGGAATTACTGTCCGCATCATCATCGGACTGCTCACCCTCACGGAGCTTTTCAAGCTGTTCATGCTCACGCTCGATTGCAGAGAACAGGTCTTTGCCACTCAGCTTAAACTTGCTTGCAAGAGCCGTCAGGTAGAGCTTGTTGTACTCCTCCATTTCCTTGTCGAGCTGTGCCTGTTCCTCTGCGATCGTTGCCTGTCGCTTAGCGATCTTCTTTTCGAGCTTCGCCAGCTTGTCAGCGATAGAAGTCGTAGCCATATCATCACCACCATTCTGAAATTTTAGTCGAGCTGAACTACTCAGCCCCATACTAAAATTATAGCGCACTTTCGAGGTGAAAGTCTATTCGCAGTGCGCATGAAGCCCAGTGCGCCATAAAACTTTTCTTATCGTGAAAATGTTATGGGGAAAATAAAAAGCTGCGGAGCGTAATGCTTCACAGCTTGTGGGAGTATCAGTATTCGGTTTATTGGAAAAAATGCTATGATAAGTAGGTTTTTTAATAAAAATTACTATGCCCTTGTATTCTTTTCAACTCATCAAAAAAATATTTCAAGGAATGGAGTATGTCGTAAATATACGATGTATCGATCTGCATATCAAATGCTACTGCACATTTATAATTATTGTTCTTATTCTTAAAACTGCCGCTAACGATGATATGTCCTAATTTGTCGAATCTGAATGTCATATCAGTACGATCAAGTGTTCCGTAGTTTTTCAGAATAGCAACGGGATCACTTCCGGGCAAGCATTCATAGGCATTATCCAATTCGACATAAAAATAATACAAATTTCCGATTGTCATATCGATCTCAAATTGACTATCTATCCCACAGCACTTATATGTTACCTCAAATTTTCCGGTCACTCCACCTGCTTGTATTGAATAGTCAGTTTGGTTCTCCTCAAAACATTTGAAAGCGAGAACAAATTGTTCGTCACGATCTCCTATATCAATCAGTTTATAAGGTAATTCAAGAATGCTGTCAATTTCAATTTTTCTAAACATCTTTCCACCGCCTAAAACAATAATCCAACAATATCCTACCAGTTAGATTATATCACATCGTCCCCGAAAAAGCAATCCCATTTCCGAGAAATCCGCCCTCTAAAATCACCGTCATCATCAACAGAAATCCCATGTTGAAACTATGCAAGAGGGAGAATTGCCATGAACAAGCTGTAAACTTTCCAGAGAATCATGAGCAAATCTTCAAATTTCACAGTAGATAAGTAGAGCAACACCATTAAGCTAAGAAAAAGAAATGAACAAAATGTAAATTCCATAAAAACACTTGACAAAATGAAGAAAATCTGAGGTATTATTGATGCGGTATGCAGCCAGCGTGAAAAGTATTTTGCTTCATCGGGAAAGGATTTTACACGCAAAGGTAAATTCATGCCGCAGGATATTTTCAAGTCGATCCTGCTCATGGAAAACAAATCGCTGTCTCACGAATTGCTGCCGTATTTCGAGTATAAAAAAGATACGCCAACACCATCCGCTTTTGTACAGGCTCGTGCAAAAATCAAGCCGGAAGGTTTTGAAGCGTTGTTCGATGGCTTTGTTTCAGAAACTACCGATAATAACGCAAAATACCTGCATAAAGGATACCGTATTTTTGCTGTTGATGGTTCAGATTCCTATTTTCCGAATCCAAACGGCAGGCAGTATAATCTGTTTCATATTGACGCGATGTACGATCTTCTCCGTCGTACATATTCCGATGTTGTTATCAAGAAAAAGCGTACAGAAAACGAAAGAGCAGCATTTATTGTCATGGTCGAGAAACATCGCAGTGATAAAGTGCCGATCATATTTATTGCCGACCGTGGTTATGAAAGCTACAATGATATGGCTCAAGTTACGGAATGCGGACATAAGTTTATGACCCGTGTGAAGGATATTGACAGTCAGGGCATTGCTTCCGATCTTGGATTGCCTGATACCTTTTTTGACAGGAGTTTGGTCTTAAAGCTAACTCGCAGAGGTACAAATGAGATAAAGAAAATGAAAAGAACAGATGTCTGTATCCGGCATATTATGGGCGAATTAGATTACCTTTCAAAAGATTATGACCGCAAAGCTCCGGCACAGTTTTACGAGCTTCCCGTAAGTCAACTGTAAATCAACAAAAAAGAAAGGAAACAACTATGAGCAAAATAGGTTATATCCGTGTTTCCACGGAACATCAGGAGACAGCAAGACAGCAGGAGATCATGTGCGACTATCAGGTTGACCGCATCTTCTCCGAGAAGATTTCAGTGAGCACGCAAAATGCTTTGCAATTTGCTAAAGACCGTCCTCCGCTCAGGGCAAGCCCCAACTATGTGCGTGAGGGCGATACGCTCTATGTGGAGAGCATCAGCCGTCTGGGGCGCTCCACAAAGGACTTGCTGAATATCATCGACACACTCACCGAAAAGGGTGTCA
>NZ_ADKM02000023.1 GCF_000178155.2 Hominimerdicola alba 8
ATGTCCAACACCGATGTCGCAATCGTCATCGGCGCAAACGATGTCGTTAACCCGTCAGCAATTAACCGACGAGTCCAGCCCACTCTTACGGAATGCCCATTAATCAACGCATTTGAAGCCCGCACAGTCTTCGTGCTTAAGCGCGGCAAGGGCACAGGTTTCTCAGGTGTCGAGAACCCGCTGTTCACCAACGACAACACCGTCATGATCTACGGTGACGCTAAACAGACAGTCGCTCAGCTGGTAAGCGAGTTTGAGGATTAACATTTTTTCGGGGACTGCAAAGTCCCCGTTTTGCTAGGGAGGAGAGCGTATGGCAGGCGGCATTTATTCGCCCGAAATGGTCATAAAAAATGCTTTGGTAGATGGTCAGCTGACTGATATCGAGATAACATGCGGCAGGATATCAGCTGTGGGAAAAAATCTGCCGACTGCTGACTGCATGACAATAAACGCCGGTGGTCTTATGGCTTCGGCGGGGCGCATTTATTTGTGTGACGGCGGAGGTCTTGACGGCGAAGAACTTCTTTTTTCGGGATTTTCTACCGTTGTCTTTCGGCGCAGAGCGGCAAGTCCGTCTGTTTCTGACTGCATCAAGCGTGCCATGACAGTTCCGCTGAATTTTGCGGTGTTATCTGATGACGATGCTACCGTATCCTCATTTTCTGACGGTGCGCTGCCGACTTGCGGAAGTGAGATCATATCAGATCATGTGGGTGCTGTTGAGGTCGGTATGCTGGCTGACATTTTCCTTTGGACGCGGCAGGGAAGTCCCAAAACGCCTGAAAAGATAATAAAAGGCGGCAGGCTTATATTTGACCGCAGCATAAGCCCTCGCCGCGATATCATCTACGCCATGTCAGAGCCGCTGCGCTCGGTGTTTTTTACCACGCAGGCCGGTGCTGACAGCTACATCGGCAAAAAATTGGTTGGTGAGCGGTCGGTCGCCACTATTGTCTATAGCGATCCGCCTTAAAATTCAGACAAGATCCGGTCACAAAATCCATAGATCCGAACTTTTGCGACTGGATCTTGTAAATTTAAATAGTTGGATTGCTATAGTTTTTTTATATTGATCGTTGACCGCTCTGCCGCTTTGCAGAGCGGTCTTTTGTTAGCAGAACGTGTTTTGATCAGTGGATCGTGCTTGACTTTTCAGACCGAAATATGTTATTATATAATATAGTTATCCCTTTAGTACACCCAAAATATGCCAATATATCGAGTAGTCGCTGAATTGATGTTATCTTTTCCCTCAGCCTGCGTTTGGGGGCAGGATAACCGCTAACTAATTCAATTTTTGATATAACACCGCTTATTGTGGCGTGTCAGCGGGATAAACACCTTTTGGCTTTGCTGATATTGGTCTTAACGGTCGCAAAAATATCTGCAATCTGTTATCGGAGGATCGAAAATGTTGGACAAAATACTTGAAATTGACGGACAGATACTCCTGTGGATACAGGAGAACCTGCGCATGGCACTGCTGACACCTGTGGTCAAGGCAATAACCTATTCGGGCAACGCAGGCATAATAGCGATAGTCACGGCGATAATACTGATGATAATACCAAAGACGCGCAAGCTGGGCTTTCTCTGCGGGGCGGCGCTGATAGTCGATCTGCTGGTGATAAACCTGACGATAAAGCCCGCAGTCGCCCGTATACGACCATACGAAGCAGTCGAGGGGCTTAAACTTATCATAAGCCGCCAGCACGACCCGTCTTTCCCATCGGGACACAGCGCGGCTGCATTCACTATCGCGGCTGTCATGCTGTATGAAGTCCCGCGCAGGATAAGCATACCTGTGCTGTTATTCGCTTTCCTGATGGGCTTTTCGCGGCTCTACGTGGGCGTGCATTACCCCACAGATGTCCTGTGCGGCGCAATGATAGGCGTTATCATCGGTCTGACGGTCTGCGTGGTATACCACAGGTGCATCGCCAAAAACAAGGCAAGGTTACACAGATAAACAACATCGCGGCGGGCGAAAGTCCACCGCGTTTTTTATGCCCCTTTCAGCCGAAAAAAGATGTTTGAGAAATGTTAAAAAGCGCGGACATATCTTGAAAATCTTGTAAAAACATGCTATCATATTCTCAGGGAAAAGATAAGGGAGGGCTTGCAAATGATAAAAATACTGGTAGTCGAAGATGATAAGGAACTGAACTCAACAGTCTGTAAATACCTTGAACTCAACGGTTTCACAGCTGTCGGCTGTCTTAACGCACAGGACGCTTACAATGAAATGTACGGTCAGAACTTCGATATGATAATAAGCGATATCATGATGCCCAAAACAGACGGCTTTGAATTTGCCGAAACTGTACGCAGTCTGAACAAGGAGATACCAATTATCTTCATGACCGCTAAGGACGATATGAACTCCAAACAGCGCGGCTACAGGCTTGGGATAGACGATTATCTTGTTAAGCCCATAGACCTTGAAGAACTTGTGCTTAAAATAGGTGCTGTCATGCGGCGGGCGAAGATAAGCCTGTCAAAAGTGCTGAATGTGGGCAGTCTTACCATGAATGCCGATGAGCAGAGCTGTACCCTTAACGGCGAGGAGATAGCGCTGACGGTGCGCGAGTTCAATTTGCTGTACAAACTGCTTTCAAATCCCAGAAAGACCTTTACACGCGCCCAGCTGATGAATGAGTTCTGGGATATCGAAGCCACATCGGGTCTGCGCTCGGTAGATGTCTACATGCGCAAACTGCGCGAAAAATTTGAGGACTGCAAAGATTTCGAGATAGTGACCGTTCACGGTCTTGGCTATAAGGCGGTATTAAAATGAAGAACAAACATCTGGCGGGATTGTATAAGTTTGTAATATTTTTCATGCTTATCGCATTTGTTGTCACATGCACCATGTACCTGTTCCTCCATTTTATGGAATACACCGATGAACAGATACGCCGCGCCGCTCCCATAACGTTTGCAAATGTCATACTTATGACCTCGATATTCTGGGTGTTCGACACCGCAAGGCGCAAGTTGTTCACCGAGCGCCCTGTCAGGCAGATAAAGCGCGGTCTTGAAAAGATAGCAGGCGGCGATTTTACCGCCCGTGTCGAGCCTGTTGGCGTTATGTCGGGCATGGCTGAGTATAACGAGATAGTCGCTTATATCAACAAAATGGCGGCAGAACTTGGCAGTGTCGAAACGCTGAGGACAGATTTCGTTTCAAACGTTTCCCACGAGATGAAGACACCTCTCGCTGTTATCCAAAACTATGCGGCTTTGCTCGGTTCACAAGGTCTGTCTGAGGAAGACCGCATCTTATACGCCAGCGCCATAAACGATGCGACAAAGCGTCTGGCGGCACTGATAACCAATATACTTAAACTGAACAAGCTGGAAAATCAGCAGATATTCCCCGAAAGCAAGCCTTTTGACCTCAGCGAACAGGTCTGTGAGTGCATACTGGGATTTGAGGAACGCTGGGAGGAAAAGTCCATCGACATCGACACCGATATAGAGGACGGTGTTATCATAACCGCAGACAGCGAACTGTTCAGCCTTGTCTGGAACAATCTGTTCTCCAACGCCATAAAGTTTACCGAAGACGGCGGCAAAGTCAGCATTAGTGTAAAACAGACCGCTGAGAGCGCCATAGTCAGCGTCAGCGACACAGGCTGCGGTATCGACCCCGAAACAGGCAGGCATATTTTCGATAAATTCTATCAGGGCGACACTTCCCACGCCGCACACGGGAATGGTCTGGGACTGGCGCTGGTAAAGCGGATAATCGACATAACAGGCAGTGAGATAGATGTAACATCAGAGGTCGGCAAGGGCAGTACCTTTACCGTCACGATAAGAAAGGAAGATCACTATGAATGAAAAATTCAGCTATAATTATTCAGCAGGCAGACAGGCTGAGATAGACAGGATACGCGAGAAATATCAGCCCACGCCCGTATCTGCGCAGGAAGAGAAAATGGCTCGTCTGCGCAGATTAGACTCCTCCTGCGAAAGCGCCGCGCAGGTCGCAGGACTGGTGTTGGGGATAGTCGGCACGCTGGTCTTCGGGCTTTGTATGTGCTGTTTTATGGTCTGGCATCACTATGTTCTGGGTGTTTTGCTGGGGCTGGTCGGTCTGCCGATGATAGCGGCGGCAAAGCCTGTCTACGACAGAGTGCTTAAAACTATGCGTGAGAAGAACGCACCTGAGATAATACGCCTGACCGATGAACTGAAAGGCGGGGCATGAAAAATTTCGGCAGATTTTTCAGACTGCGTTACAAATACATTGTCATCACCGATATATCAGCCCTTATACTCACTGTTTTTGCGCTTAAAAAACTGCCGCCCGCAGACCCGATATCTGTTTTCGCCTATCTGCTTTCGTCCTACGCGCTGGTGACGACCGTGATAAATTTCAAGCCGATGATACGCCGCGCAAAACAGCTTGTCACAGGCGATGAACTTGCTTTGGTACGCATCATAAAGTCGAAAATGCGCGCACATGAAACAACAAGGCGCTACCTCGAAGAAAAGGATTTCCGCGCAGAAGTTTCGCTTCGGTCGGGGCTTTGCGTGAATTTGTTCTATGCTGTCCTCAAATGGTCATCGGGACTCTATTACCATTCGGCATGGCTTATATCTGTGGGCGTATATTATCTTATATTTGCGCTGATACGCTTTGTGCTGCTGAAAAACAACCGCAGTTCTGACAGTAGTGAACGTTCGCGTATCAAAGCCTATCGCAGCTGCGGTATAATGCTTTTTGCGATGAATGCGGCTATGGGCGGCATGGCAGTACAGATGGTCATTTATGACCGCGCGAACCAGTATTCAAAGACACTTGTCATTCTTTCGGCGGCGTATACCTTTTATATGTTCACCCTTGCGATCGTGAACATGGTAAAGTTCAGCAGATCGAAAAACCGCATACTTACGGCGGCTAAAGACATGTCTTTTGTCGGCGCGGCAATGTCAATGTTCTCTTTGCAGACTTCTATGCTCGCCGCATTCAGCGGCGATAACGAGCGCTATTTCCGCAGACTTATGAACTCGCTTATGGGAGGGGCAGTTACCATAACAGTGCTGGTCATTTCACTTTTCATGATATGGCGCGGCACCCGTGAACTGAAAAAAACATATCAGGATAATAAATAAGAGGGAAGTCACATCGACTTCCCTCATTATTTTCAGAAATTATTTTGACACCCGCAATTTTTGACAGGTCATATATCCCACTCAGTCCTGATGCTGTACCTTGCAGGAAAACGCAGTTTAGATATCTCGTGCATAAAAGCGATGGTGCCGTTGTATTTGAAATCAACTATCTTCACGTTGCTTTTCTCCAGACTCTTCGTTGCCAGATCCCACGCACCGTTCTCACCCAGCGCACGCATGTATATCTCGGTGATGCCCTTGAGTTCGTCAGCCTTTTCTGCGTGTATACGCAGTTTTCCGCGCCTGAAACAGCTGGGGTCTACCCCGCGATGTTCCATCATAACTTCATTCTTTACCATACTGAACCTCTCCTTCCTTAACCGCATTACATTCTTCATCTTTCGGTTAATACAAGTTCATACTCTCGCAATTTAACTTAAACTTCTTTCGATTTGGTATTTTATCATACTTTGCCGCCCTCGTCAAGTAGTATCGGATAATTTCGTATAATTAAACAAATGTGAAGAAATTAACTCTCAAATTTTGGCGATAATCAAAACCTGTTTTTGACATTTTTGTGAAAATTCCCCGATAATGCGATATCAAATTTATACAAGTCCTAAATTAAGGACTGTTAAACCGTGTTGTGACAAATTCTGACCGATCAAACCATTTTTTTGCGCATGAATTTGCTCCTGCAATTATTAATTTTCATAATATGCTATTGACTTGATGACAAAAATCTGGTAAAATATAATAAAATCGGTATCTCTATTTATAGAGGGGAGGAGTTTGGGTGGATAAAAAGGATATCCGCATACTGACCGAACTGGCTGTTAATTTTGCCGAAGTCAGGAGTGAAGAAGAACTCGCAAAAGTCATTGAATCTGCCGCCGAAGAGTTTGAATGTGATGATATAGGTGAACTGAAAGTCGCGCTTTATCGGCTTGGCGGCAGAATGCTCTGCGTTGATGCTGCCGACAGGGATGCAGTGAGAAACAGGCGTCTGGCGTGCCTTACAGATGAAGAAAAGAAGGAACTTAAACTGGTCGAAGAGATCATTGACGGCAATCTGCTGAAATATCATTTCCAGCCGATCGTCAGTGCGGTGAATGGAGAGATCTTTTCCTACGAAGCGCTCATGCGTTCGGCAGGTGACCCTAAAATGACGCCTTTCCATATACTGAAATATGCGGCACTCAAAGACAGACTTGAAGATGTCGAACGTGCGACTTTCCTGAATGTGCTGGGGCTGATCGAACAGAAAAAAGATGAACTTTGCGGCAGGTCTGTATTTATAAATAGTATACCTGATGTCAGGCTGTGCGAAGAAGATGTGGCTAAGATCAGCGAACTGCTGAAAAAGCACTCCGACTGCACAGTGGTAGAACTGACTGAGAGCGCCGAAGCTGACGAGGGTCAGCTGACTGTCCTTAAAGAAAGGTACGGCAGTCTTAATGTGCGTATAGCGGTCGATGATTATGGCACAGGCTATTCAAATGTCAGCAATCTGCTGAGGTATACGCCGAATTTTGTAAAGATCGACCGCTCACTGCTCAGCGAAATAAATATCGATCCCAAAAAGCGCCACTTTGTTCGTGACATCATCGAGTTCTGCCACGATAATAACATACTTGCGCTTGCAGAGGGTGTCGAAACGAGCATGGAATTGAAAACTGTCATACTGATGGGCGTAGATCTGATACAGGGCTTCTACACGGCAAGACCCTCAGCCGAACTGACAGCCGATATCCCCTACGAGATCAGACAGGAGATAAGGCGATATCAGCAGCAGCGTATCGATGGCAAGGAAACACATGTCTATAAAGTCGAGGGCACTGAGCGCGTACTGCTTGAAAAGCTAAAAAAACACGGCTACAGGTGCCTGCGCATAATGCCGTCCGAACAGGCCGGAGATATCACTCTGGTCGGTGAGCCGTCGCTGGACTCGCGCGTCAATATCGAGATAGATGACGGTTATAAAGGCAAACTCTCGCTGGAGAGCGCTCATCTCGCCAACAGCAAGAATCGCCCCTGCATCAGTCTGGGCGAAAACTGTGAGGTCGAACTTTCGATATTCGGTGACTGCAAATTGAAAGATGGCGGCATTCTTGTACCCGAAAGTTCGGAACTGACTTTCACAGGCATCGGCGCACTGGAGATAGATATCAATACTTCAAGCTACTACGGTATCGGCGGACATAGAAATATGCGTCACGGCAGACTGTCTTTCTCTGCCGATGTTGAGTACAGTATAACTGCTTACGGCGAATCGGGTACCTGCATCGGTTCGGGGCTTGGCGGTGAGATAGATATCCATCGCGGTGTTTTCCACCTGCTGGTGAACAGCAACAGTGGTGTCGCTATTGGCGCTCTGACAGGTTCGACCGACCTCGATATACGCAACTGCGGCATCGACCTGAATGTCACTATCGCGCAGGGCGTTATGATAGGCAGTCGTGACGGCGATGCTGAACTCAAACTTCACGGCATGAGTTTCAAGACCATCACAGGCGGCAAGGAAGTTGCGTGTCTTGGTTCGCTCAACGGCAGGTCGAATATCGAACTGTTCAATTCAAACTATGTGGCAGATGTCCGTTCTGACAGTATGACTGTTTTCGGCTCGCTGTGGAATGACAGCAAGGTAGATATCAGAAATCTCTCTATGAATGTTATGGCGGCAGGTCAGCGTGCTTACGTTTTTGGCGGACTTGCAGGCAGGACTCAGCTTGAAATGAATAATACCGACAGCCGGATAAAGCTGAATACTCAGCTTGACGGCATAACTTCTGCTAAGGGCGATGATCTGAGATTTGGTGATGGCAGATACAGGATATATTTCAACGATGAGGAGATCTCGGTCACACCAGACACCTGATGAAAAGAATTATAGGATAGGTTAAGCAAATGATAGCATAATCACTTCCATTTTCGGGGGAAATATGCTATCATTTTCTGTATAGAGGGAATGTAAAAATGAAAGGAGATACTCCAAAATGTATACTGCAAATGAAAAACGCTATGAAAAAATGGTCTATAACCGCTGTGGCAGGAGCGGTCTGAAACTGCCTGCCGTATCGCTGGGTCTGTGGCAGAATTTCGGCTACGGCAACAGCTTCGCAAATGTTGAAGAGATGTGCCGCACAGCCTTTGATCTCGGTATTACTCACTTTGACCTTGCCAATAACTACGGTCACCCCTATAACGGCTCGGCTGAGGAAAATTTCGGCAGGGTGCTCGATAACGGTCTGCGTGCTTACCGTGATGAACTGGTGATCTCCACCAAAGCAGGCTATGATATGTGGGCTGGTCCTTACGGCTGTAAACACGGTTCGCGCAAATATCTCACAGCTTCTCTCGACCAGAGCCTTAAGCGCATGGGTCTTGATTATGTTGATATCTTCTATCACCACGTTTTTGACCCGGAAGCTCCGTTGGAAGAGATCGCTCTCGCTCTTGATAATGCCGTAAAACAGGGCAAGGCGCTGTATGTCGGCATTTCTAACTACAACAAGGCGCAGACTGCTGAGATACAGGCTGTCTTCCGCGAACTGAAAACCCCTTTCATCGTAAATCAGCCCAGCTTTTCAATGCTCAACCGCTGGGTCGAAGATGATGGACTTGACGGCTACTGCATCGATAACGGCGTGGGTCTTGCTGTGTTCTCGCCGCTCTATCAGGGCTTCCTGACAGACCGCTATTTAAAAGGTATACCCGAAGACAGCCGTGTCGGGAAAGGCAACACATGGATAGGCAGTCAGCTTACTCCCGAAATGGTGGAAAAACTCAATGCACTCAACGATATCGCCGCCGCACGCGGTCAGAAACTCTCGCAGATGGCTGTTGCATGGCTGTTGAACAATAAGGCAGTGGCGACCGTACTTTGCGGTGCAAGCAAACCTCAGCAGATCGTTGATAACGTTAAAGCTATCGAGAACCTCGAATTTACAGCAGAAGAACTTGCAAAGATCGAAGAAGTGCTGAAAAAGTAACTTCCCGAAGTGTCACACATTTTCAAAAGACCCCGCCGAACTTACAGTTCGCAGCGGGATCTTTTCATAATTATCGCACTTATGTAAATTTCTGCTTGACATTTCTACTCAGTTGTGTTATAATAATCTAGTAAGCCGCTGTGGTGGAATTGGCAGACACAAGGGACTTAAAATCCCGTGACTGATTTTAAGACCATCGTTCGCCCCGATCTTCGCAAGCGGCTCATAAATAGCGTATCTACAAGGTTTACTGAAAAGTGTGGTAGAAAATACCTGTTCTGTGTTCGAGTTTTTCTACCATTTTTCTACCACTTTTTCACTTCCTATGCAGAGCGTTTAGAACTGCTGAAAATGAAGAAGCAGAGAAAATTGAATATTTGCCGCTGTGGTGGAATAGGCAGACACAAGGGACTTTGATGTTTGTACACACTTTTTGAGTGTGTCTACGGTTGAACCGTAGAGAGTGCCCACAGAGAAATCTGTGGAGTAGAAGTCGGCTAAAACGGTGAAGGCACAAACAGAACGCCGTGCTAACCCTTTTGGGTGAGTGTAGAGACTTTACACCGACTACCTAAGTCCGAAAGGATATGGTAAAGACCAAGTCCAGACTACAACACACTTTTGTGTGGCTATGGTAACATAGAGTAGTAAGAAAATCCCTCGCCCCTAAAGCGTACCGGTTCAAGTCCGGTCAGCGGCACCATAAATCATCGTAAAATCGGGCTTTTTATAAGTCCGATTTTATTTTTTGCCCGTTTATCTACCAAGCAGTCACATTTCTTTCATTTCTTCGTGTCATCAGCCGTATTTTGGCTTTCTACCCTCTTGCTTTCCGCAGCAAGCGGTCTTTCGACAGCTCCGCCACCGAGGATATTGGCGATAGTATTAGCTGAGTCAATCTTAGAGTTGAAATCCAAGTGACTGTAAAAATCAGCGGTTACATGGAATGTGGAGTGTCCAAGCCACTCCTGGATTGCCTTCATAGGCACACCGTTAGCAAGAAGCAAGCTCGCACAAGAATGTCTCAAATCGTGAAAACGAATCTTTTTCAGCTTGTATTTCTTGATAACATTTGCGAAATGGTCAGTAACATAGTTAGGTGTGATAAGCCTTCCAAACTCATCTGTGCAGATGTAATCTTCATATTCGTGATCGTATCCGCTTTTCAGAACCGTAGAGCGGTATTCGTCCTGCTCTTTTTTCGCTCTCAGCACATCAGCAATGTACGGAATAAGCGGAAGTGTCCTGTGACTTGCTTTGGTCTTTAACTTATTCTCAAACTTCACAACGAGCTTGCCGTCCTCATAAACATTGTAAGCCTTTGCGTGAATGGTGATCGTGTTGTTGTCGAAGTCGATAGCGTCCCACCTCAGACCGATGATCTCACTTCTGCGGAGTCCATAGTAGGCAGCGATAAGCACCACTACCTCCATACGATCTCCTCTGAAAACAGAAAACAGTCTTTCAAGCTCTTTGGAATTATAGAATGTCGCTTCATACTTGTCGAGCTTCGGACGGTCTGTCTTTTCAGATTCGTTGCAGGAAACAAGCCCGATCTTCACAGCATACTTCAATGCCTTATGGATATTTGCGTGATAGTGCTTGATTGTGTTAGCGGTGATTCCCTCTGCAAACTTATCGTTATAGAACTTCTGAAGCTCCACAGCAGTCACCTCAGCAAGCGTAATGTCAGGAAACACCGTATCGAAGTAGCGAACCACGCTGTTGAGCTTCTGCGAATAGCTTTCGTATGTCGTTTCGGCAATAGTGGGCTTGATAGTTTCCAGCCAATCACGAAGGAACACTGTGAACTTGTAGTCGCCAGCCGTGAGCTTTTCCTTTGCCTTCTGCTGTGCTTTCTTGAACAGCTTGCCATTCATGTAGTCCTCATAGAACGCCGTGACGATCTCCTCGACCTTGAGGTTCAAAGCCTTCTTAGCACATTTTTCAGGCAGATCCGTACCGATCCATTTCCTTTTGCGTTTTCCTTCGTTGTCCTTATAATCAAAGACAACATAGTGTTTACCGCCTTTGACGGCAGTAATGTACTTAAAGGGCAGACTTGATTTCATTTTCATTGTAATTTAACCTCCTTGCAATTATGAAATCCTGGTAGAAAGTCTGCTGTTGTATTATTAGTATAGCGCAGTATTTGTGGAAATTCAAGCGTTTTTGAAAGTCCCGTCCGCATTTCTACCAACCAGTCATTTTTTATCAGGATCGTCGCCCTTCTGTTGTGCGCATTGTCGAACGTAAATATATTCTATAACTTCTATCTTAGCTGCCTTGAATGTATTTCCACATCGAAAAGCTCTTATTTCTCCGGTGCGAAGAAGCCTATATGCTTTTTTCAAGCCAATACCTACCATTTCAGCAACATCTTTAGCTGACACAACATCAGGGTAATTCTTAAACATCTTATTATAGCTTTTTTTGGTAAGAGCCATAGACTATTCAACACCTCCAATATATCCCTTGTAGATTAAGCAAAGTAATTGTATTCAGTTTTCAAGATACTATGCCGTAAGAACGGCAGTACATCGTCTATCCGTTATTTTTATGCCAAATAGTGATATACTATTGGCAGACACCCTGCATGACACAGGGTATCTCCCGATAAACCAAGACAAATAGGCAGGCTAATACAAAGAGGCTATTGCGTCAATGCGATAGCCTCTTTTGTATATGTAAAGTATGTTAAAATAATATACATAAAGGGCTGAAAGGGATTGACAAAACCCTCACGAATTGATATAATATAATGGAGTATTTGTGTATATTCGGAGGGATACGATGAATGTATTTGATTTATTCTGCGGCTGTGGTGGCTTTTCAAAAGGCTTTCAAAGCGCAGGTTTTGATATAAAATTAGGAATAGATATATGGCAAGATGCTATAACGACATATAATCATAACTTCCCTAATGCAGTAACTATTACTGAGGATATTTCTAATCTTAAAGGCGAAGATTTGCTTTCACGCGCGAATTTAACGGCTGATGAGGTCGATGTAATTATTGGTGGGCCGCCTTGTCAGGGATTTTCTCTTTCGGGAAAGCGTATGATTGATGATCCTCGAAATATTCTCTACAAATCTTTCGTTAGAATGGTTTCTGATATTCAACCTAAAATATTTGTGATGGAAAATGTCCCCGGATTAGTTAAGCTCTTTAAGGGCAAGGTTAAAGATCAGGTAATAGAGGATTTTAGTAATCTGGGATATGAAGTAACTTTAGGGCAGCTAACCGCTTGTGATTATGGTGTTCCGCAAGCCAGAAAAAGAGTTTTCTTTGTTGGAGTGAATAAATCGAAAATCAAGCACACAGAGAAGTTTGTGTTTCCAACTCCTACTCACGGTGACAAGATTGCTTATGTAACTTGTAAAGATGCTATCTCAGATTTGGACTTTATTGGTGATACTACATTGCTTCAAGAACATGATGCTTATCAGATTTCAGCACAGAACGAATATCAGGTTATGATGCGAAAAAATGCAAAAGAGTTACTCAATCATGTAACCACAATACATACTGAAAAGACAAGAAGTATTATAGCATTAGTTCCTGACGGCGGAAACTATAAATCACTGCCAGAAGAACTTCAACAAACAAGAAAAGTCAATATAGCTTGGACAAGAATGGATAGTCAAAAGCCCTGCTTTACGATAGATACAGGGCATAATCACCACTTCCATTACAGAGCAAACCGTGTACCTACTGTTCGTGAGTCCGCAAGAATCCAGTCTTTTCCTGACGATTTTGAATTTATTGGAATAAAAACAAGTCAATTGAAACAGGTTGGAAACGCCGTTCCACCGTTGCTGGCTCAGGCGATTGCAACTGCGGTTATTGATGTTATCAAAAAGGGGTGATTTTAGTGTATAACCACGCAAACCAGTACAGATGTACAATAATAAGAGGTAAATCACAGAAGGAAATAGATGACCTTCTTCCAGCTTATGCCTTAATCATATCGGATATATGTCCGTGTGTTAAAGAAAAATTTGAGGAGCAATTCAATGAAAGGCTGAAAAAATACCTTCCTGCCGACAAACAGGTTAAGAAAACGTTAGATAATCATAGGACAGAAATTGCTGGGAAACTTTTCGGTATGTATTTTGCTTCATCACAAGATGACGATGCTATCGTTTATCCTTCAGAGAGAACACTAAAATTTCTTGAGGATAATGACCAGCCAGCATTTTTTAAGGATGTCTGCTACAAAATGCAGTTTCCTAATGGAATGAGTAAGCCTGCAAACGCATATGAAGTGATTTGTAATAATGTTAGCATACGTCAATATTGTTACTTGTTAAAAGTTCTTTTGCTTGCAAAATATGCCAATATTACGCTTACTAAGAGCGATATTGGCTACTATGTGCTTAATAACCTTGATGTTTTACAGAGGAAAGCTACTCCAGCAGAAGTAATTGAGCAAATAGATAAAGATAGAAAAAACAGGATAGAGCGAAAAGTACATACTGACGGTAAGGCTTCAAGTTATGATGTTCAACATATAAACGAACAGATAAACTATCTTGAATTAGCAAATCTCGTAATTATTGACGATAAAGATGTTTCTATAAACCCTAACGAGATGGAAACCGTTCAAATGTTTGCTGATGAATATAACAGTGATCCTATGTTTGATTGTTCAGCGTATAACTTTGATACTGTTGAGGGCAGGAAGCTCTTTTCACAAAAATGGAATGAGTATTTTTCAACACTTAGCAATGTTTCTGACAAATTCGCAACGTCAATTCAGGCGCTTTCCCCCACAACTGAGGATAAAAAGGAAGATAAGAAGAAAAGTACAACCGGTAATAAGGTCGAACTCGGTGATGAGGGCGAGGAGTTTATCTTTGAATATGAAAAGAAGCGTGTATCAGCGTTTAATGCTCGTTTAGCAAGTAAGGTAATTGCACTTGGTAAGCAAAAGGGACTCGGATACGATATTCAGTCTGTAGTAGCCGAGCCAGGTGACAAGGCGGAATATGTTAAGTATATTGAGGTCAAGTCAACTAAGAGAGTGACAGCACCTGATATTGACAGTACAACTTGGTATGACACATTAAACATAACAAGAAATGAGTTCGTAGCAGCACAACAGCACGGTGATTATTATGCAGTATACAGAGTCTACTTTACTCGTGACGGTGTTACTGTTTTTGTAATGAATAATATAAAGAAGAAGTATGAGGACGGTAAGGTTGAGATTACACCTTTGACTTATCGTGTCGATTTTAGCAGTAAAGCAGTTGATTCTGTCCTTGATACAAGCATTGGAGGTTAATTATGTATAATGTTGTATCTCTGTTCTGCGGCTGTGGCGGTGCAGATATGGGGACAGTTGGCGGTTTTGTTTTCAATAAGAAGAAATACAAGAAGCATCCTTGCAAATTGGTTTTTTCGTGCGATATAGACCAAAAAGCAATAGACACATATAAGGCGAATTTTAATTCAGATGAAGTGATATGTGGCGATGTTTGCGATTTGCCTTCTGAAAACGTACCACCATGCGATATTCTAACAGGCGGATTCCCTTGTCAATCTTTTTCGACAGTTAACCCCACAAAAGATCCTTTTGATGATAGAGCTAATTTGTATAAACAAATGGTTCGTATTGTATCTGCCAAGCAGCCAAAAGTCTTTGTGGCAGAAAATGTTAAGGGTTTTATGACATTGCATAAGGGCGAGATATTCCGTAAGGTTATTAAGGCATTTGAAGATGCTGGTTATAAAGTATATGCTAAACTTATCAACGCAGCCGATTATGGTGTACCTCAAAAAAGAGAACGAGTGATTATGGTAGGTATTAGAAATGATATATTTCAGAAAAATGGCGATTATTCATTTCCTCAACCTACAAACGAAGGCAAATGGGTTCCTCTTTCAGTTGCTGTACCTGAACTTGCTATTGAAAACCAAAGATATTATTTCTCTGAAAAAGCAGTTCAAGGTATGAAGAATGCAAAGAATAATATGAAAAGAGGATTGGCTCAAAACTTGGATGAGCCTTGTCTTACAGTTACAAGTCATCTTGCTAAGGTAAGCCTTAATTCTCGTGATCCTGTCCTTTTAGTTGACCCTGCAAAGGAATTGTACAGACGATTTACCCCTCGTGAAGCTGCAAGAATACAGTCATTTCCTGATAGCTTTGAGTTTGCAGGGAGTGAAGCCTGTGCGTACAGACAGATAGGCAACGCTATTCCGCCAGTGATGTTTTGGCATATAACTAACTCTATCATAAACTATCTTCAAAAAGATTGAAAATTAAGCATACTATGACACTCCGCTCATGTTTGAATGGAATACTTGGCGAGCTATGACTATACTTGATGGTGGCAACATTGTTGAGAACATCAAATCTGATGATAATGGTAATCCGTTTTCAACAGCTTCGGGCAATATGGCTGATATAGTTTGTGATTATGGAAAATTTGCACTCGCAGTTGAAGTAACAATGCAAAGCGGACAAAAACAATACGAAATGGAAGGAGAACCTGTATCAAGGCATTTAGCTAAGCTCAAAAATGAGACAGGAAAAGAAGCGTATTGTTTCTTCATTGCTCCAAAATCAATGAATCCTGCATAGCTCACTTCTTTGTTCTTCATAAATTGAACTTGTCATCTTATGGCGGAGCGTCAGTTATCATTCCTCTGGAATTAGATGTGTTCACAAAGATGGTCGAACAATCTGGTAAGGCGACTTACGAGCCTTCTCCAGAGTAGGTGCATAAGTTTTGTAAGTATTCTATGGAAGTTGCTAAGAGTGTAAACAACGAAATGGAATGGTATGAAAAGATCAGAAGCAAGACACTTGATTGGCTTGCAGCATAAAAGAGGTGCTTAATGGAACGACATATTGGAACTTGGTACAAAGAGTCTGAAAAAGATAAAACTGAGGTTGGCGAACTTATAATTGACGGAAACAATATTGAGTTTTACAGCCGCTTTTATGAACCAGCTTTCCCAACTACATTTATTGGTAGCGATGGACAATTCAGTTATAAGGTATTTGTTAATGGAATAACTAACGGCGGACAAAATAGAACGATAGAAAACACCTCATCCCATAGCAATGGCGAGCTGCCGAAACAACTCGCCCTGCTGATTATTCGTCCTCATCGCTGCACTCGTCAAGCCCATGAAGTAGCTGAATGTATACACACTCAGCTCGTTCATGTTCCTCGCCGCCTGTGGACATCATCATTTCAAGAAAATAAGCCTTTGCTTCCTCATAGTCCGTCCAGACATCACGCCTGCCGTTGCAGACAGTCGTGACCTTGCGTGTTCTCGGCATTGCCAATTCGGGTATTGCTAACATATACCGCACCTCCAATTTCATAGTAACCATATTATAGCCTACAATGCTCTCGGAGTCCAGCATATTGGAATAATTGTAATAATTCTTATGAAAGGCGCAGCAATATCACATTTTTCCTCGGTGCAATATGCCTTATGTCGCAAAACGCTCTCTGAACGCTCAGGGAGCGTTTGCAGTTTCAGGAGTATAACTTATAACTTTCTCCATAACCGTCACAGACGGCTCAGAGGGGCTATTCCGTTCGGCAGAGAGCTTGTTATCATTCAAGGTAAGATTTCTTTTGCTTCGCCTGCGTCCTCTGACGGCTATGCTCCCTCTCACGCTTCATCTGCTGTTCGTTGATGTACTGGCGCACCTGACGGGTGTATTTCTTCGCCGTTTCACGCTTGGTGAGGAATGCGGTATGCTCGACATTAAGCCTGTTCCACTTCGATTTCAGCTTGTTGGACTTCTCCAAAAGGTCAAGCATTGTCGGCGGTTTGCCGTCAACAGCATACCTCTTGATATGCTCCTTAATGTATTTGACTGTTGCTTCATAGTCCTCGATCGTGGCGGCATTTTTCTTCTTGAAACGGCTCTGCGACCAGCCCGATTTGCCCTGATACTCCTTGTAAACAGGTTCCAGCTCGTCACGGTGCTTCATCTTTGCAATGAGAGTGTCGATAGCTGTAAACCTCTTTTTCAGATCGGCAAGCTCAGTTGTGTGGTCATCGGAGTGAGGTGTATTGAAGAAGAATCCAGACAGCTCACTGAATGACATAACGCCACCAGCTTCAAGGTCTGCGATGATTTCATCGGCTCTGCCCATACCTCTGATAGCTTTCCACGGATCTTCTTTCTTTTCAGGTGCTTTACTCTCGGTAGGTGTGGGCTGTGGTGTCAGGGCAGACGGCTCAGGCTTCGGCTCGGCGGGCTTGGTTGCAGTTGCGTTAAGCATATCAAGCTGTGCCTGCCGTCTTGCTCGTCGGGCTGCAAAGAACTTCTCAACCTGTTCCGCAGCAGCTTTCCTCTTTGCAGTTTCACTCGTTTCCGTGATAGCTTCAGGCTCGGCAGATTGTTTGGGCTTTGTCTGTACGGTAACTGTCTGTGTCGGCTTCGGCTCGGTCTTTGGAACAACAGGCTTCGGCGTTTCGATAAGCATATCGGGAGTGACATTCGCCGCTGACAGCTTTTCCTGTATCTCTGCTATCTGCTCGGCTATGCGTTCGGGGGTGAAGTCTGCGCCCAGGGTGTCGGCTCTTGTAAACTTCTGTTGACCGTCACCTGATAGCCTGAATTTCAGCTTAACCTTATTGCTCGGCTTATACACATATTCGATACCGCACTCACTGCACTTTTCAAGAAAGTCCTTGAAGTCACGGCTGTAAAGCATGACCTCTGCAATTCTGACACGGAGTTTATCTTTCCACGACTTGCCCTCTTTCTGCATTTCATTCTCGTAATGTGATACACCCTTACCAATCGGTTCAATAACGGATATGCCGTGTTCGGCACATATCTCGTCCGAAATCTCACGCAGCTCTGCCCACGCTCTTTCTGACTTCCTGCCCTGATTATGCTCGGTGGTGAAGCTCAGTCCGTTATACAAATTTGTGTTGTTGAAAATGATATGACAATGCAGGTGGTCTTTATCGTTGTGAACAGCAATGACATACTGATAATCGCCTTTCAGATAACGGTCACAAAGCTCCTCACCGATCTGCATAGCCTGTTCGGGTGTGACTTCACCAGGGGCAAAGCTCTGTATCATGTGGTAGGCAAGGATTTGGGTGCGTCCTGTGCCTGTTCCTCGGACTGTTCGGAAGTCCTCGCTTGCTCCTGCACTGTCGCTTCGGCAAGCATAAGAGTTGACATATATACCGTTGACGGTCTTATCTCCGTTTGTGATGTAAGCGATCGCTGCGCTGACTGTTGCCCTGATCGTATGGATAGAAGTGTATGCCAAATTTCATTAACCCCTCTCTTTATCTCGGTAATATCCTCGGCATAGATGTGACCTGTGCTGTAAAGTCGGACAAGTATCTGATTGATGTTCGCTCCGATGCGTTTCATCAGGCGATTGCATTCGGCAATTTCGGAACGGTCGGGCGTGAGATCAACCCTCGCCCGAACACAGTCACGGATATACTCGGTTTTGTTCTTGTAACCGTACTGCTCACACTTTGCTATGATGTCCTGCATTTCCGATTCCGTAAAGCGTACATTCAGCGTGTGGGACTTCTTCTCCCTCTTACGTTTCAGGTACTTGCGTTCATCGTCGGAAAGCTCGTCCTCGGACTTGTTTGCAAGGCTCTTGTCAAGGTCGGCTCTAACCTCTTGGTCAAGTGCGTGATTGATAGCACCCTCGTAAGTCATACCCTCGAACTCCATAGCCTTGCGCTTGGGTGGTCTGCCTCTCTTGCGTTTTGTATTTTCCATAGTGGAACTCCTTTCTTTTACTCAATCGGCATTAGCCGATTTCTCTTTGTCTGCTCCGCAGACTTCGGGGCTTGGGGTGTCCCCAACAAGCATTTGGTATTTTCGCTCGCTGTGCGGCGCAAAATACAATGCTTGTTATTTTTGTTGCGCTATGGCGCATATTTTTTTCGCCTGAGCTTATCTCTCTGCTCAGGCTTTCGATGCTCCGTCAGCGAATTCGGAGCTATGCGACTTAATCTCTCCGCCGCTTTGGTCGGCGGTCATACTCGCTCACGCTCCTGCGTGATGCCCTCATTCATCATCACTCTTGGAATTGTAATCTGGTACGGCGCAGTTATCGTGCTGGGAGTGCGGCAGTCTGGTGAAAATCGCCCTCAATAGTTATTACCAAAATAATCATGGCTTCGTTAACCATAGCCTGCTAAAAAATTGAGTGCTTCTCGGATAGCGTATTTGTGCATAACGGAGAATATCTCGGCGGTACTTAACGAACGGCAGAATAATTTGGTATTGATATGTAGAAGGTCATAGTTTCTCTGTATCATTAGTGGTAAAAGTGAAGCTGAATACACTGGAGCTTTTTGAAATTCCCCATAACATTCTGTCGAACGCAAAACTCTAATGAAACAGAAAGTTTGAGCGCAATACCAGTAGACAAACGGCTTTATTGCGCGCTATAATATTATCGTGGGGTATGTGAGTATCCTGCAATATCAGATGAAGTGAGGTGATGTGAATGAGTAAGAAAGCAAAAGCTGAGATTGCTGACGAGTCCGCCGTTATCATTACGGATACCGTGCTTGCCGAGAATCAGGCAAAGCTCGACAGCTATGAAAAGGCTATCAAGGCTGTGCAAGAGCGCAGGCGCAAGGTCATCATTGATAGCAAGCTCTACACCTACGATAAGCTCTCACAGCTTTACGGCGGTGCTGAGGGGCAGGCACTTCTCGATGCTGTGACGGTTGAACACGGTCTGATTGAAAAGCTGACCGCAAGCGGAATGACCTATGAACAGATCGGAGAGCTGGCTGATGATAGTTCTGCTAATGCCGACAACAAGTCGGACGATGATGCCGATGGACAGACTTCGTTCTTTGATGAGAAGCAGAACCCCTATGCGGTTTAAGATATAGACCGACAACAAAACGATTATAGCGATGTCGTCGGGTGCTGTCCGACGCGCACAAATCAGATACAGAAACTTTGGGCGCAATACCTATGGACAAGTCTCGGCGGTGCGCGCTATAATATTACTGTGCAGGCGTAACGTCCCTGCAACAAAAAGCCTATGCGTGTAGAGATAGATAATCGCAGGCGGAAAGGAGACAATTGAAAGAGACAACTACTACCGCAGAGAAAGAGAAGGTAGACTGCTCCTACTCGGAGTATCGTATCGGTCTGACAACTTACCGTGTCAAGATCAGTTTCAATTCAGATACAGATGAAAGTCTGGAAGATATTATCAACCGGCTTATCGCCCATGAGATAGAAAAGTCTGCGTGAACAGATAACGGCAGGCTTGATATTCCCGACTTTCTGAGTATATCATAGCCTGCTGTTTTTTGTCGGAAAGTGAGGAAATAATGACAGACAAAATTACAGCACTCTATTGCCGTCTCTCGCAGGAAGATATGCTTCATGGGGAGAGCAATAGTATTACAAACCAGAAGGCAATCCTTTCAAAGTTCGCCGCTGACAACGGTTTCCGCAACACCAAGTTCTATGTAGATGACGGCATTTCGGGAACTACATTTGAGCGTGATGGCTTCAAAGCAATGATGGCTGACATCGAGGACGGCAAGGTCGGTATCGTGATAACGAAAGACCTTTCAAGACTCGGTCGTGACTACCTGAAAACAGGCGAGCTAATCGAAATGGTGTTCCCTGATTATGATGTCCGCTATATTGCGATCAATGACGGTGTGGATACCTTAAAATCAGAAAATGAGCTGATGGCTTTCAAAAATATTGTCAGTGTCACAAATGGATACGCAACTATTCTTCAAACAAAATAACCGGTAAGTATCAATCTTCTGATGTATCACCACGCCCTATATGGGCGTTTTTTCTGTCCTTTAGCGGCTTGTCGATCAGCTTGTAATAGACATGAATATCACGGACAGCCTTCTTGTCATTCGGGTTCTCATCAATGGTGATGTACTCGATAAGTTCCAATGCCATCTGACGGGTGAGCTGTTCTGCTCCTGCATAGGATCTCAGACGGCGGATATATTCATCCACATCAGCTTCGTCCTGCTGTTCGGTTTGAGTGCGCTGATGAAGTTCATCGTATTCCGCTGTCAGCGTATCTTTTTCTGCCTGATACTTTTCAAGAAGTGGAATACAAACCTTTTCGGGAACTCTGCCGAGCGCCCTGTCCTCATAAGCTGTTTCAATTAGCCTGTCAAGCTCACCTAAGCGTTTTGTTATATCCTGCAAGCGTTTCCTGTCAGCATTCTCTTGTAAATTGTTCAGTCCACGCTTTCTTGCAAGATACTTTTCCCTTGCTTTATCATCATTCATCACAAAGTCGATCTGACGCTGAATATCAGCAAGCACAACACTTTCAAGTGCTTTTAGAGTTATGAAGTGTGTGTTGCAATACTGCTTACCAAATCTGGCGTACAGACCGCAGGTGTAGTTTTGAGGTGTCTTGCCTGTCATGGAAGATGTAAATTTCATCTTCGTACCGCAAGTGCTGCAATAGCACATACCCGACAGAGGCTTTACTTCACCTGTTTTGGTTGACTTGCCTGTACTCACGGAATCCTCCAGCTCACGAACCTTATCCCATAACTCCTTAGAGATGATCGCTTCATGATTGTTCTCATGAACGATCCAGTCGCTTTCATCTCTTTTAATGACCTTATGGTTCTTGTAGCTGACAGTGGTCATTTTCATTCTTGCGAGCGTACCGATATAGATCGGGTTGTGCAGGATACGTTTTACCGCCTGCGTACTCCAGAGGTGATGAGAATACAACGGAGTTGCTTTTCCTGCTTTCGTGTAGTGATAATCGGCAGGTGAAAGAATACCATCATCATTCAAAGCCATAGCGATCTTGCGGAGATTTGCCCCCGAAGCCCTCATCTCAAAAATACGGCGGACGATTGGAGCAGTCTCAGGATCGATCACAGGTGTTCTGTTTTCATCAGCGCCCTTATCATATCCGTATGCTGCGAAAGTTGTTTTGTACTTGCCTGCCTTAGCGTTGGTTTCTATGACAGCACGCAGTTTTTTCGACGTGTTGGCAGCGTACCACTCATTAAAAACATTTACTATCGGAAGCATCTCCATACTTGCACTGTTATTATTCGCCGTATCTATATTATCGGTCAGTGCAATAAATCGGATGTTGTACATCGGAAAGATATAATCTACATACTGACCCACAGCGATATAGTTTCTTCCGAAACGGCTCATGTCCTTACAGATGATAAGATTGATCTTTCCGTTTTTGGCATCTTCGAGCAAACGCTGTACACCTGGGCGTTCAAAACTTGTTCCCGAATAACCGTCGTCAACATACTCGTCGTAAAGAGTCCAGCCCTGTTCATTGATATAATTGGTCAGGACTTTTCTCTGGTTTTCTATCGAAAGGGATTCACCCGAACGCTCATCGTCCTTTGATAAGCGAAGGTACATTCCCACATTGTAATTGGTCTGCTTTGGTAACATCATAAACTCCTTTCTCCCCAAAGCGACCTTTACCGATATAGCTATTATAGCGCAATATATAGGTAAAGGCAATACCTTTTGAGGAAAAATTTTAAGCCGATTTTACCGACGGAACAAGTCTGAGCATTTCACTCAACGCTCTATCCTCAGCATACCGATACATCACGTCATTGATGTCTTTGTCTCCGATGAAATGACTATGCACACGATAACGTCTGCCGTCCACTTCATACTCGTTGATTTGAACGGGACAGTCCTTGTACTGCTCGTTCATTTCCTGCATTGTTCTGTTTTTCATAGCTTGTTACTCCTTTAGCTTCTCTATCTCTATGCTTTTAGAGCGAGGGGATCGCTTTCTCTATCTGCCCCTCTTTTGGTTTGTGTGTTTATAGCTGTGCGGAACGGCAAGTGCCGTCCCGTTTACAGCTATCGTTTTGTTGTCGGATATATTATTAATCCGAGTAAGGATCATTCTTCTCAAAGAAAGAAGTCTGTCCGAGCATTTCTTCTTCGTCGGCAACATCGGCATAGCTGTTATCCGACACGGATTTATCATCAGCAACAGACGTAGCCGCCTGCTCATGTTCTCTTGCAATCATATCGGCAAGAGCCTGTCCCTCACAGCTATACTGCCTGCACAGCGACTGATAGATCAGCAGAGCCTTCTGCTCGCTCAGCTTTTCGCATTCTGCCGTGTCGGACTTTATACGCTCTTTCAGCTTGCCGATCTTCTCATCGAGCTTCGTGATCTTCTTTGCGATGTCAGCCATATCATCACCACCGTTCGTTTCAGATTTCGGGAAGATACCCGATGATAATATTATAGCGCGCAACGCTTCACTTTGTCTATTGGCAGTGCGCATGAACTTTGGTGTGTCAGATGAGTTTTGCGTTCGACAAATTGTTATGGAGAATTTATTTTTGACAGCAAAAGCACATCGCAATGATACTGCTTTCAAGCATCGGAAACAGGATTATTCAATACAAGTCGCATAGCTCCAAACACTCTGATGAGCGCCTGAGCGACTATGAGAGATTGCTCAGAAATATTTTCACGAAAGCGATGAAAACAAACCAATCCGACCTAAGCGGTCGGAAGACTATCAAAATCAAACCCAGCAAGCTCTGCATATTGTGTACACAAGTTCACAATATGCGCTGGCTTTGAAAATCAAATAAAAGATTGATTTCAAAACCAGCAAGCACGGTATTCATGGGGTACATTTTGAAAAATGACCACCCTGAATACAGGAGCTTGTTAGAGGGTTTGCACCCCTAAGACCCCGCTTGAAAAATGAAAGAAAAAGTGATATAATAGATAATAAAAATGGGCGAATACAAAGATTTTGGAGGTTTGTCTATGAATGTAAAATCAGACGAGGAACGGAAGTCAAAGGTGCTGAAAGTCCGCTTGAACGACAAGGAGTTTGCCAAGCTGAAACAGTATACGGAGGAAAGCGGTCTGCGCTCAATGTCGCAGTATATGCTCAACTCCATTATC
>NZ_ADKM02000022.1 GCF_000178155.2 Hominimerdicola alba 8
CACAATTATTATTGACACAGCATCACGCTTTGGTGTATAATACAGTAAAGGACGGTGATACGATGAAAAGGATAGGCGTGATAATCCCTTCAATAACAGATGGTCTGCAAGTCGAACTCCTCGACGGGATCTTCAAAACTGCCTCCGCCGCAGACTGCGATGTCATAGTCCTGACGACCGCTACAAACGGAATGGAATTCCATATCCAGAACGAAATAATGACCGGTGAGGAAAGTATCTATCTTCTTCTCGAACGCGCCGAGCTTGACGGTATACTGCTTGTATCGCAGTATTTTGACAAGGCAACCGTCCGTAAAACTCTCTCCGAGCTGATCAGGAGAGCCGCCATTCCATGTATAGATCTCGGAGGAACAAAACTCGGCTTTGAAACGGTATCTATACCTCAGGCTGAGGCGGTATGCGAGCTTACAGACCATATAATCGAAAAACACGGCTGCCGCGACCTGATATTCCTTGCAGGCCCCGAAGGGATATCTGATTCCGAGCAGCGCATCTCGGGATTTCTGCGTTCTGCCAACGTACACGATTGCAGCTATGAGATCATTTACGGAGACTTCTGGAAATTTCGCGCAAACGAACTCGGAAATGAATTCATAGAGCATAAGCGCAGGCTTCCCGATGCTGTGCTGTGTGCCAGCGATACTATGGCAGTAGCCCTTTGTGACACTCTGCAAAGCGGCGGGATCTCCGTTCCCGACGACGTGATAGTTACGGGCTATGACGGGCATATATCTGCCATATCCAACTTCCCTTCCATTACTACCGTAAGCGGAAATATGTTTGAGCTTGGCAAAACAGGCGTTAACAAGCTTTTAGGTATAGCCACTGATGCACAGAGGTCTGATATGCACATTATTTACGGCGCAAGCTGCGGATGTGTAGAGCGTATGAAAGATTATCAGACTGCTGCCCTGAAAGTGCGTGAACAGATACAGCGTGATGCCGAGATCGGCGCTATGCTTGAAATGCGCGTAAATGCCAATGTTATAACAAGAACATCAAGTGTAGATTCACTTGATGAGCTGACCGATATAGTCGACCAGACAGCTCATATAATTAAAAGCTATAAATCCCTGCATATATGCCTCCTGCCCAATTGGGACAGCGATCCCGAACATCCCGATGCCTGTCCGACACAGCCATTTCCCGAACAAATGCTTTGTGCGCTGTCAAAAAACGCATGGACCGCAGGCGTGAAAGGCGGTCCGTTCCCGACAAAGCATATAGTTCCTGCCCTCATGGGTGAACATGAGCCGACGCTGGTTTTTGTACTGTCGCTTCATACCTCGTCACAGGTGTTCGGCTACTGTGGATTTACATATGAAAGTGCGCTTGATTTTACCGTTTCATTATTGCTGTTCAATTATATGACCTCACTGGCAAACGGTATGCGCATCCTGCGGCATAAGCTCTATGCCGAATATCTGCAAAAGATCGAAGAGTCCTCCCACTATGACAAAATGACTGATATGCTCAGTAAAAAAGGACTTCTCCTCTATCTTGAGAGTCAGAAGGAGTTAAATGTCAGAAACTGTATCATGCTGGTCACTGTCTCACAGTTAGCAGCTGCTCCGAACAGAAAGAAAAAAAATGATCTGTCAGATATCTACCTGCAGTCCGATCTTCTGCTTGCAAACGCGATACGACTTGTATCGGGACGAAATAAAACGGCAGCACATCTTGATAAAATGACATTTGCTATCGTTTTTTCGCTGCCTGACAATGGAACTCCCGAAACGATGGCAGAAGAAATGATGATACAGCTCGAGTTGCTTATAAGAAAAATGCAGGAAGGAACGTCAGCGGATTTTTTGCCCGAGCCTTACTATGTCTGCGGAGAAGTAGCCTATCCTGCCGAAAAATGCGTATCTGAGCTGTGGGACGTTCTGAACGCCCATAAACCGAAAGTCAAAGGTTTTACAGGTATAGGCGAGCTGAAGAAGCTAAGGCGCGAGCTTCACAAAGCTCCCGAGCTGAACTGGAATCTCACCGAACTTTCCAAGCGTCTGAATATCAGTAAAAGCTATGTCCAGAAGCTGTACAAGGAGCATTTCGGCATCAGCTTCATCGACGATCTCATTGAAGCTCGTATCGAAATGGCAAGGCAGCTCCTGCTGACGACAGATCTGCGTATCAGCGAGGTAGCGTCATCCTGCGGCTATCAGAATGCCACTCATTTTATGCGTCAGTTCAAGAATAAGGTCGGTATGTCACCGTCTGAGTTCAGAAAGAGCAGCAAATAGCTGCCTTGGCACTTGAATTACAGCATATTTCGGAAAAAGTGTGATATAAACGAAAAAACGGACAGCTGTTCTGAACAGCTGTCCG
>NZ_ADKM02000021.1 GCF_000178155.2 Hominimerdicola alba 8
AAACTCCTGTCTATCAGGAGTTTTTTTATTGGTTTGTATTTTCTTGTATAATCTTTTTAGGTTTATACTTATTGATAGTTGGAGTTATAAACTGAATATTTTTTTATGGAGGAATAAAAAATGAGTACTATCGTAAAAGAAATCGAAAGAATCAAAGAAGAGTACATTTCCGGCACAAGGATCAAAATGATTCAGATGGAAGATAAGTATCATCCGGTACCGCCCGGAACACTCGGAACTGTAATCGATGTAGATGATGTAGGTACTATCCATACCAGATGGGATAACGGCAGCGGGCTTGGTGTTTGTCTGGAAGTAGACAAAATCGAGATAGTTGAGACCCCCTACGTTTCCAAACTGTTCAGAACAGGGGAGTTGATCAGCGATAAACCTCTTAATGAGAATTCCGTTGAGATACCTGCCGGAACGGTTTTTGATGATGAATTTGACATCATTGAAAATGATGAAGGAAAAGATTATGGCTATGGGGAGATAAACTTCGTTGAAGGTCAGTATCGTGCTGAATATTACAAGCATCGGCTGCCTGTTAAGCATTTTGACACTTATGCTGAAGCAGTAGATGAGATAAGAGAGTGCAGCAACTATTCTGAAGGCGATAAGGAAACTCTGGAAGATGCTATTGATGAATATCTCGACTGGTGGATGTCTCTTATTTCTGTTAAAGATATGAAAATATCGAACATTCCTGTTTTTTCTCTGACAGATGAAGAAATCAAAAATCTTCTGGACAGAGGATTCAATGGACAAAGAATTTTTATTAGGAGAAAAATGAATGAGAACTTTTGAAGAAATAAAATTGAAAGCCGATCAGATTTATCTTAGATGGCTTCTGAACGGTGCTCATGAAGCTGATGATGAGCTGAATTCAGCTAACAGAGAACTTATAAGTGTATTCAAAGAAAAATATCCGGATGCTCTGGGATACAAGATGTATAATGGGTTCATCGAGCTTTCTGAAAACACTGGTAATTTCGGAGTGGATTTCATCTTCAGAAAAAATGAAGAAATGATGAAAGAAGTAGAAAAAGAAAATGACATTATTAAAAAACTTGATATTTTTGAAAAACACAAAGCTATTGCAGTTATCTGGAGTTAAGGAGGAATTATAAATGGCACTAATTAAAGGAAGGATGATTTGCCCGAATTGCGGTGCAGATACAACATTTTTGACTTCGGCTCATGTGGCTCAGGAGTGGGTCGTGGATCCAAAAGGTAATTTTGTAAGCTGTTTCGATGATTGTCTCGAAGTGACAGCCGATCCGGAACCCGATAATATCTGGACCTGCAGAAAATGCGGAGCTGAGGCTGTTTATGAAAACGGTTGATTCAGCGAAAGGCTTAAAGGTTGGCGATACGGTCTACATTGTTCAAGAGAACTTTTATTACGAAAGAGGTATTGCAGGACCGAAACTGGAATACTGTGTGTATAGTTCGACGATAAAATGCTTTCGCAAAGGCAGCTATATAGATTTTATCGCTAAGATAGATGCTCCAATCAAGAATAACATTTATGATTGGAAATTATCAGACCTTGATAAACGTTATATATTCAGGAGTCGCAAAAACGCAGCCTTATTCGCAAAAGAACTTACTGAAAAATACGAGCGTTCAATTTTTTATAATCCTCAAAAGGACTTACCTCTGAGAAGATCATGGGAAATTTTTATAAACGAATAGGAGAATTATAAGATGAAAATTAAAGATGAAGCAATTATCAAAACGACAGAAGTTGTAGTATTTCGGTTTCGTGATGGACCGGGCTACTCAAAATTTGCAGAATATACCGCAGGAAAAGATCCGCATATTTTCGTATGTGATGACAAAAAATTCAAGATCATTACAGACGTATATACCCGAGAAGAGGCTATAAGAATAGCAAAAACTGCACCGGGTCTTGCGGGTGTTTCAGCTGCGGAAATAAATAATACAGAACTTATATCCGAGAATATAATATGGTCATCTTTCAATGTACAGCCGCCGGATAAAAAATCAAGACTTCATCAGGCAGAAAAGCCAGTTGGACTTGTTGAGCAACTTCTGGAATATCTGACTTTTGAAGGCGAAATGGTTTTGGATCAGTTCGCAGGTTCAGGAGTCGTCGGGGAAGCGTGTATCAAGAAAAGAAGAGGCTGTGTGCTGATTGAAAAATCAAAAGAATTCATATCAAAGATAATAAAGAGACTTGAACTCTTTGACTGCTCTATAATTTCTGCTCCTGCTATAGCATAACAAAAAAGGCTGCCTTTTGACAGCCTTTTTTGTTTAGAAAAATCATATAAAGTTAAATGTTTCTCGAATCGTCCTTTCAGGGTCGTAATTTTTTCTGAGCGATAATTCTGTGACTTCTTTTAAAAAGCACCTTTGTGCATCGTAATCAGTCAGATCATATTTATCGGCTATTCGACTCATTCTAAAGTAAATCGGATCTTTGGTTGAGTTTTTTATTAGCTCATAAAATTTTTGTGACCCGAATTCCTTTATATATTCGTCAGGATCTTTCGCTTCAGACATGAATACAATATATGTTTCAAGTCCTGCTTTTTCAAGTATGTCTATGGCCTTATCCGCAGCGTTTTTTCCTGCTTCGTCGTTATCATAACATATGATGACTTTATCCGAATACTTCTTCAACAAAGCTGCCTGATTCTCTGTAAGAGAAGTTCCACAGCTTGCTATGGCAGTCCTAAAGCCTGCTTGATGGAGAGAAATAACGTCAAGATTTCCTTCACAAAGGATAGGCGTTTCTCCGCAGCATATCTTCTTCATAGCAAAATTCAGTGAAAACAGGTAATTGTTTTTGCTGTAACAAGGGGTGTTTTTGGAGTTTAAGTACTTAAAATTATTGTCTCCATCCAGTTTTCTGCCTCCAAATCCTATAATATTCCCGTTTAGATCTATAAAAGGGAAAACGGCTCGATTATTAAAAAAATCAATTATTTCGTCATTTTTAGATACGGTTATCAACGAGCCTTGAAGCAGCTCCTCGATAGTGTACCCCAATTTAAGCATGTATTCTTTCAATGAAAAATAATTTTTATCAGCGTATCCCATTCTGAAGTTACAGATGGTTTTTACTGTAAGTTTTCTTTTATTGATCAGATAGTCAAGACATGCTGTATCTTTTTTTGAAAAAAGATTTTTATAAAAGAAGTTCGCCGCATCATAGTTCATCTTGTAAATTTTTTGTAAATTGTATGGCTTTTTGGCAACGTTTCTGTCTCCGACTGCATTTTTATAATGCACGTTATATTTGTGCATAAAATCAGCCTGATCACCGTTACTGCCGCAGTTAAAACAATGGAAACAGTTCTCACCTTCAAAAACGTAGAACTGAACAGCTCCGCAAAAAGGGCATTTACCTCGGTATAATCTATCACCGACTTGTTTTAAGTTTGTTTTTATTGAAATGATTTTCAGTATCTTATTTTTCATTTTCATTACTCCTTTTGCCGAAAGTGAATTCTTCAAACATTCACTCCCGTTTTCAATTTTATCTTCAAATAAATTATACCAGAAAATAAAAATCAATAAAAATATACTTTTTTTGTTTTTATCTGACTGAATTTTCTTATACAATAGATTCAGAGATAATAATTGATAATTGGAGATTGTTAATTGTTGCTCTATATCGATGTAATTTTTAAACTTCTTCGATACTAACTTTCCGTTACAAGGTCTTCTGACCATTATAATACATTTTACCTTCTATAATTCTTCCGCTTTCGGAAGTATACATAAAATTTTTCATTTCAAATTTCCCTCTTTCTTTTCAATTCTTTTCAATCACGATGATTTACCTCATTGTCATCGTGTAATATATATCACTTATCATATTTATTTTTCAAATTTACGGAGTACATACACGGCGCAGTTGTGTGTGTACTCCCGAAAGGAGTATTTTACATATGAACGTTATATTTCTTACGAAAACTATAGATGATCGATTCTCAATACTGGAACTCGGCAGTGATGCCGAGTCCATGAAGAACCTTTTAAAGAGGCATGTTTCACGTTTTCTTGACAAGAAGGCAAATGTAACTGCCACAAAGTCCGAAGAAAGTGCTGCATTCGTTTCCTACACTGATCCAAAGGGGAATGAACATACCGCTTCTTTCAATTTGGTATCAGGGAATACCGATGAATTTTTCAGAAGATGAGCAACAAAAACGCCTTCCTGAACATACAGGGAGGTGTTTTTATTTGCCTAAATTTTCAGTTATAATCTTATTAGTGGTATGAACTGATAACGGGAGCTTTTCATATCCGAAATAATTTAAAGAAAGGTAATGATGATGAACATAAATAGTACTAGACGAATTAGAAGAGGTCAGGTGTATTATGCTGACCTCGGAAACGGTATGGGGTCCGAGATGGCAGGAGAAAGGCCTGTTAATGGTTATTTTGTTTTTACCGGTCGTTCTGCAGATACTTAATGGCATGTAATTTCTGTTCTTGATAATTTTCTGCTATAATTAAAAATAGGGAAACACTCAAATGAAAACTAAAAAAAGGAGCGAAAATAATGAAAGATTATACAAGAAAATTCTTTATTGAAGATGAAGGCGAAGAAGGTGCTGATTTCCTGGAGTATGCCGTCATAGTAGGTTTGTCGGCAATTCTGATTGCCGTAATAATTGCGGTATTTATGATCGTAAGAAATAAGGTACTGCATTCCGCAAAAGAGATCGATGAAGCAGGTAATGATTCTACGTCAGTTGATTGGGATGCTGTTCTTCAAGATAAGGATAAAGAAGTTAACGAAGCTATAAATAATATAGATTGATGCTATGTTTATCGTGAGAACTGTAATAGCCGCTGTCATTTGTTTGGCGGCGGCTATATTCGATTACAAGAATTCAAAAATACCGAATAAATTCACTTTTCCAATAATTATACTGAGTTTTATCTACTCGATTATATTCTATCCGCTGAATACAACAATATTCTCAGGATTAGTAGTTGTGCTGCTTTTCTTCTACGGTATGACTGGTTGGATAGGTTTGGGGGATCTCAAACTTATAATGGCTTTGACTTTTCTAGGAACATGGAAGATAACTGAGTTCCTTTTGCTGGGACTTGCATACAACATAAAGAAGCTTTTTTGCTAAGGTTTCCGGAAACCGACTTGGAATTTCTCTTTTTGAACTGAAAATGGCATAAAAATAAACAGAACATAACACCCCCGAGTCCTCTTTTTTTGAAGAGGGCTTGGGGGTGTGCGCTTTGAAACAGCTTATTTCACCAGTTAATATGTTTTTTTACTCTGATGTTCGGATATGGTTAGAGGGTGCTGCGGTTGCAACAGCCTCTTTTATTTTTCTATCGTTTTCCCATATAATTATAGTAAATATTATTTTTCTGTAAAAAAGTATCATTAAACACACCATAACATGAATAGGGGATATAAATATGAAAACGACAGATCATCTTGGAAATGAATATAACAGTGTAAACGAAATGTGTCAGAAATACAATATCAACAAAAACACATACATCCGAAGGATCTCAATGGGAATGGACAAAGAAGCCGCACTTACATTACCGGTAAAACCGTCACAAAAAACAGTTTTCGATCATTTAAATAATGAATATCGTTCTGTTAGTGAAATGTGCAGAAAATATGGCATTCCGAGGCAGAGTTATGAACAGAGAAAAAATAAGGGATGGAATATAGAAAAGATTTTGACTACTCCTGTAAAAACAAAAACCGCACCATGTTCAGATCATCTCGGCAACCACTATGACAGCATAAAAGAAATGTGCGAACATTACAATATTACTTACAAAACATACATTAACAGGATAACTAACGGCTGGAGTCTTGAAGAAACACTGACTATTTCTTCGAGAAAAAAATTATTAGAACCTAACTTATCTATGAATGAGAACGTTGATCTAAGTGAACTAAAATTTCAGAATGGTTATAAAATAATTATTCACAACCAAAAACACTATATAGATCATGAAGGAAACATTTTTAAGAACGTTAAAAGTATGTGCGAATATCACAATGTAAGCACATCATTGTTCTTGTCGAGGTTAAAGAAAGGAATGTCAGTAAAAGAAGCGTTGTATAAAAAGAAAGTAAAAGACCATCTTGGCAATGAATTTGAAAGCAAGAGTAAAATGTACTCTCATTATGGCTTGAGCCGACAGACAGCTGAAGCCAGACTGAAAAACGGTTGGAGTCTTGAAAAAACCTTAACTTATAAGATTAGAAAAGGGAAGTGATGACCGTTTTGCTTTTATCGAGTTAAAAATTCTTGCATAATACTTATAGTAATTGTAATTGATGATCGGAGGTCAGAGATCATCAAAACCTTTTCTGAAATACATAACGGAGGAATCATAATGAATAATTACAATGAACTTAAAGGCGCAACAACAGTAGTAAATATTATCGAACTCAAAAATTCTGTAAGGGTTTATGCAAGATGATCTTTTCAGTCGGACTTGGTTTAACTAAGTTCGGCTTTTTTATTTGACTAAAAAAGAACTCTTATAAAATTTTGTATCATAATGTATTTTATTTTTTCAAAGAAATCATCTATAATATTAACAGGGAAGTGCCGAAACTTCCCCACAATGAGTGAAAATAATAATGGCACAAAATGAGACTTTTGTGCCATGTAGAGGAGTGACCTTATCGTGAAAGAGCGCTACAAGGAAGACTGTCCCTATTATCTCGAAGATTTTCTTGTAAATTTGAGTATAATAAAAAACAGAGGTGATCTTACTACAGATGAATACTATCTGGACATAAGAACTTTTTTGAGATACATAAAGATAAAAAATAAGATCGTACCTAGTGAAACTAAGTTTGAGAATATTACGGTCAAAGATACTCCGATAGAACTTTTGGAAAACTTCACTGAAAAAGATGCTTATCAGTATATGGTCTGGCTTAAAGATGAAAGACAGAACGGAGTTGCTGCAAGAGCCAGAAAAACAACTTCGCTGAAACAGTTCTATGAATACCTGGCTAATAAATCTCACCTCATTTCTAAAGATAATATATCTTCACTTGAAGTTCCTAACGTAAAAAGAGCCTTGCCTAAATACCTTACACTTGATGAAGTTCAGACACTGCTTTCCTCTATCCGTACTAAAAACACCGAAAGAGATTACTGTATAATTACTTTATTCCTGAATTGCGGAATGAGACTCTCTGAATTATGTGGGATAAATATAAATGATATAGCTTTTGAAAACAAGACCCTCAGACTGCTCGGTAAAGGCAGAAAAGAAAGGATCATCTACCTGAATGATAACTGTATAAAGGCTATCGAACAGTATCTTCCATACAGAAAAAATTACGAGATGGCACAAAATGAAAAAGCATTGTTCTTATCTTCCAGAAAGAACAGGATCTCAAGACGACGGGTACAAAAAATCATCGAAGAGTGCATATTTGCAGCAGGTCTGAAAAATACAGGTGTAACTACTCACAAACTCAGACATACAGCTGCTACCCTTATGTATAATAATAACGGCGGAGATATTCTGGCCGTAAAAGAGATCCTGGGACACGAAAGCACTTCAACAACAGAAATATACACACATCTCGGATCGGATAAAATGAAAAACACTATGAATGTTATGGAAGATCTTTTAAAGAAAAAAGACTGACCACTTCCCTGACGGAAAGGTACTCTTCTAAAAGAATATATAACATGGCACAAAATATTTCACAACATGGCACAAAATGAAAATTTCCTGAATGATTTATCTTTTTAAAAAATATTGACAAATTTATTTTTTTATGATACAATATAACTGCAAATTTTTTATTGTATCATAAGGAGAATCGCTATGAGTTTAAATAGATCAACCATAACCTGGAATTCAAGACAGATATACAATATGGTCCGTACAGGAGTTATTGACTTTTCTGCTGTTGTTCAGAGATCTTTTGTATGGGAGAAAAAAAGAAGATCTGCGCTGATCGAAAGTATTATTATAGGCTACCCTGTTCCTGCTGTATTTGCTAAACGCCAGAAAGAAAATGATCCGGGATCAAATGCCAGTGTGTATTTTATAATGGACGGAAAACAAAGACTGTCCACTATTTCAAGCTATCTTGAGGATGAGTTCACTTTAAGTGACCTCCCCCCTGTTCATTATCATAACGTTGAAACGAATACTGAAGAAGAATTCGATATTTCAGGGAAAAAGTTTTCCGAACTTCCCGATTCATTAAAGGATATAATCAATACTTTTTCTATAAATGTCGAGTATTTCGATGATCTGACCGATGAAGAAGAAAAAGAATTGTTCAAGCGCCTGAATGCCGGCAAACCTCTGAGCGCAAAAAACAGGACTATTGCGAGCTGCAAAGATATTTACAGACTTATTGAAGTCGGAGAACATGAACTTTTCAAAGAAATGCTCACTGAAAGAGCAAGGGGCAACAAGAGTCAGGTGGCTATCGTTGTTAAATTCTGGTGCATGCTCAACAGAAACATAAGTGAGGTATCTTTTGAAAGCAGGATACTTAATCCTCTGGTCGAAAATACTGAGATCTCGGAAGAAGAAAAGAACGAGATCGTTCGTGTCCTGGATTATGCACACGAAGTACATGAAAAGCTGCTGGAAAGAAAGCTGAAAAAAGTCGCAAAAAAATTCTATAAAGAGACGCATTTGGTATCACTTGTTCCCTATCTGAATGCGGGAATAAATAGCGGTATAGATGTAGAAAAATTTGCAGACTGGGTAGAAGAAGTTTTTGATTCGGAAAACGGGGTAACTACTCTTCCTGCATACAATGATGCCACTCTCAGCGGCGTAGCGAAGAATTCAAAGATAATTGAGAGAGATAATGCTTTGAGTATAAGCTATAACGAATTTTTTGCATAATTTATAATACTTTTACTCTGAGGTACATTTTGTATCTCAGAGTTTTTTATATATAATTTTTATAGAACGCCTCATTCTGCTATAATTATAATATAAAATGAAAATCCAAAGAAAAGGGATGGTAAAATAATGAGTAACAGAAAGAAAATAACCGATTTTCTTAGCCGCCTGCTTGAAGCAGAAAAATTTAGAGGTATGGGGAAATACTGGGGAAAAGAGGTCGTTGTGGACTACATGACAAAAGATGTTCGCAGGATAGATTATATGCAGTTTGAACCGGTGAACCAGATAAGCATTGACGGAATTGAAAAAGGGATTTTCAAGGGATATGAGGTAAAATCCTGTAAGGCTGATTTCAAGTCCGGGTTTGGGCAGAATTATTTCTGTGAATATAATTATCTCGTAATGACCATGCAGACTTATAAAGAACTTTTGCATACCGAACTGAAAGAAATTCCTCACTATGTCGGAGTATTGGTTTCTATCCCGAAAAACGCTGCCAAAACTAATAAAGAAGCGATGCTCGATGAATTTGACGATCCCACTCCTCTTCCGGAAGATTACAATATAGATAACTGGCATCTGGTTTCCGTTAAGGCTGCTATGCAGACATGCAGAAAGAAACCTATGCTTGAACTCATGTTCTGTCTTTTGAGAAATCGATGCTGATATATTTGAAAGGAAATGAAATTATGGCAAAGAAAAAATATTATGCGGTAAAAGAAGGACGGGTACCCGGCATATATAAACTCCTGGGATGAATGCTCTGCTCAGGTCAATGGTTACAGCGGAGCGATCTATAAGAGTTTTTCTTCCATAGAAGAAGCGGAGCTTTTTATCGGCTCCCTCCCCAGAACTTCCGATAAACCAAAATCGAACATGGCACAAAATATTATTTTCGACAGATCTATAAGTGTTGAATGCAAGATCTACGTTGACGGAAGTTATAATTCTAAAACTAACATTTTCTCTTATGGTATGGTTATTATAAGGAACGGACAAGAAATAACATCGAATAGATCATTCTTTGAACCTGAAATGGCTCAAATGAGAAATGTTGCAGGAGAAATAATGGGTGCAACGGCTGCTATGGAATACTGCCTTGAAAATAATATTTCTGAATGTTTCCTTTTCTACGATTACGAAGGCATTGAAAAATGGCCTCTTCGAGAATGGAAAGCAAACAGAATCGGTACAAAAAATTATGTTGACTTTTATGATTCGATAAAAGATAAAGTCAAGATCAAATTCATTCATGTCAAAGGTCATTCCGGAGATAAATATAACGAAATGGCTGACAGACTTGCTAAAGCGGCTGCGGGGATATGATAGTTATAGAGGTTGTGTTGTGTCACGTGTGACACAGATTTTGGATCGTATTTTTATCGTATGGTAAAAAAAGCACCCCTTCTGAAATAAATCAGAGGGGGCGCTTACGGTTATTGTTAGCTGTACCAGCTACCTAACAATTCACCGATAGATACCATATTTTCTTCTTTATTGGGGTCATCAAAATCATATTTAGAATTATATACTTTGATTTTTTGAATGCCTACTTCAGATGGATCATCATCGCAGATCAATACAATACCGAAATAAATTTTATAAACATCATTTTTCGTTTTCACTTCGTAAACGGTAGCTTCTCCGGTCAAACGACTTATATGACCAATGCCGGATGTTGAACCTAATGTATGTGTTTCGACGTTTCCATACGATAATACCTCATCACCTAAAAAAGAAAAACAGTTTTGAATATCTTTATCAAGTTCCAATTTTTCTTCATATTTTTTCACTCCTTGCAAGTTTTACTTACAAGTTATTATACCGCTTTTAGCAACACTGTGCAAGTAGGGATTTAAAATTATTCTACATCAGATTTCAATATTCCATGTGCAATTTTTTCTTTTCCTTCAAAAATATAGAATTTTGTTCCCTTTGAAAAGTCAGTATTATTGGCTGACAACGGAATAAATTTTATATTGCTTTCAAATGTATTTGAAGAAGTAAACTTTACATCTTCCGTAGAAATGCACAGCATATGCGAAACAGGTACAGTATTATCATCTACGAAACAAATCACAAATAAATTTTTTTCAGAGAAAATAATTCTTTTTTGAAGAAAATTATATTTACATAACAGCTTAACGGATGCCTGGGCGCTTTTGCGTGGAACAAAATGGGGCGTATCCATTTCAAGCGGAAGTATAAAACAAACACCAAAATATAAAAGCAAAAGCAACCATCCACTATGAAATGACCAAAAATAATCAATAGCAATTAAAGCCAGTATACCGAAAGCATATATGATTATATGTATCCCGCCAAACCTATATACTTTGCTATAATTTTTACATGAAGGACAATAATATCTTCCTAAAGGGATTTTTTTAGATATGATCTCACCACACCACGGACACCTTTTCTTTATCATTTCACACCTCGCTTATCCGTCTACTCTGTGATAAAATAGGATTTTACCGTCTCTCATCCACACAGTATCTCTACGATATCTAGTGTACTTAAAGTGTTCCCTCTTTTCTCCATATGACAGAGAATCTTCATGGTTAGGATCCTCCAAGCATTTAACACAATACGAACCATAGTTTGCATATACAAAAGTGTCACCAAGTTGTAAATCATATTCGTCTTTTTCTGATGCATTAGCTAGTGTATCATTGCATAACGAAGCCATTGTGTACATAAAGTCTCTTTCCCATTTTTTATCACCAGAAATTTTTGACTTGTTTATTTCAAAATCATAATCAGAGCCAATAATATAAGCAAAGTTCTTTATAAAAGATGACATACAAATTATAAGCATTTGACCATTATCTTTATCAATGGTTTCTGGAGCAGTTATATCGTTAAGCCAAAAAAGAGAAGCTCCTAAGTAAGGATCAATAAAACCGATACCATATACAATATATGTTTGCCCATTACCGTACCAATAATTATAGCTTCGATAATTTGATTCATTTATTGTTTCTTGGATGATATCACATTTGCTACCAGCATATATGGATTTATACTCGTCACTTTCTAATATCGAAGGAATGCATCTTCCATCTGAATCAGAAAAAGAATACTTGTTATTATATTCTTCTTTTTGTCTTATTTTATCTATTTCTCCTATCAGCTGTAAAATATACATATCATGAGTATCTTTATAATATGTTACTTCTTCAGAAGATATTTTATAAAGCATATAATTAAGTGCTATCATTAAATTATAGTCATCTTTATTGAGTATTTGTGAATCTTCAAAAGCTGGTTCATGTGCTGAGAAAGCACATTTTGTACATTTATAGGTTTCTCCATCATATTCTAACGTATGCTTAGTGGCATCAAATTCATTTCCACTACAATACTTTTCATTTGGATTAGATATATATTTGAATACAACAGTAGAATAAGTAGTATAGCCGCCATCTGCACCATGTACTGTCACAGTCTTTGATTTTGCATCATCAATAGAGATTTCCTTCCCATCAATAAGCCCATCACCATCACAATCCTGAACTTCAGGATCAGTATAGAAGATCTGTGCGTTAGAAATAACAAGTCCCGAAACCTCAAATTCATCAGGCAATCCATCTTCATCATTATCCGGAAGCGTTTTCAGATCAAAATGATTATTCTTTGAAAGATCCTTATAAATCGCATCCAGTTTTTCTGCTGTTTCAGCTGTAAAATACTGACCTCCTGTGTACTCTGCACAATCTTTCAGCTTCTGATTATCAGCTCCTGAACCCAGACCTATAGTATGGATCTTGATGTTATTGTCAACTGCCTTTTTTATCAGGTCATCAACAGTGTTATTGGCAAGATTGATATTTATATTTACATCACCATCAGATAATAAAATTATATGTCTGGTATACCAGTGCTGAACGGTGTTAAGCTGTTCAATTGCCATTTCAACTGATGCGCGTACATTTGTACCGCCGCCAAAATATGGGTTAACAAGACCTTTTAATTCTTCCTTGTTATCTGAAAATTCGCTGACAAGTTTTGCTTCATCTTCAAAGCTGATAAGTGCAGTTTTGTCGGTCAATGTCATTGAATCAATGAAATTATCGATTGCAAGTTTTCTGTAACCTTTCGGGTCATTGCCACTCATACTTCCAGAACAATCATAGCATATCGCTGCTGCAAGCGGTTCGTATTCATCTTGAAAATACAGTGAAGCTCTTTTCCAAGCGTCAAACCATTCCTTCTTATCAACAAGCATATACTTGCTGAAATGAGGAGTATTGATGCTGACAGTGGAATTTTCTTCATCAAGTATGGTGTCAAGCTCTACAAATTCGTCCTTTTTCTCATCATACCACAAAAACATGAGGTTGTCAAACTCTGTATCGCCCAGCTTGTTCTTATCAATAACATAAGTCAGTGTAGCTTTTTCGTAATCAGATGTAGTTTCTATCGAGAACGGCTCACCCACAAGACCTACAACACCTGTACAAAGCATATCCTTGTTCATTATGCTCTCAACGGTAGTGGTTTTCTGAAGATTTCCTGTTGCTTCCATAGAAACGATAACTTCCGTCACAGCACAATCTTCGTTTTCGACTTTATGTATGAATTTCTGAGAACGCCTTTCATCACCGTCAAGCACGTTGTTATCATCAGAATCGGGATCATTGGGGTCTGTTCCGAAATAGATCTCGTCATCGTCATTAAGATTATCATCATCTGTATCAACATCCAGAGGATCAGTAAAATATGTATTTACCTCATCACCGTCTTTGAGGTTATCTTCGTCGGAATCATCATTATACGGTCTTGTTCCGATTTCATATTCCTGACCGTTTGAGAGACCGTCTGTGTCGAAATCTTCATCATAGTCAGATATATCATTATCATCAGTATCGACCTTCAAGGGGTCAGTACCTAGCGAAAGAACTTCATAACCATCAGGCAGAAGATCACCGTCAGTATCTGCTTCATAAGGCTTTGTGCCTAATTCTTTTTCGACAAGGTTAGGCAGACCGTCCTCATCTGTATCAGCAAGGTACTTCCAGTCAGCAAATGTCCAGCTCAGTTCTTCGGTTTCTGTACCAACGAATTCAGCCCAAGAGTTGTTGTAATTGATGTTAGCGCCTGTACTGTTCACAACAACATTCTGTGCGATTATCAAGCCGTTCAGGTTGAAGTTTTCGCAGTCGATGGTTACAGTGCCGAACGGCGCATATATCAGACCGTTCATTGAAGCCTGACTATCGCTTATCTTAATATCACCGAACTTTGAATAGATAACGGCATTGTTTCCGTTGAGATTTCCGCCGCTGAGGTTTACATCAGAAACCGCACCGATTGCAGAATTCAAGCTGACGTTACCATCATAGTTCAGCCTTCCCGTAACATATACGGGTGAATTGAGGTTAATATTCATCTCAGACAGCGTATAATCTTCGGCATAGTTCTGAGCATTGTTGAACCAGCTATCCATCAGCTTGTTGTGAATATAGATCATATCCCTGCTGACATCGAAAGGCTTGTCAGCGTCCTGGGAATCGGTGGTATTTTCGTCATCGCTGACGATCTCATCAACAACAAACTCATTTTCAAAAATAGTACCATTTATATTAGGGTACATCGCAGTTGTTGAGTACACACCGTTTGTGACACCGTTGCCGTTTACTGTCAGATAGTCCAGTTTCAGTGTGATACCGCCATTTTCATCGGCTGCAAACACAGTATACGGATACGCAGCCTGCTTACCTTCTCCCTCAGCGTTCGCAGGTATGACCGCTGACATACTTGTTATCATTGACAATGATAACAGCCCTGAAACGACACGTTTCAGTCTTTGTGTTCGTTTTTGCTTCATTAAAAGGCTCCTTCATTTCTTCGTTTTTCAAATCATAAATGATCTGAAATCAATTCCGTAAAAAAAAGTAAAAAATGCTTCATTTGATATTTGTTAAGTTACAGACAGATATGAATGCCGCTCATCCATAACAAAACAGATTCGTTTTTGTTCAGTATTTTTTTAGTTTTAAAGATCCCGGGAAATAAAACAGTAAATTAAACACCGTGTATAATTTACTTTGTGATTATATCATATCTAAATATACATTGTCAATAATTCAAATTTTGAATTGGAAAAATATACTTAAAAACATATGTGCGCAAACTGTTCTTTCTGTGTTATCCACAAAGTAAACATTTGTGTCACGTGTGACACAGTTTCCTTACATTGACATTTATCTTATAAAGTGATATAATCATTTATGAAGAAATGGAGGAAATAATTTATGATGATAGCGACCGCCACTGATATGCAGCTCAATTTCAGTAAGTATCTTCAGGCTGTTCAGCAAGGTGATGAAGTTGTGATCCTGAAAAACGGTAAAGAAGTTGCAAGACTTATCTCCTATGATGCAAGTGTTTCTTTTCTGACCGATTCTCTCACAGGTATCTTGCAGAATGATTATGAGGATAAAGCCATACGTGCGGAAAGGACAGATCATGAAGATCTTAGTTGATACGGGAACGATACTCGATGTTCTCTGTAAACGTCCCGAACATTACGAGATTTCATCAAAGATCTGGAAATGCTGTGAGTTAGGCTTGATAGAAGGATACATCTCTGCATTATCCATTCCGGGTATAGAATATATTCTCCGTAATGAATTCAATAACAAGAAAGCCGCTCAGATAATAAGACAGATCACTTTCATTTTTAAAGTCATAGAATTAAAACCTTCCGATTTAAGAGAAGCATCCGAAATGTATTACTCCGATCTTGAAAATGCAGTAAGCATGTGTCAGGCTAAAAGAATGAAACTGGATCATATAATTTCCAAAAAGCCTGTTTACTTCAGAGATAGCAGAGTCCCTGTATTAAAGCCTGAGGAAATACTCGAAGAGATCATTATGGAAAATTTTGCAGATAAAATTAAAATGAAGCCAAAAATCTCTAACACTTTAAATTATAATGGTATAACGAATATACCTTCGGCTAAAAAATACTCAATAGATGAGATGCAGATAAGTTTTGATGATTATCTTAACGGAAACGTAGAAATGTATAATTACGGATGAGAAAGGAAAAACGTGAAAATATTATCAAAAGCAGAATGGTCTGTACAGTGCGAAATGTTGAGTTCGTATGGTAAAATAGTAGATAATCTTGTAAAAGAGAAGAAAGAACACCTTGAAACGATTCAGACATATAAAAAGGTATGTGAGTTATTAGCGGCGCATAAAAACTACAGACTCTATACTATTACGAATATCAAGGACAAAAACAGTGAAGCTTCGGAAATTGGTCGTGATACAATGGTAATATTGGTGGACAGACGAAAAGAAGTTTCAAATGATTCTTTGCGGAATTATCCCATAAATTTGAACGCACCGGTAAACAATGGTGGTGAAATCGAATTATATGCCATCAATTCTGAGATGTATTATAGTATCATGCATGAAACTGAACTTCGAATTAAAAGCCATGTTCCTTACATAGAAGCTTCGTTTGATTATTCTGTCGAAGAAACAACAGTTAGAATCGACGAGTTTCATAGCAGAGTTTCTTTTTATGATTATAGAGGGAAAGGATACGGTTCCCTCTTATTAGATAGTATGGTTTCTTTTCTTAAAGATGAAGAAAAGAAAAAAAATCCGTCTATGCCTATCAGGTTCATCGGTATGCTTTCCTACGTAGATATAGATAAAGAAAAGGATATTGAAATCAGGAATGGTTTCTATGAAAGAAAAGGATTTAAGCTGAAGAACATGAGCAAAGACGGCAAGAATGGAAAAATAGAAGCTATGCTTGAAGATATAAAGACAAAATCAAATTATACGTAAATTCTATATATTTTCGACTTAATGTCACACATAACACAGAAGAATAATGTTTAGCAAAAAATACGTTCAAATTCATCTGAAATACCGTAAGTTAATAAACTATAATAAAAGGATTTGTGTCACACGTGACACAAATCAACCATATATAATTTTTACTTGTCTTTGAAATCTGCTATAATAATATCAGAGTAATTTTTAAAACCCAAAACAAGTAAAAAAACATGTGTGTCACACGTGACACAGAAAGGAAAATAATTATGGCTATCATTATTTCTATCTGTTCGGAAAAAGGCGGCGTCGGAAAGACTACGACAACAGTAAATCTTGCAGGAGGACTTGCCCGTTCAGGCAAGAGCGTTCTTGTACTTGATCTTGACCAGCAGAAGAATGCAAGCTATGCACTCGGCTATATCAAGGACGGAAAACTGACAGCAGCGGAACTTATATATAATACCGTAGCAGGCATTGAAACCGTTCATTCTTCTGCTATCAGGCACAATGAAAATGGCATAGACTACATTCCCGCATCTCCGATGCTGACTAATATAACCTCTACTATCGCAAATGACACGGACAACGACAGCAACTACGTCATCAAGAGGCTGCTTTCAAATGAAGTATTTGAAAAATACGACTATATACTTATTGACTGCCGTACACTTCTGGATCTTCTTGTATCTAATGCAATGAATGCCAGTGATTACATTATAATTCCTGTGGAAAGCGGGATATACGCTTACAACGGTCTGGATAAGATGCTCGATAAGGTATCTTCGATCAATAACAGTACAAACAAGCGCCTGAAAGTTCTGGGCATACTCCTCAATAAGATGCAGCGAACTACTGTCAGCACTTCGCTTGCACAGTCCATCCGTGAAGAGTACGAAAGTATGACTTTTAAAACTCAGATACCTTATTGCCCTGCTCAGACAGAACATGCTGTTCTGACTAAGACAGCCAATGTTTTTGACGAAAAGTCTACTCTCGGAAAGACTTTCCTTGAGCTTACAAAGGAAATCATTGATAAGACTAAGTGATTCGGAAGGGAGAATATATAATGGCTAAGATAGATTTCACAGCGATCAAGAACGCTCAGAAAGCAATAGAAGATAAGGTCGAGGATAATATCCCAGAAGAACTTGAAAAGAGTTATACTGATGTATGGGGTACAAATAAGGAAACTGTCATCTGGGTCGAAGTTACCAGACTGGTACCTTATTCCGATGAGACCGGAAAGGTCCAGCCTTTTAAGATAAATGAAAAAAGAGTTGAACAGATAGCAGAAAGTGCTAAGGACATCGGAATAGTTACTCCTCTTGCAGTCATTCGTAAGGGTGATCTGTATGAAATAATATCCGGACATCACAGACTTGCCGCAGCTAAACTTATCGGTCAGCTCAAAGTTCCCTGCATCGTTAAGAATTATACTGACGATACGATCTATAAAGCCCTTTCGGAGAGTAATATTCAGCGTGATAAAACATACCCCAGTGAATATGCAAAGATCTTCTCAAAATATTTTGAGATAAGAAATGATGATAAGTCAACCGGAGAAGAGATAGCTAAAAAGTTCGGCGTATCAAGGAAAACTATATACAGGTATCTTGATGTCGGCAAGCTGAATGAAAAGCTGCAGTCTCTTGTAGATGATGAGATCATAAAGATCGGAGCAGTTGAATACATCAAGGGATTCTCAGAAGAAACTCAGAACGAACTGTATAAGGCTCTGACCGATAACAAGCTCTCACTGTCGAGAGTAGCAGCTGTAAAACTAAAATCGTATATAAATGAACTTCAGGACGAAATAACTTCCGAAGAAATAACAGAGATACTGAATGCTCCGGACAAGCCGAAACCTAAAATGGCTTACAAAAATAAAGTTTACTGTTCTGTATCCGAAAAATATGCAATAAATATGACGGAGAATGAACTTGATGAACTTACTAAAAAACTTCTTGAGGAGTATTTTAGTAAGAAAGAAGAATAAATAAAAGAATCAGATAAGAAAAAGGTCCTGTCGTTACGATTTACGTCAGGACCTTTTATATAGCTAAAAATTATTGAAGTTATTATTATTGAATGAATTTCCTTGATTCATATCATAGCCACCCATTTCAAAAGGAGTGACAGATTTAAGGCTTTCCTGTGTTGACCAATCATTGAACTGCCTTTGCTGCTCTTGAAACTGTCTCTGCTGTTCTTGTTGTACAAATTGAGCATGTATCTTATTCTGCTGCATGAATCGCTGATCAGCGATCTGTTCTTCATGATGCATAGCATTGATTTTTCTCTCGGAACATCCTGCTACATAATAAGCCGCTTTGAGTAAAAATCTTGCCAAAATACCAAATACCGCCATACCGAAAAACGGAAAATTGGAATGAATATGATTATTCAAATTAGTTATAAATTGAATTAAAAAAACTAAAAATATAATTCCTGATATTGCGGCACCAATAAGAAGCTTGGTAAAAACTTTTGAATATTTGTCTTCGATCCGTTTGATCTTTTCTTCAGAATTGTTCATCTATCTTATTCCTTTCCAATCGGACAATTTTATGTGCATAATTATACCACATTATAGTAAATACGTCAATACACAAAACGCTTTATCTCCCTTCTTTTTTCGCTGTTTCTAAAACATTTTTCATTCTGTAAAGCTATCTTTTCAATCTGTAATGATATATTGATTTCTACACTAAAATAATGTATAATATAAACATGAGAAGAAAACTTCTCTACCTGCTGTGCAGGGTCGTGAAAAAGTTTCACGATAGCTCACCCACCACGAGTGGACAGAGGTTCTGATTACGTCTTGCTTACAAGCAAGGCGTTTTCTGTTTATAAGGGCATTTTTATTATATATAATTTTCCTCTATAATTATAATACAGATTTGATCGATAATTGGAGATCGGATCAAGTAAAAAGTTAGGAGGAAAATAATGTCTAAAACAATACTTATTTTTACCGACGGATATTCTATTTCAACTGAAGAATTCAATAGCGTAAATGAAGCTGAAATTCAGATGAAAAAGAAGTATGAAGAAATGAACGAAAACACTCCTCATGACGAGTTTGACAAAACGTCATACCTTCTTGGAAGAGATGCAGTTCTCTATAACAAGGGAGCAGATGTTTTCGTGTGGAAAATAATGGAGGTGTAAAATGGACGCATCATATATTTTTGAGTATGACTGGAAAATGGAAGAATCGGCTATTACAGACGGAAGACTTTATGAAGCGATGAAAGAATCCGGATGTTTCGATGCGAAAAAAGTTAAACCTGAACCATTCACAAGCTGGAATGATGCAAGAGAAGCACTCAAAGAATGTATCGTTTTTGATCTTTCGGATGCGATCGTTTCGGACTCGGGATATATCGAGATCAAATTTGAAGATGAAGAAGTTTATCTCTATGACGAAGTAAATGATTTTTTGAGCAAGATAGCACCTTTTTGTAAGGGCTATTTGTGTTTCGAATCGGGATTGGTCTCCGAACTCTGCCGCTGCACATTCATTGGCGGAGAAAGCGTTTACACAAGTCTTTATCCTCAGGAAGATACTTTTGTTGTTACCGATAAATCAGGGAAATTTGTCGGTACTGTCAGTGAATCTTTCGTAAAAACGATCGATAAAGATAAATACATCATTCAGCCTGTAAAACTCGAACTCAATAAGGAGGACTAAAAATGAAAAAGATAATTATTACAACGAACGGAATAGCGATCAACACGGACTGTATTGCTGAACTCGCCATATATGATCATTATCAGCATGGGGGCGATGAAGACTACAAAAGTCATTACAGCGTCAAAGCTGTAATGAACAGAGGTTCAGCATCTGAACCTGAATACATTTTTATCATGCAAAAAACAACTACAAGAAAAGACATCACCTCTGAATTTGACAGAATAATTGATTTTCTTGTAAGTACAAAAGCAGGTCCGCTGCTTGATCTCAGAAAATACAATGAATAATTATTAT
>NZ_ADKM02000020.1 GCF_000178155.2 Hominimerdicola alba 8
TCTCTTCAATTTAGTCGGTGATCATTGAGATGAGGTCACACCTGTTCCCATGCCGAACACAGAAGTTAAGCTCATCTTCGCTGAAAATACTCGGCGGGCGACCGCCCGGGAAAATAAGTTGTCGCCGACACAAAAAAAGATGTCAAGGCTTTGCCTTGACATTATGCACCATTAGCTCAGATGGTAGAGCAACTGACTCTTAATCAGTGGGTCCTGGGTTCGAGTCCCCGATGGTGCACTAGATACGCTGAAATCCAGTGTTAAGGCCCGTTGGTCAAGCGGTTAAGACTCCGGCCTCTCACGCCGGCGACGGGAGTTCGATTCTCCCACGGGTCATAAAATCCCGACCGCAAGCTGATATATTTTCAGTTTGCGTCATTTTTGTATATGGACCATTAGCTCAGTTGGTCAGAGCAACCGGCTCATAACCGGTGGGTCCGGGGTTCGAGTCCCTGATGGTCCACTTCCTTTTTTCCTTATCTAGGGGTATAGCTCAGCTGGTAGAGCAGCGGTCTCCAAAACCGCGTGTCCCGAGTTC
>NZ_ADKM02000019.1 GCF_000178155.2 Hominimerdicola alba 8
ATCTATACCCACTCAGTAACCCTTGAAACCAGCGAGGGCGAGGAACGTGTTGAGGTGAATGATGATGACGAGTGAAGATTTTATAGAGGACTTGCGGAAAAGCGAAGTTATGCTTATAAAAAATGACGGCACTCAAACCGAGATACCGTCTGATTTTCTGAGCAAGGCAACAGAGTTTTGCAAGTCAATGGGGTGCAGTTCAGTGATATATGATATTTACGATCCGCAGGACAGCGAACATACCGAGCTGACAGTTACGGATTGTGGGTATGCGGAATAAGAAACGGATAGCCGTCTGATGAGGACGGTTATCCGTGTTTTTTGGGGTATAGATTGTTCTTTTCTAAAAAAGATTTGAAGATACTAACCATTTTATCAGGGATCTTGGTATACATCATATGATCTTCATCTATGATGTGAATCTCTGCATTGCAGTGTTCTGCATAATCTTTAGCTGCTTGCTGCCATGAAAGAGTTTTCACAACCGACTTCATATTGCTGACAATGAAACAAGACGGACATTTCAAATATCCGGTACTTTCAGCTTTTTTTGCGTTTTTTTCAGCAAGTATGGATTCCTCAAATACTGCTTCACTTGCTATGTTCTTATAATATACTTCCTCATAGGTCTTTTTCTCTTCGTCCGAAAGTTCATTTCCAGTCAGAAGTCCGGAGGCATTTACAGTACGATTCCTAAGAATTCTATCAAGAAAGCCTCGCTTTGCGATCTTCTGCATAAGTTTTCTCGTCTTTGCGACCATCGCTTTTTTCTTTTCAAGAGGGATTTTCTCTGACATTGCTTTCATCATATTTGGGAATCCCATATCAATACTAAGAACAGCTTTAACTTCATCAGGATATGTATTCGCCCACCATATTGCTTCAAATCCTGAATATGAATGCGGAGCGAGAATATATGGCGGTTCAATATGCAAAGCCTTTAATGCAGCCCTGCTTTCCTCAACAAGATTTTCGACTGTTCTTTCAGTTACAGCTTTACTGCTTAAACCATAGCCTGCTTTTTCAATAACTGCTATACGATACTTGTCAGACATTCTCCTATATATAGGCTTATACTCCAATCCTGGACATCCAACTCCAGAACCTGCCATGAATATGATCGTAAGATCTCCATTGCCATCAGAGTATATATTTATGTCTGTATTTCCTAATTTAGCGATTGTTCCATATTTTTTCATAATATCACCTCTACAAAGATAAATGTGAATTGATAAAGCTATTACTTATTATACCAAACCGCCCCGAAAAAGTCAATTAGTAAACCTTATTCAAAGTATCCTTCATTGCTATATACCGCCGTTCGTGCTATAATTGACTTATAGAGCAGATTGTAGGTGAGTGCAATGGAAAACCAACCAACTATTGACCGAGCATTATACAAGATCAAGTCAATGGACAGAGCCACTATGGACAACTTCGTAAAAAACGTGTATCAGCAGGGATATAATGATGCACAGGCTCAGAGCATTGACTATGATAACCTCAAAGCCGATTTAGCTTGTATCAAGGGCATCGGTGAGAGCAGACTTCAGAAAATTATATTGAAATCAACCGAGTGACGGACAGGAAGTCCCTTGTAAACGTTAGAATGACCGCAAGCGTAGTCACGGACTTCTATCGTGACGGCATCACATCATTTATCATTGTGTCGAGTGATTCCGACTTTTGGGGACTCATCGAGAGCCTGCCGAAAGCGAAGCTTCTTGTTATGTACGAATACGAGAAGTGCGGAACGGCGATCAAGAACGCCCTCGCACAGCACGGCATCTATTACTGTGCGATAGATGATTTCTGCACCGCAGGAACGGAGGACATGAAGCGAGCTGTCCTTTTTGCGGAGCTTGAAAAGCATTTGCCCTTGCTTGTCGGTGAGAACCCGCTGGACCTTACCCACAAGATATACGAAGCCACAAGAGTGACCGCTACCATGAAGGAAATGGAGAATTTCTGCAATCGGTATGTCAAGACCTTGAAACTGAAAATCGTTGAGGGGAAATTTGTGATTGAGATACAGAAATAGCCGAATATTATACAGATGGAAATAGTAGGATATGTGTTTAAAGCGTAGGGGCTGTTGCAGCCCCAACAAAGAAAAAGAGCCTGGCACAGACCTGAAAGGTAGTGCCAAGCTCTTCTTTTTGTGGTATAATATAATTGCAAAACCATTAAACCAGCGAAAGGATTGTACCACAAAAATGAGAAATTGTCAAGTGCGTCTTAACATGAATTATGAGATCTGCTGCAAAATCGGCTGGATTATTGACACATTGGAAATAATATGCTATAATTTAACGGTCAAATGATATGTCAGTGAGGTGCATCAGAATGCTTGATTACAGAAAAATGACGCAAAATGAATTAGTCTCCTGCGCTTTGCTTGCCTCACAAGCATTTTACGGCTATGAATATTTCAGCATTTTTGTTCCGGATGATAAGCGCCGGGAGCGGTTTCTTGACGCTTTGATAAAGTGCGAGTTCAGGGCAAATGCGAACAGCGCCGAGACACGTTTCGTTACGGCACGGGAAAACGGACGGATAGTTGCCGTTGCACAGTTGTGTACGCCCGATTTCAAAAGAGCCTCCGATCTCGATTACATAAGGTCGGGCTATTTAAGCGCAATGTTCAGGGGCGGCATAATGGCGGTGAACGCATGGGTCGATATGGATAGAGCGGCTTCAGCACCATGCCATGAACTTGCAGGAAACAACTGGTATCTGAGCCTTCTGACCGTTGCAAAGTCTGAGGAGGGTCATGGTATCGGGAGCCGCTTTTTGAATGAATACCTTATCCCTTACGCAAAAAATGCAGGCGGTGAGACACTCTCTCTTTTTACCAATTCCGACATCAACCGCAGGTTTTACGAGAAAAACGGTTTTAACCTATTCGATGAAAGACGGTTCGGATACGGTGGCAGGTCCATGGGAAGCTGGAGTTATTCCATGAAACTGTGACCGCTTGTATACTCGCCTCTATTCCAACGCAAATCAATTTTTAAAAATAAGAAATAAGAGATAAGAGATAAGAAATAATGTGTTCGCTTCGTTCATGGGGTCTAAATAAAGATGAAAGATAAAGTTCTGTACAGGCGTATGATTCTTATGACGGCGTATTTTTATACGCTATTTCATAAGTTACCTGCGGGCGCACACGCAGGTGCGCCCCTACAAAATCAACAAATATTATCATATGATTTTTAAAAATTGATTTGCGTGGACGTAATTTTGAAATTTTCATCAATCAGCAGTTGACCGTTCAGAACAACCTGTGATATATAAATCATACCAACTTTGAACCCAGTACTGGAATCAAAGTTGCCCTGTTACAATTTCGCCAGCTTTATCAGGTATTCGCTGATATTAGTGCAGCCTTCCTGTTCGACCTTTTGCATAAGCTCGTCAAACTGCTCCTTTGTAACGGTTACTTCAAGTTTGACCGTATTGCCTCGCAAGGGCTGTTTAAACAGGTCGATTATGCCGTTTTCCGTAAGAAAATCTATACGCTTCTGAGAGAATGCCCCTCGTTTTATAGCGCCACGCTGTGCCAAAAACCATTTCCGCAGCTCATGATATTCCTCTGGAAAGTCAATATGACCGTGTTCTTCGTAAAACGCTTTCAGCTTCAGGCAGTTTTCGTACCATTTTTTGGTGTTCTCTTTTCTGACACTACTATTTTGGTTTCCTTCGTCTATGCCAAGCTGACGGAGCTTTTCACGCTGCTGTTCATCAAGGTCACAGTCCTCCGAGAAGTATTCCTTGATCTGAGCTTTGAGCCATGCCGATATATTGGAGATATGCTGTCCTGCAATGCGTGGTGGAAAATTCCATATCGTATATTCCGAGTGCTGTTCAAGATACCGCACTACGTCATTCAGGTGCTTGTCCCACAGCAGCCTTGCATTGTTTTTCTGCATCTGCTCGGAAGATACGGCGATCTCCGAAAACAGTTTTGCCCTTGCCAGGTTTAATTTGCCGTCCTCATACGCCCGGTGATTGTTCCGGTACCACACGTTAAGCACCGTTCCCGATGATGAAACAAGGTCTGACGGCACAGGCGTAGCGGGGTGTGATCTGATGAATGATCTGCACTCATCAAAATTATAGTACCAGTTTATATCCGAGCTGTCCCAAATGAAATACATCTCTTGCAGTTTGCAGATGACCTCTGCCGGAAGCGTTCCGCCGCTATATCTTTTGCGGACATCTGCAAGCCATTCACCCAGCGAAAAATCGCCTTTTGCGTAGCTTTCGGAGACATTCAGGTGATGATAATAGGAGTAATACTCCAATGCACAGGCGATACCTGTTTTATCCTGTCCAGACAAGCGCTGTGTGTCGATAATGTTCCAATTAAAGTCCATTTCTTTCAGTTTATCGGTTATTTCAGAGGAAAAGCCGCTGCTGCGATAACGGAATTTAAGGACTTCCAGCCACCTTCCGAGGGGAAAGCCGTCGGCACAAATATGACCTTTGGGAACATCAATATTCCCGTGTTTGCTGAAATACTGCTCTGCATGGGCAAGACCGTTTTTGTCCTCAAATTCGGTTTGTAGCTTTGACATGACAAGGACATTCGGAAAGAGCTTCATTTCACGTTTTTCGTAATTTATACTCCAGTCAAAGCCCAGCGCATCGAGCTTTTCTATCTGCATTTCCTGTGCCTGCCCTCTTTTGCGCCTGTCACGCATCGCTACGCACCATTTACCGAGCCGAAAACCGTCCTCACAGACATAAGCAACCGGCATTTGCAGATCACCGTATGTGCGCCGAAATTCAAGTGCGTGACGATATCCGATGTCAAACGGTTTTTCAAGAATAAACATCAGGTCGGCTTGCTGTATCCATTGAAGATAACGCTGTTTCAGCTTGCCGGATTTGTATTTTCGCCGCTGGATCCTCACCCACGCATACAGGTCTATGCCCGTTGTTTTGCCGAATGTCACATCTTTTTTGATTTTATCATTTCCGCTTTCTTCAAAATACTGTTTTACATCGGCGAGGGCTTTATAGAATTCATTATCATAAATATTTCGATAATCAGCGATCCCGATCTTATCAAGTATTTTTCGGCGTTCGGCTGTCATTGTTCGGGCAGTCCTGCCGCAGTAGGTAAGGTGCTGTTCCTTGATCCAGTTCTGCATGGTGATACCGTTTGAAGTCATTACATCATACGGAATATCCGAGATCTCGCAGTTATGCTCTTTTATGTAAGCACATACCTCATCAAAATTCTGCTGCCAGCGTTCGCTCATAATATTGCATTTTTAGCTGCGGGTACTTCCGGCTCGTCGGCGATCAGCGAACGTATAAACTCACTGACAGTCCGATAGCCGTTTTCCTTTGCCCTTTTTATAAACTTTTCATGTTCCTCGTTCGTCACACGGACACGGATCATGAACTCTTTGTTGTTTCTACTTGGATCCTTTTTGTTTGCCATTTTATCCTCCGTATGTGATCGTACAATTTATACTGCCGCACCGACTTCACGCAGTTTTTGCAACTGTTCTTCGGACAGCAGACCTTGTTTAGCCTTATTCTTCTGATTGTTCAGCCATACCGCAATGGGGTATTCATCTTTTCTTCTTGCGGAATAATATGGCATTCTACCTTTTTCAGCGACAAATTCTCTTAACCGTTCAAACTGCCTGTCCCATTTTTTCTCCTGAACAGTTTTCATATCCGGTGTGATGCCGATCTTAGCAAGCATTTCGAGCTGTTCGGGAGTACGGGATACCCTATTGCTGCCTTTGACAGCAGCTTTCTCGGTAGTGAGCCATGCTTTCAGATTGCCCTCAGATACTTCATAATCATCAGGAACATCTGCATCAACGCCATGTTCCTCAAAGAATTGCACGGCAGCTTCATACATGATCTCCCAATGCGATCTTTTTGCAAGCAAACTGAGGTCAAGCATTTTTTGCAGAAAATCAATCTGCTCACTGTCTTTGATTTTACCCAATCTAAGGCTTGAACGCTGATTTTCAAGCCATTGCTTAACACGAATTTCATGATATTCCGTTTCATCATTCAGAGCGTCAGGTGAGTGTGACTGCACATATTCCATTACGATCACAGCAGTTTCAAACCACTTCTTTTTCCTCTGCTCCTGCTTTGCTTTCTTGTCTTTCAGGAACGGATAACCGATCTCATCAAGTTTTTTCATCTGCTCCGCAGAGAGCTTGCCTTTTTTATAGGCTCTGCGCTGATCGCTTACCCAAGAAAACAGGTCATAGCCACTTTCGCTGTATGTACCTTTCGGAACATAGGTAGTATCGTTCTTTTCAAGATATGCCTTTACCTCCCGAAAACGTTCCTCCCATGCATCAGACTTTTCAAGCTGTACGCCAAGTTTTTCAAAATGCAAGATATGCTTTTTTGGCATCTTGCCATTGCGGTATTTTGTTTTGCAGTTAGCAAACCAACTGCCGAGCCTGTAACCGTCCTCACAGATAACTGCACCTGTAAGGGCATCGACACCGTGTTCAGCAATAAACGCTTCAAGGTGCTGAAACCCCTGTGCATAGGAGCTGCGCACACGTTCTTCTAAGGCAGTTTCCCACTCCATGCCGATAGCTGATAAAAGCGTATAGTGTTCATCGGGCATACTTCCGTCACGGTACTGGCTTTTTTGCTTTGAGAGCCAATTTCCAAGTGGAAAATCTCCCTCACAGTAAGCATAAGGCACTTTCAGGTCGCCATGCTTTTCATAATACGCTTTTGCGATCTCATAACGCTCCTGCCATTGTTCTTCATAGTATGTTGAACCGTACCGCAGACCGATTGCTTCGAGTTTTGCAAGCTGTTCGGGAGAATGCTTTTTCTTCCGCTTACCCTCTGCGATCAGCTTCTGTTCATTGAGCCATTTGGCAAGCCACACGCCGTTCACCACATACTGCGACGGGACATTCAAATCACCGTGTTCCTCAAAATATGCCTTAGCAAGCTGATATTTCTCCTCCCACGGATTGGGCTTTTCAAGTACAAAGCCTATCTTACGAAGTCTGGTTATATGCTCATCTGAAAGCCTGCCATTCGCATAAAAATATTGCTGACGGCGAATCCATGCCCCCAGCCTGATACCCGATTCCGTTTGATAAGCTGCAGGTATATCAAATGTACCATTTTTTGCATGATACTCGCAGAGAGCCTGAAACGCATCATTCCATTGCTTTTCGTGCTTTGTATCCCAAACCATGCCAAGTGTATCGAGGCGTGCAATCTGTTCTTCTGTCAATTCTCGATAATTTCCTCCGCCCGTCCTCCTGCATGAGCGCATCTGTGAGAGCCACAAACCGAGTTTCATGCCCTCACTGTCAACATAGCTCACAGGTACATTCAGCTCTCCATGCTCCCGATGATAACGGACAGCAGCAGCGAAGTTTTCTTCCCACAGATAATCTGGAACGTTCCAGACCATGCCTATCTTTTCAAGTGCTTCTATACGCTCCGCACTAAGATACTTCTGCTTGATACCGCTGTTGTTATATACACGCAGACGTGCGATCCAACTGCCAAGCTCCACATTATTTTCGTCTTTGAACTGAGCCGGAATAAGCAGATCACCATGCTTTTCATAGTACGTCTTTGCGGCGGAATAGTATTTTTCCCAAGCCACATCGCTTGCCGACTCCCAGCGCATACCAAGCTCATTCAGCCTGTCGATCTGCACCTGTGTGAGATTGCCGTTGACCTCTCCCTTATATACTCGGCGCTGGGTTTGCAGCCACATTCCGAGAGAGTAGCCCTCCTCGGTCATATATCGTCTCGGCACCTCTAAGTCACCATGTTCATCATAATACTTCTTCGCCTGCTCGAACATAATATCCCAGCTTGCGGAAAGAGTACCTTCTAACTCGTCGAAAAGCGATTTGCAGTCGGCAACCTTGTCAACAAGTTCAAATGTCTCATTGACAACAAATCCCTCACCGCCGTGAGAACGGTAATACTGGATAGCGACCTGCATTTCTTCCTCTATCGCATCAATGCTGTAAAGGTTCTCGATGTTGTTGACAATATCAAAAATGACAGGATTTTTCGACTTTGAAGCGGACAGCGCACGACCGATCTGCTGTTTATAGATTATGGGGGATATAGTCGGGCGCAGCAAAATAACCCCCGAAACATCGGGAACGTGGACACCCTCATTGAGCGCATCAATGCAGTACAGTAGTTTCAAATGTTTTGGATCATTATCCGCCTTGAAGTCCGCAAAAGATTTGCTTGCGGTCGGATCATCGGAATAGACCGAGTAAATATGTGGCTTCTTATCGACCTTTCTGAACCACTCTTTTGCCTTGTTCATCATATCGGTCATGTGGTCAAAATTTGCGCAGAAAACTATGTATTTACCCGTTCTGTCCTCCATGTGCTTGTCGAACAGAATATCAAGATTTTCAGCCTTATCAAGCGCTCTGCGGAGTGCTTCAAGCACCTTTTCGGCGGCATCTCTTGTGGCTTTGCTTTTTGCGGTGCGTACACGCTTTTCATATTTTTCAAGGTCTTGCTGATATGAAAATATTGATAGGATATACTTAGGCGGAGCGAGTATCCCACGCACGATAGCTTCACCCAGCGTCATTTCAGATGCAACATTTCCGTCAAACAACTCGTCCGTCATAGCACGTTGGTTGTCGAGATAGCGGATAGCCGTTGCAGACAGACCGAGGACAGGCACATTCGGATATGCTTTCAAAACAGCATCAACGCCTGCACCCCAAAGCTCTGCACCGCAGCGGTGAAACTCGTCAAGGATTATGTAGTCGGGCTTGATTGCGGCTATTTCGTCCTCTGTCACATTCATCAACTTTGCGTAGGTGTAGAACTTCACGTTCTCCGGCTGATAACCGTCCGATGTTTCAGCAAGGTTTTCAAGCTGAGTCTGATAGATATATCTTGACGGCGAGAGCCAGCAGATAGTTTTGTCGGGATTGTCCTCGCAGAGCTTGAAGCCAATGAAGCTCTTGCCTGTTCCGGTGGGGTGGATCACGGCAGCTTTGCCACGTTCTGTAAGCATACGGACGGCAGCTTCGTATGCGGTTTTGTTATGCTCGAATAGGTGCATTGGCATGATCTCACGCTCCTTTGAATAAAGCACCCCGAAAGGTGCTTTAACAGTTAATCTCTTCTGAAAATATCCCTTGTGTAAACCTTGTCCGCTACATCATCAAGACAGCTATCATAACGGTTTGCAATAATCGCCGCCGACTGAGTCTTGAACTTTTCAAGATCATTCACAACAAGACTGCCGAAAAATGTCTCGCCGTCTTTGAGTGTCGGCTCATAAATGATGACTGTTGCACCTTTAGCCTTGATACGTTTCATAACGCCCTGAATTGAACTCTGACGGAAATTATCGCTATTTGACTTCATCGTAAGCCTATATACTCCAATAACCACTGATTTTTCATTTGCAGAATCCCATGTGCTGTTTGCAGAATAATAACCTGCCATTTCAAGCACTCTGTCAGCGATGAAGTCTTTTCGTGTGCGGTTAGACTGCACGATTGCCGTCATCATATCCTGTGGTACATCTTCATAATTTGCAAGAAGCTGTTTTGTGTCTTTTGGCAGACAGTAACCGCCATAACCAAAGGACGGGTTATTGTAATGAGTACCGATTCTCGGATCGAGACAAACACCGTTGATGATTGCCTGTGTGTCAAGACCTTTCAGCTCGGCATAGGTGTCCAGCCCGTTGAAGTAGCTGACACGGAGAGCAAGATATGTATTGGCGAACAGTTTTACTGCTTCGGCTTCGGTGAAACCCATGAACAGAGTATCAATATCCTCTTTGATTGCGCCCTGCTGTAAAAGCTCTGCAAACTTGTGAGCAGCCTGTAATAATCGCTCATCTTCCATATCCGTGCCAACGATGATTCTGCTCGGATAGAGATTATCATAAAGTGCCTTGCTTTCACGGAGAAATTCGGGGCTAAAGATGATATTCTTTGAACCGAACTTTTCACGAACGGACTTCGTATACCCAACGGGAATCGTTGACTTGATAACAATGATCGCATTTGAATTATACTTCATCACAAGCTCTATGACTGCTTCAACGGCACTTGTGTCAAAGAAATTCTTCTTGCTATCATAATTTGTTGGGGCTGCTACGATCACAAAATCGGCATTTTTATATGCAGATTCGGCATCAAGGGTAGCGGTCAGATCAAGCTCTTTTTCGGTAAGATATTTTTCTATGTAATCGTCCTGAATGGGAGATTTTTTGTTGTTTATCAGGTCAACTTTTTCTGGAATAATATCTACTGCCGTAACTTCATTATGCTGTGCAAGCAGAACGGCGAGGGATAGACCTACATATCCTGTTCCTGCTACTGAAATTTTCATACTTAACGCCTTTCTTTAATATTTTACAAATATGTTATTCATCTTCTCGGTTTTTTCAATAAACCGAATTGGAGCTGATACAACAGTTGTATTATCTGGAACATCTTTTGTTACCACACAATTAGCTCCTATCCTAACATTGTTACCAATCGTAACTTTCCCAATAATTTTTGCTCCCGCACCTATATATACATTATCTCCAATAGTTGGCGCTCCTTGCCCTTTACTATCAACTAATGTATTTGATCCTATTGTAACTTGATGAAAGATGACACAATCTTTGCCTAATTCGGCTCCCTGAGATATAAATATTCCATTTAAGCCGTGTGGGAAAATCGGCATTGATGATACCTTTGTTGAGAGAGGAAAAAAGGAATTATATTTGGTCAGATATTTTTGGTAAATAAATATATATATCGGATAAACCTTGGTGAACATTGTGCCTTTTGCCTAATATTCCAAATGTGTTCTGAAGTTTGATTACCAACGAAGAAATCTTTTAACAGCCTTTTAATTCCCATTAATGATCCACTCCTTAATAGTATTCTTTGTACCATTCTGCAATTTTTCGCAGACCTGTTCTAAGATCAATTGTTGGCTTAAAACCAAAGTCACGCTCTAAAGCCGAGGAATCGGCATAGGTAACAGGCACATCGCCCGGCTGCATAGGAACAAGCTCCTTGTGTGCTTCAAAATCATAATCAGCAGGAAGAACCCCCGCACGGACAAGCTCCTCACTAAGTATCTGAACAAAATCAAGCAAGTTTTCTGGTCTACCGCCGCCTATATTGTAGAGCGCATATGGCGGTATCGGAAGCCCGTCATCACCATTTTTCTTCTCTGGTGGACACTGCATCACACGCATGATGCCCTCAACAATATCGTCAACATAGGTGAAATCACGCTTACAGTTTCCGTAATTGTAGATCTTGATCGTTTCGCCGTTCACCAACTTATTTGTGAATCCAAAGTAAGCCATATCGGGGCGACCAGCCGAACCGTAGACTGTGAAGAAACGCAGTCCTGTTGTGGGGATATTGTAGAGCTTTGAATAAGCATGGGCGAGAAGTTCATTGCTTTTCTTAGTTGCAGCATAGAGCGACACAGGGTGGTCTACCATATCATCGGTGCTGAACGGCACTTTCTTATTGCCGCCGTAAACACTTGAAGAACTTGCGTAAATCAAATGCTCAACAGGATAATGACGGCAGGCTTCAAGGATATTGTAAAAGCCGATGATATTGGAGTTTATGTAGGCATCGGGGTTCTCGATAGAATAGCGCACTCCTGCCTGTGCTGCAAGGTTGACCACGATGTCGGGCTTGTACTCATTGAACAGCTTATCAATAAGCTCCTTGTCCGCTAAATCGCCCCTGATAAATTTGAACGAACATTTGCTTTTGGCTTGTGTCTGTTCGATCTGTGATAAACGGTATTCTTTGAGAGATACATCGTAGTAATCGTTCATGTTATCAAGACCGATGATACACGCTCCGTCAAGAATACTGAATAGTTTGGTTACGAGATTTGATCCGATAAAGCCGGCTGCTCCGGTTACAATATTTTTTTTCATTATTTCACGACCTTGAAAATTTTCTTATAGTTTTTTTGAGTAGGTAAGAACACTTTTCTCTGTAAAAGATATAATTTATAATCATAACTATTATCAGCCAGCAAATGAATACTTCAATTGCTTGTAACAGCCATGCCTGATAAGAGACTGAAAGCAGGGGTATTTTAAAAGTAGCCAAACTTGCCAGAAGCACGGTTAAAACATCAACTCCACATTGTTTCAGGAAACCCTTAAAAGGCCAGTTGATGATATTTTTAGAATCATACCATGCCATCCAGACGGTTTGATATATCATAGCAACTAATGTACCGATAGCAACACCGACAAGTCCCCATAACTTTACCGTAGCTATGGAGATAACGATGTTCATTATCATTGCGATATTATAATTACTCTGCGTTTGCTTATAGTGACCTGCTGCAAGTATCAGAATATTATATGGCAGCCTAAGACAATGACCTGCATTTGCAATTGTAATCAAAATGGCAAAAAAAGGTTGAATATAATCAGCATCATCAATTCCGTTAGTATATACTCTCACAAATGAAACCAGAAGAACTCCGGTACATCCAAAAATAAGAGTTGTGCCTGTATGAAGGATCCATTCAACGTAGCCAAAGAAGTTCTTTAGCTTTTCTAATTCCTTTTTTGCGAGCATTTCGCCGATAAGGGACTGAAATCCATTTGTCATAGAAAGAAGCGCATTTTTTACGCCAATGATCACTATGTTATAAACGGAATAGATCGACACATTTGCAAGTGTTGAGAACAAAGTAAGAACAATATTATCAGTTCCGCCCAAAACATATGCGGCAAAATGCTGTGCCATACCATTCCATTTTTGTTTGATAGGTTCTTCCGAATAAGAGATTTTTCTATCAATATTGTAATGCTTTTTGACATACCAAACTAAATATAATGGTCGCAGCAAGAAAATTAGCGATGTGGTCAGCCTTACCATCTGTATAGAGCCGCCGAGATAAATCAGTATAGCGCACGCAATCGTGTTCAAGATAATGGTAATAATCTGAGCCGAATACTGTATGTATCCTTTCTGGTCGGCATTCAATAACAGACTATTCACAATGCCAAAATAATACTGCGAAAATGAACTGATACAGATAGCTCCGATCAGTGTTGCAGAGAACCAATAGTCAAAATCTCTATTGATGACTAAAGGATATACAATCAATAGAATGACAACATATCCAAGCAATATCAACGCAAGGCGCTTAAAGAACTTGCTTGCCGAAACATAAATTCTACTAATGGAATCTTTATCATTTTCTGCTAATGGCCTATATAATGATGATTGTACAACAGCGCCAACACCCAGATCCAAAAGTGTAATCACACCTAAGAATTGTGATATTGAATTTACAAGACCATTTACATCTGAGCCAAATGCTCCGAGGATAAGTCGTGGCACAATAAAGCCACTGATAATTGTGGTAAGCTGTAACAGTAACGATGTAATGGTATTTAATGCTAATTTCTTTCCTCTGGAATTACCCAATATATCACGCTCATTTCTTAGGCAAAACTATCCAATCACCAAGTATCTTGTCCCACTTAGAAGGAGTGAATTCTTCCAAACCTGCACCCGGATAAAATGTCAATTCGCCGAAATATATATGTCCGTTGATCTCATAAAAATCCACTCTAACAAATGGTATGTCCTTTGACAAAATCTCAGCAAGCTCAACCATTTTATCATAGTTTTTTGGTTTAGGAATATCTACCTTGCTTGCAGGATAATGTCTTTCAAACGGCATCCGTTTCCATTGTTTATCATAAAAAGTTACTTTCAGATTCTCAGAACGGTCCGAACAAACAAAGGTGCAGCGCACATTTCCGTTAAAGCACATAAACTTATAGTCGTTTAATTCCGTTGTACCTGAATCCTCCATATACTTTTCAGCAATAATACGACGATGTACATTTTTGTACGGCCATTCTCTGGCAGTAAGGTAATAATTCTGTGCAAGTCCTTTTCTCAATTCATCTTTAATAGCTTTCTCATCAATTTTGGATTTGTTTCGACAAATATACATTCCAAGACCAGAGTTGTGCGTGCATTTTAAGACAAATTGATGAGGAAGGGTATCGAAACAAATCTCATCAGGGTTATCCCAAACCCCGAGCGTGGGGATAATATACTCCTTACCAATAATATTCGCTACATACTTCTTTACAGCGTACTTATCAACCATTATTGTATATTCAGGTTTACGGTCGTAAAGTTTTAGCCATTGTAGTTTTTCATTGAAAGTCGCTGGAGATTTTAAATTGAGTTTATTCCCTATTTGTTTTTTGTATAACAAAGGAAGATATATTCTGTCTGGCAACATCCTTAAAAATATTTGTCTTATTTTTACGTTCATATTATCATCTTACCCTCTGATTACTAAATTTTTCACATAAAATAAAGAATACCATAGCACTAAAGAGCATACTTACAATTCCTTCAAATCCAAACATAGAATAAATACATAAAAAAGCCATGCCGAACAGATACGCAAAAATGTTCTTGCTTTTTTCTATTTTATTAGCAATAACATACATAACGTATACGCATATAAAAGGTGCAACGAATCCCATATTAGAAATCATCTCAGCCCAAATGTTGACTTGAAAGTTCCATGGAAGTTCCAAGGGTTTCATATTGAACGCATAGGCAGTATGGTATTTTACATACATATATGGTTTGGATTGCCAAATGTGCCTAGGTACAAACCAAAACAAATCATAAAGAATAGTCTGAAATGGATAATCCAACATATTTCTATTATCAAGCAACTCATAAATAGATAATTTAACATTCGCCATTCTTGAAAAATATAGTGTATATAGGCTGTAAAAATCACTAGAACTGTCTTTTCCAGTTATGTTTCTATATATAAGAAAATAAGCTAGTTCTAATAATAAAAATAGTAGTGCTTTTCTAATTATTTTTTTTGTTTCTTTTTTCTTTACTACCAAATCAATCGCAATAATACCTATAAGCGCAAAAAGGATGAGTGTTCTTTTTCCATTTATCCAAGTCATCAAAAATAATGCAATTGCAACACTTAAGTTATAACTTGATATGTTGTTAAGCATATAAAAAAATATGATGCAAAAAAAGGCAACAATATTAGCTTTTGCAACTATTTGGGAATAATATAAATATTCTATATTATTGATGTCATTACTTCCTAGAAAACGCGCAAAATCTAAATACACTGTTGGATTAGGTGATAATAACACAAAAGGAACATTAATGAACATCCCTAAAAAAACTAAGAGTTTTAAATATACATTTTTTTTCAGTCTGTCAAATAAAGTTTTAAATTCTTTTGAATGATCTACATGTGGAATCTTAAGAGAGAAATAATATAACATTATTGGAACAATTACTATAAAACCGCAGTATATCAAATCAACTTTTGTATCTAGTAAAGCATCATATAAAAGCCCAGTCGTTCTTTTGTTGATTTCGCTGCCAACTCCAAAAACAATTTGCAAATACATAGGTACTATTTGAATCAAAAAAAACAGAAGATTACATATACTAAGTACATTATACCTATTATATTTAAACATTTTTAAGGATTTGATGCAAAAGATACTCCCACAAATCGCACTTATCAAATCTATTATTTTTAGCATTTATAATTCATCCTATTAGTGTTCTCCATTTATCCATAATCAAACTTATTGAATATTTCTCTTTTAGTGTTTGAGCATGTACTGCTAAATGTTTTCTAAATTCAGAATTATCGATTAGTTTACATATTGCTGAAGCTAAATCATTGTAATTATTTACCTCAACAAGTATTCCATTTTCATTGTTCCGTATCAAACTTGCCGGTCCACCACAAGGACAATCTGTCGATACAACAGGAAATCCCATAGCCATCGCTTCCATTAAAGCATTTGGCATACCTTCAAAATCTGATGACATTACAAAAATCTGAGAATCTTTGATTTGTTCATGCACATTATTACAGAACCCTTCAAAAATCACTTTATCAGCTACATTAAGCTTTTTGCAAAGCATTTTCAGATCATTCTCGCATTCACCCTTGCCAAAAATTCGCAGGATATAATCCGGGTGCTTCTTTGATACAATTGAAAATGCCTTTATAAGATTTGGGTAGTTTTTTTGAGGCATAAGGCGACCAACTGCTACTATTTCTTTGTTGCATACATCACTTTTGTAAGGTATTCCTTCTTTTAACGGGTTTGGAATTATAACCCCTTTGCGCTGTATGCTTTTAGAGTAGAAAGATCGGGCTTGTTCGGTCTGAAAAACATATCCATCAGCAAATCTATAGAATAGAAAACGAAAAAACTTGCTTTTATTTGAAAGTCGGTCATGAACTGGATCGTTTCGCTCGGATATAATAATTTTTGTTTTCTGGAAAATGTTACTCATGCACCCGACAAAATTAGCATATATGCCCATAGCAACAGCAACATCAATTCTCTTTTTCTTTAATACTGCCCTAAGACTGATAACATCTTTCACCAGATTTCCATTAAATACTGGTATACGAGTAACCTTATCATTTACCGAATATTCGTTCTCGGATGCTTTGCCTGTAATAAGATATACCTTATAGTCATCTTTTTCACATAGTCCATTCACAAGGGTAGCAGTTACTCGTTCCTGACCGCCGCCTTCAAGCGACTGTGTAATGAATGCAATTCTTTTCATTGATTCTTTTTATATCCTTTCGCAAACTCTTTGAATTTCTCATAAAATTTGTTGCGTTTACTATCAAGAACATCCTTTTGATACAGTTTTGCCTTCTGAAAATTTTTCTTTGCATCTCTGATCTGCTTTTCCTTGGTAAGCGAGAGAAGCCAGTTCGCTATAGGTTTAGACATATCAATATGCTTATCACAGATACATGATCTATCTAACAATTCCGGGATTCCTCCGGCGTTAGAACCCAAGCAAGGTAAAGCTCTGCTCTGAGCTTCTACAAGCGCCCTCGGAAGGCCCTCTGTTCTGCTCGGCTGTATGTAGATGTCTATCGAATCAAGCCACTCACTGATCTTGTCATGAGGAATACCACCAAGGAACTTAACCTGATCTTCAACACCGACTTTTTGAGCAATTTCTTTCAAGCGAGTGTTATCTCCGTTTCCGGCAAGATGATACTCAAAATTTGTAATACCTTTTTTCTTTAATATACCTAATGCTTTGATCACAAATTCCTGTCCCTTATATTTTATGTTAACAGCTGCGGTAGTTCCTATAATATAATTGCCGTTGTGAGATTCTATTTTTTTGATACGCTTATCCAAAATATCCTGTGAAAGATCTTCGATTACTACATCTGAACAGCCTAGGCTCTTACCGTTAGTGGGGTATCTGCTTTGTAAGTATTTTTCTGTTACATACAAAACGTAATCTGATTGCTTTATAGCTTTTTTTTGCAATTCATAATACGGGAATGCTACCAGTTTACCTAATGTGCTGTGATTCCATAAAGAATCCCAAGCATCAGTGATAACCTCCATCATATAGGGGGTGCCTGTTTTTCGGCACGCTTTGGTTCCCCACCATCCACGACATATCGCTGCATCGCAGGAGCGCAGTACTTTTTCTATATAACTTTCTTCAATGTCGATTCTTGTTATGCGATGAAGTCGTGAAGTGTTCTTTATACACTTGAATTTCACCTGCTTCATGTCAGACTGTACCATCTTATTTACAGTTGCGAAATCAGCATCTTCATATCGTCCGATAACAATGATCTCATCAAAATATGGTAGATATCTGCTATTGAACAACTCCTGAGTTAAATTGACCGAATAAAAGTGATTCTGGTATCTCTTAAAACAGGTATCAAAAATAAATGCTAATTTCATTCTAATTCATCCTTTGTTTTTATTAGGTAATTGGAATTGTTTACCTAATTCAAAATCGAACTTATCTGGAGTAAACTGAACATAACCACTCCAAGGATAAAACGTCAACTCTCCAAAATACACTTTTCCATCAACACAATAAAGATCAACACGCACATAAGGAAAGTCTTCTGATAGTTTTTCTGCTATTCTAAGCATCTCTTCAAGTCTTTCAGGCTTTTCAATCTCTCTGTCAGAAGCTGGACAATCGCTTGTAATGTGGAGATTATTCCATTCTCTATCATAGAAATTACGTTTATGCCCAATATACCGATCTACATCAACAATTATGTATTTTGCATGACCATTATAGCAAAATATCTTGTAATCATTAACTCCTGCTTCGGGATTCTGACTGTTCACGAGAAGCTGTTCTACAACAATACCGGTTCTTAAGCCATAATAAGCCCATTCTCTTCCTCCACCGTTATTGTCAACTCTATCCTCACTAAATGATAGCTTTTGTTTCAACTCATGAGTATCAAGTTTTGACTTGTCAGGAACGACAACTACATTTAATCCACCACCGCCATGAGTTGTTTTGATGACAAAACTATTTGGAAGCGATGAAAAAGGGACATCATTAATTGTCTTATAATGTCCATACAGTTTTACAAGAATGTCGCCAAGTCCTTTACTCTCTACATATTTTCTGACACCATACTTATCTACGCATTTATGCATGACAGGGTTTCGGTAGTTGATCTTATACCACTGCAACTTTTCCGTGAATCTTTTTGGATGTTTCAAATTGAGAGAACGTCCAAGTTTTATCCTATATTGAAGTTTAAGTATTATGCTATCTGGCACAAATCCAAGCAATTTGAGAATTAGAAACCGAGTTTTTCGATTTTTAATTATTTTCTTATAATCCATTACGCCTTCTCAACCTCATCAACATACTTCTGAACAACGATCTGCCGATCAAATTCCCTCTGAACTTTAGTTCGTCCTGCCAAGCCCATCTGTTTTCTCTCCTCATTTTGGAGTCTCATGAACTTGTCCACTGCCTCGATCAGCTTCTTACCATTCCGACAGGGGATCATATACCCGTTCACTCCATCATCAACGACTTCTCGACAGCCCGATCTGTCAGTTGTGATAATAGGTCTGCCCGAAGCGCAGGCTTCAAGCAGTACGTTACTAAGTCCCTCGGGGTAATATGTTGGGTGAACAACACAGTGAATATCATTAAGGAACTCCGCAACATCATGGATCATGCCATGATAGATCACAGTACCATTATCGTTGTATTCGTTCAACTTGCCCTCATACTCCGCTTCACAGAACCCGCAGATATGAAATTCCGCATTTGGATACTTTCTCTTGATAGCTTTTGCGGCAAAAAGATAGTAATCTATGCCTTTTTCTTTCATAATACGGCTAATGAAAGCAAATCTGACAACTCCGTTTTCATCAGATGGATAATCTCTGACAGGAAATCTCTCAAGATTAACACCTGAGCCGGGGAGCATGTCATACATACCTTTAACCACATGGTGTTTTAGCATAAAGTCCCTATTTTCTGTGTTCTGAAAGAAAACCTTTTGAGCCTTCCGTAATCCAATTCTATAAAGCAATAATGCTATCTTCTGCATTACTCCGCTGTTTTCAATTGCGGTGCCAAGACCAGTAACGTTAACGACATAAGGAATATTCAGTACTGAACAAGCCATACCGCCATAAACATTACACTTGATTGTATATGTAAGAACAACATCCGGATTAAGTTTCTTTAATGTATTCTTATAATAGTCCAAAAGATTCAAATCATGAAAAGGATTGGTTCCATGACGTTCCAAGAAAGGATTATTAATAAACTTGCAGCCCATTTTTTTTAGCGGCTCAACCATTTCGCCATACGGCAGCGATATATAAACCTTGTTCTTTTTCAAAAGCTCCGATATGAGTTCCTGTCTGAACTGGTACAACCCCACATCATTATTAGCCAAGATCAAAACCTTTTTCATCTGTACTTTCTTACCGGCACACCAATATATGTGCCTTCCTCCTCAATATCTTTTATGACCACTGCTCCTGCACCTATCATACAGTTTTCGCAGACATTTACATTGTTGCTTACTGTTGCCCCAGCGCCGATCCATGTAGATTCGCCAACATTCACAGTACCGCACAGATGCGCACCAACAGCAACATGGGCAAAATCATCAACAACACAATCATGATCGACCGAACTACAAGTGTTTATGATAACACATTTCCCGATTTTCGCTCCCGAATTGATAACTGCACCAGCCATAATAACTGTGCCAATTCCTATATTCACATCATCAGCAATTACAGCATCTGGGTGAATAAGTGTTACTAATGATTTATTTCTAAGCTGTTCCTGAAATCTTTTTCTGATCGAAGCATTGCCGATCCCGATAAATACATCATTATCAATCTCAAGAGCCTTATCAGTTTTGCCAACAACCGAATAACAGCCACATTGTGTCAAATTTTCATCATCGTCAAGAAATTCAATCTCATCGTAACCACGGAGCTTTGCAATGTCTGCAACTACTTTTCCATGACCTGATGCACCAATTATCGTCAGTTTCATACGTTTATCCCGGATCCTTTGAATTCTTCCATCGTAGCCTGCCCCTCTTGATTTATACCCTCATGCTTAAGCGTAGTTACAACAGTTTTCATCAAGATAGCCAAGTCACTCTTGAAAGTGATTTTCTTAACATATTCAGTATCATATTCAAATTTCTGCTCCCAGCTTATAGCATTTCTGCCATTTGCCTGAGCAAGACCCGTTAGTCCCGGACGAACATCATGTCTATGCTTTTGTTCTTCATTATATAAAGGAAGATACTTTACAAGCAATGGGCGAGGTCCGATAACAGCCATATCTCCTTTTACCAGATTTATAAGCGAGGGCAGCTCGTCAAGTGATGCTGTTCTGATAAACTTTCCCCACTTGTTGTTTAAGCGTATCTCATCCGGTAAAAGTTCTCCTGTCAGCGGATCACGCTCATTGGTCATTGTTCTGAATTTAATTAGCCTGAATGTCTTTTCGTCCCTGCCCGGACGTTCCTGAGTAAAGAAAGGATTTCCATTCATCTTTACTGCACCAACAACTGTCAACACAAGAAGAATCGGGCTAAAAACTATCAATGCCCCCGTACTCAAAAAGCAGTCCAGCGGTCTTTTAATAAACCTCTCATAGACACCATAGGGCTTATGCCGAAGTTCTTTGCCATAGTTTTTCAGTTCATCAATTCTCTCACCGATGAAAGCGATACCGCCTGCAACCGCCGCAAGAGCCGAAATACAGCCTACTATCTTTAAGCCATTTTTTATGTACTTATTCATTCATAGTAACTCCCGATTTAATTAGATTTCTTCTCTTTGATAATTGACACCATTCTTTGTACCACCATTGCGAGCAGGAATCCTGCAAGTGAACCGAGCGTGTTACAGATCACATCGTCAAGCTCGCATAGACCAAGACAACCAAAATACTGCACCGCCTCGATTCCCATTGAAAGCAAGAAGCCTGAGATCATCGCCAAACGGAGGGTATTCTTTGGAAACAGAAATCCAAATGGAATGAACAATAAAACATTTTCGATCCAATACAACGCATATTGTTTCCAATTCGGGTTTCCTGCTATCATTTCCTGCAAGCCCCACATTAACCTCATTTCCGTTTGGTGGATGCCTGAACTTTGACGTGAAAGAATCGTTTCCCAAAGAATAAAGCCTACACTGACGATGAATAATGCAGTTCTGATATGTTTAGCTCTCATTCAAAGCAGCTTCTGATGATCTGAATAATAATATCCTGTTCTTCTTCCGTCATCTTGTTATCAGACGGCAGGCACAGACCTCTGTTGAAAATATCTGCACCTACATCGACACAGCCATTATCAGCAATGTACGCATTGCTTCTTGCTCTGCCATTGCCCTGTGCTGTGATGAACGGGAAACTACTGTAAAAAGGCTGCATATGCATGGGCTTCCAAATCGGTCTGCCCTCTGCATTGTATTTAGCAAGAGTTTCAAGTATTTCAGTCGGGCAAGTCTTGCCTTTTTCATGGATATAAAGGGCTTCTCTGCCGCTTCTTAACTGTCTGCACATTGCATTTTCGTCTATCAGCATACATGACAGCCAAAAGTTCGGGACGGAGTTTTCTTCATCGTATGGATTCATTGTTACGGGCAATCCTTTAAATCCAGCCTTATACCTTTCGTATATACGCCTCTTTGCTTCAATATGCTCAGAGAGACCGTTTTCAAGCTGCCCACGCACAATTCCGGCGATAATGTTGGAAATACGATAATTAAAGCCAAGTTCCTCATGTTCATACCACGGAGCAGCTTCACGGCTCTGCGTAGACCATTTACGAACCTTGTCAGCGATTTCTTTGCTGTCAGTCAGGAACATACCACCTGATGAACCCGTAATGATCTTATTGCCATTGAAACTAATGCAGGAGTAAGAAGAACTGCCTGTCTGCACCCACTCTCCGTCAGCATTTCTATATGTAGCGCCGAGACTTTCAGCTGCATCTTCAATAAGAATCGCACCGTGCTTATCGCAAATAGCTTTGATCTCATTGATTTTCGCAGGAGTACCGTATAAATGTGCAAGGACTACAATTCTAATGTCTGGATATAAAGCAAACGCATTCTCCAAACTTTCGGGACTCATGTTCCATGTATCACGTTCGGAATCAATGAAAACCGCTTCGCCGCCCTCATAAAAGATCGGTTCACAGGTCGCTGCAAATGTCATATCAGATGTTGCAACTCTGTGTCCAGACAAAACGTGTGTACCGGGCTTCGGCATTCCATATATCTTTTCGCCTGCCGCTTTTAACGCAAGGTGAAGCGCCGCAGTACCGCAGGACAGCCCAACAGCATACTTCTGTGAGAGCATCGCAGAGATCTCAGATTCGATTGCGTTCACATTATCGCCTGCTGTTGTGATCCAGTTCTTTTCAAAGGCGTCTTGTACCCATTTCAGCTCGTTACCGTGCATCGTAGGAGATGACAGCCATATCTTCTTTTCAAAAGGTTTGATTTCCATTGTCGGGTTACTTCCTTTACTTATGATAATGCCGCTTCACCTGCATAGTTGAACGGCACGTTTACTTTCATTTCTTCTGCTTCGATTACTATTTTACCGTCTTTGGTATACAGCGACTTTACTGTATACCGTTTTGAAAAATCGTAAATTGCTAAATCTTTGCCGGATTCAAATGAACTCTCGACCCCATCAGCGACAAAGATAATGGGAGATTGTATTTTTGCTACAAAAGCATCCAATCTAAATGTCATTCTGCTCACCCTTTCTTCATTGATGTGCTACAATATCTATAAGAGCATTTACCTAAAGTTTCATACTT
>NZ_ADKM02000018.1 GCF_000178155.2 Hominimerdicola alba 8
CTTCTGCCGACCTTATATATCATCTGTCTGTCATGCGCACCGTTAAGCCATGCACATCTCACTTCCTGAAAACGCTTTTTTTGCTGTAGACCGCGTAGGAACGTTCATCATCGTTCACCGCATCTTCCAGCGCCTTTTCAGCCATGTCGTAAAGTTCGTCATAGTCGCCGCTGCTGTGAGGGAACACCGCCGCGCCTATACATATCTGCATATCACCCTGATTTGCCAGCATCACCGAGTTCATATGCTCGCTCAGCTTCACAAGGCTGTCTTTCAGCGCATCGTTCGCCTTGAACAGGTCATACTGGGTGAAGTTCGCCATAACTATGAACTTGCCCTCGCCTATCCTGCCGACTATGTTCTCAGATGTCGGGTCGTCTGTGCCGAAGAACTCTGCCAGACCGCGATAGGTCTTGATTATCGAGCCGTTGTATCCCGCTCTGCCGTAGCGCTTGCCCAGTTCTTCCATATTGACTATCTTCACCAGCGCCAGCATGTATGTCGAGCCTGCCGCGCAGGTTTCCAGCCTGTCTGCTATGGTGTTCTCAGCCTCTTCCGCGTTGGTTATGCCTGTAAGCATATCCACTTCGGGTGTCAGCATCGGTGAGCCGCCCAACGACTGTTCGTCCTTTGTACGCACCACATACATGACAGTCAGCACCGCCATAGTCAGCACCATCAGCACCGCCACTTCCAGCGCCAGCTTCTTATAGAATTCATAAATGGCTGTCATGTCCTTTATCAGCACGATCTTCCAGCCGTTGTCGAGCGTCCTGCAAACCTGAACTGCGGTATCTGTGATAACAGCGTAGCTGCCGCCCTCTCCCTCTTCAGGTTCGAGAGTTCCTTCGCTGTTGGATACCGACATTATCACATTGCCGTCACCGTCCTCCAGCAGCATGCCCACTTTGTCTTTCAGTTCAGCATCAGTCAGCATATATCGCAGTTCATCAGTGTAAAATCCGCCTACGAACAGCGTGTGTTCATTGGCGCGGCATATGTAAAACACCTTGTTGAAATTGCCATCTATGCCTGTCACCCATATCCTGCGCTTTTCGCCCAGCATATCGGTCAGCACAGGGTATATCTTTCCGTCATCATCGCCCAGCAGTTCCCGCGAACCCTCCGACAGCTTGCCTGCCGCCGCATCATTTCGGTAGAGCAGTGTGAAATCGCAGTAATTGTCGATAAGACTCAGCCCCGTGACCTTGTTCTTCAGTTCAGATAACCTGCGGGTCATATCATACTCGCTCATAGTCGAGAAGTCAGCCGCATCAAAATCGGTATACTCGCTGTCAGCCATCAGTGTAACGCTTGCATCTTCCAGCTTTGCGAGCTGCATATCCAGTCCCGAAGCCGCCTGCTGTGCGGATATCCTGAGCATCTCGGCTTCATTTTCCAGTTGTTTGTCATAGTGGATATACCCCATAAATTAAAAAACCCCTTTTGTCAAAATAGACAAAATTCGTATAGAATATTCTACTCCCCGTAAGGCGCGGTTAGTCTTGACAAAGAGGGACTTTTCGTGCGATAATCAAAAAAAGTCCAAAGGAGGAATTAACATGAAGAAGTTTGTATGTACGATCTGCGGTTATATCTATGAGGGCGAGTCTGCTCCCGAAAAGTGTCCCCAGTGCAACGCTCCCGCATCAAAGTTCGATGAACTTAAGGAAGCGGCTGAACTGACATGGGCTGATGAGCACAGAGTCGGCATCGCACAGGGTCTTGACCCTGAGATAGTTGCAGGTCTTAAGGAAAATTTCAACGGCGAGTGCAGTGAGGTAGGCATGTATCTGGCTATGGCAAGGGTCGCTTACAGAGAGGGCTATCCCGAAGTTGGTCTGTATTATGAGAAGGCGGCTTGGGAAGAGGCTGAGCATGCGGCTAAGTTCGCTGAACTGCTGGGCGAGGTCGTAACACCTTCCACAAAGAAGAACCTTGAAATGAGATACATGGCTGAGAACGGCGCATGCGAAGGCAAGATGAAGCTGGCAAAACGCGCTAAGGAACTGGGCTATGATGCAGTACACGACACCGTTCACGAGATGGCTAAGGACGAAGCAAGACACGGCTGCGGCTTCAAGGGTCTGTATGACAGATATTTCAAGTAATATGTACGCATAACGCAAAAGGCATGAGGATATCTCCCCATGCCTTTTTTTGTGCCTTTTTACAGAAATGCCCTCATATCGGCTGAAAGCTGTTCCTCGATGGATATGAGCTTTTTGGTGATGTCTTTGGAATATTCCTCAGCGGCGGCGTACTGGTTGAGGTACTTTGAAAGTGACTTTATGCCCATATTGCACCCATCGGTGATGAACTCTGCGGCGGCGCTGTCAGTGTCTTTGGTGACCAGCTTGAAGTTCGCCTTGATACTGCCCATGACCTCAGCTATCATCGGCGGGTCTTTGCCGTCATCTCCGAAACGGTCAAGGCGGCGGGCTATCTCACGGGACATCTCCATGTGCTGAGCTTTGCTGTGGTCAAGCACCTTTTTCAGCGGCTCGCTCAGCCGAAACTCCATCGTGTCCTCAATTGAAGAAACTCCCATCTTCACGCCCGCATCGCACTCCCTCAGCAGGCGTATGGTGTCTTTTTCTATCATGCTATCAGTCCTTTCGGTGTTGATGATCTTATTATTGCCGAAATGCCGCGCAAGTATACAAAAAGGCGGCACCGCCTCTCCGCCCCCTTACGGGGACGCAGTCTGGTGCCGCCACTCACTGTCAAATTGTTATTTCGCCGCGATATCCAGCTTGTAAACAGCTGTCAGCGGTTCGGCATCGGGAAGTTCTATCCCCGAAATATCGGGCGCATCGAGCGAACTGAAATACACCTCGCCATCAGCGATGTAAACAGGCGCACCGTCAATGCCGTGACCCTGTATAAAGCCCTTGCCCGCTTCAAAAAGTTCAGTCTGCGCGTTATCAGCGCCGCCGCCCGAAACATTGCCGTCTTCTGCCGTTGAAATGCACATCAGCAGGCGGTCGTCAGCCTTGTCGATGATGAAATATTCATATCCGCGTGCTTTGGCAGACCACACACCGTCATCAAGGGTGAAGTCATAAGCCATCTGCGGTTCGGCAAGCCAGAGGTCATCGGGGTTTCTGAACACCTCAGCCACCATGCTGTTTTCAGGGGCTTGCAGATAAGCGCTGTACTCACTGTTCAGGTATTCGCTTATTATCCTGCATTTCTCGGTCATATCGGGCTTATCTATGCCGCTGATGTCAACAGTCTGCCTGACCGCAGGCTGACTATCGCTGACGACTTTGCCGCATGCCGAAAATACCGTCGCACAAGCAAAGATCAAAGGTATCATCTTTTTCATAGTGAAGCACCTCCGAACTGATATATTGTACGTTGTCTGTTCATTTATGACATCATTATACCACTTTCCTCCCCCGATTTCAACAGTTAACGGCAGTTCTGTAACCATTTTTGTACATCTGCACATTTTGAGCGCACACTTTTCCGCCCTTTTCACAATTCGGGAGGGTCGAAAAAAGCGGCACGCTGTTTCGCATGCCGCCCTCTTTATCGCTTGTTACTTTTCTGCCGACAGGAATTTGTAAGTGAATGCCGCCAGTGCCGAACCTGCGAAAGGTCCCACGATGAACACCCACAGTTCCTTTATGGGCTGATCGTTGTCGAAGATAGCCGCGAATACTGCGGGGAACAGGCTTCTTGCGGGGTTTACCGATGTGCCTGTCAGACCGATGCCCAGTATGTGTACCAGCACCAGCGTCAGACCGATGATGAGTCCGCCGAAAGAACCGTGGCCCGCCTTGCTGTCGGTAACGCCCAGTATGGTCAGCACAAAGATGAATGTGAGAACTATCTCAACTACCAGACCTGCCGCGATACTGCCGTTAACACCGCCCAGACCGTTCGCGCCGAAGCCGCCTGTCTTGTCCTCAACGCCGCCCAGCGTGAAGATTATCGCCAGTATAGCCGAACCCAGAAGCGAACCCGCGCACTGTGAAAGCACATAGCCCACAAACTCACTGCCTGTCATGCCGCCCTTTATCAGAACGCCCAGCGATACCGCAGGGTTTATGTGACAGCCCGAAATGTTGCCCACGCAGTAAGCCATTCCCACTATCACCAGACCGAAAGCCAGCGCGGTGAGTATGTAGCCGCCGCCGTTCACGGCATCACAGCCCACCAGCATGGCAGTGCCGCAGCCGCAGGTCACAAGCACGCATGTGCCGATGCACTCGGCAAGATACTTTTTCATTTTTTCCATGTCAAGACCTCCTCTTAAATGTCAGAAAAACGCGCGTTTGCGCAGTTGCCGCCGATGTCCCCCGCCCGACGGGGCAGAGTTTACCATTTAAATTATATCCGAGTTCGGGCGGCTTGTCCAGCGAAAACGGACGGATTTTACATTGTATCTTTAAAATTATACTTTTTAGACAATCACGCCGCGTGATAATTGGGCAATTACACCGTCCCGAACGCCCCGCGCATAACTATCCCCAATACGCCCGCGAACCGCCCGTCATAAAACGGAGGGCATCATTCCGCCGACACCGCATCGTGCAGGACTTTTCTGACTGCCCCCGCACCTGCCAGCATCTTGTCGAGGTAAGCGGCTATCTTATCTGCCAGCCCGACACTCACAAGGTCAGCGCCGAAGAGAGCTTCGTTTTTCAGCACTGATTCAACAGCCGCCCTGTCACAGCCCTTGCCGAACCATTCGGGGCGGACTGTCTTCTGCATCTCGTCAAGCATCGGGTCGGCGCTGAGTTCCATCGGTGCGCCGTCATCTCCGACAGCTGTCAGGTATCTCAGCCAAGCCGCTATGACGAGTGGTATCATCTCCAGTTTTGATGCACTGCCCTTTTCGGCATACGCACGCACCGTCCCGCCGAAGCGTATGGCAAGTTTCTGGCTGGTATCGGTGGCTATGCGCTGGGGGGTATCGGGCAGATAGCTGTTAGGCAGACGTTCTTCAAGCACCTCTCTGAGGAAGTTTTCGGGGCTTATCATGTGCGGGTCGATGACCACAGGCAGACCCTCCTTATACCCCAGACGGTACACCAGCGCTTTCAGGTCGCTGTCTTCCATCTCTTCCGATATCTTCTTATGCCCCAGCAGACAGCCGAAAACTGCCAGCGCAGTGTGCAGAGGGTTAAGGCAGGTCATAACTTTCATCTTCTCAGCCCTGTCCACCGACTCTCTGTCGGTCATGTAAACGCCCGCCTTTTCAAGGGGCGGTCTGCCGTTGGGGAAATCGTCCTCTATGACCAGATATTCGGGCATCTCGGCATTTACGAAAGGCGCTGTGAAAGTGCCGCGCGAAGTTTTTACAGGCGACATGCCCTCAACGCCCAGCGCAGTCAGTTCGCCGCATATGGTGCTGTCGGGGCGCGGGGTTATCTTGTCTATCATGCTCCAGGGGAAGCTGACTTTCGGGCTTTTGAGCCATTCCACGAAATCAGCGCCGCAGAAGCCGCGCCTGCACCAGCCCTCAGCTATGGTCAGCACGCTTTCTTTCAGCTTTTCACCGTTGCGGCTGCAATTATCCATGCTGACGAGAGCGACAGGTGTGCCGCCCGCGCAGAACCTTTCATACATGAGCGCCGCCGTCACCGACATGGCAGAGCGCAGTTCACCCGACATGCCGTCGTCGATATCGGCTTGCACATACGGCAGTATATCGCCGTTCATATCTTTTACGGCATAGCCTTTCTCGGTTATGGTGTAGGATATCATTTGCAGGCTGTCACTTTTCGCGATAGTTCCGAGTTTCGCCATACCCTCGCCTTTTGCGCACACAGCGCCGCCGATACTGCCTATCACCCGCAGATATTTCTCGCCCCTTGCGGGCAGACCCACCAGCAGTGAGAGGTCATCGTATGGGTCGTATATCTTATCGATAGTTTCTGTATCGAAGCTGTCGGCGGCTATTATGCCGCTGTCCATATCGCCCTGACAGATAAGATCATCAGCCAGCCTTGCGATATACCCGCGAAAGATGTTGCCCCCGCCGAAATGCACCCAACGCGGGGCTTTTTCGGTGTTTCGCTTTATCATATCGGTATCGTACAGCGGCAGTATGAAGCCTTTCTCCTGCCAGAGGGCTTTTTCGCTGACGATGCTTTGGGTATTGAGTTTCATAGCAATTCTCCTTATCTTTGTACCTGTGCCGAGCCGTTCCCGAACGCCAGTGCTTTCACTTCATCGGCAGACATCAGGTTGCAGTCGCCCTCTACCGAGAGTTTCAGGCAGGAAGCCGCCGCCGCGAACTCCACCGCATCATGGGTGGACATACCCTCAGACAGGGCGTATATCAGCCCCGCCGCGAAGCTGTCGCCGCCGCCCACGCGGTCAACCACATGGGAGGTATACTCGCGGCTGAAGCAGTGCTGTTCGCCGTCATACAGCAGAGCCGCCCAGCGGTTGTCCTCCGCACTGAGGGTAGTGCGCAGTGTTATGGCGACTTTTTTCAGCCCGAAGCGTTCTCTCAGCTGTTCAGCCACAGCTTTGTAGGCGTTATAATCGCTGTCATCGCGGGCGTTGGTGGGTATGCCGAAGAGTTCTTCCGCCTGATCTCTTCCGCCGATGTAGATATCGGTATAGCGGAGTATCTCAGCCATGACCCGACCCGCAGTTTCCTTATCCCACAGTTTGCGGCGGAAATTTATATCACAGCTGACAGTCAGACCCATCTCCTTAGCGGTCCTGACGGCTTCAAGTGCGGCTTTGGCGGCTTCACCGCCCAGCGCGGGGGTTATGCCCGTTATGTGGAACCAGTCAGCGCCCGCGAGAAGTCCGCGCCAGTCATAGTCTTCCGCCTTAGCGGTGGCAAAAGCCGAACCTGCCCTGTCATAGATGACTTTTGAGGGTCTTTGCGCGGCACCTTTTTCGATGAAATAAATGCCTATCCTGTCACCGCCGCGAATGACCGCAGAGGTATCCACCCCGTACTGACGGAGTGTATTTATCGCCGCCTGACCTATCTCATGGGCAGGCAGTCGGCTGACGAACTTTGCATCATACCCGAACTGCACCAGCGAAACGGCGGTATTTGCTTCACCGCCGCCATATACCACGCCGAAGCTGTCCGCCTGAATAAATCTTTTATGTTCTTCGGGTGAGAGCCGCATAAGCAGTTCCCCGAATGTTACTACTTTTCTTGCCATATCTGTTCACCATTTTTTATTAGTTTTTTGTTTGATTTTTTGGGGTAGGGCGGGGGCTTGCTCCCGCCGTGTTACACCGCCACGCCGTGTTACATAACACCACCATGTTTAACGCCGAATTATCGGGTCACCGCCGCGAGGATTTGCCGTTTTATCGCGGGGGTGTGCGGCAAACTTGGGGTAGGGCGGGGGCTTGCTCCCGCCGCTTGATTATCGCCATGCCGTGTTAAAACGCCGAATTATCGGGTCACCGCCGCGAGGGTTCGCCGTTTTATCGCGAGTGTGTGCGGCAAACTTGGGGTAGGGCGGGGGCTTGCTCCCGCCGCTTGATTATCGCCATGCCGTGTTAAAACGCCGAATTATCGGGTCATCGCCGAAAGGGTTTGCCGTTTTATCGCGAGTGTGTGCGGGTCGAACGGCGGGAGCAAGCCCCCGCCCTACACTATTGACAGTTACCCGCCAAAACAGCCCGCTTTCGGTCATGTCAATAATTATGAATTATGAATTATGAATTAAAACACGCCCTACACCTTAGAATTGCGTTTCACGTAAGGGAGCGATGACCGACCGCCGCGAAAGTCTGCCTTTTTTATCACTTTGGAGCTATGACCGACCGCCGAAGACGCTGTCGCTGTTCGGCTAGATGTCGCGGGCAATTCGTCGCACGCACATGGTTTCTGCGGGGCGAGAATTTTGAGCACGCTCTTTTCTTTGCGAATTGCCCGCTCTTTTTTTGTAGGGCGGGGGCGTTCGCGACTGTGTCGGCGTTACTCTCGCCGTTGTTTACCGCCACGCCGTTGTTTACCGCCGCTTGTGGACGTTCATTTTGCTATGCTTTTATTGCTTGATGTGCATTTTGGCTTTGTGCTTCGGTGATTGAGGGCTCTGCCCTCAAACTCCCGCAAGCCTGCTGGCGCGAGGCTTGACCGCGCGCTTTTTCTCGCGCATAGCTTTGTGTTCTTACTCGGCTTTGTTGGGCGGCAAAGTGACCGCTGAAACTGCCCACTTTCGCCCCTGCCAATAATTATGAATTATGAATTATCCAAGCAGTCCCATACGCCTAAAATGTACATGATGCCTAATGCTCTGTCATATAAGCCGTATCCGGGACGGCATTTCTCCCCCCAGATGTGCCTGCCGTGATCGGGACGTATGTAACCATCAAAGCCGCAGTCATGGTACGCCTTTATGATGTCAAGGATACCCACATCTCCGTCACAGTCACGGTGTGATGTTTCACTGAAATCTCCGTTGTCAAAGTGCTTCACATTGCGTATGTGCGCAAACGCGATGCGATCACAGTGCTTGCGTACTATCTCAGCTACGTTGTTAGCAGGGTTCGACCCCAGCGACCCCGAACATAAGGTCAGACAGTTGTAAGGGTCATCTACCATTTTCAGGAAACGTTCCACCGCCGCTTCATCGGTGATAAGGCGCGGCAGACCAAATATGTCCCAGGGCGGATCATCGGGGTGTATAGCCATTTTGATGCCGCTCTCATGGCAGGTGGGCATTATCGCTTCAAGGAAATACTTGAGGTTCGCCCAGAGCGCCTCCTTGTCAACGTTCTTGTACAGTGCGAAAAGTTCTTTAAGGTTGGCGAGCCTTTCAGGTTCCCAGCCGGGCATCGTGTAGCCCTTAGTTTCTTTGAGAATGTACGCCGCCATCTCCTCAGGGTCTTGCTTTATCTTGCTTTTTTCGTAATACAGCGCGGTCGAACCATCGGGCAGTGGGTGGAACAGGTCAGTCCTCGTCCAGTCAAAGACAGGCATAAAGTTGTAGCATACCACTTTCACGCCGAATTCGCTGAGGTTCCTGAGCGTCTGCTTGTAGTTTTCGATATAGAGATCACGGTTCTTGCCAGCGGTCTTGATATCGTCATGAACGTTCACCGACTCAACTACTTCCATGCCGAAGCCGTACTTGTCAAGCTGATCTTTTACAGCCTGTATCTCAGCCTTTTCCCAGACTTCGCCTGGCTGTTTTTCATGCAGTGCCCAGACTATCTCGGTGACACCGGGTATTTGTCTGATATCAGCGAGAGATATGCTGTCATTGCCCTCGCCGTACCATCGGAAAGACATTTTCATACGCTTACCTCCTTATTTTCCGATTTTCAAGAATATTATACTGCAAAGCGGTCATAAATACAAGTAAAAATAAGCTATTCGCACATAAGGCACTGTAAACGATTATCAAGCCTGACTTCGGGGAAAAACGCAGTTCGGTCGGCAACAGGCGGGTTACCGATTATTGCGTTTTTGTGATACATAATCATTGGCATGACCGCAAGAAAGCGCGAACTAAGCCGCCCAACAAAGCCGAGTAAGAACACAAAGCTATGCGCGAGTCAAAGCGGTCGGTCAAGCCCGCCGCCAGAGGGCTTGCGGGAGTTTGAGGGCAGAGCCCTCAATCACCGAAGCGCAAAGCCAAAATGCACATCAAGCAGTAAAAGCAAAGCAAAACCAAAGCCCACAAGTCGGATAAGCAAAGCAAATTTTCCGACCAAAGAGCGGGCAATTCGCCAGAAATCAGCGGGGCGCACAAACCTCCGACAAACGCAGTCCTTTCGGGGCAAGACGAATTGCCCGCGACGTCCAGCCGAACAGCGGAGCGTCTTCGGCGGTCGGTCATCGCTCACCAGCGTGAAACGCAATTCTAAGGTGTAGGGCGGGGGCTTGCTCCCGCCGCTCGACCCGCACACACCCGCGATAAAACGGCAAAACCTCGCGGCGGTGACCCGATAATTTGGCGGTAAACACGGTGGTGTGATATAACACGGCGGGGGCAAGCCCCCGCCCTACCCGAATTTTGTCAAACCCACGATAAAACGGCTTACTTTCGTTCATGCCAATAATTATGAATCATGAATTATGAATTAAGAATTGCCCACAAATCCCGCTTATAAGGGGAGGTTACTTGTGTATATCGCTAAAACTTCGTTTTCTTCTTCCTGCCTTGCTTTACAAGCGCGATATTTAGTGCTATAATATACTTTGGCAAATTGCAGGGAGGTGCGGAAATGTTGTATAACAAGGTCATCAAAGACTATATGGACGACTGGGCTTCACGTTCCGCTAAGGCTGAATGTATCAGGTTCAAAAGGTTATCTCAGCGCGGTATGATGCTATCATGTACTGATGTGCAGATAAATGAGGTCATCGCTGAGGTGGCTGAGATTATGGAGTTCCGCTGTACCGATATCTCACTGTCTGACAATGAGGTGAAGGTGTGCTTTTACATGTCTTTCGCAAAAGGCGATATGATGGGCGAAGTTCCCGATGTGCTTGTCACCGATATCCCGCGCATTGCCGAAAAATTCAGGAACAAGTGCGCGGTGCTGTATACGGGCGCAGTCTTCGGGGCAGGCTTTGAACACAGCGCCGTTCCCCGCCCAAACAGCGCAACTGTCATACACGATGTCATCGGCGGAATGTTCTTCATGGCGTGCCGCACGCTGAAAAAAGGTGTGTACTACGCGGGCTTCGGCGGGTGCAGCATCAAGGCGAAAGCCCTCGCATCGGGCGGATATCTGCCTGTGATGACTTATGAGGACGCGCTCTTCATGGTGAAGTTTCAGCGCGAACGCCCCGATGAACTGTTCTGCTTTGACAACACCTACGGCGGCAGACTGGCTGACCTGCACAAAGCGCTCTTCACATGCCTTGATGAGTTCGACAGGATATGCAGAGCGAACGGCATAAAGTATTTTCTGGGCGGCGGGTCACTGCTGGGCGCAGTCCGTCACGGCGGCATGATACCCTGGGACGATGACATGGACGTTATGATGCTCCGCGATGACTACAGGCGCTTTCTCGAAGTGGTGGGAAGTGAGATAGACGATGAGAAGTTCTTCTTCCAGTCGGCTGAAACTGACAGCGATTACCACAGCATCTTCACCAAGATACGGCTGAACGGCACAGTTTTCACCACGCGGTTCTCGTCCCGTTTCGGCAGTTCGCATCAGGGCATATTCCTTGACATTTTCGTGCATGACAAGACGGCTGACATAAAGCCGCTGCAAAAACTGCATGTTTTCGCCACGCTGTTCGCGCGGTCGATGGTCTTCCACAAATGGGAGGGCACGCCGATGCACTTCTACGGCAAAGCGAAACTGCTGTGCAGGCTGGCGACATGGTACATAAAGCGCACCGACATGAAAAAGCTGGAGCGCATACAGGAGAGGGTCGTGACATTCTTCGACCGTTTCCCGACACACAGTCTGTATGACGGCACAGGCGAACATCTGCGGCATGGGGCATTTCCTGCGCGGTGGCTGAAAAAGTCGGCAGAGATGAAGTTCGGTGACAGGTCATATCCCGTCCCCGCAGGTTACGACAAATATCTGCGCTATTCATACGGCGACTACATGACCCTTATCCCCGCAAGCCTGCGCAAGGCGGGGCATGATATAGTCAGGTTCGATCTGGGTGAGTACGGTCGGTAAAAGGGCTGAACTTCCTGCATGACACGGCACAGCGCCGAAAGGGGCGCGGGCGTTCGGCAAAAGGGCGCGGGAGGATATCATCTCCCGCAGGGCGGCGCGTTATATGGCAAAGCCGCGACACGGCGGCAGGCTGACTGTTCCCGCGCGGGGCAAAAGTGTAAATTTTGGGAATAAAATACGTGGTTATCCCGCTGACACACCGCAAAAACGGCGGTTTTACGGAACTTAAGGTGGTTGGCGAATATCTTTAAGATATGGGGCGCTCAATTTGTTTACCGCATTTTCAGACGGTGTGCCAAAGGGATAGTCATAATAAAATAAATCGGAGGAATAAAAGGAAATGAGCGAGTATAAGGTACAGGGCAAGATAGGACAGATAGAAAGGCGCGCGGCTGAAAAGGCGTTCTTCAAATTTCTTTTCATGCGTGCAAGGCAGAAATCCGACCTGTTCATATCTTATCTGACCAAGACATATATCTCTTACAGCACACGCGACAAGGTCGAAAAGGACAAGATAGTTTTCATGCACTACAACGATGTTTATCAGTGCAATCCCAAGTACATCATCGAGGAGATACTCAGACAGGGGCTTGACTACGACATAGTTTTCGTGACCTCAAAGGCACATATGAACGAGTTCCCGCTGCCATTCCCCGAAGGTGTGAGAGTGGTGAGGAGAAACTCCCTCGAACACTTCTATGAAGCCGCCACCGCAAGGGTGTGGGTAGATAACGCTGTGTGCTTCCCCTGGAACTATGTTCCCAAAAAGAAGAACCAGATATATATAAACACATGGCATGGTTCGATGGGTCTTAAGAGGATAGACGCATCGAACATAACCAACAAGCACTGGCGCGATGCCGCTGAGATAGCGGGCAGGATAACCAATTTCATGATATCCGACTCGGAGTTTGAAACTATGGTATACCGCACCACTCACTGGCCTGACGAGAGGGTAAAGGTGCTTGAATACGGTCACCCCAGAAATGATATTCTCTTCTGCGATGACAAAAAGCGGGCTGAACTGAAAGCTAAGGTCTGTGAATTTTTCGATATCGAAGAGGACTGCAACCTGATACTTTACGCGCCGACTTTCCGCGATGCGAGAAATCTCGACTGCTACGACCTCGACTACAACAGGGTCATCGCGGCGGCAGAAGCACGCTTCGGCGGCAAGTGGAAGATAATCAACCGCTACCACTTCAAGGTGGCTAAGAAGCTGGCAGGTGTCAAGGCTATAAAGAACAATCCCGATATCCTCAGCGGCAACACCTACGATGATATACAGGAACTCATGGCAGTGTGCGATATCGGCATCACCGACTATTCCAGCTGGATATGCGATTTCGTGCTGACAGGCAGACCGGGCTTCATCTACGCCAACGACCTGAAAGCCTACGACAAGGAGAGGGGCTTCTACTATCCGCTCGACAGCACGCCTTTCCCCATAGCCGAGAACAACGATCAGCTTGAAGCTAACATACTTAGCTTCGATGCCGGCAAGTACGCCGCCGACAAGGAAGAATTCCTCAAAGCACGCGGCAGCAAGGAAGACGGCAGGGCGGCTGAGAGAGTCGTATCTCTGCTGAAGAGATACATGAAAGAAAAGAAACATAATAAGGAGGACTAATCACATGAATATAGCAGTTATCTTCGCAGGCGGAAGCGGCGTGAGAATGGGCGCGGGCATACCCAAACAGTTCCTTGAGATAAACGGCAAGCCCATCATAGTACACACGCTGGAACTTTTCGAGAACCACAACGAGATAGACAAAATATACATCGTGATGCTGGAGGACTATATCCCCTACATGAACAAGCTGGTGAAGAAATTCGCATTGAGCAAGGTGTGCGGCATAGTCAAGGGCGGCGAAACAGGTCAGGATTCCATCTACAACGGTCTTAAAAAGGCACAGAGCGAGAACCCCGATGACTCCATCGTACTGATACATGACGGTGTCCGTCCTTGGGTCAGCTACGATACCATCTGCAACAACATCGAGGGTGTAAAGAAGAACGGCAACGCCATCACCTGCACCCCATGCTTTGAGACCATACTGATGTCCACCACAGGCAAGACTGTCGAAACAGTACCCTACCGCAAGGACACCTACGCGGCGCAGGCACCCCAGAGTTTCTATCTGGGCGAGATAATCGCAGACCACGACAAGGTCCGCGCCACCGAGAACCGCTATGACAATCTGGTGGACTCCTGCACGCTTATCAAGAGCATCGGCAAGGAAGCCCACATGGTAGAGGGCAATCGCGGCAACATAAAGGTCACCACCCCCGAAGATGTCTACATGTACCGCGCACTTATCCAGTACCGCGAGAACGAACAGGCATTCGGCATCGGCTCGACCCCCGACATTCTCAAACAGAAATGATAATATCCCCCGACTGCAAAACACAGTCGGGGGATATTGTTGGGCATGAAAAACGCCGAAGAAGAGCAGTTCTCCTGCGTTTATTGTGAATGATGTGTGTGGTATTAAACATCTTCAGATATATTATACACCATTTTTTACTATTTGTCAAGCCCTGAACAGGTATTTTCCCCGCGCCGATGGCGGGAGAAGGTGACCTCCGGCGGAGGTTATCATGAACCTGATATCTGCTGTTGAAACATTACGGCTTCTGTATATGGCTGAACAGCAGAAAAAAGAAGCAGTCAGCATAAACGCCGAGGAACCGCCATTCCTCGGCGTTTTTTTGTGATTACTGATGGAGTTGATCAGTACCTTTATTGTCTATATTGTACACCGTTTTTCCCGATTTGTCAAGCCCTGTGATATCATTCCCTCATTGTCGGGCGGGGGACGATAATGGATCGACAGATCAGCTTATGAGCCAGTTGAGTATCTGGAAGTTGGGCTTATCGTCGCCGCTGATGAATTCTACGGTGACGGTGTGTTCTGCCGCTTCATCAGAAGAGAATATCTCATCGGCTTTGGCGTAGTTGCCCCAGCCGCCGGGAAAATCGCCGTCAATGATGACGGGTTCATTGTCATCGACCTTGACTGCCACCTGACCGAAATCGCCCTTGATATTTTTCAGATACAGCATACCCAGATTTTTGCAGTTTATCTTGAAAGTCGCACTGCCGCCCGACTCACTGCCCCAGCCGCCGTTGAAGTTAGCGAACTGTATGCGCTTGGTGAAAGTTCCCGCATCGACCACCTCAACAGTTTCGGGGGTGTCCATCGAACCCAGTGAAGCGCCCGCAAATTTGTCGCCTGTGGGGGACTCTACCGCCGCAGGGTCAAAGGGGGTGACTTCCTTATTTTCGTTTTCGAGGTTCTCCTTGACCTGCTCAAAGAGGTTCAGCACGCACTGCGCCATAACAGCGTGACCCGCATCGTTGGGGTGAACGTTGTCGTTGGAGGTATCCTTCCACTGGAAATTGCCCGCATCTATTTCGGGTATGATGGCATCGTGGTAGGATATGAACGGTATGTCGTAGGTCTGCGCGACCTTTAAATGCGCATTCTGTGGTGAGCCGCCGCCTTCGGTGGAAGGCTCGATAATTATTACAGCAGGCTGAGTTTCCATAGCAAGGCACTGTCTTACAAGGCTGTCCATCGTAGACTGATACAGCTCGTTGTCCTGATCGTTTATAAACTCGATGAAGATGATATCGCTCTCTTCGGGGACATCACGCGAAGCCCTGTGTACCGCGCAATAAGAGTCAGTCGCGCCGATGCCCGCATTAGTACCCAGCACATAGTAGCCCATATTTTCTTCCCACCATGCGTTTATCAGGTTGGTGTACTGCTTTGCGGAACCTGTCGCGCCCGAACCTGCTGTGATGGAGTCGCCCAGATAACAGATATTGGTTATCGCTTTGGGGTCATCGACTGCGCGCTGTAACTTTGCGGCTAAACGCGAAGTATCGCCGCGATAGAGAAGCGATCTGCCCAGCATATTTTCGGTCGCTCCTTTGGTAAAATCGTAAGCGCCGTCATTGACGGGGTACTGTGCGAGAAGCTGAGCGGAGAGCGAGTCATCTGCGGGAGTTTCCGCCGTTTCTGCGGTGCTTTCGGCTTCTTCGGGCGTGCTTTCAGCGGGAGCTTCTGCTGAACTTTCGGCAGAATTTGCGGCTGAGTTTTCAGCTTTTGCGGAACTGTCAGCGTTTCCGCCACAGCCGACAAAAGCTGTAGCACAGACAGATAATGCAAGTAATAAAGCGAGAGTTTTTTTCATAATAATATTCCTTTCATTTTTATAATTTCCTATTTTGATCCATAATTATTGGCACGAACGACGCCTTTTGTAATTCATAATTCATAATTCATAATTGTTGACATGACCAAAAGTGAGCCGTTTTATCGCGGGTGTGTGCGGGTCGAACGGCGTTCGCGACTGTGTCGGCATAACCCCCGCCGTGTTACATCACACCACCGTGTTTACCGCCAAATTATCGGGGATTTTCACGATGGTTCGCCGTTTTATTGCGGGTGTGGCAAACTTGGGGTAGGGTGGGGGCTTGCTCCCGCCGCTTGATTATCGCCATGCCGCGTTACACCGCCAAATTATCGGGGATTTTCGCGATGGTTCGCCGTTTTATCGCATGTGTGCGGCAAACTTTGGGTAGGGCGGGGGCTTGCCCCCGCCGTGTTACATCACACCACCGTGTTTACCGCCGAATTATCGGGGATTTCCGCGATGGTTCGCCATTTTATCGCGGGTGTGGCAAAATTGGGGTAGGGTGGGGGCTTGCCCCCACCGTGTTACACCGCCAAATTATCGTGGATTTCCGCGATGGTTCGCCGTTTTATCGCGGGTGTGTGCGGGTCGAACGGCGAGAGTAACGCCGACACAGTCGCGAACGCCCCCGCCCTACACTATTGACAGGCTTATCCTTTGGAGCTATGACCGACCGCCGAAGACGCTCCGCTGTTCGGCTAGTGGACGCGGGCAATTCGTCGCACGCACATGGTTTCTGCGGGTCGAAAATTTTGAGCACGCTCTTTTCTATGCGAATTGCCCGCTTTTGGCTTGCTTTGGTCGAATGCTTTGACCTCTTACCGTCCTTGCTTTGTTCGCCCAACTTGTTTTGTTTGTCGCTTGTGGACTGCTTCCCCGATTGAGGGCTCTGCCCTCAAACTCCCGCAAGCCTGCTGGCGCGAGGCTTGACCGCGCGCTTTGGTTCGCGCATAGCTTTGTGTTCTTACTTCACTTTGTTGGGCGGCACAGCATTCTCGCGTTCATGCCAATAATTATGAATTATGAATTCATTATACACCATCTTTGTGAATTTTTCAATAGTCTGCCCGCTAAAGCAAGCGAAAATCGTATGGAAAAGTCTTGTGCATTGTGCCAAAAATCTCAGTTTAATTTTGTCCTGTTGCATATAGCAAAATCAGGTCAAAAATGCTATAATAAAGTAGTATGTGATATAGCGAACGATATTAATATCAATATATATCCTGCGATCACAGCCACAATAATGTATATGCCGTTTGTCATAAATACCAACAGTCTTGGAGGACTTGTTATGAGATCAAAAAAAATAACAGAACTATTCCGCCGTACTCTGCCCGCTGTGATGTGCGCGGCTACAGTCCTGATAAGTTCGGGGTGCTACCTGCTGCCCGATGAGGAAGAAGCCGCCGTTCCGCCTGCCGTCAAAGCAAGCGAGGTCAGCTATACCACAGTTACGGCGAAACGCAAGGATATCGAGAAAAAACTTACCTCGACAGGTACAGTCACCGCCGAAAGGCAGTACGACCTCAGCTATGAAAAACAGAGCGGTGTCATATCTCAGTTCCATGTGCGTGCGGGCGACCGTGTGGCTGAGGGCGACCCCATCTGTGAGATAGATACCACCGACCTCGATGACCAGATAGCCGAAAAGGAACTCTATCTGCAAAAGGCTAAACTCAATGTCGATATGATATGGGAGAGCGGCGGCACGCAGGCGCAGATAGACTCGGCTTATGTTGATGTTCAGCTGATAGAACGCGAACTCAACAAGCTAAAAGCCAACAAAGAGGGCGCTGTGCTTCGTTCACCCATTGACGGCGTAGTTTCTCAGCTGGCAGATGTCCGCGCGGGTGACAGTGTAAATTCGGGGCAGACAGTAGCTACTGTCATAGACACCACCGCTCTGTACATTGCTGTCAAGCCTGATGACCTGACCAAATTCCCTGTTGACACCAAAGTGCAGATACGCATTGACCAGAACTTTTATGATGGCACAGTTTTCATGGATCCGAACGCCCTTGCAGAATATCAGGCTGAGGTGAAGGCGAGCCACGATGAAGAGGACAAGACGGGCATTGCCTACGAAGCTGACACCATATACGTTCGTTTTGACGGTGAAGCGCCAGCCGATGCGTTAGGACAGCTTGCTGATGTGATACTTGTGCTTGACAGAGTCGAGAATGCTATAGTCATATCAAACAATCTCATTAAAAAAGTTGACGGTGAGCAAGTAGTCTACCTTTTAAAAGACGGTGAAAAAGTTGCGGTACCTGTAGAAGTCGGGTTATCGACTGGTTCGCAGTCGGAGATACTTTCGGGAGTATCTGAGGGTGACGAACTGGTACTTAAGTAATTCATAATTCATAATTCATAATTATTGGCAGGGGCGAAAGCGAGTCGGTTCAACGGAAAAGAGAGCGAACCATGACGCGGACAAAGTGAAGTAAGAACACAAAGCTGTGCGCGAACCAAAGCGCGCGGTCAAGCCTCGCGCCAGCAGGCTTGCGGGAGTTTGAGGGCAGAGCCCTCAATCACCGAAGCGCAAAGCCAAAATGCACATCAAGCAGTAAAAGCAAAGCAAAACCAAAGCCCACAAGTCGGATAAGCAAAGCAAATTTTCCGACCAAAGAGCGGGCAATTCGCCAGAAATCAGCGGGGCGCACAAACCTCCGACAAACGCAGTTCTTTCGGGGCAAGACGAATTGCCCGCGTCATCTAGCCGAACAGCGGAGCGTCTTCGGCGGTCGGTCAGCACTCCAAAGGATAAGCCTGTCAATAGTTCAAGGCACAAAACCCGGTGGGCGGGTGGGCGGGCGCACTCCAAAGAAAAGCATGTCAAGGTTCAACGCACACACCCACGATAAAACGGCAAAATATCGCGAAAATCCCCGATAATTCGGCGGTGTAACGCGGTGGGACGGCAAACACGGCATAGCGGCGATAAACGGCAAATCATCGCGGCGATGACCCGATAATTCGGTGATAATCAAGCGGCGGGAGCAAGCCCCCGCCCTACCCCAAGTTTGCCGCACATGCGGGAAACGTCAAAACCGCGTTCCCGCAACTAAAATATTTATACCTTTATTTATTAAGACAAGCAAGGAGCAAATACTGTAATGTTTACACTTCTGCTTCGCAAAATGCGAAATACAAAATGGATGGTCTTCTGCCTGCTGATAGGCTTTATAATGGCTTCGGCAATGATGAGTACCATTCCCATATACATGAATGCTTCCCTACAGCGCATGCTGGTCAAGGATATGGACGCTTTTCAGGAAGAATTTATGATATATCCCGGCTCTTACAATACCTCTAAATCTTTCAGGAGCGGCATGGCGACCGACTCTCAGCTGCAAGCCATGAAAGATTATGTCAAAACGGTCGATGAACAGTTTGCCGCACTTGACCTGCCAGATGTGGGCAGTAAAAAGGTCATGCTGGATACTTACCTCTACTGCAAATCGTTCTCAATAGCTGACGGCGAATCTGCCGCAAGGCTGACTGTCGGCGGCATGTCGGATATCACCGAACATTCTGCGGCGGCTTCGGGACGCATGATGCAGAAAGGTCAGCGCGATGACGGCGTTTTTGAGTGCATGGCTACCGAAAGATCCCTTAAGACCAACGGTCTTGCACTTGATACCGTCTATGAGATAGCTAATGTCATGGGCGGCGATGCCTCCATCAAGATAGAGATAGTCGGTCTGCTTGATGTTGCCGATGAAAATGACCCCTACTGGGCTGAGGGCATAGATGAAGCCTACACCGCAACAGTCTTTACCGACTATGATACCATGCTTGACGAAATGTTACCCACAGGCGCGGTCAACCTCTCAAAGGCAAGCTATAACTATTTCATCGACTACACCCGCCTCGATATCGCACAGCTGGGCGGCATAAACAACAGCTACAACAAGCAGAAAGAAACTTTCAAAAAGAGCGGCATCGGCTTCACAATGCCCGCTAAGGATATCCTCTCCGACTACGCAAAGCGCTCGGAACAGCTGACACTTTTGCTCTGGCTGCTGCAAATACCTGTCATACTGATGATAATTTTCTACCTGTTCATGGTGTCAAAGCTGAACATCGAACAGGAGAAGAACGAGATAGCTGTTTTCAAGAGCAGAGGTGCTTCAAACAGGCAAGTTCTGGGCATCTACGCGATGGAGTCGATGGTGCTGGGCATCATCACGGCGGCGGCAGGACCTTTTGCGGGACTGGGGCTTTGCAGGATACTCGGCGCGTCCAACGGCTTTCTGGAGTTCGTCAACCGCCGCGCAATGCCCGTCAGACTGACGGCTGAGGCGTTCATATATGCGGCGGCGGCAGTGCTGGTGTTCTTCGTGACCACCCTCGTGCCGATAATCCCCGCATCAAAGACCACCATAGTCGAACACAAACAGTCAAAAGCCAAAAAGAAAAAGCACGCTCTCTGGGAGAAAGTCGGGCTTGATATCATTCTTGCGGGCGGTTCGTTCGCGTGGCTGTACTACTACAACCGCACTCAGGCAAAACTCCTTGAACTTGGTGTCACCGACACCACCGCCACCGTCAACCCGCTTATGTTCGTCACCTCGACCGCTTTCATACTGGGTCTGGGGCTGTTCCTTATAAGGGTATACCCGCTGTTCATACGCATCATAAGCCGCATCGGTCAGCGCTTCTGGTCACCTGCACAGTACGTTTCACTGACCAACATCGGGCGTTCGACCACAGGCAGGGAAAGATTTCTCATGCTGTTTCTGGTGCTGACCGTTTCACTGGGCGTATTCTTCGCGAACACCGCACGCGCCCTCAACCGCAACGCTGAGGAAACTGTATACTACGCCAACGGCGCTGACATCGTGCTGACCGAAGAGTGGTATTCCAGCAAGACCGAAGCCGCACAGAAAAGTGCCGCGCCCACAAACGGCGCACCTCAGCAGGCGGCAGAAGAACCCGAAGAAGAGGACACTGCCACTGTCGTGACCTACACTGAACCTGTTTTCGAGCGTTTTGAGAAGCTGGCAGGTGTCAGCCACACCGCAAAGGTCTTCCGCCGCGATGGTGTGACCCTGAAAAGCAGTAAGATGACGGTGGTGAAGCGCTCAGCGAAATCTGACAGCAAAAAGCGCGAGGACTACCTCGACCAGAACATGAACGCGAAGTCAGCCAACACCGACAAGAACGTTCAGCTGATGACCATACAGCCCGCAGATTTCGCAGAGGTCATAAACTTTGAACCGCGCCTTCTGCCGACACACATCAACAACTATCTTGAAGCGCTGGCAGAGTATACGCCCGGTGTCATACTTTCCTCGTCATTCCGCGATTACGGTCTTGAACTGGGCGACACAGTCGAGTGTGAGTGGGGCGCTAACGACCCATTTGATGTGACAGTGCTGGCGTTTGCCGACTACTGGCCGTCCCTCGACCCATACGCCGAAGCGGGCGATGGAAGCTACATGGATTTCGCCGTAATGAATTTTGACTATGTAAATGTACAGACCAACATGGAACCATATCAGGTGTGGATAGACCTTGAAGATGACGCATCGGTACAGGATTTCTACAACTCGGTAGAGGCGGCGCACATCGAGGTCACAGGCATGACTTCTGCCAAGCAGGAACTTATAGCCAAGAAGAATGACCCGATGTTACAGGGCATGAACGGTGCGCTGACGCTGGGCTTCATCACGATAATGATAATGTGCATCATCGGTTTCCTTATCTACTGGATACTTTCGATCAAGAGCCGCACTTTGCAGTTCGGCATACTGCGTGCAATGGGCATGAAGTACCGCGAGATAATCGCGATGATAGTATACGAGCAGATACTTGTATCGGGTGTGGCGATACTGGCGGCGATATTCATCGGCGGCATCACCAGCGAGTTATTCGTGCCGCTGTTCCAGAGCGTACTTGATGTAAGCAGTCGTGTTCCCGAATTTGTGGTTATACCACAGCGTTCGGATTATCTCAAGCTGTACGCTGTCATAGCGGCTATGCTGTTGGTAGGTTTCTTAGTACTGGGCAGACTTATCGGCAGGATAAATATTTCAAAGGCGCTCAAGCTGGGCGAAGACTAACACAAAAAAAGACCGTTCCCGCGCGGGGACGGTCTTTTATATTGGTGCGGGAAGGTGTTATGCTGACTTGCGCCCCCCGCCCTACACCTTAGAATTGCGTTTCACGTAAGGGAGCGATGACCGACCGCCGCGAGGGTTTGCCGTTTTATCGCGGGGGTGTGCGGGTCGAACGGCGAGAGTAACGCCGACACAGTCGCGAACGCCCCCGCCCTACACTATTGACAGGCTTATCCTTTGGAGCGATGACCGACCGCCGAAGACGCTGTCGCTGTTCGGCTGGTGGACGCGGGCAATTCGTCTTGCCCCGAAAGAACTGCGTTTGTCGGAGGTTTGTGCACCCCGCTGATTTCTGGCGAATTGCCCGCTCTTTAGTCGGAAAATTTGCTTTGCTTATCCGACTTGTGGGCTTTGGTTTTGCTTTGCTTTTACTGCTTGATGTGCATTTTGGCTTTGCGCTTCGGTGATTGAGGGCTCTGCCCTCAAACTCCCGCAAGCCTGCTGGCGCGAGGCTTGACCGCGCGCTTTTTCTCGCGCATAGCTTTGTGTTCTTACTTCACTTTGTTGGGCGGCAAAGTGACCGCTGAAACAGCCCGCTTTCGCCCCTGCCAATAATTATGAATTATGAATTATGAATTATGAATTATAATCATGCTTTTTATCAAACGGTCAAACATCTCTTTTAAGCCGACTTCCGCATGCCACCCCAGCGCTTCTGCTTTGTCGGTGGCAAGGTTCATCTTGACTTTCGGATTGTACCCCAGCTTGGTCACATCTTCCACTATGTTGAATTTCAGTGAAGTCCCACTGTCAGGGTAGTTGTCAATGAGCATCTGCGCCATGTCTTTTATGGAGATGAGCGTGTCCTTATTGGCAACATTGTATGCCTCCGCATTCTCACCCTTAAGAAGAACGGTCAGTATGCCCGTCACCGCATCGCTGATGTAGCAGTAGTTGCGTTCGGTCGAACCGTCTGTCATAAGCACTATGTCCGTACCCTCAATGATTGCCCTCGCAAACTGCGCGAAAACTCTGCCGTCGTTATATCCGACACCTGCACCCATGCTCTGGCAGAGCCTTGCAACTTTTACAGGCACACCGTATTCGTGCGCATAAGAGGTACACAGCGTTTCCACTATCCTCTTGCCCTCAGAATAACTGCTTCTCACACTCATCGGGTCGATACTGCCGAATGTCTTTTCGTCCACCGAGTCAAGCGAGAGATCCACCACACCGTAGACCTCCAGCGATGAAAGGTATACCATGCCCTCCACCTGCTTTGACTTCGCCAGTTCCAGCAGATTTTTCGTACCGTTTATCGCCGTGAAGATGGTTTCCACAGGGTAGTCAACAAAAGCCTTTGAACTTGTTATGCTCGCACCGTGTATTATAAAGTCGATGCCGCCCTCATAGCTGTACGGGTCGTTTACGTCCTGCACCAGCAGTTCAAGCGCCGACTTGTCAGCGTACTTAAAAAGTTCCTCCGCCTTTTCCCTGTTTCTCACCGCCGCGATGACTTTCATGCCCAGCCCGCGCTCAGCATTCGCGTTCAGCAGTGTCATGACCATCTGCCCGCCGATAAGACCTGTCGCGCCTGTCACCAGCACAGTCCTGCCCTTAAATCTCTCCCAGTCGATGAACTCAGCCGCCGAAGCGTGCTCAACATCTTCCTGCATTATCCTGTTGTCTGATAGCTTCATAGTTATTCCTCCCTCGTTATTTTTGGACATTCGCCTCAGCGGATATCCGTTTATTCGCCCATCTGCCCGATGACCCTTGCCGCCATCTCCTCAGCCTGCTCATAAGTCGAAAGTTCGCCGCATTCTGCCCTCAGCTTTGCCGAGTTCGGCAGACCTTTCACATACCACGCCACATTCTTGCGCGCCTCTTTCATGCCGCGTTCCTCGCCCTTGTATTTGCAGAGATACCCGCAGTGTTTCAGCATTATCTCCATGCGCTCTTTCACCGTCAGCGGGGGAAGGACTTCCCCTGTTTCCAGATAATGTCTTATCTCGCGGAACACCCAAGGTCTGCCGTAGCTTCCCCGCGCCAGCATCACAAGGTCACAGCCTGTCTGCTCGTACATCTGCTTACAGCTTTCGCCGTCGGTCACATCTCCGTTGCCGAACACAGGCACACTCACCGCCTGCTTCACCTGCCTGATGATCTCCCGATCGGCTTCCCCCGAATAGAACTGCGCCCGCGTCCTGCCGTGTACCGCCATAGCCGCCACGCCCGTCTGTTCAAGGGCTTTTGCGAACTCTACCGCGTTTATGCTCGTGTCGTCCCACCCTGCGCGGAACTTCACCGTCACGGGACACCCCGCGTTCTTCACCGTTTCGCGGGCTATCTCCACCGCGCGGGGGATATCTTTCATCAGCGCCGAACCCGAACCGTTCCCGACTATCTTCGGCACAGGACAGCCCATGTTTATATCGATGATATCGGGCTTATATTCCCCCAGCAGATAAGCCGCTTTGCCCATATAATACGGGTCTTCACCGAATATTTGCAGTGCATACGGACGCTCCTGCGGCTCTATCTCACACAGTTCACCTGTCTTGCGGTCGCCGTAGCACAGCCCCTTTGATGATATCATCTCGCTGACCATGTAAGCCGCCCCGAATTCTCTGCAAAGCAGTCTGTAAGACTTGTCCGCCACCGAAGCCATCGGTGCAAGCGCCGCAGTCTTTTCTATCTTCACACCGCCGATGTCAATGTATTCCATATTCAACTCCCAAAAACGGAGACCGCTTGACGATCTCCGCTTATCATTTTACTATTTCTTTCTGTTTTTGCGAGAAAAGACTATTTTGCGCAAAACAGTCCCCCACGCCCCGTCAAGCCTTGACTTTCAGCCACGCGCAGGCGATATCCAGTGCATCATACAGGCTTTCGGTATCGGTCTGCTTGTCGATGGTCGGCTTTGTCAGGTCGGTTGACATCTTTCTTATCTTCACCTTGTCAGCGACTTCCAGATCACCGACTTTCTTTGTGTGCTTTATCTCCATCCAAACCACGAACTCGTCATACATATTGCCGTAATAAAGCTGATTGCCCTTTCTCACCAGAGGAAGTCCCTTGTATGTGAAAAATTTCTTTGTTTCGCTCATTTATCTCTCCGCCTTTCTGAATGTTTGTCGTTTAATGTTTCTCTCCGCCGAACGATGATCCGTTCCGCGCCTTTTTTCTTATCTTTTTGGTGATGACCGACCGCATATCTGCCGAAGTCAGCCGATATTTAATAAGTGTCGCTCACCTTGCCGCCGTTGTACAGGCTGTCCATGTTGGACTTAAGGCTGTCCACCCATGTGCTTTGTATCCTGAACGAGGTCTTGCCGTTGAGCTTTACGATGTAACGCCTTGCAGTGTCCTTGTACAGTTCTATGACATCTTCGCCGCCGTCTTTGCGTATCTCTTTTATGACCACCTGCGGCTCTCCCTCAGGGTCATCAAAGCATATCTCGTTGGTGGGGCACCCCATGATGAACTGGTAAAGGCTCTTGTACTGGTAGATGTCGATATCCTTGCCGCCGACCTTTACCGCCGTCACATCAGCCGCCTTGCCGTTTTCATCGGTGTCGCTGCTGCCGCCGTTGGTGGTCATTTCGTAGACCGTTTCCTCGCCGTCGAACTCGATGCTCATTTTTTCCAGATCCACCAGATAGTTAGAGGTCATCAGATTTGATATGACATCTTCTATCTTGAAAGTCACCCAAGGAAGGCTCGCTTCGGGTATGATGTATACCGCGTTACAGCCCGCCGCGCCCTCGATGGTGCAGTAATAGCCCAGCAGAACAGGCGTGTCGGTTTCAGCCACGCTTTCATCAAAGGCTTCATTGCCCACCGACAGCTTGTAGTCGTAGTCCTCACCTTTCAGCGTCACCACGCATCGCGGCTCATCAAGCCCGTACTCTTTAAGCGTTGCTTCATCGTTCGATGCCGTTACGCACTTGTACGCCGTCAGACCCCACATGCCGTGTGTCACCGCGCTTGAACCCGTAATGTTAAGATATGCGAATATCGGCTCGCTTATTACCTGACTTGACATCATGCCCTCGATGTTCTTCGGGTCGTTCTCGAATACCACCTTGTAGTCCCAGTCGCTTCTTGTGACAGTTTCCTTGCCGTACTCAGGCCATTCGCTGTCACTGACAGGCTTATCTATCAGCACCAGGTCGGCAAAGTCCTCCGCGCCGCTGAGGAAGTATTTCAGCCGCGAACCCAACACCATCTGCACCATATCAGTGCCCTCGACACAGACATAGTTGTACTTGCTGTCAGGCGCTTCATCGCCCACCAGCACCTTTACAGTATCGCCGTTGCTGTAGCTTACGGTGAAATTCGCCTGCGGTTCTGCCAGACCGTACTTCGCCATATCATCAGCATGTTCCTCCGCGATCTTTGAAGCCTCCAGCATCTCACATTTTGATATCACATCGTCTATCATAGCCTTGTTCTGCTCAACAGAGTTTATCTCCTCTATCGTCCATGAACTTTTGCCCGATGCAGGCTTATCCAGCGTGAAGCCGCCCGCCGCATTCTCAGCCGTCAGCGATGTCACCTCAGCCTCGTCAGAGTAAAGCACGTAATAGTGTTCTGTCTCTGCCGCCGAAGATGACTCAGCCGCTGAACTGTCTTCCTTTTTGGCATCGCCGTCCGAAGCGTTCAGAAAGACCAGCATTCCCGCCAGACTCGCCGCTATAACGCCGCATATGATGATGCCCTGTACCTTACCGTTCATTACTTATTCTTTCTCCTTAACCACACAACAAGTCCCACAATAAGCACCGCCACAGGTATTATGACGATGAATGTCCACATCAGCACGCTCTTTTTGCTCTGGTCGATATCGAAAGCAGTGCCTTTGATGGTCTTCGGCTTGATGAACACGCCGTCTGTCTTGTGAGTGATGCCGTTGAGCACACTGAAGAAATACTCGCTGTTGCCGTACTGTTCAGCCGACATTATATTCGACTGCAACAGATACTCCGAGCCGAAGCACAGCAGGTTGCTGTAAGTGGTGTCGCCGCTGCCGTCATCGGCAAACTTAGCCTTTGAACCGATGGCGAAATAGCACTGCTGACCTCTCGTCAGCGTGTCGGTCGGCACCTGTATGTTGTTCTCGTTGTATTCCAGTTCGGCAGTATAGGCGTTGCCCGTACTCTGTACATACTTCTCGGTGGTGACCATGTTCTGCTCATCAAACAGTGTGTTGACAGGTCTTGTGTACATCGAACTTATCACTAAGTCCTTTGAAAGTATATCCTGACTGAAATTGTCCGATAACTCGCCCGCCACCGTCACGAACGGGTAGTTTATATAGTTCTCGCCGTAAGTTTCACAGATAACGCCCTCGCCTATCTCCAGACCGTATTCTGCCAGAAATTCGTCAAGGTTAGGTGTCTTGTCCTGACTGTATGATGCGATGTAGATAAGCTGCTTGCCCAGTTCACCGCCGTTGTTCATATAGTCGCTGACCTTCTGCACCTCTTCGGGCAGATAGTCAACGGTAGGCGCACCTATCACAGCGATATCAGTGCCTTCGGGGATATCTTCCTTAGTTATGTCTATCTCGCTGACATTGTAGCCGTTAGCCACCAGCAGTGTCCTGAAATAACTCAGCGGCGAACCGCCCGATATCAGGTCTTTCACCTCGCTCCTGCCCGTCAGGAAGCATACGTCCACAGGATTCGGGTCGGTGACAGTCATCAGCGCCGATGTGAAAGCCTGCTCAGCATTCGATGACTCCACATAACTTCCGTAGTAAGCCAGCAGGTTCATATCATTGCCTGCCTGTTCTCTCAGCATTTCGATGCTGTAGCCCGACTGTGAAAGCTGTGTTACCAGCTGGTCATTAAAGGTCAGCAGATCCACCATGCCCAGCTTTCTTGTGCGCTTGACAGTTTCGCCGTCCACCACGCTGTCAGTTTCAAATATGATGTCAAACGCCGATATCGTGTCGCTGTAATTCTTTATGACATCGGGGTTCGAGTCTATATCCACAAATCTGTAGGATATGTGGTGGTTCATTTTGCAGTAGTTTTTCAGCAGTTCTACAGCCTGCTTGTTGTATGCCGAGTAGTTGATGTAGGTGTCTTCATCGGCAAATATGGTCACAAGCACGTCCCTGTCAACTTTCTTCACATATTCCTCCGACTGTTCGGTCATCGAATATATCTTATCCTTTGTCAGGTCTATGGTGATGGGATACCTCTCAAACAGCACCGTTGTCACCACGTTCACCAGCACCAGCAGTGCTAAAAATACACAGGTGAACACCGTTGCCATAGTGCCGTGCTTCAGCTTCTTCGCCGCGCCCTCACTGCGCTCTTTCTTCGGCTTTTCGGGCTTTTCAGCCTTTTCCTCTTCAACTATCTGTTTCAGCACGTCTTTAACGTCTGATGATACTTTCTCTTCGTCCTTTTCCATCTGCGACACCCCCTTAACTCCAGCGGCGCTTTTCGAGCACTCTCACTGTCAGGAACAGGAACGCCACCATAGCGCTGATGAAAAATACCACGTTCGAGAAATTGAACACGCCGTATGTGAAATCAAAATACCGCTCGCTGAAAGACACCTGCGTCAGCGCAGTCCTTATGCCCTCAACGACCTTAGTGTACCAGTGTCCCTCGTCCAGCGCAGGCAGAAGTGAGCCTATCACCGACAGAAACGACACCGCTATCAGCACGATAAAGCTGATGACCGCCGCCACCACCTGATTTTCGGTGAATGACGAGCAGAAAATGCCGATGGCGATGAACGCACCGCCCACCAGCAGAAGTGCCAGTATGTTGCCGACCACCACGTTCCAGTCGGGGTCACCGTAGACCGATACCACCACAGCCATCACAGCCGTGATGGATACGCCCACAGCGTACACCAGAAAAGCCGCAAAGAACTTGCCCGCAACTATCCCGCCCAGACTCACCGGAGCGGTCAGCAGACACTGGTCTGTCCTCGTGCGCTTCTCGTCCGCGATGGTGCGCATGGTCAGTATCGGTATCAGCACGATTATTATGGTCAGCAGTGATGAAAACAGGCTGTCCAGCTTGGTGTAGCCGCTGCTCAGGCTGTCCACCGAGAACATTATGCCCGCATACGCGAAAAATGCCGCGATAAATATATAACCTATCGGTGAGGTAAAATAACTCCTCACCTCACGCCTGAATACAGCGCCCATCAGTCATCAGCCCCCTCTTCTTCATCAATAGCGGGTATCTTCTCGCCCATCGTCAGTTTCAGGAATATATCTTCTAGATTCATCTCAGCGCTCTTCAGTTCCAGTATCGTGAAACCGTTCTGCGCCATAACTTTAAAGAGGTCATAGCGTATCTCACTGCCCTCTCTCGCTTCAATGCGGTAGTCGCAGATATGCCCCTTGTGTTCGGCATCGCAGTATACCTTGTCAACACCGTCTATCTTCTGCAAAAGTCGCATCACAGTTTCCTTGCCGCCGTCTATCTTGCAGATGAACTTGCTGTCGCCCGTCAGCTTGTGTGACAGGTTCTCTTCGGTGTCGTTAGCCACCACTCTGCCCTCGTTTATCACGACTATCCTGTCGCACACCGCCTGCACCTCACTGAGTATGTGCGATGACAGTATCACCGTATGGTTCTTGCCCAGCTTGCGTATCAGCGTCCTTATCTCGATTATCTGCTTCGGGTCGAGTCCCACAGTCGGTTCGTCCAGTATCAGCACCTTAGGATTGCCCACCAATGCCTGCGCCAGCCCGACTCTCTGCTTGTAGCCCTTTGACAGGTTCTTTATCAGCCTGTTGTAAACGTGGTCTATCTTCACAAGACTGCATATATCCTGCAAATGGGATATCTTCGGCAGTTTGCACTTTTTCAGGTCGTATATGAAATACAGATACTCCTTCACCGTCATATCGAGATACAGCGGCGGTATCTCAGGCAGATACCCGATGTTCTTCTTAGCCTTCACAGGTTCTTCCAGAATATCCACCCCGTCTATCAGCGCCTTGCCCGATGTGCAGGATATGTACCCCGTAAGTATGTTCATCGTGGTGGATTTTCCCGCACCGTTAGGTCCCAGAAAGCCCAGCACTTCACCGTCCTCAGCCTTGAACGATATGTTGTTGACGGCTTTTTTGTCGCCGTAATGTTTGGATAATTCGATTACCTCTATCAACTCATTTTCCTCCCAACGGAAAATCAATTTACTGTAAGTCACCGCGCGGACAGCCGCAGCGATGCCCCGCACATCTATAGTAAACGACATAATATTTCATACCTGTCCCGCTCACAGATACGATCATCGCATTATACGCGGGCAGTCATGTGGAATTTTTTATGTCTGTTACTATAATTATACACGACCGTTGTGTGCATACTGTGACAAAAGCCCGAAAACCTGAACTTTTCAGTCCGGAACATCACATGATGTCTTCGCCGTCAGTCGCAACCGTGTTGTCGGACATTCTGCCCAGCCTTTTCAGAATGTAGCTGACACTGTATGCCGATGCGTCGTCATCTTCGCCCATCACCTTGCACCCCGATGCGACCATCTGTAATTCGCCGCTGTCATCGGGCGCATGCAGTGAGAAGCAGTAGTTCTGCGGGCTTACCGTGTATTCGCAGTAATCGCCCCCGAATTTCAGAAGTTTCTGCGATACCGCGTCCACATCTGCCGCATCTTCGAGCGTTATGTATATCTGCATGCCGTTGGTCTTCATCTGCGCCCAGCTTTTAAGTTCTGTGTCCACATAGCTGACACCGCTCTTGCTGTCAAGGTCGGCTTCCAGTATCTCATCAGACGGGTCGAAAAGGTCATAGCACTCGGCTATCACCGTCAGTGTGAAACCGTCGCCCTCATACTTAAATGGGTCTTCTGCGCTCTGCACACAGTCGAAATTCGGCTTTATCAGCTGTTCATAAAGTTCATCGTTAACTGCCAGTCCTATCTGCCCCTCCACAAAATTGAGCATCTGCCAGTTACACTCGTACTTCGCAAAGTCTTCGTCACTTTCTATATCCAGTGTTATCTCTTTGGTCTTTTCACTGCCCTTCTTGTCAGTGAAAGTTATCTCCCAGACATTCTGTTCTTCGTTACACTTCTCAGCATTCTTCTTTATGCTGTAGTTCCCGCCGAATGTGTATTCGAGGAAATCCTTGTGTACCTTCGCAATATCGGGATCGCTCCCGCCGCCGCACCCGCACAGCATCAGCGCCGCACAGCATGCCATACAGACTGCTTTTCTCATCGCTCGTCAACTCCGTAAAATCTCCGCACTTTGTCGGTATCCTTAGCTATCTGCGCCCGCAGTTCGTCGATGCTGTCAAAGCCCTTTTCGGGTCTGATGAACTTGTCCAGCATTATCTCGATCTTCTGCCCGTACAGATCGCCCTCAAAATCCAGTATAAAAGTTTCCGCCAGCGGAGCGTCATGGGCTTTCAGCGTCGGCTTCACACCGATGTTCGTCACCCCGAACTTCTCTTCGCCCCCGACAGTCACCCTTGTGGCGTATACCCCGAATTTCGGCATTATCTGTCCGCGCGGTATCGTCTGGTTCATTGTCGGGAAATTCCATGTGCGCCCCAGTTCCCTGCCGTGTTCCACCTCCAGCTTAAGGCTGAAGATGTAACCCAGCATTTCGTTGGCTTTCTCTATCTTACCTGTCCGTATGCACTCGCGTATCATGGTCGAACTGACTTCCTCGCCCTTGTAACTCAGCTTGTCGCAGACGATCACCTCGATACCATATATCCGCCCGTAAAGTTCCAGTGATGAACAGTCGCCCTCAGCGCCTTTTCCAAATCGGAAATCGTCACCGCAGACCACTGCCCTGCACCCCAGCACTCCCACAAGTATATCCCGCACGAATGCCTCAGCGCTCATATCCTTAAGTTCCTCAAAACTTGGCGAATACAGAAGTTCAACACCCAGATCCCCGAAATGCCTGCGCTTCTCTTCATCGCTCAGTATCATTTCGAGCCTTCCGTCATGCCCCTTTGAGGTCACCGTATTCGTCTTGAAAGTGAACACCGCAGACTGCGCCCCCAGCTCTTTCGCCAGCGACACCGCAGTGTTTATGACCAGCCTGTGTCCCCTGTGTACACCGTCAAACAGCCCCAGCGCACAGACAGTTCCGTTTTCGGGCTTGATGCCCCCGCTTATCTCTTTCAATCAAAGTCAGTCCTTTAAAACCCATCTCTTATACCGAACGCCCTGCTTTCGGTATGTCAGCCCAAAGCGCCTTGCGCCCTCAGGCACCAACTCATATCCTTCCGCCAACGGACACACCCGCACCCGTCAATTGCTGAAGAAATTCTTTATGCTCCGAAACTCGCCATCGACCATCTGTGCTATTCCCAGAAATACACCGTCAGCACCGTATACCCGATGTATTTTACTGTCATCTGCTTCCAGACCGACCTGCTCGCCCCTCAGCTTCACGCCGTTTTTGTACAGCCCTGTCAGCCTGTCGTCCAGCCTGACCTCTTTGTAAAAGCCGAAGACCTTGTCCAGCGGCATCAGCACGCTCTGTACGCCCTCGCACATCACACGCCCTTCTATCTCTTCTATCCTCATGCAGTCTTTCAGCTCTATGCCTGTCGAGTAAGTCCTCACCAGCGAGGTCATGGTCGCACAGCAGCCCATCGCCTCACCGATGTCGTTGATAAGCGTCCTCACATACGTACCTTTACTGCACATTATCTTAAGACGACCCAGACACATGTGCTCATCATAGTCCAGCACACGTATTGCCCTCACCACTATCGGTCTTGCTTCGCGCTCGATGGTCTTGCCCTCACGCGCCAGTTCATACAGCTTCTTCCCGCCGACTTTTACTGCCGAATACATCGGCGGCACCTGCATTATCTCGCCCACAAATTCTGGCAGAGCGTCAGCCAGTTCCCTGATGCTCACGCGCTTGCTCGAACGCTTTATCACTTCGCCCGTGATATCCTGTGTGTCAGTGGCTATGCCTGTCCTGAACTCCGCGATATACTCTTTTTCGGTATCGGGCATCACATCGCACGCTTTTGTCGCCTGACCGACCAGTACAGGCAGTACACCCTCAGCCATCGGGTCAAGAGTTCCCCCGTGACCTATCTTGCGCACATGCAGTACGCCCCTGAGTTTAGCCACAACATCGAACGATGTCCAGTCCATCGGCTTGTATACACCTATAACTCCGCTGATATCTTCTTCCATCATCATTTTCCGAGCACCTGTTCAGCCCTTTCCAGCAGCTTTGCTTTTACCTCTTCCAGCGTTCCGCGTATCTCACAGCCCGCCGCACGTATGTGACCGCCGCCTCCAAAATAATTGCAGAACGCCGATGCGTCCATATCCTCAGTAGTCCTGACAGATATCTTGAATACCCTCTCATGCCTCTGCTTTACGGTAATGCCTATCACTACCCCCTCAGCCGAGAGCGGTATAGATGCCAGACCATCAAACTCAGCCTGGTCTACCCCACAGCTTTCCATAAGTTCGGTGGTTATACATATCATCGCGCACCTGTCATGCAGATGGTACTCCATCTTGCCTGTGACTATCTGCTCTATCTTGATGCGCCCCTTGCTCTTCACATCGAACATTCTGCGGTTCACATTGGCAAAGTCGATGTCATACGCCATCAGTTCTGCCGCCGCAAGGTGCGTGTCGGGTCGGGTGTTCTCATACTTGAAACACCCCGTATCGGTGGCGATGCCCGTGTAAAGGCACTTTGCGGTGATATCGCTTATCTTCCGCCCCGATGACTTGAATATCTTGTAGAGTATATGTGCCGCCGCCGCAGTGTCGCCCTCAACGTGTGACAGCTTGGCAAAATGCTTGTTCGAGATGTGATGGTCTATACAGAGATCCACCACCCCTTTTTCCTGATACGCCGCCAGACCGCTGCCCATCAGTGCAGGGTCGGCAACATCCACCGCTATGATATACTCAGGCTCGAACTCCTGCGGTGCGTAGTCAACATACATAAAATCATACCTGTCGGGGAAGCCGTCAGAATTTACCACATTCGCCATTTTTCCCATCTCACGCAGAAAATAGCACAGCCCGAAGCCGCTGCCCAGCGTGTCACCGTCAGGGCTTTTGTGCGTGATTATGAGAAATTTGTCATGCGACTCAAAAATATCAATGATCTCGCTGTATTCCATCTATGATCCCTTTCTATAAGACCCGCGCAGACGGTCACCCGCCTGCCGAAACAATGCTGTTAAAGCCCGCACGCTCTCCCCCGACAGCCATAGTATGCGTGCCATTATCAGGATAAGCACGACCGCTCACCGAAACTGCCGCGCCCACCATCTCAATTACCGACGTGCATCGTAAACGCCCGCCGTTCCCGATCTTTATTGCGTTCAAAGCCCTCTCAGCCGCCGCTGCAGCCGACTGTCAGTCTTCGCCGTTTTCCTCATCGACCTCGTCTTCAGCTTCATCAGCCGTATCCCTGACCAGTTCTCTGAGTTTTTTAGTTATAGCCGCCGAATGCTCGATAGAGTCATCAGCCACGAATTTCAGTTCAGGGCATTTTTTCAGCCCCAGAACATTAGATATCTCCCTTTTGAGGTACCCTGTAGCCGACTCAAAGCCTTTGACAGCTTTTTTAGCTTCATCAATGCCTTTAAAGCTGGAGATATAGACCCTGCAAAAAGACCCGTCCCTTGCCACATCACAGCGCACAACTGTCAGGAACTCGCCGCCGTTTATTCTGGGGTCTTTCAGGTCTGCCATTTTACCGGATATTATCCGTCTTATATCTTCGGACATACGTCCTGCCTTGTGTGATGCCATTTGAACTCCTATCTTAAAATGTGAGACGAAGCCCCATGCCCCGACCATCAGCTTTCCCGATGCGGTGTGCTGATGTGTTCCGTCAGACATCAAGGCTTTGCCGAACCCACGTTATTCTGTTTTTATCTTATTTTTGGGGACTCGCCCCGAAGTCACGCCGAAGACGCTCCGCTGTTTAACGACGGCAAAGCTGTCGCGCTTGCGGGCTTTCGCTTTGTTCGCCCAACCGGTTTTGCTTATTGCGTTGCTTTCTGCTTCCCCGATTGAGGGCTCTGCCCTCAAACTCCCGCAAGCCCTCTGGCGGCGGGCTTGACCGACCGCTTTGGCTCGCGCATAGCTTTGTGTTCTTACTCGGCTTTGTTGGGCGGCAAAGTGACCGCTGAAACGGCATTCTCGCGCCCCTGCCAATAATTATGAATTATGAATTATGAATTATGAATTTCATTCACGGTATTCTTCCATAACGTATCCCTCAAAGATGTCCCCTTCCTTGATGTCGGAGAATTTCTCTAAAGTGATACCGCATTCAAAGCCTTCGCTGACTTCCTTTGCATCGTCCTTGAATCGCTTCAATGAACTCATCTTGTCGTCAGCTATGATTATGCCGTCACGTACTACTCTTATAAGGTCGTTCCTGCCTATCTTGCCATCAAGTACATAACAGCCCGCTACTGTGCCCACAGAACTTATCTTGTATACCTGCCTTACCTCAACACGCGCTGTTTCTACCTCGCGGAACTTAGGTGCAAGCATGCCCTTCATAGCATCGGTTATCTCTTCTATCGCATCGTAGATTATGCGGTACAGCCTGATGTCAACACCGTCCTGCTCAGCATTTGCTTTCGCAACAGGGTCGGGTCTTACGTTAAATCCTACGATTATCGCATTCGATGCGTTCGCAAGCATTACATCGCTCTCGTTTACCGCACCGACTGCGCCATGTATTACTCTTACTCTTACTTCTTCGTTCGAGATCTTCTCCAGCGACTGCTTTACAGCTTCCACAGAACCCTGAACATCTGCCTTTACGATGATAGGCAGTTCCTTCATCTCGCCTTCGGATATCTGCGAGAACAGATTGTCCAGCGTTACCTTCTGGAACTTCCTGAACTCGTCTTCCTTAGCTTCGTGCTTACGCTGTTCTACCAGTTCTCTTGCCAGCTTCTCGTCCTCTACCGCGTTGAAAGTTTCGCCCGCGGTAGGTACTTCGCCCAGACCTGTTATCTCCACAGGTGTCGAAGGACCTGCTTCGCTGATGGGTCTGCCCCTGAAATCTGTCATAGTCCTTATCCTGCCGACAGATGTGCCCGCAATAATGACATCGCCCGAATGCAGTGTGCCGTTCTGTACCAGCAGTGTAGCCACAGGGCCCTTGCCCTTGTCAAGCCTTGCCTCGATGACAGCACCCTTAGCCAGCCTGTGAGGATTAGCTTTCAGTTCCTTTACCTCAGCAACCAGCAGTACGTTTTCAAGCAGTTCATCAATGCCCATGCCCGTCTTTGCAGATACAGGCACCGCGATAACATCGCCGCCCCACTCTTCTACTACCAGTTCATGTTCGGTAAGCTGCTGCTTTACTCTGTCAGGGTCAGCGCCCTCTTTATCCATCTTGTTTATCGCAACTATCACCGATACGCCCGCCGCCTTAGCATGGTTTATCGATTCAACTGTCTGCGGCATGATACCGTCATCAGCCGCAACGACCAGTATTGCGATATCGGTTATGTTCGCTCCTCTCGCTCTCATCGAAGTAAATGCTTCGTGACCGGGAGTGTCCAAGAAAGTTATCTTCTGTCCGTTGCACTTTACCTGATATGCACCGATATGCTGTGTGATGCCGCCTGCTTCACCCTCTGCAACGTTCGCATTTCTTATCCTGTCCAGTATCGAAGTCTTGCCGTGATCGACGTGACCCATTACGACTACTACAGGGCAGCGCTCTTCCAGATCCTCAGGTGCATCTGCTTCGTCCTCGATAAGTCTTTCCTCGATGGTGATGTGTACTTCCTTCTCGACCTTTGCGCCCAGTTCCTCAGCCACCAGTGATGCGGTATCAAAGTCCACCACTTCATTGATAGATGCGAACACGCCCAGACCCATCAGCTTCTTGATGACTTCGGTAGCAGTAACTTTCAGCCTGCTTGCCAGTTCGCTGACAACTATCTCTTCGGGTATCATTACCTTGAGCTGCTGCTTTCTCGCCTTTTCAAGAGCCATTCTGTTCAGCTTATCCTGCTCTGTCTCCTTCTTGTGCGAGTGCTGCTGCTTCTTGTACTGCTGCGACTTCTGGGTTATCTTCTGCTTCTTGCGGAAGTTGTCGTTCTTGTTGCCCTGTTTGCTGGTAGCCATGTTGTCGTACTTTTCATTGTACTTGTCCAGTTCGATGTAGCTGCCGCGTGTGTCAACAGTTCTTCTTGAAGAATTCTGCCTGTCATCACTGCTCTCCGAAACGGTATAGCCCTTGTCATCGCTGCCCCCGAACGAACTGCCGCCGCCCAGCTGCATCTTGACACCGTGTTCCTGCTTCTTTGCTTCCTTCTTCTCTTTCTTCTTATCCTGCTTCCTCTCGGCAGGCTTAGGCTCTTCCGCCTTGACCTCAGGCTTCTTCTCTTCGGTCTTTACTTCGGTTTTTACTTCTGCCTTTACCTCAGCAGTCTTAGGCTGTTCCTCAGTCTTCGGCTCTGCCTTAGCCTCAGTCTTTGGCTTCTCCTCAGCCTTTACCTCAGCCTTAGCCTCGACCTTAGGCTTTTCTTCGGTCTTAGGCTTTTCTTCGGTCTTAGGCTCGTTCTTCTTGACCTCGTTCTTCTTCTCAGCCGCCTTAGGCTCAGGCTTTTTATCCTCTGCCGCAGGCTTTACAGTATTTGCGAAATACTCATCAAAGTTTTCCACCTGAATGTTCTGGGTAAAATACTCGAACACGTAATTCACTTCATCAACGTCCAGCGAAGCCTGATTTTTCCTTACAACAGTATCACGCTTTTCCAGACATTTTATAACATCATCATTTGAAAGTTCAAGGCTTTTCGCCAGAACATTGAGCTTTATCTTCTTAGTGGTTTTCGTACTCACAGGCATTATCCTCCTTATCTTGAATGGGGGTACAGCCCCATTTGACGGCGTTTTCAGCTGACCTGCCGCACATAACTTTACCTTTTGCCCGAAGCGGCAGTCTGCGCACGCCCCGTCAGTCCGCCCGCGCCGATATACCGCCGCGCCGTCCCGACTCTCATTTTCTCTAAACTTCTCTCGGCTATCCCTTCCGCCCACCACACATCTGCGCGGTGTCAGTCGTTCTCCTATCCACATATCGCTCGTTTGGTGAACCAAAGGGATAGCCAAGTCCCTTACAGGTCGAACTCTTCCCTGTCAATGGCTATCTCTTCCAGCCCTTTGACGCAGGACTTAGCAAAACCCGCATCTGTCATAGCCAGTACACCCGTCCGCTTGCCGATGCCCAGCGCTATCTCGTCCATCGTCAGACCCAGCGCATACAGCTTTGCATCGTACCTTGCGCAAGTGTATCTTACCTCTTTCAGCGACTTCACCGAAAGGTCACTCGCCACGAACACCGCCCGCGCATTTCCCAGCGCACAAGCGTCCTTTACCATGTCCATGCCCATCACGAGCTTGCCCGCCTTGCGGCACATCGAGATAAGTCCCGTCTTGTTCTTGTCACTCACCGCCGTTCAGCTCCCTTTCCATCATGTCGTATATCTCATCATCTATCCTGCATGCGAAGCTCTTTTCAAGCCGCCTTGCTTTCCTCGCCTTTTTAAGACACTCCGCATCTGCACATATATATGCGCCTCTGCCCGCTTTCTTGCCTGTCAGGTCAAGGCTTATCTCGCCCTCTTTCGAGCGCACCACCCTGACCAGTTCTTTCTTAGGCTTCATCTCCGAACAGCCCAGACACATTCTCATCGGTATCTTCTTCGGCTTTACAGGCATATCATTCAGCCTCGTCCTCAGCCGCTTCTTCGGGCGCGTTCTCAGGAACTATGTCGATCTTGTAGCCTGTCAGACCTGCCGCCAGCTTCGCATTCTGTCCCTTGTTGCCTATCGCCAGCGAGAACTGATTGTTCGGCACTACCACGCGGCACTTCTTGATGACTCTCTCAAACTCCTTCTCCTCGCCCTTGTGCTCTATCCTCACCTCAGGCTCCAGCAGTTCGACTTTCAGCACCTCAGCAGGTGCCAGCGCCTTAGCTATGAACTGTTCTTCGTCCTCTACCCAGTTTATGACATCTATCTTCTCGCCCTTGAGTTCCTGACATACAGCGGTTATCCTCGACTTCTTCGGACCGATGCAGGCACCCACAGCATCAACGTTCGGGTCTTTCGACCATACCGCAATCTTGCTTCTTACGCCCTCAGTACGCGATATCGCCTTTACCTCAACGGTGCCGTCAGCAATTTCGGGAACTTCCAGTTCAAACAATCTCTTTACCAGATCTTTGTGAGTTCTCGACAGCTTGACAACAGGCTGTCTTTTCTCGCTGTCACCCAGACTCACGATATACACCTTTATCTTGTCGCCCTCTTTCAGTACCTCACCGGGTATCTGCTCACTGCGGTAGAAGTAGTGCTCGTTCTTGTCGATGGTGATTATCGCATTGCCCGTTGCAGGCTCGACCTTCTGTACAGTGGCAGTGACTATCTCATGCTCTCTGTCCTTGTACTGCTCTATCAGCTTGTTTCTCTCGAAATCCTTGATATCGTGCTTTATCGACTGCTTTGCGAACTGCGCCGCAACTCTGCCTATTTTCGCAGGATTGACAGGTATCTCAACAAAGTCGCCCACCTTTATGTCGGGGTCGTATGCCTGCGCCTCACCGATGTATATCTCGTTCTCAGGTTCGTCAACGAACATTACCTTCATTACTTCCTTAAGAATGTACATCTCCAGCTTGCCTGTGGCAGGGTCGATATCGACTCTCACGTTCTCACTGCCTGTTTCCTTCTTTATCGCCTTTGTTATGGCATCTCTTATCTTCTCGATCAGCACTTCCCTGTCGATCTCGTTCTCGCTGACCAGATCTGCCAGCGCATTAAAAAACTGCTCGTTCATTTTTTATGACCAATCCTTCCTGAATGTATCTTTCGGGTCGCCCCGCATGTATTTTCCGTCTGTAAAAAAGCTGTCAGCCGACGCCCTAGTCGAACTTGGCACCCGCCAGTTCCGACTCTAAGTCGCCGTCATCGAACAGCTTGACAAAAGCGCAGTCGCTCAGCCTGAACTGTACGTTCTCCACACCGTCGCCGTTCTCGTCAAGCGTCTGGCAGGCTATTACCTTCTCTTCGTCATCATACCCCACCAGCCCCACGATGAACTCGCGCTCACCGTTCTCATCGGGTCTTATCAGCCGCACCCGCACAGCATCACCGATGCAGACTTCAAAGTGTATCGGCTTTCTCAGTTCTCTTCCCAGTCCGGGACTGCCGCATTCAAACACGTAACTCTGCGCTATCGGGTCTTCATCGTCAAGTATCTTGTTGAACGGTCTTGTGAAGTTCTCGCAGTCTTCCATAGTCACGCCGCCGTCCTTGTCGATAAGCACCCTCAGATACCACGTAGCGCCCTCTTTCTCAAACCTCACGTCCCACAGGAAAAGCCCCAGTTCATCTGCCAGCGGCTGTGCCAGTTCAGTCACCCGCTCGACAGTGTTCTTCTTCGGACGGTCTGCCCCGCCCTTACCTTTACTCATTCTTATCTTCTGCCCCCTATTTTCAGGAAATACGCCGCACCGACATTTTTCCCGCAGTGTCTATACAAACACAAAAGACCGGAGGTTTTAATTCCAGTCTTTCGTCAAGCCTATTGCTGATATTATACCACATTACAGTACATTTTGCAAGGTCTGACGGGAATTTTTACAGGAAATTTACAAACAGATACCTAATAAACGGTAAACAGTCTGTTAACTGCCCTCTTTTTTACCCTTTTTGCCCTTGCCGTCTTCAAGATCTTCCAGCCGCCCCGCAGTCCTGCGTTTGCGCCTGCCCTCGACAAAATCCAGCGGTACCGTGAACAGTATGCCCGTGTTCGGCTGTGAAAGGTCGCCCACCGTGTTATATATCACTCTCCGCGCGATGTCCAGCTGGTCGTTCTCTATCACCGAGATGATGGTCTTGTTGTCGTCTTCGTCACCGCTGAACATTCCGCGTATCGATGAACTCAGGAAACTTGAATTCATCTTCGACAAAGTCATCGCCATGCCCGATGACGGTATTATGGTAGCGCCGCCTATACCCGCCGCCGAAAGTCCCTCCAGCAGGTATTCCAGCGCTTCGGTCTTATTCAGTATCAGTACCATGAGTTTCATAAGTCATCACTTTCCTTGATATTTACACTTGCCCCGACTCCTGCGCCGTACCCTTATGAAATGTCAGCGTGAACGCCGTCAGTGACCGCCCCGCGCCTTTTGCCGACCTACTTCTCAGCCGACTTTGCTATAGCCTCACCGCCGCCTATCTCAGGGGTAGTTTCTGCCGCCTTCTCTTTCAGCTTCTCTATAAATTTGTCGCTTATCGTGAAGTTTTCGTCATTCTCAGCCCATGTACCCTCAGGCACCATCTTCTCGGCAGGCACTATGCCGCCCGAAAGCATATCCTTGATATAAGATTTCTGCAATTTGAAATCGTCTATGTTCATGTCGGTGTCGCTGTTTGTCGTGATTATATTGTAAAGATTATCCAGATTGTCGCGGGTTATGTTTGAATGCAGGAACATGTTGTTTATCAGCGATTCCATCGCAAGTCCCAGAAATTCGTTGTTGCCCTGCTTGCCGTTCGAGAATACAGGGTACTGTGTCAGAAGCCTTATCTGCCTGCCTGCCAGCGTCACCAGTTCGCCTTTTCTTATCGAGATATCGTTAGCATCATTTTCCTTTGAAAGATAGTAAAGTTCTTCGGTCGCCTGATAGGTTATGCCGCCGTAGATGTCGCACACCCTCTCGAATGATTCGTTGGTCAGTGTGGCATAGTTGTCCACCTTCATGCCAAGCGTTGCTTCCACAGCTTCCTTTACGCCTGCCATGCCCGCATCAGCGTAGGTGTCGCGCATCGACACCTTGTTCTGACTGTTCAGCGTCAGCGCAGGTATAGGCACCACAAGTATGCTGTTGTCGGTGGGGTCAATCCTTATCAGCGTCATCTCAGAAAGTACGCCCTTGCTGTTGACCCTTGCAAAAAGGTCGTTGAAAGTGTGTACCGTTACTACCGCTTCCTCTTCCTCTTCCTTGCCTATAATGTTGAACGTTTTCAGCAGATATACCGAGATCATGGATATCAGCGCCATGAAGACCAGCACCGTCACCACGTATACCAGCGCAACAGGCGCCTGCGACCTCTTTTTCCTCTTTTTGGCAAATGACATATGATTCTTTCTCCTTACCTTATGTTGTTATACAGCTGTAAACCGCACAAATGCGGCATTTTAATACGATATCGCCATTCCTCACGCACACCGTTCTATACGTCGGCATAACTTTGCTTCCGTCCGCCGCAGGTCATTCCACATAAAAATGCGAATTGTCCCGCTCGTCCAGCCTTATGATGTGCATATCCAGCCCGGCGCGCCTTGCCATGTTGATAGTCTGCAAAGTGCCCGAACCCGCTGGCTTTTCCTTGTAGACCGCTATCATGCGCGATGAATGATCCACCATGAACTGATTGCGCACACGGTACCTGCCCTTGTCACTGGCATTCCCCGTCACCACTACAGCTTCGGCGCACTGCATCAGCAGGCTGTGTATGTAGCGATCCTTAACGCTGTTCAGTTCCCTGCGCTGTTCAGCATACGGAAGTACACAATACAGCTTTATATCCGGGTACCTCTTGTCGTTCATAACATCGAACATGACAGAACCGCAAAGCAGATCCACACCCTCAGCCATACCTGTCATAAAATTCCTTGAACCCGCTTCATAGGCTTCTATTATGTGGAAATGCACGATACTCAGCAGATTACGCATACCCTGAGTTGAAAGATCCCCGTGAAAAGGAAGGTCACGATTTCTGTGACCCGTAAAACAACATGTACGTTCCCTATCGACCACCAGATCTTTTGCTTCTACAAAAACAGCCACACAGTTCACCGCCTTCCGATAGCACTTATAGTCATTATAACACACATTTTCCCATTTTTCAATACCCTTTTTTCGATTTTGCCCCTGACTCAGCCGCCGTCGTACAGACTCCGCCATCTCCCAATGTCCCGCGTGCTGTCAGCTGTGACCTGTTCAGCAGGTGCGATATAGTTTAAAACTATATCTACCTATAGCGTTTTCATATATGCTTATATCCCGCTGTCGGAACAGTCCCACTTGCAAAAATCATAGCAGTATGATATAATTACCTTGTTATAGGACATACAGATGCCCCAAATTTCTAACAGAACGGAGAATGTAAAATGAGAAAAAGACCCGCTAAATTCCTGAGCGCTTTCTGCGCCGCTGTACTGGCTGTAAACGCGGCGGCTGTTTCCGCTATGGCAGAAAATACCGTCACCGATGCAGAAACTGCCCCCTATACCTATGACTGCCCCATCTTCACCGATGCCGATGATTCTGTGCTGTACTGGGCAACACAGGTAGGCTGGGATAAGGACTGGTGGTCGGATGCACCATCGGGCATAACTGCCGCCGATAACGGATATCTCTATGTCTGCTCGGCTTACAGCATCTACAAGCTGGATAAATATACAGGCAAGATAGCAGGCAGCGGCAAGATGGCAGGTCAGGCTTCATATGCCACCAAAGGTCCTGCTTATGCTGACGGCAAAGTTTTCATGGCACTGGATAACGGCACTGTTCAGGCGTTCGATGCCGACACGCTCGAATCTCTCTGGATATACAAGAACAAGCTGGGCGGCAGTCCTACCTGTGATATCGTTGTCAATGACGGCAAGATATATACAGGCTTCTGGAACGGTGAAGATGTCGATGCCGACTACGTTTGCCTCGACACTTCCGACCCCGATGCAGATACCACGAACGAACAGATAGAAGCTGACTGGGAGTTCACCAACTGCGGCGGCTACTACTGGACAACTGCCGCTTTCACCGATGACTACATCTTCATCGGCAGAGAGAACGGCGTTGCAGGCACCGAAGCCGATGAACCGCTCGGACTGATAAAGATAGATAAGAAGACCCTCGAAGCATCACTTCTCACAGGCGGCATAAAAAACGATGTCCGCAGTAAGATAGTCACTTACGGCAATAAACTCATCTTTACCGACCGTTCGGGCACCCTCTATTCGGTCGATGCGAACACAGGCGTTACTTCCTCATACAAGCTGGCAGAACAGCTGGGTCTTGAGGGCTTCACCTGCACCTCCACACCGATAATCGAAAACGGCAGAGTGTATATCACCCTTAACGGCACAGGCTGGGGCGACTATAACGGCTCGATGATAGCTGTATTCGACTACGTGGGCGGCGAGTTCCCGTTTGAACTTGCATATACCGTTGAAACAAAGTACGCTTGTCAGGCTGACGGCATCTTCGCAGGTGTTGACGCTGACGGCTATAATACCATCTACTACGTTGAGAACGGCTATCCGGGTACTATCCGTGTGCTGAAAGATAAAAAGGGTATGACCGCACCTGTAAATACTGTCACCGAAACAGACGGCGACGGCAAGGAACACATCTGCCCCGACTTCGTTTTCAAGCCGCAGGGCGCACATTCACAGTACTGCGCGGTAGACCCCGTGTTTGACCCGCAGACAGGTCTTATCTTCGTAAGATATGACTCTTTCAACATTCTCGCTGTAGGTCCTGCCACAAAAGATATAGAATTTACAGCAGATGACATAACTATCCATCGCGGCGGCAAAGAAACTCTCGTTTACATGGCTGACCAGACTCCTACCGACTGCGACTATACGCTGAGCGTATGGAACACCACAGGCATATACGACTACGACCCGACAGAATACACCACTTTCAGCGTTGACAAGTTCACCACCGATGACGAGATACTGACTGTTTCTTTCGGATTTGGTCTGTACACAGGCACAGGAAGCGCACCTGAATGCACTACCGATGTTGAAGTGCTGGTAGCCGAAACAGAAGACCAGTACAAGCGCGCACTGGCACAGCGCGGCGATGTCAACGGCGACGGTGTCGTAAATGTCACCGATGTTTCGCTCATCGCGGCACATGTCAAGAGTGTCAGGAAGATAGACAAGTACAGCATGAATGCCGCCGACACTAATGCTGACGGCGCTGTGAATGTCAGCGATATCTCCCTTGCCGCCGCACAGGTCAAGAGCGTCAAGAAGATAGACAAGGCAAGATAAGCCGAAAAACACAGGCTGTCCGTTACCATACCGACAGCTGAAAAACATAATGCTGAGGGCAGAGCGAAATCATATCTCGTTCTGCCTTTAGGCGTATAAAGGGGCGCTTTTATGGCAGACAAGAAAAGCCGCAGAACAGCTGTAACAGCAATGGCTGCCGCTGCCGTCATTACGGTGGGCGGGGTCTGCTTTGGTGCGCTTTTTTACCGAAATGCCCCGCGTTCGCTGACTGCCGCCGAAGTCATACACCGCGAAGCCGACCTGCCCGATATAACATTCAGCGGCACTGCCGATAACATCAGCAAAGCCGATGAAACGAGCAGTTCCCCCGAAAGTTCGCGCACTGACAGCAGTTCACAAGACAGTTCGGAGAGGGAGAGTTCTCTTTCGGAGAGTCTTCCCCGCACAGAAAGCCGTACACCCGCCGCAAGTGACGACAGCCGCTCAGGAAATATACCGCAGAGCACTGAAACTGTCTATACATCGGCAGAAAGTTCACTTGCCGAGAACAGCAGTCTTACGGACGAGAGCCGCCCCGCCCCCACAGCGGTGCAGGCTGTCCCCGATGCGGGCACGCCCGCCAAAACAGCCCCAAGCGGCAAAGAAGCCGACCGCGAATACTTCACCACCTCGATAAATGACGGCGAAACTGTCAGCGAAAGTGTGTATTTCTTCACCATCGAGCATCTTGTGAAAGAACTTGAAGTGGTGCGCTGTGATGTGGAACTCAACGGTTCGGTGCTGACAGGCTACGCGGGCAAGTGCCGCCTTAAAGAGGGTGAGAACAGCATACGTGTCAGCTGTACCTACAAAGACGGCGACAACCGCGTTTACAGGGCATTCCGCGACTACACGGTGAACCTTGTCAGCCCCGACAGCGCCATATATACCGACCTCACCGACTGCGATGTTTTTGAAAGCGCATTCAGCTTCACAGCCGAGTGCGAAGACGGTCTTTCGGTGTGGCTGAACGGCATACCTGTTGAGGGTGACGGGCGCTACACTGTTACCCTCAGCGAGGGCGAGAACATGATAAGGCTGTCATCGGGCAGGCGCGAACTGAATTTCTCGGTGACATACATACCTCTGCGTGAACTTGACATAATCACCGACCTTACCGACTGCACCGTTTACGGCAGTGAACTTGTTTTCACAGCGCAGGCGGTCGGCAGTTCGCCAAAACTGACCGTACAGCTTAACCGCAAAACTCTGCGCGGTGACGGCGGTATCTATACAGCGGCACTGAATGACGGCACCAACAGCATACATCTGCTTGCCCTTGACGGCGCAAAGCGGGTCGAAAAGACCTTTACGGTGACCTGCCTGCCCACCGCCGAAGAGGGTCGTTCGCCGTACATAGCCGATATAAACCTCACAGATAATATGACCGTAAAGGGGAGCAGTTATTCGCTCAGCCTTAAAGCCGCCGACTATGAGGGCGGGCGCATCTACGCTGACGGCATCGAAGTAGCCTGCGGCGGTGCATCTGCCGAGCGCAGGTGGGAGGACTCACAGTCAACGGGGTATCTGCTGAAACTCCATGCAGGCGAGAACAGCGTGTATATCCGCCTGAAAGACAGCATCGGCAGGACTGCCGAATTTTTCTACAGCATAAACTGCGAAGCGGCAGGCATCGGTGAAGAAGTCGGGCGCATATCCATAAAAGCGCAGGCGGACATCTTAGGATTGGGCGTGCTTTGCGAAGATGACAGCTATCCCGTTTTAGAGGGCGAAACAGGCTTTGATACGATAGTGAGATTTCTGCGCGACAACGGATTTGAGGTAAGTTCGCGCGGCAGTGAGAACAGCCGCTATCTTGACAGGATATACAAAGAGGGCAGATTTGCGGGCGGTGCGCTTTCGGAAGAAGCCCTTGCATATACCGAAAGGGCGGGCATAAGCATCAACGGCGGCAAAGATGATGACTCACTGGGCGAATTTGACTACACCGCAGGTTCGGGCTGGTTATACAGCCGCGGCGGACGAAAGCCGTCTTACGCGATGTCGGCGGCAGTCTTTGCCGATGGTGAGGACATCGAACTGAGTTTCTCGCTGGATTTCGGCAATGATGTTGTGAAGTGACCGCCATACACTCTTGACATGTTATCGCAAGAAAATGCGTCATGGTTTGCGCTTTCTTTCCGCCAGACCAGCTATCTTTCGCCCCTGCCAATAATTATGAATTGTGAATTATGAATTATGAATTATATTATGATTCCGGAGTGTTTATTACATGAAATTTTTTCCTATCGCTTTTCTCTCTGCTGTGTTATGCCTTTCCCCCCTCACGGCTTCCGCTCTCGATGTTTCTGCCGCTAAAGGCTATGCACAAGGTATCATAACTTATGAAAAGGATATAAATGATATCTCCCCCAACGAAAGCCTGCTGTCAGGCAAAATAGCCGATAATGCCGCCGAAGACAGTTCCGACTGGCTCGCCATCGGCGCGGTGAGATACGGTCTGGAAAATGATACTTACTCCTACTACCTCAGCTGGAAAAAGAACATAAATGATAAGTATACCCATGACGGCGGTCTGCACCGCATGAAAGCCACCGAATGGCACCGCGCTGTCCTCACCTGCCTCTGTCTTGGTGCCGACCCCTCCGACTTATCTGGCATCGACCTCCTCGAAGACGGCATTTTCAGCCGCGGCGATGCTTCCCCTCTCGATGCACAAGGGCTGAACGGTCTTGTCTGGGGTCTTATCGCCCTCGACAGCTGTGACTGGAAAGTTCCCGATGATGCAGAAGTTGACAGACTCGGAATAATAAGGGAGATAATAAATTCCCAAAACGAAGACGGCGGTTTTTCGATGGAAAGCGGCGCAGGCAGAAGTGACCCCGACCTCACCGCGATGGTATTGCAGTCCCTCGCCCCCTACCGCGAATGCAGTGAGGTCAGGCAGGTCATAACAGCGGCACTCGACTATCTTAACGATGAAAAGGACGATTTTTCCACCTGCGAAACATACGCGCAGGTCATCTGCGGACTTTGCTGTCTTGGAATCGACCCCGACAACGATGAACGTTTCAGCGGACTTACCGAAGAACTTGTCAGCTACGCCAACGACGACGGCGGTTTCGCCCACGAAAAAGACGGTGAAAGCAGTGAGATAGCCTCCGCGCAGGCACTTATCGCCCTGTGCAGTATCGACAGGCTTCGCGGCGGCGAGCGAAGCATCTACGACATGAACATCGGCGCTCCCGCAGAAATGACCGCCCAAAGCCTTGTTTCTGCGGCAAACGCCAAAGAGGTCAACACAAAGTCCCCCGTCACCGATGGTCTGCCATCGCCCATAAAGCACGAAAGCGTGCGCTTCAAACGCCTGCTGATAGCCTCGCTGACATCGGGCATAACGGTCGCGGTGGTCATCGGCGTGATACTTCGCAGAAAAAGGAGCTGACGCGGCAGTTGTACCGATACAACTCCCCCCGCGCCATGACATACCGCAAACAGCTATCCCCCAAAAAGAAAGGTGAAACTTATGAACGAATTTCCTGCAAGGCTGAAAGAAAACCTGACAAAAGTGATAGTCGGCAAGGACGACACTATCGAGATGCTGATAGCGGCAGTGCTGGCAGGCGGTCATGTGCTTCTTGAAGATGCACCGGGCACAGGCAAGACCACCCTTGCACTGGCACTGGCGAGAAGTCTGGGACTTAAATTCAAGCGCCTTCAGCTGACCCCCGACACGGTAGCATCTGACATAACAGGCTACTCGGCATATGACCCCGCAAAAGGCGGGATGGTCTTCCACGCGGGGGCGGCTATGACCAATTTACTGCTGGCAGACGAACTTAACCGCACATCGGGCAGAACTCAGTCTGCACTGCTGGAAGCTATGGAAGAGGGTCAGCTGACAGTTGACGGCGTGACCTACCCCCTGCCAAAGCCTTTCACCGTCATCGCCACACAGAACCCCGTCGGAACAGCGGGTACAGCGGCTATCCCACTCTCTCAGCTTGACAGGTTCATGGTGCGGCTGAGTCTTGGTGCGCCCGACAGCGAGTCACTGAAAAAACTGCTGACCGACCGCGCATCGGCTGACCCCCTGGAAAGCGTTGAAGAAGTCTGCGGTGCTGAGGAACTGTCTGCCATAAAGGAAGATATCTCCGCCGTGACTTTCAGCGAAGAACTCACCGACTATGTATGCGCGCTGTGGCAGGCTATAGCTGACAGCGAAGACACTCTCTGCGGCATATCGCCGCGCGGCGCTCTCGCACTTTGCAGGATAGCGCGCGCGGGCGCGTATCTTGACGGGCGTGACTATGTAGTGCCATCGGATATAAGGGTCTGCTTTTCGGCAGTATGCGCTCACAGGCTGACCCTCACCCGCGAAGCAAAAGCGGCAGGCAGGTCGGCGGAAGATGTGCTTGCGGCAGTGCTCAGAGCAGTCCCCTGCCCCGAAAACAGGGGAAATAAATGAAGCGGGCGGCATTCACAGCACTCATCGCGGTAGGGCTTATATTGTGGAAGTTTTCTGCGGCGGGGCTTTATCTGGCGGCGGCAGTCATCGCGGCGGGTGTCATTGCGGCGGCTGAAAATCTGGCTGACAAGGGTGAAGTCAAAGTCAGCTGTGACGAACTTTTCCCCAAAAAAGGTCACGCCCCTGTGCTGACTTTCGGCGGCAGAAAACGGCTGAAAGGTCGGGTGCTGTGCGAGAACATCGTCACAGGCGAGCGCAGTGCTTTTGATGTGAAGATCGGCAGAACGCGCAGTTTCGCCCTCCCCGCGCAGGCTGACTGCGGCGGGCTGTTCATTCGTTTCGTGCAGTTTTCGCGCTGTGACCTGCTGGGGCTTACGCGGCTCACAGTGGTCTGCCATGCGGACGGATATATCACCATAATGCCCGAAAACACCGATGTCAGCGCCCTTTTTGACCCGTCATCGGGCGAAGAGGAACTTGACGGCGCACGCGAACTGACAGGCGGCGAACCTCTGCGGCGGCTGAACTACAAGCTGACCCACCGCTTCGGCAAACCGTATGTGAACATCTACTCGCCCGAAAATGCGGGAGATATATGGCTTTTCGGTGACTACGGGCTGGCTGACGGCGCGGCAGATGCGGCAGAAAAACTCTGTGCGCTGGCGGCATTTCTCGAAGAGCGCGGCGTTCCTTTCGGGCTGGCACTGCCCTGCGGAGAAAATGATGTTCAGCTGACCGACCGCGCTGACAGCGAGAGCGTCCTGCAAGCGGTACTGCACTTCCCGCTTTATTCATGCGAGGGTCACAGCGTACTGCCCGCACTGATGACCCGCCTGCCCGATGATGTGCAGGTGCTTGCATTCACCCGCAATACTGCCTTTGAAGACGACCGCGTGACGATACTGAGAACCGTCAAAAACTAATCTTACAGGAGAAACCATGAAAAACAGGCGTGACTTTCCTGCCGCACTGATATTCGCATTCGCGGCGGGGCTTTTGGTCTATATGCTGTCGGGGGTGACTGCGGGTGCGTCAGCCCTGCTTTTGTGTACCATCACGGCGGCGGCATCGAATAAATTCGGGCGGCTGTGGGGATTTGCACCTGCTGTCTGCGCAGTGGCGGCGGCAGTGGTATTTCGCCGCGAATTTATGGCAGAATGCGCCCTCTGCGCCGATGAATTTGCCTACCGCACAGCGGTCAGGGCGCAAACCCTCTATGCCCCTGTTTCGGGCGCGGCAGACAGCGCTTGGCTTGTCCTGCTTGCTTTCTGCGGGGCGGCATGTGCAGTGTATGCGGCTTTCGGCGCGAGGGTCTTCTGCCTCACAGCGGCATTGTTCGCGGCGGCGGCAGAACTTTTCACAGACGTTCCCGCATGGGCGCTGTGTACGCTCATCGGGCTGACGGTCGGTGCGTTCTGCTTTGGCGAAAATGGCGGAAAAGCCTTGCTTTTAACGGCACTGACCGCTCTGCTGACAGCACCCGCATCACTGCTTGCTTTCCCCGAAACTCCCCCGAAAGGCGAAGTCACCGCATCGGGCGGTCTGCCCCTTTATCTGGCAGAAGAATATGAGCGCGCCGACCTGACAAAAAGCGAATACGCGCGTGCTTCTGCCATATTCTTAGCACTTGAAGAACAGGGCTTCGACCCGCACATGCAGTCGGGTCTGCTTATCGAAGCGTCAGGCGAAGAACTCCCCCTTGACGATGTGACCGCACCCGAAGGTTATCAGCCCGCAAACATCTGCGCGGCTGACAGCGGCAGAACACAGGTCTGCCGACAGTTCGGTGAGAACGTCTTTCTGCTGATATCAAAGCTGAAAAGCGGCAGATACCTCGACTGTGAAGGGCTTTACAGGGAGTATGTCTACTCAGCCTACGGCAAGCTGACCGCTGACGAACAGCGCGAAATGGAAGAAAAATTCGGCATTGACGGTACCCTGCCCCTTGACCGCAAGCTGGCGGCTGTGAAGTCGGGCATAAACGCCAAAGTCACCGATGAGAGCGAACGTTCACCCCTTACCGTGAAACTGGCGCGAAGCTGTGGTCTGGCGGCGCGTGAAGTGCGCGGCGTTTACTTTGGTGCGATGCCTGCAAGCGGCAGGGCTGACCTTTCTGAGGGCGAACAGAGAAGCTGGGTGGAAGTCTACATAGACGGTGCAGGCTGGGCAGTTTTTGAGAGCAAGCCCGAATATGCGGGCGCATCTCCCCTACTGCCCGAAGGTGCATCACCTGACGGCGAAAGCACATTCAGTGACAGCGCAGAACAGTACATCTACGCCGCCGCGCCGCCCCGCACAGCGGCAGAGATACGCACCCCCGATAAGGCGAAAAAGCCCTCACCGACATGGGCGGCACTGCCTGCGGGCGCGGTCGTTCTTCTTATCTTTGCGGGTCGTGCAAGGGCTTTTGTGAGATGGCGAAAGCGCTCTTCAAAGGACTTCGGCAAAGCTGTGACAGCCTCGCATTTTCAGGGCAGAGAACTTCTTTCAGCGGCGCTTTGCATCAGCGAAAAACTCCCCCCCGAAGAAGCCGCATCACAGCTTGACGGTCTTCTGCGCACACGTTTCGAGCGCTCGGAGCGTGCATTCGAGCGAATGCGCTTTTCCGACCTCGCCGCAGACGAAGAGTCAGCAAAATGCGCGGCAGAATTCCACAAAGAAGCGCAGACAGCCGCCAAAAAATGCGGCTTGCGCAAGCGTTTCGCACTGTGGCTGAAAGGTCTTGTCTGAACGCACGAAAATGCCCCGATCTATCAACACTCACACCGAAAAAATGTTGAAAAACAGGCTATGCGCGGCAGTTTCGGGCAGAGTGCAGGCAGTCCGATGATATGCAAACGCATAACTTCCCAAAACGCCCCGAATTATCAACATTTGCGGCTGAAAAATGTTGAAAGATCGGCGCATTCGGATATTTACAGCAACGGGCGCATGACAGCCCCATAAAAAAGAAAAGAGGTGACGGCGTGAAAAAACGGGATATATTGTTTTTTGGCGGGTGCGCGGCTGCGGCTGCGGCGCTTCTGCTGACGGTGGACATACAGACCCCCGCCGAGTACTACGCCGCTCACCCCACCGCAATAACCGAAGACGGCGCATTTATCGAACTTCGGGTGGACAGTTCCGCTGTGGCTGAGGGCGGCGTTATCTTAGACGGACGCTATGCCCTCGCTGAGGGTGACAGCGTTTTCGATGTGGTCGAACGTGTGCTGAGGGCTGAGGGCATCTCTTTAGACTACAGCGGCGGCAGGAACATCTACGTGGACGGCATCAACGGCATATACGAACTCGACTACGGCGCACAGTCGGGCTGGATATATAAAGTGAACGGCACAGCCCCCGACATCAACTGCGGCGAATATCAGCCTGTTTCGGGCGACGACATCGAATTTGTCTACGTGACGGAATACTACGGGGGTGGCAGATGAAGGCTTTTCACCCTTTAGCGCGGCTTGCGGCGACGACGGCTGTGCTGGTCATACTGATGTTCTGCCGTTCTGTCACTGCGGCGGCAGTGGGACTTGTGACGGGTCTTTGCTGTATCGGTCTTACAGACGGCAGAAAAAGCCTGCTGAAATGGCTCGGCGCGTCCCTGCTGACAGCGGCATTGATGGCGTTCATCGACCCGCTGGTGTCCCATCGCGGCATGACCGTTCTTCTCTTCGTAAACGGCAGAGCCTACACGCTGGAGTCGATGCTCTACGGGCTTGAACTGGGGCTTTCGCTGGGCGGCGTGACAGTCTGGCTGACGGCTGGCAGACGACTCATCAGCGAGCGCGAGATGCTCTGCATGATGGGCAGGCTGTCCCCGAAACTTGCGCTGACAGTCAGCATGACGCTGGGCTTCATTCCCCGCCTTGCCGAAACTCAGCGCCGCATAAGAGATGCACAGCGGGGCGCGGGTCTTTTTGCCGACAACAGCCCCACAGGGCGCATGGGCGAAGCTATGGCAGTGTTCACCGCATGCGCGGCGCGGGCGGCTGAGAATGCGGCAGGCGCGGCAAGGTCGATGAACGCGCGGGGCTTCGGGCGGCATCGGCTGACATATTCTGACAGGCGAAAACTGCGCCGCGCAGATATTATCCTCACAGCCGCAGAAGTCCTGCTTACGGCGGTTTCACTGGTATTTGCGGCGCTGGGCGGCGCAACAGAATTCTACCCTGCATTGAAATTCGGCAGATATGAACCCGCACTGGCCGTCATCTGCGGCGCGGCGGGTCTGCCTGCGGTCATAAGTCTTGCAAAGGAGGTCATCGAATGGAAGCTGTATCTGCCAAAGGGCTGAGTTTTCGGCATAACACAGCCAAAAAGCCCGCCCTTGAGGGCGTCCGACTGTCTGCGGCGGCGGGCGAACTTGTCATGCTGATGGGCAGTTCGGGAAGCGGCAAGACCACCCTCCTGCGGCTGTTAAAGCCCGAAATCGCGCCGCTGGGCGAAGTTTCGGGCGAGATACGCATATTCGGTGAAAAAGCCGCCGCCCCTCAGCCGAAAGTGGGCTATGTACCACAGCACCCCGAAGAGGGCTTCGTCAGTGACACAGTGCGCGGTGAGATAATGTTCGCGCCCGAAAATGCGGGGCTTTCACCCGAAGAGGTGCGGCGGCTGACCGCTGAAACGGTGTCGCGCTTCGGGCTGGGCAAACTCCTCACCCGCAAACTTGACGGTCTTTCGGGCGGCGAAAAACAGCTGGTCAGCCTGTGCGCCGCGATGGTCGTTCAGCCCGACATTCTCCTGCTTGACGAGCCTTTCAGCCGCCTTGACCCCGTTGCGGCTGAAAACATGGCGGCGCTGATACTGCGGGTCAACCGCGAACTCGGCGTGACGGTCATCGTGGCTGAACACTCGGCTGAACAGCTGTTTGCAGAGTGTGACAGGGTGGTATTCCTCGAAAACGGTCGTGTCACAGCAGACCTCCCCCCGCGCAAAGCGGCGGCTCTGCCTGCGGTGAGGGCTTATGCACCTGCGGCGGCGCGGGCTTTTGCGAATGCCGAACCCCTCCCGCTGACGGTGCGCGAGGGCCGCGAGATGCTGGCTCACTCCGAACACCTTGTCGAAGTACCTCTGCCGCAAGGCAAAGTCTTCACCGAAAAAGTCCTCGAAGCCGACGGTCTGCGTTTCGCTTTCACACGCGGCGGCGAGGATATCCTTGACGGCACAGACATCGTACTGCACAAGGGCGAATTTCTCGCGCTGGCAGGCGCTAACGGCAGTGGCAAGACCACTCTGCTGAGGGTGCTGGCAGGGCTGGCGCGACCTTACGCAGGCAAGCTGATGATAGGCGGCAAGCCCCCTAAAAAGGCGGCTCTGCGTGTCGGTATGCTCCCGCAGGAAGCGGCTGACCTCTTCTTACAGCCCACAGTCCTCGAAGATTACCGCTATGCGCTCAGAGCGATGGGCAAGCCCGAAAACATGGCAGAAGAGATGCTCGCGCGGCTTGGCGCGGAACATCTCGGCAATATGCACCCCTACGACCTCAGCGGCGGCGAATTACAGCTGTGCGCACTGGGACGTGTGCTTCTGTGTAAGCCCGATATACTCCTTGCAGACGAGCCGACAAAGGGTCTTGACCCCATTTCTGCAAGCCGCATCGGTCATCTGCTGAAAGAACTCTGCGCAGAGGGCAAAGCAGTGCTGGCAGTCACCCACGACCTTGAATTTGCCGCATGTCACGCCGACAGCTGTGCGCTTTTCTGCGGCGGCAGAGCCGAAAGCCTTATGCCGTCACCGCACTTTTTCGCCCGCGCAGGCTTTTACAGCACCGCCGCAGGACGTATCTCGCGAGGCATGGTAAAAAACGCCTATCTCACCGAACATTTGCAGGCGGCTTTCGGGGGTGGCACATATGATAGATAAAAAAAGCGCCGCACTGCTGGCGGCGGCTCTGTCCATCATCGGGGCTGGCTGTGCCGCCTTTGCTGACAGGGCGGCAAGCTGGGTGATATGTTCGGCGGCGGTGGCAGTCTGCGGCGGTCTGCTGATACGCTTTGAGAAACGTCAGGACACTTCCGGCGACATCGCTCTCGCCGCAGTCATGACAGCCCTCGCAGTGGTGGGAAGGCTCATCTTCGCCGCTGTGCCCGCGTTCAAGCCCTGTGCGGCGGTCATAATACTGGCGGGCATATATCTGGGCGGCGAGCGCGGATTCACCATCGGGGCGCTGACTGCGCTGATATCGAATTTCTACTTTTCGCAGGGCATCTGGACACCTTTCCAGATGATGGTCTGGGGGCTGACAGGTCTGCTGGCTGGCGTGCTTGGCAGATATCTCCGCAACAACCGCGTATTTCTGGCGCTTTTCGGCATTCTTGCAGGGGCGGTCTACTCGGTAAGCCTTGATGTGTGCAGTATGCTTTGGCTGGGCGGCGGCTTTTCGGCAGAACGTTTCATCGGTCTGACGGCGGCATCTGCGTACTTCACCGTCAGCTACATGCTGTCGAACGCAGTGTTCCTGCTTGTGTTCGTCAGACCCGCCGCGCGCATCTTCGACCGTCTGCGCGACAAATACGGCATCGGCAGATAGCGAACGTTTCGGCGTTCGCTTTTTTGCATACCCCCCACAGCCGCCGCGCATCTCACCCGCAAACTCGCCCCCATAACTTTCCTTGACAGGATCAGCTTTTGCGTGCTTTCCTCGAAGCTGTTCCCAGAATGCCCTTAAATTCCACCTCTGTGAAGTAACTCAGTTTGTATATCCTTTCACCATCGTCAATTGCACGTTCTATACATTCCAGTTCCTTTGCGGCTTCATCTTCGCTTTCATACCAGCCGAGTATCACGGTATGCTCACCGAAAATACCTGTTCTGTCAACACCCACCAGTATATAAGGCGGCTCGTTTTTGGCTGGTGCGGCTATTTTTGAATATCTTACCGACAAAACGGCGGTGATACTGCCGTCATGTGAACAGATGTGTATGCGGCTGTCCACTGCACAGCCCTTTTCGCTTTGCTCTTCCTGCGGTCGTATACCTATCAGTCTATCAGCCGAAACACCCAGCAGTGCCGATAATTCAGCCAGCTTTTCCGTTTCGGGCATACCCTTGCCCGACTCCCATTTCGACACTGCCTGCCTTGAAACACCCATTTTCTCAGCAAGCATTTCCTGAGTCATGCCCTTTTTCTTTCTTGCATTTCTGATGTTTTCGCCAATATCCATTTTCCGTCCTCCTGTTTTCTTAAAGCCGCCCGCCGGAATACCGTTAACTGCGGTGTGTCAGCGGGATAACTACGTTTATTAATATAATATGGTTATCCCGCTGACACACCACAAAAACAGCGGCTATACAGAACTTAAGGTTCTTGGCGTATATTTTTTCCCCCGCCTGCGGCGGGGAAAAATATACAACGCTCAATTATCATTTTGTTTACCGCATTTTTAGTTGGTGTGCTAAAGGGATAGTCATAATATAATTATATCATATCATATTTTAAAAATCAACCAACCACAGCTTGCGTTTTGTCAACTCAAAGTTGCACCGTGTATTTGGGGAGATATATGCAAAAAGTCAAAACAATATTGCTATAAGTTATTGACAAGCGGCTTTGTATCTGGTATACTTTTTACAAAACGCGAGCTTTCATATTTTTATAGGAGGTCGTAATGTACACTAACGGCATAATAGTCCAGCGAAAGACAGATGCCCCCTGCGGTTACAGAGGTATAGACGGCAGCGGGTTCAGCTATGCAGTGGGCGAGAACTGGTTTCTCAGGTACGAGGAGAATTTTGAAGAGTATTACGATGAAAACATCGGGCTGACCTATTACGATGTCGGTGACCGCGAATGGGTTAACGCCTGCACCGACAGGGCGCATATCCGCCAATATATCGAGGAAGCCGAAAAGCGCGGCATACCTTACAGGCTGATACTCTGTGAAAGCTGTGTCCCTCAGCCCATAATGGAAGATGTGCCGCAGAAAAAGACTTTTCTGGGCTACGACTACGCCTATTCGGACGGCGACAACTATTCGGCGGTGTACAACGAGATACCCTGTGTGTTTGACAGTTTCAGGCTGAACGAAAACGGTCTGTTCGACAGAGAAGAGGAACTTCAAAAGTATCTGGAGGCGCGTGAGAAATTCGTGCGCAGTCACCCGCCCCACACCCTTGAGGACGGCGGATTTGTCATTTTCAGATTATGGGAGATAGACAGAAGTGAGTTTATGGGAGGTCAACCATGAAAATAAAAGGCACACAACTCATCGCACTGGTCATGGCTGTGCTGACCCTTGCATCATGCGGCGGCAAGGCAGACAGCGCCAACGACAGCACAAAAAACACTGACAGCGGCAAGACCGTCAGCAGTGAGGGCGGTGAAACTTCAAACGAGGAAGAAAAGCCCGATACAGATGAAAAGCCGTCGGAAATATCAGATGAAAAGTCCGAAAAAGACGAAAAAGAGATCATACCCCCATCGGTGGAGTTCTCACAGGCAAGCGGTGTCTACCCCGCAGGTCTTGAAATTAGCCTTACAGCGGCGGAAGAGGGCGATATCTATTACACCACAGACGGCAGTGACCCCACCACCTCAGAAACGGCAGTGAAGTACGAAAACGCCATAGCCGTCAGCGACAGAAAAAACGACCCGAACGTGGTGTCGGCTGTTGACCCTCTGCTTATAGCAGGCAATTTCAACGAACCCAACAGCGAAAAGAACGGCTTTGTCAGCACTGTTTCCGCCCCCGCTGACAGCGCGGTGGATAAGTGTACTTCCATAAGGGCGGCGGTAAAGCGCGCCGACGGCAGTTTCGGCGGCATTGCGAACGCAAGCTATTTCATCGGCACGCCCGAAGAACATATCAAGGGGCTTGCCGAAAGCTGTAAAGCCGCAGGTCATGACCTTGCAGTTATCAGCCTTTCAATGGAATATGACGACCTCTTTGACAGCACCAAAGGCATCTATGTCAAGGGCGACCTCTTTGATGCTGATATGGAGAAATTCCTCAGCAGCAAGCGCAGCCGCATAAAAGATGCCGAACAAGCCCGCCAGATGGACGCAAACTACAAACAGCGCGGCAAAGAATGGGAAAGACGCGCATCTGTCAGCTTTATGGAGTTTGGCACTGACGGCGCAGAAGAAAAATTCTCGCAGGACTGCGGCATTCGCATACAGGGCAACTACTCCCGTTCAGACCTGCAAAAAGGTCTGAGGCTTTACGCCCGCAAGGAATACGGCGGCAGTAACTTCCGCTATGCAGTGTTCGGTGAGGACTACCTGAACGATGCGGGCGAGGTCATGGATAAGTTCGATACGCTGGTGCTTCGCGCAGGCGGCAACTGCGCATTCACTGCGAAGTTCAACGACACCTACTGGCAGTCGCTGGTGCATGAGTCTGCCTGCGACACAAAGCATTCCCGCCCCTGCGTGGTCTACCTCAACGGCGAATACTGGGGACTCTATGTGCTGGAAGAGGACTACTCCAACGACTTTTTTGAAGATGTACACGGCGTTGACAAATCGCAGGTGGTGGTCTACAAGGGCGATGCCGAAACTTACAAGTCGGGCTACAAGCTGGACGAGGGCGAAGTCCCCGATGGCAAGCCCGAAAACTACTATCTTGCAGACCTGAATTCATTCTTTGCCATGCACAAGGACGCTTCTTCCGATGAAGACTATGCGGCACTGTGCGAACTGGCAGACCCTCAGTCGGTGATGGATTATTTCGCCATCGAGTGCTGGATAAACAACAAGTGGGACTGGCCAGGCAAAAACTGGTCGATGTGGCGCACCATCGAAAAAGACCCTGATAACCCTTATGCAGACGGTCGTTTCCGCTTTATGCTGTACGATGTTGAGTTCGGCGGGGTCAGCGGCAAAAGCGATGCCTCCACCAATACCATCAGGGAAGACAATTACAAGCCGAAAGGTCTGCTGGACATGGGCACAAATAACCCCGCAGTGCTGTGTTTCGCCTACATGATGACCAACGAGGGCTTCAGGAACGAGTTCTATGACAGGATACAGGGACTCAGCGAGAACGAGTTTGAGAAAACGGCGGCGCTTGCAAAGTTACAGGCGTTCGAGGACGAATATTCGCCGCTGTACGACCAGTTCTTTGAAAGATACCCCGACACGGGAAGCACCGAAAATGCTGTCAGCGGCGGCTATGCCAGCATACAGTGCATCCGCGATTTCCTTGAAGAACGCGCAGACAATATCGACCGTCTGGTAAAATACTGCGAAAAGAATTTATCCTGATTTTTCCAATATTCCCAAAAACGCACCTGCGGTATCATTCGCGGGTGCGTTTGACTTTTTCGGGGAACAAAAAAGCACCCGCATCATCTGCGGGTGCGCATATTCGTTTTTACTGACCGCCGTTCGGGTCGATGGGCTTGCCCGTCATAGGGTCAAACTTGTTCTGCTGTGGCTGAACATTTATCGGCTGACCTGTCATCGGGTCAAAGTTGTTCTGCTGTGGCTGAACGTTTATCGGCTGACCTGTCATGGGGTCAAAATTGTTCTGCTGTGGCTGAACGTTTATCGGCTGACCTGTCATCGGGTCAAAGTTGTTCTGCTGCATCGGCTGAGCATACTGTACAGGTGCAGAAGCGCCTGTCAGCGCACCGAAGTCAAGCATGAGCGACTGACCTTCATTCGGAACGATTCTGTCATATACCAGCAGAGGCATAGCCATGACCAGAACGAAATTCGTATAACCGAAGAAGCCGGGCAGATAAACGTAGAAAAGTCCCAGCAGACCGCTGATTACGATGTATACCATGTAGTAAGCAGTACCTATCATACCGCCGTAAACGAACATAGCCTGATTGCCCTGACCTCTTGTTTCCTGATAACCGTACAGCACCATCACAGCGCAAAGTCCGAAGATACCTACCGATATGCTGCCGATGGGGAATATCCAGAAGATAGCCGCGATGCCCATTATGCCGTAAACAACTATCAGGTGGTTCTTCCTGCCTGCGGGTCTTATAACACCCAGATAGTAAGCGGCGATAGCAACGGTAAGTATGAACTGTACAAAATTAGAAAGCACCGAAGTCACCGGAGGATTGCCCGATGCGATGATCCTTATGAGCATTATCAGCCTTGTGACTACCAGTGAACCCGCAAACGACAGCTTGAATATCTTGTCGTGATGCTTGTTCAGCAGCAGTATCAGACCCGCGAGAACGGGCACTGTCTGATAGATGATGGTGAATATGCTGAAAAGATCGCTCCCCCACCTTATCATGTTGATGAACATTTTCAGTATGCTTGCGCCCGCATCAAAAAACAGCACGTATGCAAGCAGCTTTGCTATCAGGTTATGATCCCTGTACTTTTCCAGAACTTCCATGTTTATGACCTCCTAAAATAAACCATGAAAAGCGCCGTTGCGTTGGCAGCGGCGCATCATTTAACGTTAGTTTTATCAGAACTGCTCTTCCTTCATCTTAGCGAAGCACTCACTGCAATATACAGGTCTGTCCTCACGGGGCTTGAAAGGGATAGTAGCCTCGCCGCCGCAAGCTGCGCAAACTGCGGTGTAGGTCTGTCTTTCAGCTCTGCCCGAAGATTTTCTCGCATCTCTGCAAGCCTTGCATCTCTGAGGCTCATTGGTGAAGCCTTTCTCTGCATAGAACTCCTGCTCGCCTGCGGTGAATACGAACTCGTTACCGCATTCCTTACATACTAATGTCTTGTCCTCGTACATTTTCTCTTACCTCGATCTTAAAAATAGAATAATGGTTGTTCCGCCGCTGACGGTATCGCACCGCCCGCCTATCGGCTGCCCCTGACGGGCTTACGGCGTTATTGTCATATGAATATGCCCCGCAGCTTCCGCCTTACCCTCTGCATGGTGTTGTTTACAGATTTCTCGGTAGTGCCCAGCGCCTCAGCCGTCTGCCGATGTGACAGCCCCGCAAGGAACCTGCGCAATACCTGCCACTCCTTTTCCGAAAGCTCCTCCGCTATCCTCTTGAAAAGTTCATCATACTCCTCACGGTCAATGACCAGCCTTTCAGGGTCGGACTCAATGCTTCGGTCGGTGAGTTTCACCAGTTCCTCCTCAGGAAGTGTGCTGCCGCTGTACCTGCTGTCGTGCATAATGTATGACAGCATGCTGTGCCTTATACAGACCCCCGCATAAGTGGCAAAACCTGCCCCCCTGTCAGGACGGTAACTGTTCACCGCCTTCAAAAGAGCCATCATGCCCTCCTGCACAAGATCCTTTATCATCTGTTCACGCCCTGCCTTTGGTGCAAGACCTGCCGCGATATATTCCGTCAGACTGACATATCTCAGCAAAAGTGCAGTGAGCGCAGCCTTGTCATCGACAGCCAGCCTGACCAGCTCTTCATCACTGAGCTGTTCATGATCTCTCAAAAAACCGCTATCCACTGTACACCGCCTTAATCACTGATACACTCCAACGTAAACTTATCATAACATTTTCCAAACAATAAGTCAAGAGATTGAATTAAATTATTTGTCAATTTTTAATTTTTTGTAACAACACACATATTCACCCTGTATTTATTGGCAATTATGATTATGACTGACCCTTTGTTACCCCACCCCGACAAGCCTGCTTCTGCCGTTCAGCCGTATAACAGACAGTACATTAATTGATTTAAATTATACAACATAATTTCAGTTGACTATTTGGTAAATTTATGGTATAATGTACAGAAGGAAAGCTATAATAAGACATAATTAATTACTGACTATATAAAATTAAGGTGGTAAGTCTATGTCCAGACGAAAAACTATAGCACTGCTCAATCTTATGCCTGAAACTACTCACAGCAACAACATTGCAAGAGGTATCTTCGGTCAATGTCAGAAATACGGCTACAATGTGGCTTCCTTTGCTTCGATGACCCCGCTCTCTTTCTATTATCAGGATTATGCCGATGGCGAGCGGGCGATATACGACCTGCCGGATTACAGCGGTTTTGACGGTATCGTGATAGATGCCATCCCGCTGACCGACCAGAGCGTACCCGAATTTCCGCCGCATCTGGCAGAATTATTAAAAGACGCAAAATGCCCCGTCGTATGTATGGGTGTCGGCATCGGTGACTACAAGGTCATAACCAGCAGCAACGATTTCAATCTGCGTGAGATCGTCAGGCATGTGGTATGTTATCACGGCAAGCGCGATATCATCGTGCTGACAGGTCCGAAAGGCAAACATGAAGCTGAGGACAGACTGACGATATTCCTTGATGAACTTGAAAAGCTGGGCGTTGATGTCCCCGAAGAGAATATCGTATACGGCAATTTCTGGTATGACTGCGGCACTGCCCTTGCTGATGAGATACTTTCAGGCAAGCGCAAACTGCCCGAAGCTGTCATATCCGCCAGTGACCATATGGCACTGGGTCTGGTGGACAGACTGTCAAAAAAAGGCATAAAGATACCCGAACAAATGATAGCTGTGGGATTTGAGGCTACGCAGGAGGCTCTGCTGGGCGAAGTGTCGCTGTCCTCTTTCGAGTCTAACTTCACCAAAACTGCCGCCAATGCGGTTGACTACATACATTCGATAATAGACCCCGATGTGCCTTTACAGCCCTACGAACCGCAGGCAGATAAGATATTCCACCCCGCCATGAGCTGCGGGTGCGAACCCGATCTGCGCAGAGCGGCGCACGCTTTCAAAGATGCGCTTTATTACAGGAGCCGTAATTACACTGAGGAAGAACTTATGGACAATATAGACATCGGTCTGCTGATGGAGAACTATGTGCCTGAGATACTTACTTCTTCCGAAACGCCCGATGCCTGCATGGAAAACATCTACCATAACAGCTACCTTACACTGCCTTTTCTTAACTTCGGTCTGTGTCTGCGCGAAGACTGGCTCACTGCAAGCCAGTCCGACCTTAACGGCTTCACCGATAAGATGATACTGGCAGTTGCAAACTCAAAGGTGGGCGACCTCAATTACCACGAAGCCGAAAAACGTGTGGTATTCGACCGCAGGATAATGCACCCCGCCTTGCAGAATTACACCGAAGAACCCTGTGTTTTCTACTTTTCGGCAGTACATTACAGCAACAGGGTGCTGGGCTACACCATGCTTCAGCGTAAGCTGACCGACCGCCATATACTCAATGTTGTGTTCCGCAACTGGCTGAGGAACGTAAACAGCGCCTTGCAGATGGTGCGTACCCGCAACAGGTATGTAATGCTATCCATAAGAGACAATATGACAGGACTGTACAACAGGCGCGGCATGTACGAGCGCTTTGAGAAGATGCGTGCGGCGGCAAAGCCCGAAGACAGGCTGTTCACAGCAGTCATAGACATGGACGGTCTTAAGTATGTCAACGACACTTTCGGTCATAACGAAGGTGACTACGGCATAAATGCCGTCAGCAGAGCGGCACAGCAGTCGGCGCGGACGGAAGAATTCTGTGTGCGTGCAGGCGGTGACGAATTCTATGTGATAGGTATAGGCAGTTACGCTGATGACGAGTGCGAATACAGATGCGCCGCATATCTGGCGGCACTGGCTGATATATCCGCAAACAGCGGCAAGCCCTACCCCATAAGCGCAAGTATAGGCTGTGCGCTGGGCGATGCGGGCGACTTCGACCTTGAAGAACTCCTGCGGACGGCTGATGAAGAGATGTACCGCTTCAAAGTCATGCGCAAAAAACACCGCCAATAACACGGCAAAAACATACAAATGAAAAGACACCTCTGTTTTTTGGGAACGCAGAGGTGTCTTTTTTTATCATGCCGTCATTCAAGCCAGACAAAGTTGTTGTCTGAGTTTATGAAATCCACATTGTAAATATATATCACGCGGTCGATGCCGTGTGACTTCACATATTCCGATACCGTTTCATCTTCCATGTGGTAGTATCGCAGGTCTATCAGGCTGATGTGCTTAAACTGCGCACAGAGTTCGGGCAGTACAGCGTTCGCATAGCTGTCTTTCAGCACCAGCACCCTCTCGTCTGACGGTGCATTCGTTTCTATCTCGCACAGCGCGAAATTGCCGCCCATTATCGCCGCATACTTGTCTTTGGAAGATTTTGGTGCTTCTGCGTAAAGTCCCTGTTTCACAGGCACTCCGTCTATCTCAGCACATTCGTCGGGCGGCGTGTGATCGCCGTTTTGAGAAACATACTTCACCGTTATGTCATTCTCTTCATAGGTCACCAGCGAAACAGTATCGCTCTTCGCCAGAGCAGACGGCGCTTTCGAATACAGCGTCCCATAAAAATCGTGCAGTTCCTCGACAGTGCGCGTAAGCCCCGTCACCGCAGGCAGACCCATCGTCTGCCTCAGCTGTGAGTAGCCCAGCTGTGCGCCGTGTGCCGTCCAGTGGTGGTCGGTGCGGTAATAGCAGTCCTCCGCCTCAGCTTTAAGGGCTTCGGCAGGGAACGCAAGTTTTATCCTGTCCGATAGCATCTGCTTTATCCGCTCCACAGTTGCCATCTGGTCGCCGCATATGTTTGCAGAGGGCAGATGATCCCGCAAAACGCAGGAAGCATTCGGCACCAGCAGAAAGCTGACAGGTATGCCCTCATCAAGCGACTCCGCAAAGCTGTTAAGACAGCCGATGTTCGTATCCACCTGCGCGGTATTCTCACTGTAATTCTGTATATAGAAACCGTTCTTCGCGAAGTACACACCGTTCAGATAATTCTTTCCCAGCAGTCGGTCAGCCCCCGTCTTAAGGGTCACCAGATCGTCTTTCATGAATATCTGGTCGGACATATACTGTTCGATATCCCCCGTAAAACTGCCGTCTTTCAGCCTTTCAGCCGAAAATTCGGGTATCTGCTGAAGTGTGCGGTTCTCCATCTCCGAGAACTGACGGTCGGGGCTTATGATACCCGCCAGCGAAAAGCCGAATATCAGCGCCGCAAACACCGCCGTCGTCACGATATGCCCTGTTTTCGGGGGAGTGGGTTCTTTTCCTTTATTTGCCATATTCAGACCTCACCATGCAGTTTCAGATATGTCTTCAAGACCGCCATCTGTGTTTTGGCATCATTCAGTTCGTTCGCCATCACCATTCTGTAGACTTCTTTCAGAGGTATCTTCTTTACATCAAGGAACTCGCCGTCATCAAGGTGCTGTTCACCGAAATGCAGTCCCCTCGCCAGAAACATGTGTATTATCTCGGTGTCGTAAGCCACTGTCGGGTAAATACAGCCGAGATACTCAAAGCTGTCAGCGACAGCCCCGACCTCTTCTTTAAGTTCGCGCCTGCCGCACTGTTCGGGGTCTTCACCGAATTCCAGCTTGCCTGCGGGAACTTCCGTCAGCGCCTTGCCGAAAGGATAGCGGAACTGCTCGACCATATAGATGTTCTCGTCATCATCTACCGCCGCCACACACACACCGCCCGGATGCCTGATATATTCGCGCACAGCCCTTTCGCCGTTTTCAAGTTCTATCTCATCGCGGTAGAGTTTTACCACCACGCCGTCAAATATCTGCTCGCTCGTGAGCGCCTTTTCTTTCTGGTACATCGTCAGTCCTCCGTTTCAGACCTCTTTGCGGCTCTCGGCATTTTTCTTCTTGTTCTCCTCTTTGGTTTCCTTATCGAAGAACTTGTAGTAAGCGAGGTATACCGCCAGTCCCACAAAGCCGATGACTGTCAGCGCGATGCCCTTAGTCTGTCCTTCAGCCGAGTAGGTGAACTTTATCTCGCAGTCGCCCGCAGGCACAGGCACAGCCATCATGCCGTAGTTTACCTTTTCGACCTTAGTTTCAACACCGTTGACCGTTGCAGACCAGCCCTTTTCGTAAGGCACGCTGAAATATACCAGCTTCGGGCTTGAAAGATTTATCCTGCCTGTAAAGCCGTTGGTATCATGGCGGAAGTAATAGCAGCTCTCAGCCTTGCGGTCAGCGCAGTTCTGCACATAAGCATCGTAGGAGAAGTCCTCATCGAGGAAGCTGTAGTACCTGATATAGTCAGAATATGTTGCCGCCTGATTGTCGTTGATGACCAGCGCTTTCTCCAGCATCAGCGACCTGTTCAGTTCGCTCTCGTTCTTGATGTCGTTATCGGTGACATAGTAGTCAAAAGCGAAGCCCATCGGTATATAGTTGTTGTTCTCGTAGATGTTGAAGCCGTTCATCGTATCGAGGTAGGTGAAGCCCTGCAGCTTCGGCACCAGTTCGGGGTGAGTGACCTCTTCCTCGCCCTTGCGCTGTTTTTCGGGCAGTTCGTTGAAGTAATATCTCACCGAGTTCAGCGACCTCAGCGCATAGTAATCGGTGTCGATACGTGTAGCTACATCACGCTGCTGACCTATCTCCGCATAGAAATCCATGATAGACGGGTCAACACAGCTGTGGAAGCATCTCATACAGGGCATATCCCAGAACATTACCCAGTTGTCGATGCTGTCAGAAACATCTATGCGGTAGAAGTCCGAATCTTCGCCGCCGTAGCTGAATGCGGCATCAAGTGCGGCTGCATCAATGTTCTTGCCGCCGTTTATGCCGTGTTCGATATAATTTGCATTGTCACTTCCCTGCTTAACACCGTACCACACCTCAGATGTGTTGCAGACTATGCAGGATATCATCGTCATCACAAGCGCTGTCTTGTGGAAATCCAGCTTCTTTTTGGCGATAAAGTATATCAGTACGCCCAGCGCTATTATCATTGCAAGGGTAACGCCCACCTGTATATAGTAGAGTTCGGGGTACTGCGCCAGCTTGCCGTATACGATATCCTCGCCCTCATACTTCGGCAGAAGTCCCACAGCCAGAAAACCGATGCCTGCGGCAGCGGTAGGTATAAAGCCCTTTTTCAGCTGAGTGTGGTCTTCTTCCAGCACCTTTGCGGTCATCAGTGCGAAGAGCAGTATCGGGTGGTAGTACCATCTCGCATAGTAAGATGCGTTGAAAAGTGTGAACGCAGAGTTCAGGAAAGGCACACAAGCCATTATAACAAACACTATAACAGACCAGCTCAGCCAGTCGCGCTTCTTCCTCGTGCGCATGTAAGCGATAACGCCGCACATCGAGAACAGCGGCAGATAGCCCGCCAGCGAAGCCCATCTCGCGCTGTCAACATCAAATATGTTCACGCGGGCAGGCATGTCCGACAGCGTGAAGAACGCCTGAAATATCCTTGCGACACGCGCCTTGTCGTTGTAGAGTATATAGTCAAGACCCACCATGCGCTCATTTACACGGTAGTTGTTCATGACCATCAGCACTGACGGCAGAAGTATGATGCAGGACATAGCCAGACCGATAACAGCCTCAATGCCCAGCGAAACGAATTTCTTCACATCTATCTCGAAATCCTTGTCGATACACCTCAGGAAGAAGTATATCACCGTGAATACCACAGCCGAAACAAAGAAGAAATAGCTTATCGTCGCAGTTATGGCGACAGCTATGGCAAACGCGCCCCGCTTCTTCTCCTGTACCAGCAGTTCAAAAGCCAGCAGCAGCAGCGGGAAGAATGCCGTAGCATCGTGGAAGTGGTTGAAAAATATGTTGTAGGTCTGGAAACCCGAAAATGCGTACAGCAGACCGCCTATCGCGGCACAGTCCCTATTGGTTATGAACCTCCTGATATAGGCATACGCGCACATTGCAGCAACGCCCGTCTTTATGGCGAGCAGCCAGGGCATCAGGTAGACCGTCGAACCCACAGGGAACAGCGTGGTCAGCCAGAAAAACGGTGAACCCAGCAGGTAGAACGAGTAAGTGCCGACAAAGCCCGAACCGAGATCGGTACCCCAGTCCCAGCCGAAGTTTCCCTCTTTCACCATCTGCTGTGCGTGCTTGTAGAACATCAGCTGCTGCGAGTTGAAATCGCCGTAATACATGAAAATGCCCTTGTTGTTTATCATGTTCGGCAAAAATGCTATCATCATGCCCACAAAGGCAACGATGAACAGCAGCAGGTATCTTTCCTTGCCCTTGCCCTCAGGCGGGCTTAGCTTGCTTTTGAACATCTGCATTTGTCCTTTCTTTTTACAGTTAACGACTCTCTGCATCTTCACACAGCCCGCATGAAGATACCTGTCGTTTCCTATAGTATTGCATACGTAGATTATTATACCACAAACACAGCACCAATGCAAGGCTTTTTCAGAAATTTTCACCCCCCGCGCAGACATGTTCCCCCAACCGCAAAAAAGCCCGCAGACATAAACCGCCTGCGGACTTGTGATGTGCTTTATTACTTCTTTGCGTTCATTCTCGCGATACGCTTTTTCTCGGCAGCTGCCTTCATTGCATCGCCCTTTGCATCGCCTGCTGTTTCCTTTTCGTATTCGCTTATGATGTCGTTTGCATCATCGTCGTCATCATCAAGGAAATTACCCAGACGCTTCTTGAAAGCCGTACCCGAACTTCCGTTCTTTGTAAGGTACTCGCTCTTAAGGAACTCGCTCGCCTGCGGTGTCATGACGCTCTGTGTCGTGGTGCTGTTGTATACAGATGTTGCGGCAGTAACGCCTGTAGCCGCCTGAGGCATCTGCATGTTCTGCATCTGCTGATATGGGTTGCTGAACTCCTGACCGCCCTGCATGCCGTAGCCCTGCTGGGGGTAGCCCTGTCCCATGTAACCGCCCTGCTGGGGGTAACCCTGATTCATATAGCCGCCCTGCTGAGGATAGCCCTGATTCATGTAGCCGCCCTGCTGAGGATAGCCCTGATTCATATAGCCGCCCTGCTGGGGATAGCCCTGATTCATATAACCGCCCTGCTGAGGGTAGCCCTGTCCCATATAGCCGCCCTGCTGGGGATAGCCTTGTCCCATATAGCCGCCCTGCTGGGGATAACCCTGTCCTGCACCCTGCTGAGGCTGCTGTGCCTGAGCGCCGTTGTTTTCAAGAGAATCAGCACTTACAGATGAGCCGCTGTCATCAAACAGGAAAGAAGATGCTGCCACAGGTTCAGACGGCGCAGCTTCCTCATAGAACGGATTGCTCTTGTCAACACTGAAACCGTCAACAAACTCCGAAGGTGCAAGCCCTTCATCGCTGCTGCCCGCCAGTTCACCGAGAGGTGTTTCCCTGTTGCCGTCACAGGCAGCCACACAACGGCTGTTCGAGCCGTTCATGTCAAGAAACTTCGCTGCTGTTTCAGCATCGGGTGTCACAGTCATCTCACTGCCTATATCGAATATCAACAGCTGTGCCGCGATGGTCTTGCCTGCCGCCTTCATCGCATTCAGTGCAAAATCAGCCGCGCTGCAAACGACTATATCATCGCCCGAAACGGTTATACCTGTTATGCCGCTGTAAATAGTGCCGTCCTCTGCCGCCACAAGACATAGCTCGCTGCCCATCGGCGCATAGCTGCTTTTCTCGGTACGAATTTTCTCTGACAGTGCTGTTGCTTTGTTCTTCAAAGTTGCAATATCCATATTACCCACCGGTTCCTTTCATTTTATCAGCATTTGCAGACATATAGCCCCCGCCAATGCTCAATATCTTAGTTTATGGATCAGATCCTATTATATATGGCGCACATCGGGCTGCATCACCCTTGCGCGCGTATTGCCTATCTCTATGTGCAGACCGCTCCACACAGGCATTCCCTTGCCCTGTACGACATCATACACCTTGCCGTCGGGAAGTCTTGCACGCCACACCAGCGGTGTGCAGTTCTTTATGCCGGGCATACCTCTGTCAAGACGGTTCTCCACCACCTCACCCACGACCGTTTCGGTGTTGCCGAAAAGCGGGTCAAGTTCGCAGACATGTATCTTGTAGCCACAGTATATCGGGGCTTTTATGCTGTTATTATTGTATTCCAGCACCGCATACTCTCTGCCGCATGCGGGACACCTGCACCTGCCCGCCGCCGTCAGGTCATTCACGCAGAAAGTTTCCGCGCCGCAGATACAGCCCAGTATCTCAGCCCGCAGCCTTATGAAAAGCTGCTGCCACTCACTCTCTATCAGCCGCTTCGAGGGATCGCCCATGCCCAGCGTGAAAGACCTTATAAATGCGTCCTTCACATACTGCGGATAGAACTCCCACAGCCTGACCACATGATCCTGCCTGCCCGCAACAGGGCGGTTTGAAGCATCGTTCGGGTCAAAGATGAACACGCCGTTGTTGCCGTAAGCCATGCGCCTTGCATTCTCGGTAAGCACACCTGCGCCCAGCACCCTCGAACCCTCCAGCGGGTCAGCCCTGAACAGCATGCGGAACAGAAGTACCGCCAGCGAATATTTGTCAGTCTGCACATCGGGCACAGCCATGCCCCTGACTATCTCAGGTGCCATGTAGCCGGGTTTGCCGCTTATGCCGAAGTTACAGCCCTCAGGCGCGATATTGTCACAGTCGCACACCAGCACATCGCCCGTGTCGGTGTCGATGAAATAACCGCCGTCATTAAGATCCTGATAACTCTTGCCCACCCGATGCAGTTCCCGCATGGCACTGACGATGTTTATCGCCGCCGTAAGGTTAGCGTACAGGCTCGAAAACAGCACAGGTCTGCTGTTCAGCCTGCCCGTCAGCGGGTCACTGACCTGCCTGAAATTTGATATAACATCGGTCAGCTGTACATACTTGTCGGGCATAAGTTCCATGAGATATCCGAACTCGCCGTCCTGATTGACCTCCGTCATGAACTGCGGCCACACGAACCGTCTGTCGGGCGGACCGTCATCTATATTGTTCTCAATATTCCGCCTGAATTCCTCAGGTGAAGATATCTTGCCTATATCATACCACTTCAGCGCCATGATCTTGCCGTGAAAATCGACCCTGTACACAGTACCCTGTCCGCCGCTTCCAAGAACGCCCAGCACCCTTGCACTGCCGCCGTACTGTATGCCTATATCCTGTCCGATACTCAGTCCGACCATCGCTATCTCCTCACAAGAACATGATCTATGTCATGTTCCTCACAAAACCTCTGCGCGTAACTGCCCGCCGCACAACTCACCGAGAGCATGCCGCAGTATGAGAACGCAGTCGGGTCGATATACCTTATCTCCTGCGGGAGATTTACCTTTTCCAGCTTCTCACAGCCCGAAAATGCGCCCGCGCCTATCATGCAGACCGATGATGGTATATCCACCTCGCTCAGCGTGACACAGCCGCCGAAAAGTTCATCGTCTATCTCGCACAGACCTCGCGGCAGTTTCACCGTCCTCAGCCTTTCACAGCCCGAAAACGCCCCCTGCTTTATTACCTTTACCGAGTCGGGCAGCTCAATGCTCGCAAGATGCACACACTCAGCAAAAGCATACCTGCCTATCACCAGCATGGTAGACGGCAGCTTTACCGTCTTAAGACGTAAATAACCGTGATATACCGAGTCGTTTATCTTCACATAGCCCTCAGGCACTATGATGTTGCGCGACAGCTTCGAGCGCACCGCATCTGCCGCAGTCAGCACCGCAGCACGTTCCGCGAAAGCAGGCGCTTCATCAGCCCCGTCATCATTCCTTATTATCCGACTTTCCTCATGCTCTTCCACCCTGTATGCCGACTGATACGGCAGACCCAGCAGATACGTGAAACACGCCAGCACAAAATCACAGGCGTTCTCAGCCAAAAAAGCCTCGCCCAGCAGATAGCGCTTCGCCTTCGTCACCGCTATCTCAGGTTCACCCCTGCCCTTTATAAGTGTACCGAGCACCCCCGCCCTGATGGCACGCACCAGCAGCCTGCGCTCTTTATCAAGGTCAGGCAGATGATCCATCACCAGCGATATGAAACGCCTGCTGCCTATGACCTCCGCACCGTAAAGTTCAGTCATGCTGTGCAGCCTGCGCTGTATCACAGCAGTGTTCGCAAAGCCCTTGATGTTCTGCAAAACGGGCGCCCCGCATTCGTCACACACGATGCTTCCCGCTCTTATCTCGCTCCGACATCGCTCGCAGCGCATTACACCAACTCCCGTTAAACTCTATGCGTCTATAAAATGCTGAAATAGACAAAATTTATAACAATTGCACTTAAATTTAGGATAAAGTAAATCAAAAATCTACATTCATATTTTAACACCTTTCAGTCAATTTGTCAAGAGATACTTTCCGTTCATTTGCTTAACAGTGCAAGTTGTACAGCAGGTTATATATAACTAATTATGCGGATATACGCGCAAAAGTTTAGCTAAAAATCCATAATTGTGAAAAGTAACTAAATTATTTTAAAAAAATTGTTAGATGTCATTGTCCAACAAACTTGAAATTTATAATGAAATATGATAGAATGTAAATGCGTAAAGATTTCATTTATCTCACAATTTAACGGACGGTCTGCCGACAGGCTGCCGACCGATCTTTAGAGGAGGTTAGGGGCAAATGAATAAAAATAAAAGGATATTCAGCCGCACAGCGATATGCGCTATGGCGTTCTCGCTGGTGTTCGCATCAGGCTGCGGCTCGAAAACGGAAGAAGCGGATAACGGCAAGATCACTGTTATCGTCAAGTCACAGGACCCTTACTGGGACGCTGTTAAAAACGGTGCTACCGAAGCTGCGTCCGAGTTGGGCTATACCATCGACTGGCAGGCACCCGAAAATGAGGACGTTGCACAGGGTTCTTTCGTTGAGGACGCTGTAAAGGGCGGTTCAAAGGCTATACTTATCGCACCGTCTGTTGCTGACGGTCTTGAAGACAGCTTCAAGGTCGCTGCTGACAAGGAGATACCTATACTCGCAGTCGATACAGATATAAAGTCTGATTATAAACTTAGCTGCCTTGCTACCAATCAGGACGCTGCGGGCGGCATCGCCGCAAGACAGACCGAAGCACTGGTACCTGAGGGCGGCGAGATAGCAGTCATGGGTCACATGCAGGATTCGCCTACAGCTATAGGACGTTTCGGCGGCTATTTCAAAAACCTGCCCCATACCACAGACTGCCGTATCCCCAATGGTTATGCCGATGACAATGAACTGGCTCCCAATACCATCAAGGCAAGGCAGACAGGCGGTCAGCCCGTCTTCACACTGGTAGATGTCAAGTTCTGCAACAATGATGCAGATCTGGCTTTAGAGGGCACTCTCGAACTGATAAACAACCACCCCGATCTTAAGGTCATCTACTGCACCAACCAGACTTCGACAATAGGTGTCGGCAGAGCGATCGATCAGCTGGGTCTTAAGGATCAGGTGCAGGTTGTCGGCTTCGACTCCTCAGATGAAGAGATAAAGTTCGTTAAAGAGGGCGTGCTGGACGGCATCGTTGTACAGAGCCCTTACAACATGGGCTATCTGGGCGTAAGATATGCGGTCAAGAGCATCAATGACTATTCCATACCTTCAGCTATCGATACAGGTGCGACATTCGTTACACAGGAAAATCTGAACAACGAAGAGGTCCAGATGCTCCTGCACCCTGAGAATTACTGATGGAGGTACTGAATAATGGCTGCTAATAATAAAAAAGAAAACGGCAAGTCCGCTAACGTGTTCCTTATCGCGGGCATTGCACTGGTAGTATTCGTTGCCTACAGTATGTTTCTGGGTTACAGACTGTATACCCAGCTGACAGGCACATATAACAACATTCAGCGTTCACTGGTCGATGTTTCGACCATCAAGGATAACCTGCTGATGGTAAACCGTGATGTTCTGCTGATAATCGCAGACCCCAACAGCAACGCGGTAGATAACGTTCACGAGATAACCAACTGCTTCAATGACATCGACAGATGTATGAAGGATTACGAGCAGGTCGAAGACCGTGAGGAAAAAGAGTTCAGGCGTTACAATCAGGCTAAGACCTTCATCAACGCCTACCACAAGAAGATACTGTCATTCCAGGAAATGTACATGAGCGGCGCAGAAAACAGCGAGTCGCTCAGACTCGATGCCGACCGCGCAAAGCTGCTCTACACTCAGGAGCTTCAGCCTTTGCAGGTAACCGCACTGGAAATGTTCGATGCGGCTAAGGATATCGGTCAGTCAAACTCCGAATCGCAGATAGCTATGGTATACAGAACTCTTGATATATTCATGGGTCTGATGCTGGTAGCACTGGTCGGCGGCGAGGCTGCTATAATCATCATCGCGAGAATGGCTAAGGCACAGAGCGCTAAGCTGGACAAGCGTGAGAAGGAGCTGGAGGCTTTCGACTCAAAGCTGAAGGTATCAAAGAGAAAGATGAACGAGATGGCGGTAATGAACATACTTACAGGTATGAAGAACCGCTATGCGCTCGATGAAGACATCAGTGGCAGACTGGAAACAGATAACATGTGCGTAACTCTGCTGGATATCGATAACTTCCGCCAGATAAACGACATCTACGGCTACGATTTCGGTGATGAGTTCTTAGGCATGGTTTCCGATAAGCTGAAAGAAGAATTCAGCGAACATGCCGAACTCTATAACATTCAGGGTAACCAGTTCTGTCTGGTATTCAAGGACAGCGTTGCAGGCTCGCAGGCTATGAGGCTCTCCGAGCAGGCTATACAGGTAATGAACAACGTTTATACCATTTCAAACATCGGCTTGCAGCTGAGTGCTACAGGCAGCTTCTACAACTACCACGCACGCGAGTGTGCAAACCTCAGTGCGCTGCTGGTAAAGATGATATCGGGCATTCGTCAGGGCAAGGCTCGCGGCGGCAATGTGCTGATAACTGTTATGTAAATAATAATTATCCCGCTGACGGCATATCGCTGTCAGCGGGATCTTTTTATTATATGGTTATCCCGCTGATACACCACAAAAAAACAGCGATCTAGCAGAACTTAAAGTGGTTGGCGGATATCTTTCCCCCGCCGCAGGCGGGGGAAAGATATCCTGCAATCAATTATCCTTTTGTTTACCACATTTTCAGCCGGTGTGCTAAAGGAATAGTCATATTTTATTATGACTGCATTTTTGTGACCGTTATATCCTCCTACAGCCACTTTTTCTTCTTGAAAAACCACAGACACCCCACCACTATCGCGGCACTTATAAGTATGACTATCGGGTAAGATGCCTTCCATGCCAGTTCGGGCATGTGTACAAAGTTCATGCCGTACCAGCCCGTTATCAGCGTCAGCGGAGTGAATACGGTGGTGACTATGGTCAGCACCGCCATTATGTGGTTCTGCCTTACATCAAGCTGTGACTGATAGAGGTCGCGCACCTGTATCGTGTAGTCGCGCAGCGATGCCGCAATGTCGTGCAGAAGTTCCATGCGCTGGTTGAAAAGATGGAAGTACCGCAGATTATCCTGCTTGAAGAAGTTGTTCTCGTTCTCTTCCAACTCCTGCCCCAGATCCATCAGCTGTTCATAGTGTATCCGCAGGTCACGCAGATCACTTCGTATCTCGTTGATGCGTCTGGGATAGCTGTCGTTCATGTCCGTCATTATGGCGTGTTCTATCTCGTCCAGTTCAGCCTCATACCGCTCCATCACCTGCTGGTCACTGTGGACTATCTGCTCTAAAAAGTCGTATATGAACCGCTCCAGACAAGGCACTTTCCAGCGCTTTGCGGCGGCTATGGCTTCGATAAGTTTCAGCACCGTACCGCTGTCATCTATGAAAACTATGCCCTTTTCGTCCAGCGCAAAGGCAAAACGCCCGTCAGGTGCCGCTATGTTGTCGCGGTCGGGTATCGAAAATGTCCCTGTCAGCGAGTCATAGTTGACCTCCGCTTTGGTGCTGTTGACATTGGCGGCGCTTACTTCCAGTTCTATGCCCATATCAAAACTCGCGCTCTCCTCTATCCACTCAGCACCCGTCAGCACCGCCACATACGGCGAAGCGGGGCGGCTGTCGGTCTTTTCGAGGGTGGTGGCTATCCTGTAGTACATCTGTGTGCCCTCCTATATTTCGTAAAGCAAATATCTGTCATATCCGCATATCTGCATTATGTATCTTCGGTCATCATCGCTCAGTTCCTTTTCGGGAAAGAATGCTGTCAGCGAACAAAGATATCGGTACTCAGGCGAATTTCGGTATGAAAATCTCTCTCTGCCATAAATGCCCTGCACCGCATCAAAATTCCGCTGTAACTCAGAAACGGTGCGACATTCGGCAAATCTCTCCGCCGCCGCAAGGTCAGCCTTGTCAGCGTTGTCTATCATCGCCCTCGCAGTGTTCACCACCACAAACAGCCATTCTTCAGTATCACTGAGCGTTTTCGGCTTGCCGACCAGCTTTGCCTTTATTCGTTCAAATGTTTCTGTCATGCCGCCCTCCCATGATACTTGCAGTTCAGTCGGCGGCTTTCAATATGCCCATCATGCGCATCGAACATACCTTGTCCGCACCAACTATGACATGATCCATCAGACTTATCCTGCCCGCCAGCATAGCCTGTATCTGCCTTGTCATCATGATGTCTTCATCTGACGGATCGCCGCGCCCGAAAGGGTGATTGTGCGACAGCACCAGCGCATCAGCATGATTGTAGAGCAAAAATCGCTCCAGTTCCTCCACATTGAAGCACACCTTGTCGGATATCCCCACCGACAGCACCGAACAGCCCGATATCCTGCCCGACTTGTTCACGCTGAAAGCGCAAAGCCTTTCTGTGCGGTCACCATAAAAGAAATTGCGCAGATAGACGCACAGTTCATTGTAATCGTCAGCCTGCACCGTCAGGAAACTCTCCCTCTCAGCACGCCTGAACACCTGTCCTAGAAAATTCAGCTGTTCCGCACATTTAACGCCCACACCCTGCACCTGACACAGGTCGGTCACAGGTGCCGTCAGGACAGTCCTTATATTGCCGAACTTTTTCAGCAGGCGGTGGGCTATCTCATTGGTGTTCACACGCGGGAGTATACCAAACAACAGCATCTCCAGCACCTCATGTTCAGCGAAACCTTCAAGGTCATTCTGCGTTCTCAGCCTTGCGCGCATGCGCTCACGGTGACCGCTGTGCAGACTGTTATCGGGCATTTGAGTTCCTCCTGTTCATCATTATAGCAATCCAACTTTTTAAATTCACAAAATCCAGTCGCAAAAGCTGGGATTTATGGGTTTTGTGACTGGATTTTGTCTGAATTTTAAGGCGGATTGCTATATCTCCGTCATCGTGTAATGACGCTTACAAAAAAGCCCCGCGAGTCACAGCAAGCGGCACATGATATCCATGCCGTTTGCTGTAAATGCTCATACGGGGCATCTTAGCATCAATCTACAGTTTCAAGACCCTCTGCCTTGAATGCCTGCCTCAGGTCGTTGATAAGGTCGTTCTTGTCCTCTATGCCGATGGCTACACGGTAGAAACCGCCGTGGAACTCTTCGGGGTACAGGTACATTCTCTCATCGTCCTCACCTAAGAATACGATAAGACTGCCTGTGTTGCCCAGCGATACGGCTGAGGTGAATATGTTCAGATGTGTTACAACTCTGTTGAACAGGTCGTGCTCGCCCTTCAGACCAAAGCTGAGTACGCCGCCGAAGCCGTTCTTCATCTGCTTCTTTGCCAGTTCATGACCCTTGAAACTCTTAAGACCCGGATAAGCCACAAAGCTGACACAAGGCTGCTTCTCCAGCCACTCAGCCACAGCGAGAGCGTTGTCGTTGTGTACCTGCATCCTCAGCGGGAATGTTGCCGCGCCGCGCTGTATCAGCCATGCGTTGAACGGGCTTATACAGCCGCCGATGTTTACCTGTGCCTGATAGCGTATAGCCTCACAGGTCTTGTGGTCAGCGATTATCGCGCCGCCCATCGAGTCACCGTGACCGTTGATGTATTTGGTCAGGCTCTCAACAACATAGTCAACGCCGTATTCAAGGGGTCTTGTGTTGTATGGCGAAGAGAATGTGTTGTCAACGGAAACTTCTATGTTATGCTCATGCGCCAGCTTTACGATAGCCTCAATGTCGCAGATACAGCAGGTGGGGTTGCCGGGAGTTTCAAAGTGTATCAGCTTTGTGTTGGGGCGTATAGCCGCCTTTATCTTCTCAACATCTGTGCAGTCAACGATGCTTGTTTCGATGCCCCACTTGTCGCACCAGAGTTCGTTGAATATGCGGTATGTAGCCACATATGTAACGGTCGAGAATATAACATGGTCGCCCTTTTTCAGCTTTGTGAAGAACAGACCCGACAGCGCCGCAACGCCGCTCGCCAGTACCACGCAGTCCTCGCCGCCGTGAAGATTTGCCACCTTTCTCTCCAGCATGCCCTGATTTACGCCGCCGTTTCTGGTGTAGATGTTAGCCTCAGATGCCGACCAGTTCATGGTAGAAGGGTCATAAGGCAGCTGGAAGCTGTTCGCCATATATATCGAAGGCTCGATAGCACCGCTGGCAGGGTCGGGGTCAGCGCCTACATGTATGGCGCGGGTAGTAAAACTCAGTTCATCGTAGTTCTTGTTGCTCATTATTATACTTCCTTTCAGAAAAACTACCGTTATCTATCGGTACGCCGCTGTCTTACCACACGCAGGCATATCTGCGTGAAAAAAGACAGCCGCATACTGACTTGACCTAATCAACAGCCGCTTCACAAACGGCTCGCTCTGCCCGCCGCCCCGTCATACAGGAAAAAATCATCGGGCAAAGAAAATACCAAAATCTATTATATCATATTAAAGCACTGAATTTGTAAATTTTATATGAATTTTCAGCTGATTATCTCAAATCCATAGCCCGCGACCACCTGTTCCAGCATGTCGATGTATCTCCGCGCCGCCGCCGAAAGACCTGTGCGGGTGTTCTCTATCCAGCCTATCAGCATGTCTTCATCGGTCACCAGCGGAACAGCCGTTATGCTCCCGCTGTTGATATCTCCCCCAAGCACACCGCTCGAAATGGTGTAACCGTTCAGCCCCTCCAGCAGGTTGAACAGCGTTGCGCGGTCGCTGACATGTATCTGCTTTTTGTAGCTGTAGGTACTGCATATCTCCTCCGAAAAATAGAAAGAGTTCAGCTGACCCTGTTCAAAGCAGACAAAAGGGTATTCCTCCAGCTGTTCCAGCTTGACCGACTTCTCCCCCGCCAGCGGATGGCTCCTGCTGAGAAAAACATGCGGTTCAGCCCGAAAAAGCGGGTGGAACACCAAACCGTTCTCTTTCAGCAGTTTAAGTATGACTTTGCGGTTGAAGTCGTTTATGTACAGCACCCCGACCTCGCTGTGCAGGTTGCGCACATCATCGATTATCTCGCCCGTCCTCGTTTCCCGCAGAGTGTATTCGTAGCTGTCGCGGTCAAGTTCACTCAGCATCTTCACGAAGGCTTCCACCGCAAAGGCGTAGTGCTGTGTCGATATCGAACATATCCGCTTCACCTTGCTTGACCCCGAATAATGCTCTTCCAGCAGGTCAGCCTGTTCGACGACCTGTCGGGCGTAGCTTAAAAACTCGCTTCCCTCCGCCGAAAGTGTTATACCTCTCGGCGTGCGGCGGAATATCTCTATGCCAAGTTCCTTTTCAAGTTCCTTTATGGCGTTTGAAAGACTCGGCTGTGAGATGAAAAGCTGTTTCGCGCCCTCGCTTATCGAGCCGTAGGTCACTACCGCTATCACATATTTAAGCTGTTGAAGTGTCATCGTGAGTACCTCTGTTTCTATATATCACATTCGGCAGGGTCGGACCGCCCGCACCGCATCATTCCTTGTAGGTGAGGTTCAGCCACACGGGCAGTACATACACCGCGATAAATACCGCGCCGCCTGCCGCAGTCACCGCCCACATCACTGCTTTTGCAGGCTTTTCGGCTATCTTCAGCTTCTTCCCGAATAAATGCCATGCCGCACAAAGCGCCAGCCCCGCAAGGCTTATCACCAGCCCCGCGCCAAAGCCCTTCGCTGTTGCCGTGACGGTGATGCTGTTCTCGCCGTCCTGCAATTCCACCGCCGTCAGACCGCCCAGCGCCATCTCACAGGGAACGTTCCTGCCGTTTATCTTAACTCTGATGTCATCGGTGTATGGCACGTTTATCAGGCATTTCTGCCCCGCCTTTGCACTGACCGTACCGCTGAGTTTCCCGCCTTTCTGCGCAAAGTCCACCGTCTGAGCGTTTTCAGCCGCCGCATACAGCTTGTCAAGGTCGATGGTCACCGCCCCCATCGAACGCAGTGTCAGGTCGCGCTTTGCATTCACTGTCACAGTTATCTTCTCGTTCTCGAACTCGCCCAGTTTCAGCAGACCGTTGAAGTCACCGTTGGGGTATTCGCTCTTTATCATATTTCCGTTGACCAGCACATCGAAACTCTTGTCGATGTCAGTACCCAGTGCGACAACAGGCTTGTCAAAGCCGTCAAAGTACACCGACTGTCTGCCTTTTATATCCAGTTCCAGCACATAGCTTTCGCCCGCTGTCACCTTGTAGCCGTCCGCATACTGCGTGCCGTCAAACTCGTAAAGTGCGACCGCATCAGCACCGCCGTACTGTGCCAGCGTGTGGTCATACAGGATCTTCTGCACCTCACCTCTTGTGACATCGCCCGGCTCACAGTAAGCAATGCTGTCAAGCACCAGTCCCGACGGCAGCCATTCTTCCATCGGCACTATCGAATAATCACCGTTTGAGTAGACCGCATCTTCCGCACTGCCGCGCACTATCCTGTATTTTATCGACATCAGCAGGTCGGTCAGTTCAGTGCCGCCGTAACTTCCAACGTCCATCCAGTTTGATGAATAGCCGTACCTCTTCATCATGAACATGTAGTCCTGACTGTTCAGTGAGGTATAGTGGCTTATCGAACCGTACCCCAGCGTTCCCACCAGATTTACATAGAACAGCTTTCCGTCAGTCTTTACGCGGAACATGTCCGTGTCGGGCAACCTGTCCGCCAGATCGTAGACCTTGTTCTGGTCAGCGGCGCGTTCGGGGTAACTGTATACAGGCATGGTCAGGTAGATGCGTGTGTTGTTGTAGGCTTCACAGGCTATCAGCGCGGCGCAAAGCACGCCCAGCATAAGTCTGCTGAGCAGACCTTTTTTATACAGCACTATCATCAGCGAAGACAGCGCCGCACCCACCGCAAAGAACATCACGCAAATTTGCAGTGAACCGCCGTTGCCCCAGAGTGTTTTGGCGTATTCGCCCGCCTTGTCGCGGTGTGCCGCGAGGTAGTCCATCATCTTCTGAGAGGCGATATAGATCACAAAAAGCAGTGCCGCCAGCAGGAAATAGTTGTCTGTGTGCTTGCATTCATCGGGCTTGCGGAAGCCTTCTTTATCTTCCAGAAATGCGGCGGTGCAGGTCACCAGCATGAATTCGGTGATAAAGCCGAACCTTGACGGGAAAGACATGTAGTTCCCTGTATGCCACATAAGGTTTATCGGCTCGACTATCAGCGGTATCAGCGTCAGCACAGTCAGCAGAAGATAGTTGTTCAGCCGCCTTGAACGCTTTCTGCCGTCAGATGAGAATACAGCCACAGCCGCAAGCACAAAAGCCGAACACAGCACTGTCGGCAGAACTGTTTCATAATTTGTCAGGAAGCCCGCAGTTTTTACCGAACTGAAAAATTCTTCCTTGACGCGCCCGCTTTTTGTGTACTGCAAAAGGCTCGGCAGCCACACAACGGCAGTCAGCATAGCCGCCATAGCCGACCCGATGACGAACCGCACCGCGATATCGCCGCCTGTTTTCTCTTTCCTCACCGACATCAGCGCAAGTGCGATGAACAGCATTATGAAGATTACGACCATGTAGCCGATGTAGTAGTTGACCGTCATCATAGCCGCCAGCACCGCCGTGTAAGGCAGTACACGCTTTTTATCGCAAAGCGCTTCCAGCGAGAGCAGCAGCAGCGGGAAGAGGTACATCATATCCAGCCAGATGATGTTCTGATAGTAGAGCATACCGTAGCCTGAAAGCCCGTACAGCGTGCCGAGAGCGCCTGCCCAGATGTTGTCGAGCGTCTTGTAGTTCTTTCTGAGGTAAAAAGCCGCTGTGCCGCCGCAGAGCATCAGTTTCAGCATTACGAGAATGTTCGCGAAATGCAGCATGTCGGTCTTTTCGACAAAAGCAGCGAGGAACGAGAACGGGCTTGCCATAAAGAAGAATATGACCGCCCACATATTCATGCCCGCCGCGTTGTGGAAGTTCAGAAAAACGCCGTCCTTGCCTGCTAAGATATCCTTGAAGTCGATAAGCAGCGGCACGACCTGCTGTACCATATCACACCACGCGACCGTCCCCTCCCCGAAAGGATAAGCGCCGTCCTGCTTATAAGCCAGCAGTATTATTATCATTACAGCGACAGGTGCAGAAAGCACCGTCAGCATCGGTACGAGGTATTTTTTAGCTTTGGTCATGGGATCTCCTTTTGTCTGTTGTTCTATGTTTGTCCATGCGGCAACGGTTACATGGGCGAGGGGGAAACGGCGGGGGCTTGCCCTCACCTTATCATGCTTGGGGGATTGTGGGCGATAGTTTGATGTGCTATCATGGGGGACTGTGCCGCGACCGCCGAAAACGCTTGGTTGGCGGCTTGGCTTGCGCTCCTTTTTGCTAAAACGGCATTCTCCAACGCATGCCAATAATTATGAATTATGAATTATGAATTTTATTATACCCCCCGTCAGGTCAAAAGTCAATCTCTCTAAGTCAAAATGATGAAATTTCGGTGAAATGTACAGCAGGTTATTGATTTTTAAGCAAATAGGTGCTATAATTTAAAGACTGAGTTGTTACGAACTCCGAAAAAATAACGAAAGGGAATGAAAATTTTGAGAATAACAAAATTCAGTAAACTCCTGAAAATGCTGGCGCTGACTACCGCTATGGCTATCACCTGCGGTTCTTTCGCCGCTTGCGGCAATAACCACGAAAAGTCGGAGAGTTCAGCAGAAAAAAATGAAACTGCCTCAACAGCTGCCCCCGCAGCCGAAACTTCTCCCGAAGAGGATATCGCCCAGACTAATGAGGATATCCCCGAAAACAGCTTCATAATCACCCTGCGTGAGGATAAAGCCCCCATCAGCTGTGAGAACTTTGAAAAGCTTGTAAGTTCGGGCTTCTATGACGGTCTGACTTTCCACCGCGTAGTCAAAGGCTTCATGGCACAGGGCGGTGACCCCGAAGGTACAGGCGCAGGCGGTTCGGACGAGAATATCAAGGGCGAATTCAGCGCCAACGGCGTTGAAAATGACCTCAGCCACCAGCGCGGTGTCGTTTCTATGGCAAGGTCACAGGATAATGACAGCGCTTCCAGCCAGTTCTTTATCTGCTATGATGACGCATCTTTCCTTGACGGCAACTATGCCGCTTTCGGTCAGGTCACTCAGGGCATGGAAGTAGTTGATAAGTTCCTCAACTGCGACAGAGAGCTTAATTCAAACTATGAGCTTGCTGTTCCCGTCAAGCCCATAACTATCACTAAGGCTTCAATGATGGACCCCGATGCTGACGGTCACAAGCGCGCACTGTTCACCGTTGAGTTCACCGAGCATGAGTTCAAGGAGGGTGAATTCACCATCACTCTCTACGCCGATAAAGCCCCCATCACCTGCGAGAATTTTGAAGAACTGGTTTCTTCGGGCTTCTATGACGGTCTTACCTTCCACCGCGTGATCGATGACTTCATGGCACAGGGCGGCGACCCCGAAGGTACAGGCATGGGCGGTTCTGAAAAGACCATCAAGGGCGAATTCAGTTCCAACGGTGTCGAGAACGACCTCAAGCACACTAAGGGCACAGTTTCTATGGCAAGGTCTAACGACCCCGACAGTGCTTCCAGCCAGTTCTTCATCTGCTATGATACCTGCGATTTCCTTGACGGCAATTACGCCGCATTCGGTGAAGTAACTGAGGGCATGGACGTTGTGGACGGCTTCACCACCGTTACCCGCGACTATACACAGTCCCAGAGCCCCGAACTTTCTGTACCCGGCACACCTATCACCATCGAAAAAGCCGAGATGATAGATGACGATGCCAACGGCAACCACAGGGCAAAGTTCACAGTTAAATACTAATGTGATAACGAAAAGAGCTGTCCCCGCAGGGCGGCTCTTTTTTCACGCACAAAGCGTTCGGCAACGTAAATAGTGAATAAAATTCTCCCCGAAAGCACTGAAAAATTCTGCGCACCATACATTGACAAGTCCGATGTAATGTGCTAAAATGTACATATAGAATAATTCAAGGCAAGGACGCTGTAATTTCATTATTACGGCGTCTTTGTCTTTTTTTGCGGAGGTGAGGGGAAATGAATGCCCCGATAAATGTTCTTATAGCCGAAAGTGACCCCAAAAAGCTGAAAAAATATGCTTCTCTTTCTCTCTGGAAAGAACTGGGTTTCAGCGTGATAAAGACCGTTTCAAATACCCGCGATGCCCTCTGTGCCATCGCAGAAAACAGCTGTAGTCTGCTCATCACCGTCAGCAGACCGCCCGAAGTCGATGCACGCGCTATACTCAAAGCACGCGGCGATGCGGCGGCAATAGTCATCGTCCCCCGAAAAGAGGGCGAGAGCGTTGGCAGATATTTCGCACTGGGCGCATGCGATGTCATAGCCGAACCACCCTCCCGCACAAGGCTTCGTCAGGCACTCATGAAAGCCCACCGCATCGTCAGCCGCGGTACTTCCAGCGATGAATACCGCCGCGCCGCCGAAAAAGCCTTAGCTTCTCTCAACGTCACCAGCGAGAGTTTCGCACTCAAACTACGCGACTTTATCGCCAAAAGCGAGGGTGAAACTGCCACCACAGGTTCAGCCGCCGAGTTTTTCAGCTTCAACCGCGATTACTTCGGCAAACTCTTCAAGCAGGAAACAGGCATGACCTTCAACAGCTTCTATAACGGCTTCCGCATCGAGTACGCCAAAGAACTCCTCAGCGCAGGCGGTCTGCGCGTCCGCGAGATAAGCGAGGTGCTGGGTTTCTCCTCCGTTGACCACTTCACAGCCCTCTTCCGCCGCCATACAGGCGTTACACCCTCCAAATACCGCACAGATGCCCCAAAATAAAGGGCGGCATAAGTTATATACAAAACCCAAAGCGGGACTGCCCACCAAAGCAGTCCCGCCCTTTTTGTCAGATAATGAATTTCTTCGCCTTGTTTACTATGCTTCGGTCGTTCTCGTAGGCAAGCACCTGACCGCATCGGTCTATCTCGACCCAGCGTATCTCCGCTATCTCGTCCTCCTGCGGACGGTAGTCGGTGTTCTTCGCCTTGCCGATGAAGTAGACAACTATCTTCTGTGTATCCTTGCGCGGCGAGTATGAAACTATCTCGCGGAAAGTGGTGTCAAGGTTGACCTCAATGCCCGTTTCTTCCAATATCTCGCGCTTGGCAGTTTCTTCTTCGGTCTCATCGCCCTCAACATGCCCCTTCGGAAAAGACCAGTGTCCGCTGTTGATGTGTTTTATCAGCAGTATTTCCGTATTGCCGTGATACTTGCGGTAAACAATAGCGCCGCAGGATTTTTCATGCAGCATCGTTATAAGCATCCTTCCTATTAGTAAGATATATCAAGTTTATTATAGCACATCTGTGCTGATTTGTCCAGTACTTTTTATTTCATAATGTGGTCATCCCGCTGACACACTGCAAAAAAAGCGGCTACACAGGACTTATAGCAATCCGCCTTAAAATTCAGACAAAATCCAGTCACAAAACCCATAGATCCCAGCTTTTGCGACTGGATTTTGTGAATTTAAATAGTTGGATTGCTATAGCACCATGATCTGTCATCGCTGCGCTTATGCGTATTTCTGAATCCACCCAAAATTGATTTCCGTGGAATTAACATTCTCACGCTTGACAGAAACGTGGTTTTAGTATATAATAGATGATGTATGATTATGTAAAAAACAGGGGCATTCCGCCCTGCATCAAAACAAGGAAGGAATTGATTTACATGGGACTTACACTGACTGAAAAGATCCTTAAAGCGCATCTGGTTGACGGCGAGTTCGTCAAGGGACAGGAGATCGGTATACGCATCGACCAGACCCTTACTCAGGACGCTACGGGCACTATGGCTTATCTCGAATATGAGGCTATGGGCGTGCCCAGAGTAAAGACTGAGAAGAGTGTGGCTTATATCGACCACAACACCCTCCAGTCGGGCTTTGAGAACGCTGATGACCACAGGTTCATCGGTTCGGTCTGCAAAAAACACGGCATCTATTTCTCGCGTCCCGGCAACGGTATCTGCCATCAGGTACATCTGGAGCGCTTCGGCATTCCCGGCAAGACCCTGATAGGTTCTGACAGCCATACCCCCACAGGCGGCGGCATCGGCATGATAGCTATCGGCGCGGGCGGACTTGATGTTGCAGTCGCTATGGGCGGCGGTGCTTACTACATAACCTACCCCAACATCGTAAAGGTGAACCTGACAGGCAAGCTGTCACCTTGGGTCTCCGCAAAGGATGTTATCCTCGAAGTTCTGAGAAGAATGTCCGTAAAGGGCGGTGTCGGCAAGGTCATAGAGTACTGCGGCGAGGGCGTAAAGACTCTGTCTGTACCTGAGAGAGCTACCATCACGAACATGGGCGCTGAGCTGGGTGCTACAACATCTATATTCCCCTCTGATGAGATAACACTTTCCTTCCTTAAGGCACAGGAAAGGGCTGAGGTATGGACTGAACTTAAGGCTGACGATGACGCAGTTTACGATGAGGTCATCGACATCGATCTCGGTGCGCTTGTACCGATGGCTGCATGTCCGCACAGCCCCGACAATATCAAGACTGTTGAAGAACTGGGCGGCATGAAGATCGATCAGGTCTGCATCGGTTCCTGCACAAACTCTTCTTATGTTGACATGATGAAAGTCGCTCACATACTTAAGGGCAAGACCGTTCACCCCGATGTTTCGCTGGCTATCGCTCCCGGTTCAAAGCAGGTGCTCAATATGATCGCTGAGAACGGCGCTCTGGCTGATATGATCGCGGCAGGCGCAAGAATACTGGAGAGCGCATGCGGTCCCTGCATCGGTATGGGTCAGGCTCCTAACTCAAAGGGTATCTCCCTGAGAACTTTCAACAGAAACTTCCTCGGCAGATCGGGAACTAAGGACGGTCAGATCTATCTGGTATCGCCCGAACTGGCTGCTGCATCGGCAGTTGCAGGCGTGCTGACCGACCCCAGAACTCTGGGTGAGATGCCTGAGATAAAAGTACCCGAACACTTCAAGATAAACGATAACATGGTAGTTCCTCCCGTTGCTGAGGCTGACATGGACAGCGTTGAGGTGCTGAGAGGTCCCAACATCAAGCCTTACCCCGAAACCGCTCCGCTGGTGGAGAACATCAGCTGTCAGGTATCGCTGAAAGTAGGCGACAACATCACTACCGACCACATCATGCCCGCAGGCGCTAAGATACTGCCTCTGAGATCGAATATCCCTGCTATCTCACAGCACTGCTTCACTGTATGCGATGAAGATTTCCCCAGAAGAGCAAAGAATATGGAGAAGTCCATCATCGTCGGCGGTTCCAACTACGGTCAGGGTTCTTCGAGAGAACATGCGGCGCTCGCACCTCTGTATCTGGGCATAAAGGCAGTTCTGGTGAAGAGTTTTGCGCGTATCCACAGGGCTAACCTGATAAACGCAGGCATTCTCCCGCTGACATTTGTTAACGAAGCTGACTACGAAAAGATAGGTCAGGGCGACGAGATCGAGATCGCAAATGTACGCGCTGATATCGAAGCAGGCAAGACTCAGCTGACTGTTGTAAACAAGTCCACAGGTGCCGAGATACCTGTTCTCTGTGAACTGACAGGCAGAACTAAGGATATTATCCTCGCAGGCGGTCTGCTTGACTACACACGCGAACAGCTTTCTGCTAATTCATAATTCATAATTCATAATTGTTGGCATAGTCGATGGTTCTGTGTATTTGAGGCGGGGGAGTTTCCTTGCTTGCGGAGTACACGATCATTGGCTTTGCTGATAGGGTTGTGTATTTACAGCGGGCGGGGAGTGTCCCCGTCCTGCTGTGATATCACGTTTTGTGGCGGGCGTTCGACCGTTTGAGCGCCTGTCAGAGTGCGTGAAGAGAAAGATAAAAAATATCCCAATTTGGTTTTGTATCATCAGCAACACACATCAAAATTGGGAGTAAAAAAAATATATCCCGTGCAGGGCGTGTACGGTGTTTTGTATCATCAGCTATACGTAATGCGGGCGGGAGAAAAATAAGGAGAAACAAAATTAGCATGAGATCAAGAAATCCCGTGACTATCATCGGGGCACTGGTGCTGTGCGGCGTGATATTCGTGGCGCTGAAATTATTATTTCCCGGCAGGAGCAGCAGGTGGTACATGAACAGGATAAAGCTGACAGCGGGAATAGTACTGTTTATCACGGCGCTGATACTGTTTTTCACGAGGCAGTGACATGCAGAAAGATAAACTTCCTTTGCCGCTTATTCTATAGCAATCCAACTTTTTAAATTCACAAAATCCAGTCGCAAAAGCTGGGATTTATGGGTTTTGTGACTGGATTTTGTCTGAATTTTAAGGCGGATTGCTATAGTCATATCCATCGCCTGCTGTGCGGTGTACTTCTTTTTGAGATACCTGTTCCCGAACAGGAGCAGGAGTTGGTATAACAACATGCTGAAAGTGGTCGGCATGTCAGTTATCATCATAGCCGTGATGATATATTTCGTTACAACACATCAATGAGGTGGTAATCTGTGGCTGATGACAAGAGAATAAACCGCCGTCAGAGCATGGACGCTCTTTTTGGCGCAGATGCGGGCGAACTCAGCGAGGAGTTTTTTGAGGAAAAACTCAAAGAGATGGGCGATGCCCCGAAAGTCACAAAAGGCATGGCGCTCAAACACCAAAAACTCACCGAAGACCCCGTTTCACTGGTGGAAAGCGCCGAAAAAGGCAGGGTGGTGCGCGATGATAAAATGTCCGCACTGTTCGGTGCTGATGATATCGTACCCGATGAGAACGAGTTTGAACAAAAGCTGAAAGCCCTCGAAGAAAAGCAGGAAACTGCTCCCGAAAAACAGCTGACCGAGTATGAGCGGTGGCTGGAAGAGGGTCTGAAAAATGATAAGGGCTACGGTGCGAAAGTCGCCTATACAGGCGAGGTGACCGAAGAGCCCGACAGCTACGCAGGCTCTACTCACGAAAGCTATGATAAGTGGCAGGCTGAGACACAGGAGCTTATCCGCAACCTTAAAAGACGCGATGCAAGGATAAAAGCCCGCGATGACAATATCCACGATGCGCTCTACCTCACATCAGTGATGAAAGGCGGCGCGGGCATGGAGCATTCGGGCGACGGCGCACGCTTTATGGATATCATAATATCACTGGCATGGTATGTGCTTTTCGCCTTTACGTTCGTGGGACTTTTCAAAGTAGCAGGCGGCGAGGGCATGGACCTCTGGGCAGGCGGAGGGATAGGCGGCGTTGTGGGCGCTGTCGTGCGCTACAACGGCAGGCAGGATTATCCTCTGTGGCAGGCTTTGCAGAAAGGCGCGGTGGAAGTCGCGCTGTGCATAGCATTCATACTTTGCTGGATATTGAACTGTTTTGCGAGTATGAATTTCGCGGCTGTCATGTTCATAGGCGGCGTATTCGCATGCTTCGGCTTGTACCTGCGCGAAAGGCTGTTTGAAGCCCGCCCCGCTAAGGAGGCGTTCTACAGGTGTCTGCCGATATTTATCGGGACAGTGGCGCTGATAGTGCTGGTGGTTTTGGTCGTGGTGATGTATCGCGAGGCCGGCTTATGACGGCGCATTCCACATGAAAGAACGTTTTTCGGTGTATGCCGATGAACATAGAACCAAATTACCGCAGGAATGTTTACTATAACGTTCCTGATAATAAGAAGGAGGAAACCCCAATGGCAAAGATCCAAATGAAAACACCATTAGTCGAGATGGACGGCGATGAGATGACCAGAATAATCTGGCAGGAGATAAAGGACATACTGATAACCCCATATGTCGATCTCAAAACAGATTATTATGATCTCGGACTTGTCCACAGAAACGAAACAAACGATCAGGTAACTGTTGACTCTGCCAATGCTACCAAGAAGTACGGCGTTGCTGTAAAGTGCGCTACCATCACCCCTAATGCGGCAAGAATGCCCGAATATAACCTCAAAGAGATGTGGAAGTCCCCCAACGGCACTATTCGTGCAATGCTGGACGGCACCGTTTTCAGAACACCTATACTGGTAAAGGGCATCACCCCCTATATCCCCACATGGACAAAGCCTATCACTATCGCACGTCACGCATACGGCGATGTTTACAAGAACGTTGAGATGAAATGCCCCGCAGGTGCAAAGGCTGAACTGGTATGCACCGACAAGGACGGCAACGAGAGCCGCGAAACTATCTACAACTTCGAGTGCGACGGCGTTATACAGGGCATGCACAACAAGTCCACCTCCATCGCATCTTTCGCAAGGAGCGTTTTCAACTTTGCCCTTGACACCAAGCAGGACGTTTGGTTCGCTACAAAGGACACCATCTCCAAGAAGTACGACCACACTTTCAAGGATATATTCTCCGAGATATTCGAGAACGAGTACAAGGCTAAGTTTGAAGCCGCAGGCATAGAGTATTTCTACACACTGATAGATGATGCCGTTGCAAGAGTTATCCGTTCCAACGGCGGCTACATCTGGGCTTGCAAGAACTATGACGGCGATGTTATGTCCGATATGGTGGCTACTGCTTACGGTTCGCTGGCTATGATGACTTCTGTACTGGTATCGCCCGACGGTGTTTACGAGTATGAAGCCGCACACGGCACAGTTCAGCGCCACTACTACAAGCACCTTAAGGGTGAGGAAACTTCCACCAACTCTGTTGCAACACTGTTCGCATGGACAGGCGCATTCCGCAAGAGAGGTGAACTGGACGAACTGCCCGAACTGGTGAACTTCGCTGACTGCCTTGAAAAGGCTACCATACAGACCATCGAAGACGGCATAATGACAGGCGACCTTTATCTGCTCTCCAAGCTGGAGAACAAGCAGAAAGTCAACACTGAGGACTTCCTCAAAGCCGTTGACGAAAGGCTGAAAAAGTTACTTAACGTATAATATCCGCATAAAAGTTCAGCCCCTGAGCCTTTAAAAGCGCTCAGGGGCATTTTTTATTATGACTATCCCTTTAGCACACCAACTAAAAATGCGGTAAACAAAAGGATAATTCTGCGGAGTAAATATCACCTTTCAGTGAACCAATATCGCATCGCTCATTTGTATCCGTTCTTTCGGTCATTGATCCGAAATTGCATTTCACGCATACCTGATCGCAGCTTACGCATATTCCTGTTGACATTTGATTATATCTACTGTATAATACAGACATACCGAATAGATGTACTGAAAAAAATCATCAATGGAGGAGATACAAAATGAAACAGTTAAACCAAGGACTTACCGCAGAAAGAAAAAAGCAGCTTGACCATGATATTATTGCGATAGGTATTATAACATGTATAGTGCTTACACTTATTTTGGCGGTATTCGGCAAACAGTTCAACGGCTTTATTTACGACAGGACAAGTCCCGTACTACCGAGAGTTGCTCTTGCAGCTGTGTGCGGACAGTTCGCACTTGCAGGACTCGGCATTACCGCAGTCTGCATATACAGAAAAGAGAAGTTCACAAATTTCGGGCTTACAAAAAAGAATCTCGTCCCGGCGTTGCTTTTAAGCCTTGCCTGCTGTGTACCCGACTTCATCTATAATCTTGTAATGGGCAATGTTCATCCCTGGTGTCCGTTCATAGACGTATTCACCACAAAGGAACTGCTTTCATCATCATTACCCGTAAAGGCGTTGGGATTTGAACTTACAGCAATAGCGTGGGGATTTTTTGAGGGATTCAACTATGTTGTGATAAGAGATAAGCTGAGTGAGCGTTATCATTCCGATCACAGATTCTGGGATACGGGAGCATTTGTCTGCGCTGTTATGTGCATACTTATACACGGTGTTATAGGAGTTACTCCCGACGCATTTATGAATATGCTCGTGACTATGTTTCTTATTTATGGTATGCTGATCGTAAGAAAAGAAACCGGAAATGCGTGGGGCTGTGTGCTGATATTCTTCGTGTACTGGAACGCTCTGTGATCCCCGGAGGGAACGGTGTAAATGCGATTATGACTATCCCTTTAGCACACCACTGCAAAATACCTTTATCAATGAGGAAAATCTGAGTTGATGTTATCTTTCCCCCGCCGCAGGCGGGGGAAAAATATACAACAAGAACCTTAAGTTCTGTATAGCCGCTGTTTTTGTGGTGTGTCAGCGGGATAACCACATTTTTTATTCAGCCGATGGTCACATGTGGGCTGAAATATGTTCGTATGAGGGGAACATGCTTTCCAGTATCAGCACGACAGCGATTATCACGGCGGCAAAAAACGATGTGACGATCAGCTGAGATCGCTTTGCTGTTTGTTGTTTTTCTCTATCTGTGACCAGCGCTATGACAGCGGCTATCAGGCAATTGACGGAAAGTATCACTATAAGGAAAAAACCTGTAAAATTACCGCCTGCCGTTTCTCTGCCGTAATTGGGGAAGATCAGGTTCAGTGCCCTGACAGAGTAATCTGCTGAAATAAAATATTGCAGTACAAGGCGCGAGATGGGTATGGAAAGCCCCCATTTCACCAGCCATTCTATTTTGTCATCACTTATCAGCGCAAGACCGTACAGCGCTGATATAAACAATATATAGATAAATGCGGCGGCAAGACCGAACGCATCGGTGATTATTTTGCTGAGAAAAACAGAAGATACATAGAATACCGATATTTCAGCCGCAAGAAGAACATCTTTTGCTATTTTCTTTCCGCTCATATCTGTCCGCTCCGTGATCCTGCCCGCAGGCTCATTTTTTTCCAAAATCGCAGACTTCCTCAAAGCGCATGTGACCGCCGAATATATCCAGCGCACTGCCGATGGTGAAATCTACTTTGCCGCGCCCCAGTTCTTTGAGTTTGGCGAGGTCATCAAAGGACGCTATGCCGCCCGCATATGTGGCAGGCATGCCGTCGATACCGCCCAGCATGGCGGCGACTTCTTCTTCTATGCCGTGAGCCTTGCCCTCCACATCGACTGCGTGTATCAGGAATTCGTCACAGCTGTCGCGCAGGCGTTCTATGGTTTCACGGCAGAGTTTTGTATCGGTGAACTTCTGCCAGCGGTCGGTGACGATATAGTAGCCGTCCCCGCGCCTGCGGCAGGAGAGGTCGAGAACAAGGCGTTCCTTGCCGACTGCGCGTTTCATAAGTGACAGGTTGTGTTCATCTATCTCGCCGTTGCGGAAAACAAAGCTGGTCACTATGACATGGCTCGCGCCCTTGTCAAGGAAATTTTTGGCATTCTCGTTATTGATGCCGCCGCCTATCTGCAAGCCGCCCTCAAAAGCGGCGAGGGCTTTGTGCGCCTGTTCGACATCTGCATTATAGTACTGACTTCCTGCGGGGTTGAGGATAATGATATGTCCCCCCGTAAGCCCGCGCTTTTTATAGAGTTCGCCGTAATAGCCGCCGTCCTGCTGTGAAACGAAGTTATCCTCAGCCATATCGCCCTTATCCGAAAGGCTCCCGCCGACTATCTGCTTGACCGAGCCGTTGTGTATATCTATACATGGTCTGAATTTCATACTGTACCTCCAACTATGATATGCTGAAATGATTATACCACAGCGGTAGAGGGTTTGTCAATCGGGGGGCGCGAGCGACAGTGTCGGCATGACCCCTGCTGCAATGGTTTGCCATTCTTATCCTTTGGACTGCTGACCGAACGGCAGGAGTCACGCCGACACTGTCGCGTGTGCCCCCGCCATACACTATTGACTTGCTTATCATCGGGAGCGATGGACGAACGGCGGGAGTCACGCCGACACTGTCGCGTGTGCCCCTGCCAATAATTATGAATTGTGAATTATGAATTATGAATTGTTTTGCTCGGCTTGCAAATTAAGCCCAAATATGTTACAATATAAATAGTATATCTATCGAAAGAAGGAACCAAAAAATGAATGAATATAAACCCTATCGCCGTAAGGCTTATTATTATGAAACCGATCGTATGGATATCGTCCATCACTCAAATTATGTCCGCTGGCTCGAAGAAGCCCGCGTCGATATGATGGAACAGCTTGGCTGTCCGTTCGATTTCACCGAGAAACATGGCATTGTGTCCCCTGTTCTGAGCGTGTCCTGCGAATATAAATACCCCGTCCGCTTCGGTGATGAGTTTGAGGTCAACTGCCATCTTCTGAGTTTCAACGGCTGTAAGTTTGAACTGGAATATGAGGTCACTAACCTGACGACAGGTCAGCTGTCACTTATCGCCAAAACTTCCCACTGCTTCACAGGCACCGACCTGCGCCCTATCCGCATGCAGAAGAAATTTCCGCAGCTGTACGATAACCTGCTGAAAGCACTGGAGGATAAGGGCGAATGAAAAAAGCACTGATATTCGCCGCTTCTGCCCTTATGCTGACTTCCTGCGGCAAGGAGATAGAACAGCAGTCTGCCCCCCGCGTGACAACGGTCAATACCACCACCGCCGAGCAAGATGCTGTCCCTGACGAAATGACCCCCGCCGAAACCGAAGAATCCCCCGCTGTCACCACGACCGCCACAACAAAAAAGGAAGAACCTTCAAAAGCTGAAACTACCGCAAAAGCCCCCAAAAAAGCAGAGCCCGCCCCCATCAGCGCGGTCTGCATGGATACGGTCGAGGTATACCATAAGGTAAAACTCAGCGAGTTTGTGACGGAAAGCAGTGCAGTCCTTGCCAACGGCGATGACATACTTGATACCGAAACTCTCGGTGAACACGAAGTTACATTGAAGTTTGAGCAGGACGGCGCTTCTGTCGAGAAAAAGGTGACCTATACCGTCATCGACAGCACTGCCCCCGTCATACTTCTGGGCGATACCATGAGCGTTTCAGTCGGTGAATGGTTCGACCCCGCCGACTATATCAGCTACGCCGACAACTTCGACCGCGCCCCGTCTTTTGACTGGTCGGGCACAGTCGATACCTCAGCGGCAGGCGTTTACCCCATAACCGTCTATATCTCCGACCATAACGGAAATACTCTGACACAGGATATCGATGTCACCGTTTCCGACTACGTTACCGACCCATACTATGATGACAGCGTGATATATTTCAGCGACTTCAGACAGCAGTACGCCGCCGATGGCAGAGAATTCGGCATAGATGTTTCAAGGTGGCAGGGCAGTATAGATTTTGACGCTGTCGCATCTGAGGGCTGTTCATTTGCCATCGTGCGCATGGGCTACGGCGAATTTGGCGGCGCTGACCTCGATGCTTATTACTATGACAACATAGCAGGCGCTAAAAACGCAGGTCTTAAAGTCGGCGTGTATTTCTATTCCACCGACACCACCACCGAAGGCGCAAGGGCAACAGCCCGCCGCATGGTCGAAGTGCTGGGCGGTCAGTCCCTTGATATGCCCATCGCCTTTGACTGGGAGGAATTTCAGCATTTCCAGAACTACGGCATCAGCCTGCACGACCTCAGCGAGGTGTTTGAAGCCTTCGCTGATGAACTCAGACAGAACGGCTATGATACCATGCTTTACAGCAGTAAGAATTTTATGGAACGCTTCTGGGAAAACAAGAACGACCACCCCGTATGGGTGGCACAGTATTATGACGAACTGACCTACAGCGGCGACTGGTACATCTGGCAGAGGTGCGGCACAGGCCGCATCTCAGGCATAGACGGCGCTGTTGACCTGAATGTTATGCAGGAGGTAGCAAGATGACTGTAAAGGACGAACTTATACGGCTTTTTGAGCGCAACAGAGGTACATTCCTTTCGGGTGCCGATATTGCCGACAAGCTGGGCTGTACTCGCGGCGCTGTCTGGAAAGCGGTCAAAAGCCTGCAAACTGAGGGCTATAATATAAGCGCAGTCACCAATCGCGGCTACTGCCTTGACGGTGCAGATGTGCTTTCGGCGGCGGGTATCGAGAAATATCTCACCCCCGAATGCGGCGCAAAACTGACCGTCTATAAGGAAACCGACTCTACCAACACCCGCCTGCGCGAACTGGCGGCAAACGGTGCGGCTGAGGGTACAACAGTCGTTGCAGGCATGCAGACCAACGGCAGGGGCAGGCTGGGCAGAAGTTTTTTCTCGCCCTCTGATACAGGGCTGTATCTCAGCATACTGCTAAGACCCGAAATGACCGCCGCTGACGCAGTGCGCATCACCACCGCCGCCGCAGTCGCAGTAGCCGAAGCCGCCGAAGAAGTCAGCGGCAGACAGGCTGATATAAAGTGGGTCAACGATGTCTATATGGATTCCCGCAAGATATGCGGCATACTCACCGAAGCCTCTTTCAGCCTTGAAAGCGGCGGACTTGACTACGCAGTCTGCGGCATCGGCATAAACGTGTATGAGCCCGAAGGCGGCTTCCCCGAAGAGATACGCGATATCGCGGGCGCAGTCCTCACCGCCCGCGTTGAAGATGCCCGCAACCGCATGGCGGGGCTGGTCATATCAAAATTCCTGCGCTACTACCGCGAACTTTCAGAGGACACTTTCCTTGAAGGCTACCGCTCACGCCTTATCTGGCGCGGCGAAGAGATAAACCTCATACGCGGCAGTGAGATCACTCCCGCAAAGCTGATAGATGTTGACGAACGCTGCCGCCTGCTGGTCGAACGGCATGACGGCACCCGCGACTGCATTTCCAGCGGCGAGATAAGCATTCGCCGCAGAGAATAACCATACCTATAGCGATCCGCCTTATAATTCAGACAAAATCCAGTCACAAAACCCATAGATCCCAGCTTTTGCGACTGGATTTTGTGAATTTAAAATGTGGTTATCCCGCTGACACACCACAAAAACAGCGGCTATACAGAACTTAAGGTTTTTGGCGTATGGCGCTCAATTATCCTTTTGTTCACCGCTTTTTTAGTTGGTGTGCTAAAGGGATAGTCATAATTTAAAAAGTTGGATCGCTATAAAAGTAATGAACACTCTGCCCCACGCATAAAATGTATGCAGGGGGTATTATTATGTTCCGTGTATATATCAGGCGGGTGCGGCTGGGCGTGAGTTTCAGCTTCCCCGCAGTCATAGCCCTTGTTTTGCTGACAGGCGGTGCAGATACGAACGAACTGCTGACCGCTCTTGTCTGCTGTGCTCTGCACGAATGCGGGCATCTGTTTTTCATGCTTGTCTTCCGCCGCCGCCCCGAAGCTGTCACCCTCTACGGCGGCGGGATAAAAATAACTCCCCCGCGCGGCAGGATAGACAGCCTCCCACGCGACATAGCTGTGCTTGCAGGCGGCTGTCTGGTCAATTTCCTGCTGGCGGCGGCAGGTGCGTTATTCGGCGCAGGCGATTTTTTCATCGCCGCAAACCTGCTTCTCGCCCTCTTCAACCTCCTGCCATTTGATTACTTTGACGGCGGACGTATACTGGCACTCCTCCTTGACGGCAAAGACCTCCGACCATTCCGCGCCGCCGTCATTCTGCTGACCGCCTGCCTTATCGCCGCTATGACACTGCGCGGCACAGTCAGCCCCAGTCTGCCCGTGACTTTCCTCTTCGTTGCCGCCGCAGAACTCTTCGATAACGCCAAAGACTGAAAAAGGCACTCCCGCCCGCAAGCGGAGTGCCTTGAATTTATTTATGTGGTTATCCCGCTGACACACCAAAATAAACGATGTTATATTGGGAACTGAATATAGTTGGCGGTTATCTTTCCCCCGCCGTAGGCGGGGGGAAAGATAATATCAACACTGTGGTGTTGTATTAAAAGGATAACCATAATTTTATCTGCCGCGCCTTATATCATCACGTCAGACCTGTTCCAGCAGTACCACAGCCGTTGCCGAGATGCCCAGCCCTTCACCCGTGAAGCCCAGCCTTTCTTCGGTCGTGGCTTTCACCGATATCTGCCCGATGTCACAGCCGATAGTTTCCGCGATGTTCTTTCGCATCTCCAGAATGTACGGCGCTAATTTCGGGCTCTGACAGCAGATGGTCATGTCCGCATTTGAGAACACATAGTCGCTCTCATCTATCATCTCGCTGACCCTGTCCAGCAGTTTAAGACTGTCCGCACCCTTGTATTCAGGGTCGCTGTCAGGGAAATGCTTACCGATATCGCCCAGCGCCAGCGCACCCAGCATCGCGTCCATAAGCGCATGTACCAGCACATCAGCGTCCGAATGTCCGTCAAGCCCCTTTTCATAGGGTATCTCCACACCGCCGAGTATCAGCTTCCTGCCCTCGACCAGCCTGTGTACATCGTAACCGTGACCTATCCGCATATTTCAGACCTCCTCGTAGTTTCCTAAAAATTTGAAATAACTCAATTCCTGTTCAAGTTCACTGAGCAGTTTTGCCACCTCAGGGGTGTCTATCGCACCGTGAAAATCCAGATAGAACACAACATCAAAGTCGGTGTTCGCTATGGGCATACTCTCTATCATCGAAAGGTTCAGCCCAGCCACCGAGAACTTTGTCAGCAGTCTGTACAGCGATGATGACTGGTGCGGCAGTGCCAGACAAACCGATATTGTGTTGGCATTTTCGGATTTCAGCGTTTCTTTCGATATCAGTATGAACTTTGTGTAGTTATCAGTTGCATTCTGTATGTTCTTTCGCAGTATATCCAGCCCGAACTGTTCCGCCGCATTCTCCGAACAGATGGCGGCATACGGCTTCTCGCTATCCTTTATGAACTTTGCCGCCAGCGATGTGTTGGCATAGCGGTGTGTCTTGAAATTATTCTCTCTTATGAAATCCGAGCACTGCTGTAACCCCTGTTCATGTGAGTATACACTTTCTATCTCATCAAACTTCACCCCGCGCTTTACCGCCAGACAGTGGGATATCCTCAGCTTCGTACCCGCGCATATCTTGAAGTCGTACTCTTTCATCAGTTCATAGGTCTGCGCCACCGAACCCGCTGTCGAATTGACTATCGGCAGTATCCCGAACTCAGCTTCGCCCTCACTTACAGCCCTGAAGATATCCTCAAAGTCCTCATGGAATATCGGCTCAAAATCATCAAACAGATTTGAGCACGCGATGTGGTTGTAAGAACCGTTGGTTCCCGGCACTGCCACCGTATGCCTGCCCTTGAGTATCAGCGGCTTATACGGCACGCTGTCAGCATTAGCAAAGAACTGCTGGTATTGCAGGCACTTGGATATGTCCATCATCGTCTGGAAATATACCCGTGTCGCCCCTTTCAGGTCATCGGGCGCATCGTTCGTCACCCTGTTGATTATCTCCTTCTCCCTGTCTTTGTGAAAAACAGGCAGGTCGTTGGCTATCTTGTATTCAGCCACCTGAAAGCAAAGCCGCATGCGCTTTGTAAAAAGTTCCTGCATCTGCTTGTCAACATCATTTATCTGAAGTCTGAGTTCGTTAAGATCCATAAATATCTCCCTAAAGCTATGATTTGCACACCCGATCAACACCACACTATAGCGATCCAACTTTTTAAATTCACAAAATCCGGTCGCAAAAGCTGGGATCTATGGGTTTTGTGACTGAATTTTAAGGCGGATTGCTATAAACAGCATTTCGGCATAGTATGCCGACCTTTTCCGTGATGTACCAAAGGGATAGCTATATTATATTTTACCACATTTCGGCAGATTTTGCAATAGCCAAAAATCAGTGGTATCTCCCAAACAAAAAAGCGCAGGGATATCCCCCCGCGCCTTTACCGCCTTAACTCTTTAAGATATCTCTTGCGCTCATCGGGTATTTTCAGACTCTCCCGCGCTTTCTGTATCGCCTTGTTGTGTACCCACTTCTCAAGCCGACTTCCCTCTATATACCCGACAGCTTCTTCGTACCTGACCGCCAGCGCCTCCGCAAAGAACCACGCCTGCATCATTCTCACATAGTATTCCTCAGACTTAACCGCCGCCGCAATTTCCAGATACCTGCCCTCAAAGCAGTCCCCCAGAAAATGAAGCATCAGCATCTCCAGCCCGAAACGTACCTTGTAACACTCCCCGCTGTCCAGCCATTCTTCTATCTTCGGCAGAAGTTCAGCCTGCCTGCCCTTGAAAGCCGCAGGTCTTAGCTGGTCACAGGTCGCCCAGTTGTTCACATATGGCAGAAATCTCTCCGTTTCAGCCAAAGCATCGTCAAACCCCTTTAGCTGACTTATCACCAGCGCATGAAGCTGATATTCGTCAAACAACTCATGGGGCAGAACAGCCGTAAACTCAGCCGCCGTCCCCTCTTTTATCAGACGCTTCGCCAGCTTCCTTATTTCGGGCGTGCGCACCCCCAGAAATTTCTCCTTTTCAAGTTCGGGTATCAGCCCCGCCTGAAAATCGCGGTACTTTTCATCTGCAAGAACCAATAATTCAGCACGTATATCCATCAAACGCCCCCGCATTCGGCAAAAGCCGCCATTTTTTCAGCCGTCAAACAGCCACACTTCCGCACAGCTATAGCAATCCAACTATTTAAATTCACAAAATCCGGTCGCAAAAGCTAGGATCTATGGATTTTGTCTGAATTTTAAGGCGGATCGCTATAGATCAGTAGTCCTTCACCAGCCCGCAGACTTCACAAGTCTTCCTGAAGACCCCCTTGAAATGCCCGCCGCAGTGTCGGCAAAGCCCCTTTTTCATCAGGTATTCTTCCAGCCACGGAGTAGTCGCGAAAACGTCCATAAAATTCACAGGCAGTTTTCCCAGATTTATCTTTCTCAGCTGACTGCACCCCGCAAATGTCCTCACACCCGCACCGTCATTCTCAAAAGTTTCTATGGAGGCAGGCACAGTTATCACCGCAAGATTGCGGCAGTCAGCAAAAGCAGATGCCCCCAGCGATATGACCGTACCGGGCAGAAGAAGTTCGCTCAGCCCGAAACAGCCCGCAAAAGCATACGCCCCGATGGTCTTCACACCCGGAGGTATGGTCAGCGCACGCAAAGCATGGCAGTTCTCAAAAGCATGGTCGCCTATCGTCTTTATGTTGCCGTTCAGACGTATCTCGGTCAGCGATACACAGCCCTTGAATATGTCGTTTGAAAGTTCCCTCAGACCCTTCGGCAGCTTGACCAGACCCAGTTCGGCGCACCCGCTGAATGCCCCCGCACCTATCTGGTTCACATCATCGGGTATCTTCACATTCGTCAGTTTTTTACAGCCGTTGAAAGCGTTCGAGCCTATCCGCCTCAGCGATTTCGGCAGTGCGATGCTCTCCAGTGCCGAACAGCCGAAAAATGCGCCCCACATGCCGTCACCCGAACCCTGTATCTCGGTTATGCCCTCAGGCAGTACCACACGGTGAACATTGTCGCAGTCCTTAAAAGCCTGACCGCCTATCGCCATCACGCCATCGGGAACAGTCACCACAGGTTCACTGCCGTTGTACCTTTCAAGCACCCCCGAACGTATGGTAAACGGCGGAAGGTCATTCTTAGGCATCTCATGCTCAGGGCGCATCACAGGCACAGCAAAAGCCGCACCGCAGCTCTGGCAGTAAGCCGAAGCAAGTCCGCTGTCAACGCGGTTTATATCCCCGCAGATGGGGCAGGCTACATCTATCTCGGTCATATCATCTCTCCTCCGCAAGCATTATGGGGAAGCCGTGTATATACTTTTTCACAGCATAAGGGTGTTCATCAGCATACGCGAATATCTGCGGCGCAAGTTCTTTCGCCACCGCCTGTATATCGCACAGCGGTCTTTTCTGCACCGTAGGACATACAAGCGAAAGCACTATCACCCGCGTGCCGTACAAGTCCATTATGCGAAAAGGCCATATTCGGCAGTCGAACGGTTTTTCGGTGCCCATTATACAGCCCCGCTCATGGTCGAGCATCGGGCAGTAGTACAGGTCTTCATTCGGCTCCCTGTCCATTTTCATCAGGTAGTGGTCATCAAGTTCAAGAAACTTCTGGTCGGGCTTGAACTCTTCCAATATGCGCTCATGACATTCCTGCGTTATCACAGGCGTTTCCCAGAGGTCGTAGCTGTCAAAGCAGCAGCAGTACCTGCACTTTGCACATTCTTCTCTTGAAAGCAGTTTCGTTATCATCGGTCATCGCCTCAGTCAGTGTACCTGCTTCCGCCCAGAAATTCGCGCACCAGCGAATCTTCGCCTATCAGACTTGTATCGATGGGGTCTACCTCTTCCAGCAGACGCAGTATGCTCTCATACTTGTCAAAATCCTTGTAAGTCTTGCTGACTTCTCTCATCTTATCCAGCAGAAGCCCCTTGTAAGCGGCAGGCTCATAAGCGATATAGGTGTCCAGCGAGAACTCCTTCTCCTCCTCGGCGCGGTACTTGAACGGCAGTATGTACTGCTCTTCACCACGCGAAACGTTCCTGAACATATCGAAAGTTTCCGCAGGTCCTCTTCCGCGTGAACGCTCATCGCGTATCAGTCGGCGCATCAGCCTTATCATGGAGGGGTGTACCAGCGTGCCGTCATTCAGTTCGATACGTGTTCTCACACTGACGTACATGCACCTTGCAAATTCGCCCGCACCGCCCGTAACAAGCGGGTTGAGCGCATGTATGCCCTCAAATACTATTATGTCGTCCTTGCCGCGCTTGAACAGAAAGCCGTCCGAACTTGACTGCTCGGCAAAGTTGAACTTCGGTATCATGACTTCCTCACAGCGGGATATCTTCTCCATATGCTCGTTCAGCTTGTTTATGTCTATGCGCATGGGCGACTCATAATCGGGCGTGCCGTCCTCGTTGACGATGTGCTCAAAAAAGCCCTTTGGCAGAAAGTAATCGTCCATAGAGATAGTGTGCGTGTGTATGCCCATGCCGTCCAGCATATCGTCTATTTTCAGCGCAGATGTGGTCTTGCCCGAACCCGATGGACCTGCCAGCAGTATGATGGGTCTTTCGCGGTGTTCATCAGCTATCCTTTCGGCGGCGCGGCGGAGTTTTTTCTCATACTTCGCGTTGCTCTCCTCAATGAACAGACCTTGTTCAGCTACCTTGCTGTTAAGTTTATTGATGTTAATTTTCTTCATACCGAATTTTCTCCCTTTCATCTTATATTGAATACAGCATCGCCTTTCAGCGGTATCTCGCTTATGTCCATGCTGTCTATCTCGATAAATCTGCCGCGCTTTATGGCGGCTATCATCATGTCGATATCTGCCTGCGTGCCTTCTGCCTCAGCTTCAACAGTGCCGTCGTACAGATTTCTTACCCAGCCCGTCACCCCGACGCTCTGCGCCGCGTAATAAGCCGTATACCGAAATCCCACGCCCTGCACAGTGCCGTGAAATATTATATGCTTCCTGACCTTTTCCATTGAACACGCCGCCTTTGACAGATAAGTTTTCTATATTATAACATTTTGCGCGTGATATGTCAATTCATTGAGAAATATGACCGTACATTCGGCAGAACGCTTGATAAGGCGTGGGAACGAACACCTCTCGATATGTACCTTGTTATACCTTTATTATTAGCGGTGTAAAAAAGTGAGCCTGCAAACTTTCCGCAAGCCCACTTTTTATCCTACAACTCAAAGAATTTCTCCCTGAACCAAACTTTTTTCACCTCAAAACTCTTACCATTGAGATGTTCAAGACAGCCGCTCTCGGTGGTGAACCTGAAAGTCAGCTTGTAGGCGCAGAGTGCCTGCGTCTTCACGCCGAATTCGCGGTTTATGCGGTTGATGCCGTACTTGCCGTCACCCAGCAGAGGACAGCCGATGTGCGCGAGGTGCGCCCTTATCTGGTGAGTCCTGCCTGTTACAAGGTCAACTTCCAGCAGTGCCAGCCCCGACTGCTTGTTCTCTTCAAGGACTTTATAGCGCGTTATCATCGTCTTACAGCCGTCAAAGGGCTTGTCTGCCACCTTGACGGTCTTTGTCTGCTCGTTGCGGCGGTGGTAGGCTTTCAGTTCGGCAGACTTTGCTTTCGGCACACCTACCGTCACGCAAAGATACTTCTTTTCAAGTTCGCGGTCTTTGACTTTTTGGTTGAGAATGCGCAGGCTCTCGGCATTTTTGGCGCATATCACTATGCCTGCTGTGTTGCGGTCGATGCGGTTGCACAGCGCGGGCGTGAAACTCAGTTCGCTGTCGGGATCGTACTCGCCCTTATCGTAAAGATAGTGCAGTATCCTGTCGATGAGGGTATCGCTCTCGCCGCTCTCGTCCTCATGCACCACAAGACCACAGGGCTTGTTGCAGAGGATAACATCATCGTCCTCATAGACCACTTCGATATCTTTCGGCGCATTGAGGAAACGGTGCGCCGCATCGCGCTTTTCCGGGAAAAACTCATCGTTTATATAAAGCTGAACGATGTCGCCGTCTTTAAGGCGGGTGCTTATCTCACAGCGCTTGCCGTTGAGTTTTATGCGCTTAAGTCTGATATACTTGTACAGCAGATTTTTCGGCAGTGCGGGCACAGCCTTAGTCAGGAACTTGTCCATGCGCTGGTCTGCATCGTTTTTGCTTATGGTAAATTCTCTCATGCTAACACCTTTTTCGGTCATTTTTTATGTCATCACACCGCGCTGAAAAAGTTCTCATCAGCTGAGTGATGTGATATTGTCCTGTTAATTATATCAGAAAACTCACCGACTTTCAAGGGGGGGCTTTTCATTTTGGCAAGTGAATATTCAGTGGTCATTCTTTACTGCTTTTTAAATGGTACGCAAGCGGGGAGTTCGGGGCAACTTAGATATAGTTTAAAACTATACATTATTATAACAATTTAGTACTTGACTATATCGAAAAAATGTGGTATAATTCATATCGACTTGCGGGGTATTTAGTAATATAAAGCATTGAAACGAGAGGAAGAATATATATGAAGACCTGCGATATTTTCAAGCAGAAGACCACATTGTCCTTTGAGGTGTTCCCGCCGAAGAGCGACACACCGATAGACAGCATATACTCGACCATTGACGGACTTGCGCCGCTTAAGCCCGATTTCATCAGCGTGACCTACGGTGCAGGCGGAAGCGGAAGCAACGCCACCATCGGGATATGCGAGATGATAAAGGAAAAATACGGCATTGAACCTGTGGCGCACCTTGCCTGCATAAATCTGACTAGGGAAAAGGTACTGTTTGAACTGGCGCAGATGCGTGCGGCGGGCATTGAGAACATTCTGGCGCTGAGGGGCGACATCAACCCGAACGTACCTCCCCATGAGGATTTCAGATATGCGGCTGAACTTATCGAACTTATCAAAGAAAGCGGCGATTTCAACATACTTGGTGCTTGCTACCCCGAGGGTCACCCCGAAGCACCCAACATGGTAGAGGATATCAGACACCTGAAAGAAAAGGTAGATGCGGGCTGTTCACAGCTTATCTCACAGCTTTTCTTTGACAACGAAGATTTCTACGCATTCCGTGAAAAGGCGGCTATCGCGGGCATCGATGTGCCTATCGAGGCGGGCATAATGCCTGTGACAAACCCGAAGACCATCGCGAGAATGGCGACACTCTGCCACGCAAAACTGCCGAAAAAGTTCCTGACGATAATGTCGAAATATGAGAACGACCCGATCGCGATGCGCGATGCGGGCATAGCTTATGCGGTATCGCAGATAGTTGACCTTATAGCCAACGATGTTGACGGCATACATCTTTACACGATGAACAACCCCTACATAGCCACAAAGATCTGTTCGGCTGTGCAGTCGCTATTCAAATAAGAAGCAGGAAAGGGCATCACGCGAAAAGGTGATGCCCTTTTATTCTATCTGTCACAAGAAAAACTTTCCTGACGGGACAGTAATCATCACATCAAATGGTCAATTTATAATGAGGTTACCATCTACTTCGGGGGACTGCTGTGCGCGGAAAAGTGCATCGGAGAGGTCGAACTGTCTGTCACAGAGGGTATCGCCTGTTTCCCTGTCGGTGAACTTTATGTTGAAAGTGTAGCCGCTGACATAATCAACGGTGAAATCGACTTCGCCGGCATCTTTCAGCAGTCTGCCGTCATCAAGTTCGGTATCACCCAGAACTGTGCCGACATCGACTTTCTCTACCCTGTCGCCAAATATGTACATATAGGCTACATGCGGGAATCTTTCGGAATATGCGCCGTAGGTGATGAATGACATTATCTGACCGTCATCGAGGGCAACATGAGTGCCGACACCACTCGGTTCGTCATAGAACTGACCCTCCTGCCAGCTTGCGCCGCCGTCTGCGGTGGTATATACCTTATAATACTTATGGCCTGCGCCGCCGTCGGACGGTACGACTGCGTATGCGCCGTCCTGCATAAATGCGTTTGCAAGACCCATATCGTGCAGTTCAGTGAAAGTCATGCCGCTTTCGCCAACGACAGAAGCGCCGTCGATGGTGCTGAGGTTCAGTTCGTTATTGGAAAGTTCGGGGGCGGAGCTTTCAGCCTCTTTAGCGGAAGAGGTGGTCACTTCGGGCGCTGACTCGGGCGCTTCGGTGACGGTGGTAACTTCGGGTGTTTCCTCTTCGGGGGTGGGGGTGGGTTCTTCTTCTGCGGGAGCTTCGCTCTCCTCTGCGGCGGCTGATGTTTCAGCGGCGGGAGCAGTTTCCTCTTTGGCGGCAGGTTCTTCGACCTGACCGCAGGCTGTCAGTGCCGCGCAGAGCATTGCTGTGAATATCAGCATAGATGTAAGTTTTTTCATTTTTGTTTCCTCCTGAGATATATAATTGCGTTAAATTAGGGATGATCAATTTAATATGTGGTTATCCCGCTGATACACCAAAATAAACGATGTTATATCGGGAATTGAATACAGTTGGCGGTTATCTTTCCCCCGCCTGCGGCGGGGGAAAGATAACATCACCTCAGTTTTTACTCATTGATAAAGGTATTTTGCAGTGATGTGCTAAAGGGATAGTCATATTGCGAAAAGTTCGGGATCGTCCATTTAATATTTTTACATATCTTATTGTAGCACCATTTTGTGGTCAAGTCAATGACAATTTAATGTCAATTTATACAATTTTGTATGGAAAGTTTGTGCGAAAAAATAATAGCAAATTTACATAATCTATTGAATTTTAAGTCAAAATATTGTATACTATAAATAATAGATTTGACTGTACGAAAAGCGGCGGGAAAATCTGTTTGTAACCGATGTAACAATTTGAAATCGAAAGGCGGTAAAAAATCATGGCTAACAGAATGGTACTCAACGAAACTTCGTACTTCGGCGCGGGGGCTATCAAGGAGATAGTGGGCGAACTGGACAAGCGGGGATTCAAAAAGACGCTGGTCGTTACCGACCCCGACCTGGTAAAATTCGGTGTGACGAAGAAAGTCACCGACCTGCTGGACGCGGCGGGCAAGGCATACGAAGTTTATTCGGAGGTAAAAGCCAATCCTACCATAGCAAATGTAAACAAGGGCGTTGCAACGTTCAAGGCGGCGGGCGCTGACTCCATCGTGGCGGTGGGCGGCGGTTCTGCTATGGACACGGCAAAAGCTATAGGCATAATATCCGCCAATCCCGATTTTGCAGATGTGGTATCGCTGGAGGGTGTGGCTGACACGAAAAATCCATCTGTGCCGATAATAGCTGTTCCCACAACGGCGGGCACTGCGGCTGAGGTCACGATAAACTACGTTATCACCGATGAGGAGAAGAAGCGCAAGTTTGTATGCGTTGACCCTCACGACATACCTGTTGTGGCTGTGGTAGACAGCGACATGATGTCATCTATGCCTAAAGGACTTACAGCATCTACGGGCATGGACGCGCTGACACATGCCATTGAGGGCTACACCACTCTTGCGGCGTGGGAACTGACCGATGCACTGCACCTGAAAGCCATCGAGATAATAGGGCGTTCGCTGAGGGCGGCATGTGACAACGACCCTAAGGGCAGAGAGGACATGGCGCTGGGTCAGTATGTGGCAGGCATGGGTTTCTCGAACGTGGGACTGGGCGTAGTACACGGCATGGCGCACCCTCTGGGGGCTTTTTACGACACGCCTCACGGCATTGCGAATGCGGTGCTTCTGCCATATGTGATGGAGTACAATGCTGAATGCACAGGCGACAAGTTCAAACACATAGCGGAGGCTATGGGTGTTGACACCGCAGGCATGTCGCAGGAGGAATACCGCGCGGCGGCTGTAAATGCAGTAAAACGGCTTTCAAAGGACGTTGGCATACCCGAAAAACTCCACGAGATAGGCGTTAAGGAAGAAGATCTCCCCGCGCTGGCTGAGGCGGCTATGGCAGATGTCTGCACAGGCGGCAACCCTCGCCCATGCACTGTTGAGTCGATACTTGAGATATACAAAAAGGCTTTTTAATTCATAATTCATAATTCATAATTCATAATTGTTGGCAGGCATTCGGGGTTTGAGTGTCCTGATAAGGTGGTCGTGCGGACGGAAGTAATGGGGTTCGGGCGATAACAAATAGATGGTGGTTTTCTTTCTCACTCCGCGGGAGTGGGAAAGGAAACATCACGATGAATGTTCCTGATGTATCGTCTTTTTGGGGCGGTGTATGGGAGTTTTGGATTTTGGCAGGCATTCGGGGCTTGAGTGTCTGCTGATGGGGACATTGTAAATATGATAGGGCGGAAAAGCCGATTTTTCCGCCCTTTTTTAGGGAGTGAAGGATATGAAAAAGATACTTTTCTGTGACGGCTGGGAGTTCTCGAAGAACCCTCTCGGCACTGAGTACGCTGATGCGGCGGGGTGGGCGAAAGTCGATGTGCCGCACGACTGGCTGATATACAACACACGCGGCCTCTACGAGGATTCAACGGGGTGGTACCGCAAAAAGCTGAACTATACGCCCGACGGTATGCGCCGCTCGCTGAGATTTGAAGGCGTGTATATGAATTCAAAGGTATATGTCAACGGAATGCCTGCGGGTGAATGGAAGTACGGCTACACGACCTTTGAATTTGACATCACCGACCTGCTGAAAGAGGGGGTCAACGAGGTGACTGTAAGGGTCGACCATCAGGCACCGAACTCGCGCTGGTATTCGGGCGCGGGCATTTTCCGCAAGGTGTGGCTGAACGAATATGCGCCCTGCCATATCATGGCTGACGGCGTTTACATATCTGCGGACATTGACGGCAATGTGACGATAACGGCGGAAGTGGAGCGCCCCGAAGACGAAACAGTTGACAGTCTGTCGCTGAAAGCGGTGGTATACGAAGACGGTGTCGGCGGGCGCAAGGCGCTGGCTGAAACGCTCTATTCATGCACTGCGGTGGACAGGTCTGTGATGCCGCAGACGGTGATACGCGAGGGGTGCAGGTACTCGGTGAACACGCTGAAACTGAAGATAGACTCTCCCCTGCTGTGGGATATCACCGACCCGAACTTATACCACTATGCGGTGGCGCTGTTCAAGGGGGAAGAGATGATCGACACGGCTGAGGGAAAATTCGGTTTCAGGAAAGCCGAGATGACCGTTGACAGGGGATTTTTCCTGAACGAGCGGCATGTGAAACTGCATGGCGCCTGCATGCACCACGACTTGGGTGCGCTGGGTTCGGCGGTGAACAGGTATGCTGTAAGGCGGCAGATAGAAAAGCTGAAAGAGATGGGTGTCAACGCCATACGCACCAGTCACAACCCGCCGTCGGTGGAACTGCTGGAACTGGCTGACGAGATGGGCATGATGATACTCGATGAAGCCTTTGACATGTGGGAACTCTCGAAGACCAACTATGACTACGGCAGGTTTTTCAGCGAATGGTGCGGGAAAGATGTGGCATCGTGGGTGCGCCGCGACCGCAATCACCCTTGTGTCATCGGCTGGAGCATCGGCAACGAGATATACGACACCCATGCGAGTGAGCGCGGACAGGAGATAACCTCTAAACTGCTGGCGCTCACACGGCTGCACGACCCGCGCGGCAACGGTTTTGTGACCATCGGCTCGAACTACATGGCGAGCGAGAACGCTCAGAAATGCGCGGATATACTGAAAATACCGGGCTACAACTACGCGGAGCGGCTATATGAAGAGCATCACGCCGCTCACCCCGACTGGGCGATATACGGCAGTGAAACTTCATCGGTGGTGCAGAGCAGGGGCATATATCACTTCCCGCGTGCGCAGTCGATAGTCAGTGAGGACGATGAACAGGCATCTTCCATCGGCAACAGCGCACCGGGCTGGGCGGCAAGGAGCTGGGAAGCCTGCATAATCCCCGACCGCGATGCCGAATACTGCGCGGGGCAGTTCATATGGACGGGCTTCGACTACATCGGTGAGCCGACACCTTATGCGACGAAAAACAGCTATTTCGGGCAGTATGACACGGCGGGCTTTGCTAAGGACAGCGCTTATGTTTTCCGTTCGGCGTGGACAAAGTGGAAAACTGCGCCGTTTGTACACATCTTCCCGCACTGGGACTTCAACGAGGGCGAGATGATAGATATCCGCGCGGCATCGAATGCGCCGAGAGTGGAACTTTACTTTAACGGCGAACTTATTGCCGCGCAGGACTTTGACAGGAAGACCTGCAAACAGCTGACGCTGGATGCAAGACTTCCCTACCGCAAGGGCGAACTGCTGGCGGTGGCTTATGACGACAAGGGGAATGAGCTTTGCCGCGATGTGCAGAGGAGTTTCGGTGACACGGCGCAGATAGTGCTCACGCCCGACAAGACCGAACTGAAAGCTGACGGCAGAGATATAATATTTGTGGAGATATCGGCACTGGACGAGAACGGCACGTTTGTGGCGAACGCCAATGACCGCGTGAAAGTAGAGGTCAGCGGGGCAGGCAGGCTGGTGGGTCTTGACAACGGCGACTCTACCGACTACGACCAATACAAGGGCGTTTCACGCAGGCTGTTCAGCGGAAAACTGCTGGCTATGGTGGCGGCTAAGAACGTGGGCGGCGAGATAAAAGTGCGGGTGACTTCGGCGGGTCTGCCCGATGCTGAACTTACGCTGAACGCGGTGGAGATAAGCCCTGAGGAATTTATCTCACCCGGCTATCCTTTCGGGGAAGAGTGCGAACCATGCGAGAACGACTTCGGACTGCCCGATGATGAAAAGCCGATACGCAAGATAGAACTGACGGGTGCGGAAAAGAGTTTCACGCCCGAAAGACGCGAGATAACTTTCGGGGTGAAGATACTGCCCGAAAATGCCACTCTGCGGGATATGGTATTCAGGCTGACCACTGTGACGGGCATAGACTCAAATCTCGGAAGGATAAAGTGCTTTGACGAAAACAGCGTGACGGTAGAATGCTTCGGGGACGGCGAGATGTACCTGAGAGCGCAGGCGAAAAACGGCACTGACAAGTTCCACATAATATCTTCTGTGCGGCTGACGGCTGAGGGGCTGGGCAGTGCCCACAATGACCCCTACAAGATGGTCATGGGCGGTCTGTATTCGCTGGAGAGAGGACGGGTCACACACGGCATACAGAAAGGCGTGAACCTGCGTGACGGTGCGTGGTGCGCCTTTGAGAACGTTGATTTCGGTGAGATAGGCGCTGACACTGTGACACTGCCTATATTCGCGAACTACTCGACCCCTGTGAGGATACAGCTTTGGGACGGAACGCCCGAAAACGGCGAACTTCTTGGGGATTTTGAATACTTCAAAGAACCGATATGGCTGGTATACCAGAACGAAACTTACAAGCTGGACAGGGTGCTGAGGGGGATACACACCATCGGCATAACAACAGAGTACAACCTTGATGTACAGGGCTTTGTATTTGAGCGCCGCGCTAAGGAATGGTCTGAACTGGCGGCGGCAAGTGCCGAAAACATCTACGGCGACAAGTTCAACAAAGAGGACGAAGCTGTTACGGGCATCGGCAACAATGTGAACCTGTTCTACGGCGGGTTTGATTTCAGTGAGAAAGCGCCCGAAAAGGTCATCATCAAGGGGCGCTCGAAGCTGGCTGTCAACAGCATACACCTGCTGTTCAAGAGTGAAGACGGCACTGAGAAGCGCATACTCGCGGAGTTTGAGGGTGCTGAGGACTACACTGAGAGAGGATTTGCCGTTGATGGCATAAGCGGCAGGGGTACAGTGGAATTCGTATTCCTGCCGGGAAGTGAGTTTGACTTCCGCTCTTTCAGATTTGAATAATACAGCACTTTTGGATAGTGTGCCAAAGAGAAAGGAGAAACATATGGAATACAAGAATCTGCTTGAACTGATAGCTAACAGCGTGACGGAAGAGGGTGAACTGCCGCAGGATTTCGTTCTGCCTGCCGAAGATGACTCGCCTGTGCGCTTTGCGGACGGTGCTAAGGACGGGATATCGCTTTACCACACAAGACCCTCTGAGATGAGCGATGAGGCTTACGGGCTGATGAAGGCGGGCTTTGAGGCGGGCACTGACTGGGCGGCGGCTTTTGAAGCGTTCGATGAACTGTTTAAGAAGATATCTCCCATCTCAGCCATAGACCATATACAGAACTACATATGTGAGAACGCACTTCCCGGCGACAAGGTATCGGCGCTTTCGATACAGGGCATGTTAGCGAAAAAGACAGACCGCGTAAAGCTGGGGCTGATGATACGCGAACTCTTTGGTGAACCATCTGAGGACGGCAAGGACTTTTTCAGGGTGCTGGGGCTGTGCAATGAGTTCACGATATTCTGCATATACAACATGAAGCGCTGGAAAAATGCCAACGAAGAGATATTTGAACTGGCGAAGCACACTCACGGCTGGGGGCGCGTACACGCGGTAAGGTATCTTGAAGCTGACACCGATGAGATAAGGGAGTGGCTGCTGCATGAGGGCTGCCGCAACGATGTGATGCCGCAGTATTCGGCGCTGACGGTATACCGCAAACTCGACCTGCCCGACATGTTTGACGAAGAACTGAGCGAAGATGAGTTCGATGACATATCGTTCATCATGGCAAATCTGATAGATGAAGGACCTGTGGCGGGAATTTCTGCGGTGGAGAACGCGATGGAAGTCATCGGGAGTTACCTGACGCTGGCGGAGAACCGTCCGCTGACCGCAGAGGTGTGCCACACCGTATATGGGATATTCGGCATTGAACCCTTTGCTGACAGGGCGAAAAAGATATTACAGACAGAGGAATGCCGAAATATCATCGCAGAAGAGGTGAAGAGGGGCATAAAGTCCTCGCTGGCGGAATATCTTGGGATAGAAGGATAACAGACCATCAAAGCAGACCTTTTCGGGAGAGAGGGTCTGCTTTTTGCGCACTTCACTGCGGGTCACATCATTGGCAGAAAATAGTCATGGAAATCAATTTTGATAAAATACACTTATAGCAATCCAACTATTTAAATTCACAAAATCCGGTCGCAAAAGCTCGGATCTATGGATTTTGTCTGAATTTTAAGGCGGATCGCTATAGCACCATCATTTATCATCGTTACGCTTATGCGTATCTCTGCATTTCCCGAAAATTGAATTCTGTGGAAAATAGCGCAAACATCTTTACTTTTGGGGAACAATGTGCTATAATGAATGTGTATAAATAAAACCCCGATACAAAAGGAGGCAGCATTATGGGTCTTATGGTTCCTATGATAACAAGAGGCGCACTGGGCAGGAACGACCTGCTCAACAACTACGGCACAACGAATTTCGTTCAGCCGCCTATCAATGACCTGACAAGTCTTATGATGCGAGGCAGTATGGGCGGCGGCATGATGGGCGGACTCGGCGGCGCGATGATGGGCGGCATGGCTGATCCTGTCGGCGGCATCATGGGCGCGGCGGCTAACCCTGTCGGCGCTGTGATGGGCGGCATGGGCAGTCCTGTCGGAGGAATGGGCGGCTCGATGATAAATCAGAGTTCTGTCGGCGGATTTGTCGCAGGTGCGGCTGTGGGTGCAGTGGCAATGAATGCCATGCAGAACGGCGGTCTTAACGGCGCAAACTCCATCGACCACCCGAACAGAGGAAATCAGCCGCAGAATAACTACAACAACGGCAGCGGGTACAACAATCAGCCGCAGAACAACTACAACAACGGCGGAGGGTACAACAATCAGCCGCAGAATAACTATAACAACGGCGGCGGGTACAACAATCAGCCGCAGAACAACTACAACAACGGCGGGGGGGACAACAATCAGCCGCAGAACAACTACAACAACGGCGGCGGGTACAATAATCAGCCGCAGAACAACTATAACAACGGCGGCGGGTACAATAATCAGCCGCAGAACAACTATAACAACGGCGGCGGGTACAATAATCAGCCGCAGAATAGCTACAACAACGGCAGCGGGTACAATAATCAGCCGCAGAATAACTACAACAACGGCGGCGGGTACAACAATCAGCCGCAGAACAGCTACAACAACGGCGGCGGGTACAACAATCAGCCGCAGAGAAACAGCGACCCGCTGGGAGATATTTTCAACCAGCCATCTCAGCCGCAGAGGAATGTACAGCCGAACCCCTCACAGATGGGGCAGAACGCTTTGGAGCCTGTACGCAATTCACCAAATTCGGGCAACACGAATTTCGGGGTACAGCACCCTGTCAGCACTGCGCCTGCGGCTTACGCATCAAATCCCCAGCAGGCTCAGCCTGTTGTCAGGAGAAACCGCGTAGAACCTACGGGCGACCGACTGGCTAAGGGTCAGAAATACTCAATAAAAGACCGCGATGGCAGACCTGCCACTCAGCTTAAGATATGTCTTGGCTGGGATATCAAAGACGGCAGATGTGAACTTGATGCTTCGGCTTTCATGCTGGCAGACAACGGCAAGGTAGTGGGCGATGAATGGTTCATCTTCTATGGTCAGCCTGACAGTCCCGACAACGGCGTACACTACAAGGTCTATAAAGATGACCCAAATTCCCCCGATGATGCGGCGATAGTGCTTGACCTGACCCGCGTTGACCAGAGGGTGCAGAAGATAGCCCTTGCGGTGACCATCTACGAGGCTTCACAGCATGCACTGAACTTCGGCATGGTGCAGAACCTTTATGCACGCATACTTGACAGCCGCACGAACCGTGAGATAGCATGTTTCCGCATGGACGAATGCTATTCCAGCGTTACGGCTATGGTGCTGGGCGAACTTTACCGCTACAAGGGCGAGTGGAAGTTCAACGCTGTGGGTTCGGGCGTAAATCAGGATCTCGCACAGTTCTGCGGAATGTACGGCGTGGCGCTCGAATAGAGAAAGCATATCTGACGGCATTTATATTGCTGAACGAAAGTTTTGATGCCGTTTACTATAAAGGAGATAAATACTATGGTAATGTTTGAAACTGTTAATGAGCTTTGCCTCAAAATAACCTGTCGCGGCGGCGGTGACCTGATATACACAAAAGCAGGTTCATTCATCGGCGGCGAATGCGTAGGTCAGAAGAACTATACGTTCACAAAAGTTATGCTGGGTCCGCAGGAGGGCTTCGGACAGGCTTTGCTGGGTCAGTTGGCAAGGCGTGTCACAGGCGAGAACCTGCCGCTGATGAAAGTTGAGTTCAACGGCGACAGCGTGACATATTACGCCAACGACCAGCAGCATGTGGTGGTATACAAGCTGGAACCCAACGAAACCATATCCATCGAGAGCGAGAACATACTGGCTTTCTCACGCGAATGCAAGTACGGCGTGCGTTTTCTCGGACAAGGCGTTATCTCACAGAAAGGTCTTGCGACCTCGACACTGACGGGACAGGGCAACGACTCTTACGTGGCTATACTGGTTGACGGCAACCCGCTGGTGCTTAGCAATTACCAGTCCGGCGCGACCATTGAGGCTGACCCCGATGCGACTGTCTGCTGGATAGGTTCTGACCCGACCATGCGCACAGATATCTCTTGGAGGAACTTCATCGGTCAGAGTTCGGGCGAATCCTACATGTTTGAGTGGCCTGCGCAGGCACCTGCAACGGTCATAATACAGCCTGAAGAGAGAACTTCGGGCGTTGATGTTTCGATGGACGGCAGAGCGTCAGGCTCGCGCCCCTCGACCCAGAGAAGACTTTACTGATAACATAAACGGCCCGCAGTGCTTTGCGCATTGCGGGTCATTTTTTATGGGAAGATCATCACAACATAAAAGAGCCGCCCATCGCTGAGCGGCTCTCATTATTTTCGGGTCAGTTATTACTGATCGTCATTGTTGTTCTTCTTGCGTCTTACAGCGAAGAAGCACAGACCAACTGCTGCTGCGAACTCTGCCGCATTCACCAGTACTCTTGCACCTGTGTTGGGGTTGCTTGTATTGGTGGTGGTAGAAGTTGTGGTAGTAGCCTTGCTGCTTGTCGAAGTGCTTGAAGTGCTGCTTGCAGAACTGCTTGTGCTGCTGCTTGCACTGTCATCGGTCGCGGAAGACTCATCGGTGTCAGCCTTGCTGCTGTCAGCGGTGGTGTCACCCTCAGGAACAGAGCTGTCCATGTCAGGACCGGGTCTGCTGCTGTCTTCGTTGTCCTTCTGCTCTTCGGAACTGCTGTCGTCAACGACATCAGTCTTGGAAGACTCATCACCATCGACCACAGTCTTCTTCTTAGCATCGCAAACGGTTATTTCGTCTGCTTCGTTGCCGTTTGTTACAACTACGTAACCCTCAGTGGAATCCTTATCAAAAGTATCCTTGACCAGCTTTTCGGTGGTTACGGTTACCTTGCCGTCCTCAACGGTGAACTTGATCTCGGAAGTGATTATCTCAAATTCCTCGCCTGCTTCGTTGGTCACGGTATCGCCTGTTTCGGTCAGTGTGTAGGTGCCGTCTTCAAGTTCGATTTCAAACTTCTCGCCCTTCTTGGAAGTCCAGCTTTCGCCTACGGTCTTGCCGTCAGAATCGGTCACAGTCAGGATTGCACCGTCAAGTTCTTCCTCGCCTGTGATGTCGGTCTTGTTGATGATGACCTTTGTCTTTTTCTTCTTAGCGTCGCAAACGGTGATCTCGTCTGCATCGTTGCCGTTGGCAACTACTACGTAACCCTCAGTGGAATCCTTGTCGAAATCGTCCTTGACCAGCTTTTCGGTGGTTACGGTTACCTTGCCGTCCTCAACGGTGAACTTGATCTCGGAAGTGATTATCTCAAATTCCTCGCCTGCTTCGTTGGTTACGGTATCGCCTGTTTCGGTCAGTGTGTAGGTGCCGTCTTCAAGTTCGATCTCAAACTTCTCGCCCTTCTTGGAAGTCCAGCTTTCGCCTACTGTCTTGCCGTCGGAATCGGTCACAGTCAGGATTGCACCGTCAAGTTCTTCCTCGCCTGTGATGTCGGTCTTGTTGATGATGACCTTTGTCTTTTTCTTCTTAGCGTCGCAAACGGTTATCTCATCTGCTTCGTTGCCGTTGGTAACTACTACGTAACCCTCAGTGGAATCCTTGTCAAAAGTATCCTTGACCAGCTTCTCGGTGGTTACGGTTACCTTGCCGTCCTCAACGGTGAACTTGATCTCGGAAGTGATTATCTCAAATTCCTCGCCTGCTTCGTTGGTTACGGTATCGCCTGTTTCGGTCAGTGTGTAGGTGCCGTCTTCAAGTTCGATCTCAAATTTCTCGCCCTTCTTGGAAGTCCAGCTTTCACCTACTGTCTTGCCGTCAGAATCGGTCACTGTCAGGATAGCACCGTCAAGTTCTTCCTCGCCTGTGATGTCGGTCTTGTTGATGATGACTTATGTGGTCTTTACCACCTTTTCTGCATCGCAGATGGTGATCTTGCCTGTAGCCTTGTCAACTACAGCATAGCTGTCCTCAGACTCAGCATTGAAATCATTGTACAGTGCCTTGCCTGCAACTGCGGAAGTGATCTTGCCGTTCTTGACAGTGAATGTTACAACAGAGTCGATTATTTTGAAATCGCCGCCTGCAACAGCTGCATCAACAGCAGTTTCTTCCAGTGTGTAAGTGCCGTTTGTCAAAGCGGAAACAATGTGATCCTTGCCGTTGGAATCCCACTGGTCAACGATCCTGCCGCTTGCGTCCTTGATGACCAGATGTGCGCCGATGACCTCTTTCTCACCTGTGATATCCTTCTTGGATACGGTGATGACAGTTCTCGAAGCATCACATATGGTTATGGTGTCGCCCTTGCCGACTGCATAGCCCTTGTCGCTCTCCTCAGCATTAGCTGCGGGCTTTGTTTCGGAGATAACAGTTACCTTGCCGTCAGCATCGATAGTGAAACCGATCTTCGAGTCGATAACTTCATAGATATCACCGTCATACTCAAAAGGCTTGCCTGTTTCGGTCAGTGTATAGCTGCCCTCAGTCAGACCCCAGAGTACTACAGGTGACTGGTCGTCAGATGTCCAGCTAAGACCTATTACCTTGCCGTTCTGAGTTACCTTTTCAAGACCTGCATTTGCAGCAACGATCTCAGTCCAGTCAACATCAGTGCTTGTTACCTGAAGCTGAGCGCCCTTGATCTCCTTCTCGCCGGTGATGTCGGTCTTGCTGATGGTGACATCGGTGGTCTTAACGATTATCTTCTTGGCATCGCAGATGTATATCTCGTTTACGCCGTTGTTTGCTACAACATAGCTGTCTGTAGTTTCATCGGTGGCGTTGGGGTTTGCCCTGCCTGCGATGTCAGTCTGCTTGTTGTCGATATTAGCTACCTTGCCGTCAACTATATCAAATGATATCGAAGATGGGATAACTTCGTACTCAGTTTCGCCGTCCTTAGCGACAGCAGTTTCAGTCAGCACATAGCCTGTGCCATCTCTCAGGGTAACGTTCCACTCAGCACCCTTTTCGGATACCCACTGAAGACCTGTTACCTTGCCTGTCTTATCGGTGATGTACTGGGAATCGGGATTGAACTCTGCCAGTCTTGCCCAGTCGATACCCTCGCCTGTGAGTGTGAGCTGTGCGCCCTCCACCTCGTTCTGACCTGTGATATCGAACTTGTTGATAGTTACATCGCCCTGCTTTATCTCAGCATCGCAAATGCTGATGGTGTTGTTGCGTCCTGCCACATAGTATTCCTCAGCAGGTGCGGAAGAAGGAGTCGAGGGATATATCTCAACCTTGTTGGAAGAAGTGTTCCATACACTGCCGTCCCTTACGCTGAAAGTGAGAGTATCCTTGATGACCTTGTAGTACTTGCCTGTGGTCATATCAAATATCTCGCCGCTCTCGTCATCAGCTTCTTCGGTAAGTGTGTAATCGCCGTCTGCCAGACCTGTGAGCACTTCAGCCTTGCCCTTTACGGATACCCAGCTGTACTCATAGTCCTCAACGCCCGCAGAGATGCCCTTTACGGTCAGTCTTGCGCCCTCGACCTCGTTCTTGCCTGTCAGGTCGAACTTGTTGATGGAAACGGTGGTGTTGCGGTTATCTGTCATGATGACAGTACCGCTAGTAGCCTTGCCGTTAACGCTTGTTACGGTAACGTTGCCATAATAAACATCGAATGTGATATCGGTCGTTACCTGATAGCCGTTAGGTGCAGCGACCTCGTGGAAAGTGTAGGAACCGTTCGGCAGACCAACTACCTCAACGGGAGTTCTGCTCGATGTCCACGAAATAACGTTCTTTGCAATAGAACCGTCTGTTACCGACGACTCGTCAGCGAACCTTACGTTCTCAAATGAGAGTGCCCTGCCGTTAGCGTCAACACCCTTGAGTGTCAGCTTGGCATTTGGTATCTCATCACCGCCTGTGCTCTGCTTGCTCAGCTTTACGTTAGTTCTCTTTGCATCGCAGATGTTGATGACTTCTGCCTTGTCAGCATTTGTGCCAACGGTGAAGTAGCCATCGTAAGCATTCTTATTGAAGCCGTCCTTGCTGATATCAGCGCCGTTGTCGGTCTTGACATCGGTCACTTTGCCGTTCTTAACGGTGAAGTTCAGCGAAGAGGGTATAACATCGAACACGCCGTCATCGGTGACGATGACATCGCCTGTTTCGGAAAGTGTGTACACACCGTCGTCCAGCGAGATGTTCCATGTTTCGTTCTCTTTTGAAGTCCAGTCCATAGATACAGCCTCGCCTGCATCGGTGGTGCCTGTGATGGTGAGTTTAGCGCCTGCTATCTCGTTCTCGCCTGTCAGGTCGAACTTGTTGATAACGAGGTCAGCAGGACCGCTTACGATATCCTCAGCAACAGCATTGCACACGAAGAGTTTGCCGTCATAGCCTGTCTTCTGTACATTCTCGGCGGTGTAGTAGCTGCCGTCGATCTGTACGCCGTACATGCTCAGTTCGGTACTTCTCACATCGGTCAGCTGACCTTCCTTGACAGTAAATCTCAGGGAGGACTCAACTACCTGATACTTCTTGCCGTCAAGGGTAACGTTGCCGTCAGCATCAGCGCCCGACTCGTCCAGATAATAGGTGCCGTCAGGCAGACCCTTGATGATCCTGGGTTCTGTGCCTGAGAGCCATGTGATGCCTGTGGGAGCGGAAGTTGTGCCGCCTACAGGTCTTACGCCATCGTTCGCGGCGATGACCTTGTTCCAGTCAACATCGTTATTGCCGCTTGCGGCAGTTACCGACAGTCTTGCACCGGGAAGTTCTTTCTGACCGCCGACAGCCATCTTGCTTATCTCGATATTATTGTGATCCTTGACAGCCAGCTGTCTGAAACCGTTCTGGTGTATCTCACAGCCGTTGTTCTCAACATAGAAGCCCATTACAGAACCGTTATGGGTCTGATAGATATAGACTTCCTGAGTTGGTGCGAGGATAACGCCCTGGTTGAGTTTGGTGAAATAATACTGGTCACCGTCTTCGCCCAGCATGTTGAACAGCACCTTGCCTGCCTGAGGACCGTAAAGGCTGTCAGCATCATCGATCTTTATCTCACGGTCAAAGTGGTCGCCGTCATTAAGACCTGTGACATTGATTATCAGCGAGTAATCGCTGACACCGTCTTTTGCCTTGACATTCAGTCTGGAATCCTTGATATCCTGCGCATCAAGAGTGACAACGTTGCCGCCCTCTGCACACTCGATATCGATGACCCAGTTGTTCTGGTCAGAATTTTCCTTATCGGGGAGAGTGACCTCAGTCACATCGGAAGTATCCTGCTTTGCCCAGTACTCCTGATACTCGTCAAGGGCTGTCAGCGCATCTATAAAGTCGATATTGTAAGTTACCTCACTTACATGGTAGATCTTCTTTGCGAGATCTTTTTCGCTGTTGAAGACACCGCTCTGGTAGCCGTTCACGTCTTCAAGCTGTACGCCCTGACCGTTATTGGCAGTCCTGTTGATGGTGATAGTATCGGGCAGTATCATATCCCAGAGCATATCATCGTTGATGCCGTTTGTCTGGTGTACCTGCTCGATAACATTGAGTTCAGCGTCACCGCCGCCGATGTTCTCACCGATGTAGATATGGTTCTCTTTGGAGTCAACATAGTTCACAACGTTGTTTGTAGTACCGAAAGCATCACCATATGGGTGGTAGTTATTGCACGCGAAGATACCTTCCATATGATTTGCCTGAGTGTAGGTATAAGCGAACGCTGCGTACTTGTTAGCACTGCCGAGTTCTTTCTGGGTAGCGTATTTGAAAGTACCCAGATCGACAAGATCACCTGCCGCAGAAGCAACGGAAGCAGGCAGCGCACCGACTATGGAAGATGCTGCCAGCAGACCCGCAGTCAGCCCCGAAACAAGGCGTTTTCTACCGCTGATCTTTCTGCCATGTTTAAAAGGGTTTCTTATCATACTTTTCTTTCACTCCTTAAATTTTAATGATCGTTTATCGCTGACCGTTTCGCAGTTTGCCCAAATCGTGCAAGCTCATTATCTCCCCATTATCGAGATATAGATTTTTGGACATACTGAAAACTTCGGGGTAAAATATCCAAATCCCCCCACAAGGTCAGTTCAAAACGGGCGAACGGCTGTTCAGCCGTCCAACAGACAGTCCCGTCAAAGAAAACATTGCGCATTATACTGTTACATATTATAATAGTATACGTATACCTGAGCTATTTGTCAGATGTTGGCACAATTATCCAATTTAAACTATCTGTTATATAATTTAATTATACACAATTAGATTACAAATGTCAAGATTTTTCCACTTGTTTTCTTTATATTAGGAATAAAATTTACTTGATTTATTAATCGTTTTCTTAGTGAATAATGAATAGTTTTAAGTTCCACAATTATCCACTTCGTCCATATGACGGTAATATGGCAGTATTTAACACATAATATTCGGCACTTATGCCAAATGTCAGCATAAGCGCCAAAAATCCATATCAGATAAAAATCACTTCGCATCCGCAGCCCTGTGTGCTGCAAAGCCGCCCTCGACAAAGAACCTCACTACCTCGAAAATGAACGAGTAAATGATGAAGCCCAGCACGAAAGCCGATGCAAAAGTCAGGTAATCAAATTTAGTGAAAACAGCGCCGCTGAACCATCTGCCTGTTTCGACTGCCTTGCAGATGACACCCGCGATACCTGTGCTGATGACGAACCACATAAGCATGTACATGGTCTTCTCTCTCACATCATTGAAGCTGCCACGCCTGTGACAGCCCTGTATATCGCTGAGGCAGCCATCGGTATCACGAACCATTCAGCGAGCATAAGCATGTGAACGCCCGCAAAGCTGCCCAGAAACAGGTCAGTCAGGGAAAAAAGCGCCCAACCCACGACATTCATTATCAATGTGAACACGAACATAGCTGCCATAGTCAAACTTCCTTTCTTATTTTGGTCAATGTGAATATTGTTGTACGAAAGTGACACAAAATTCACTTCGTTAAGTTTACAAACCAATTATAGCACATTTCACAAAAGTTTTCAAGAATAAAATTATATAGTTTCAAAATTTCTTTTTCAATAACCTTTGTGCATATTATTCAATTGTCTGAAAAGCTGACAAAACTTTCACAAACCGCCGAGATTTAGGCGTTTCAGAGCAGTGCGTTTTCAGATGTTACTTTTGCGCCCACCAAAGCGCGGCACATGTTACCGTTTTAGGAATTTTATCATCTATAAGAATATGTTTGTTAAAATTATAAACTTAGTTCACATATATATCGATATGAGCATTCTTACAGTCGAAAGGAAGTATCCCGTCAAAACGCAATTGACAAAATTATCCATCAGATCACACCGAGCGACATACTTCGCAGAAAAATCTATAGATATACCCTTTGACAAAACTGATAATATGTGCTATACTATATAGGCAGCAGGGGGTGTTCCCCCTATATCAATCCAAATTTTAAATTCACAAAATCCGGTCGCAAAAGCTGGGATTTATGGATTTTGTCTGAATTTTAAGGCGGATCGCTATAGTATATGATGGGAGGTCAAGCCTGTGGCTATCGACAAAAAAGGCACTAAACAAATAGCCGACAACCGCAAGGCGCGGCATGACTATTTTATACTTGAAACCATCGAATGCGGCATTGAACTGGTGGGCACTGAGGTCAAGTCTATCCGTCAGGGGGGCGTTAACCTCAAGGACAGCTGGTGCAGTGTCGATGACGGTGAGATGTGGATAAAAGGCATGCACATAAGTCCTTACGACCACGGCAACATTTTCAACAAAGACCCGCGCCGCGTGCGCAAGCTGTTACTGCACAAGCGCGAGATAATGCGCCTGTTCGGGCAGGTACAGCAGGAGGGTCTGGCGCTGATACCGCTCTCTCTTTATTTCAAAGGCAGCAGGGTCAAGGTGGCGCTGGGGCTGTGCAAGGGTAAAAAACTGCACGACAAGCGCGATGACATGGCGAAAAAAGCCGCTAACCGCGAGATCGAGCGCACACTCAAAGACAGGCAGAACTACTGACGGAGCGTTATGGAAAATAAGACAAAGAAGATATCTTTTGCTTATGCGTTCCCCATTGCGCTGATAGCGGCGGGTCTGCTGTGTGCGGCGGTTTTTATCGTGATAGCGATGATAGGGTATGATGTTCGTATAAAATTGTATAATGACATCGGCGCACTTCCGTGGAAAGACCCTGAGATAAACATCTCGGCGGAAAAGTCGGAGAGGTACACCGATGACGAGATACAGCTGGCGATAGATGCCGCCATAAAAACATACAAGCGCGACTGGCACACCTACAACGGCGTATACATGCTTGAACTGTACTATGATGACGCTTTCAGCGAAAATCACCGCAATGATAATGTCGGTGACTGGATATATCTTAAGTCGGTGGTCTACACGGGCTATGCCGACACGGTAGATGAAAAATTCCGCGGCAAGCTGCATTCTGAGGCTTACTGGGCGGTAGAACAGCTATCTGACGGTTCATGGATATGTCACGGGTGCGGCGAACTTGAAAAAGATGAATAGAAAGGAATGTGACAGCAGGATATTTTCCCTGTGACTATCCGTTAAACATTACAACTGCGAAAACAGGGGGATGTAAAGGTTTCGACGGGGGTCTTGAAGGGCGATAAGCGAGTGGAGGAGCGCACTCTCCTTAAACGGCGTACGTTTTAAAATTAGACGACAACGATAATTTTGCAATGGCAGCCTAAGGGCAGCCCGTCTTGCCTGAGAGTACCACGGCTTGGGTAAAGGCGTCGACTAGTGGTGAACGTCGGCAGGCGATGACTGTGACCTGTCGGTGTATTGCAGTCTACCAAAGCGAGGGGCGTGTCTGTTTGCCCGTGCGGAGGGAAACGGCGCAAGCCGAAATAACCGACTAGACTCGTAGAAATTCGCGTGAATGGGCTTTCGGACAGGAGTTCGATTCTCCTCATCTCCACCAGATATTTGACCGCGTACTTGCGTATTATCGCGCAGGTACGCGGTTTTCTTATATTTTCGGCTGTTATAAAATATCATCAAATTCGATGAAATATGACACGAAGCGCTTTTGCAGGTTTCTGCCTGTAAGTTCTGCCGCTTTTGGTGATGACAGTCAATTTCTTGGACCGCATAAGTGTGCATTCATCGAGCCTTTAATAATCAGCGCTGTGTCAAAAGTCATTTTTTGTAGGAAATCACAATACTCTCTGTCGCAGCTTGTAGATAGTCAACAAATTTAGTTTTTCACCAAACAGGTGAATGACAAACTGCACAATTTGTGTTATTATTTACTAAAGAGATTTATGATATAAACATAAATCCCAGACAAGCACTACTATTCCCAATTCATTGCTTGAACAACTTAGACCGATCGGGAGGTGACGGCTGTAATATAGCTTGACATCGACGGGCAGATCGGCTGCGGCAGCGCAGTGCCGAAAGGCAGCTGCCGCAAGGGATCCCCCCAAAAACGACTATTTTCCGGCAGAATGAAGCGTTATCAGCATCATTTCTGACAAGGTATACATAAAAACACAGGAGGAAACAACTATGGCAGAAAACAAAAGCGGTGTGCCCGACAAAAATGATAATGTCACAGCCTATTGCAGGCAGTGCGGCAAAAAGCTGCAATATCACGGTCAGGCGAGGATAGAGGGCGGCAACACAGGCGTTTTCAGCTGCACTAACCGCAACTGTTCGCAGTACACGAAGAAGAAGTACAACACTCAGGTTGACTTTAAAAAGTAAAACAAGCTCCCAAATTTACAGCAGGCGACATTATAGCGATCCGCCTTAAAATTCAGACAAAATCCCATACGCGCCTTTTTAAGCGGCAATAATAGCAGGAAGCTGCTTTCTTTGCTGCGGCGGTGTGCTATTTTTGTCGCTTACTATCATTTTATTTTTTCCTTACAAGTGGTTTGGCGCTGCCGTCCTCGTTTTTGGCTTGGACGCAGCGCCAAAACTTTTTCACCGCCTGTCCGAAGCAGCCTTCTTCGGACAGGCGGCGGGAGGCTGTCGAGGTCGGGGGAATACGCGAGATACGGGCGAGGGCTGCGGAGGGCGATTTCCGCAGCCGATTTTTTTATGACTATCCGGCTTTTCAGATACACAAAAGCCGTTCGCAAAAACTTTGATATATGGGCTTTATGAACGAACTTTGTCTGACTTTTACGGGAAATCGCTATAATGCTTGATTTCAGTCGATAATTGTGTTATAATAATGAATAATATTTGTTATTTCCATGTAAAGGACGGTGTGCTGATGATCGCTGAATATATCAATGAAAACTACATGACCTTTATGATACTGTTCTCGCTTATCGCCGCCATGATAGTCAACAAAGATGTGGAGATACCCGCATCAAAGCTGTTCATAACGGGTATAACGATGCTTATAGTGATATCACTCAACGACCTGCTGTACCTGTACCAGCAGGAGATGTTCGCACGCCCTGACATGCGCTCAACGGCGCTGACCATACGTACATGGGGTGATACGATATCTTTCATACTGCGCCCTGTGCTGATAATGATAGAGATTTTCATGGTGGTACCCGAACAAAAGCTGCGCAAGCTGTGCGCTGTGCCTGCCATACTGAACGGTCTGGTGTTCAGCACAGCAGTATTCGGCAGCAAGACGGCTTTCTGGATAGACAGCCAAAACTCATTCATCGGCGGACCGATGCACTTCACCATCTACATGACACAGATAGTCTACATAATGCTGCTGCTGGTGTTCTCGGTGATAAACTTCAAGCAAAGCAACAGGGGCAAGAGCATAATGCTGATAACCATGTTCTTACAGGCGGTATTTGTGGCTATACGCGAATATCTGTACATATCTCCCAGTTTCACCAACGCTGTGACGGCACTGTGCATGCTGGACTACTACATATACCTCGCGACCATAGAGCGGCAGACGATAAGCGACTCGCTGCTGCAAAAGGAGCTTGACCTGACAAAGAGCGAACTGATGGTGCTGAGAAATCAGATACAGCCCCATTTCATATACAATGTGCTCAGCATGATACGTTCACTTACCCGCACCGACACAGAAAAAGCGGTGCAGGCGATAAACAATTTCTCAAAGTACCTGAAAACACACATAAAGGCGATACAGAACGAGGATATGATACCTTTTGAGGAGGAACTGAAAAATGTGCGGGTATATGTTGACCTTGCACAGACAGATTATCCGGGCGAGATAGAACTTGTCTGCGACTTTGAGGAAACTGATTTCACGATACCTGCCCTGAGCCTTGAACCGATAGTCGAAAACGCCATACAACACGGCATCAGCCGCAGAGGCGGCAAGATAACCATAACCACACGCCGCAGCGACGGCACGATGACCATAAGCATATCCGACAACGGCACAGCCAAAAAGGACATCACCCCGAAATTCACCGAAAGGCTGGGAGTCGGGCTTGAAAACACCCGCCGACGGCTTGCAGTGCAGTGCGGAGGTCATATGGAAACGCAGCTGACCGAAAGCGGCTGTACAGTCACCATATCAATACCATGTGCAAGGAGAGATAACGATGAAGATACTGGCAGCAGATGACCATCAGCTGATAGTTGACGACCTGCTTTACTCGATAAAACAGCTTATGCCCGATGCCGAATGCACAGGCACAAGTGACCCCGACCTGATAATCCCGCTGTTCAAAAAGCACCGTTTTGATGTGGTCTTCCTCGATATCGAGATGGACGATGTCAACGGCATAGCCTTAGCGCAGAAGCTACAGAAGATAGCACCCCGCACCAACATAATCTACATAACGGGCTACGAAAAATACGCGCTGGAAAGCTACAAGACTTATGCAAGCGGATTTCTTGTGAAGCCCATTGACGAAGACATGCTTAAAGATGCCCTCGACCACCTGCGATTTCCTGTTTCAAACATCACCGATGACATGCTGATACGACAGAGTCAGGGCGAAGCAGTGATAGGCAGAAAGATACAGAAATACCGCGAAGAGCGCGGGCTGACACGCAATGAGTTCGCGGAGATGCTGGGCTGTGTGATGCCCACCATACAGCGTTGGGAGAGCGGCACCAGAGTACCCGATGTGACCATGCTGATGCACATAGCAAAGGTTCTGGGCGTCGGGGTCGAAGACCTTATAGGCTGACTATTATCTTATCCATTTACCGGCAGACCTTTTCACTTGCCGCAAGTTCCCGCATGGCAGGCAGTTCAGCCATAGTGACCTTTCGCAGAACGACTCCCCCGTCAGAAAGAACTCGCAAGTCATTATTATGTTGATACACATATTATAACCTTTCCTATGGCGGCTGTTGATTTCCGCTTTGGAAACCCCGTTTCATTCGCATGAAGCGCCTTTATTTTGTAGATATTTCACAATATGAGCATGCGTATCGCTTATCTATTTCAAAAAAACAACATTTGGTTTTAACGGCAATACACATCATGTGGCAGATATTGCATATCGGAGGGGGCATTTTACGTCACGGGGCGTTTGCATTGATGATAAAAATGTGCTAAAATATAGTAAACGGCATGAATACAGAAATAAATACGCCGTTTACCAAAGATAAACTGAACGCGCAGGGTCATCAGATGCAGGGGGACGGGGTATGAAAATAAAACTGAACAATGAGATATCGGTGGAATACCCCGAAAGTTTTGCAGAGATGACAGGCGCAGAACTGAAGAAGTCATTCGGTTCGGCGGTCAGGCGTTCGGGGGCGAAAAACGATGCAAAGCAGTTTTTTATATCTGTCAGCTGGACAGACCGTGTCAGCCTGCCGACAAGCCTTTTTGTGAACGAGAAAAGCTGTCTTAACAAAGCCGCCGCAAGATGCAGGCGCACCCTCAGCGAACACCGCGATGACGGTCATATCACAAGAGAACACCCTACAGGCAAAGTGACAGGCTTTGAATACAGCTACACGCAGGACGGCACGCCTTATCACGGTGCCGCCGCCGCGATAAAGCTGTGCGGGCGCATTTATGTCGTTGAATATCGGACTTCCAGCTTTGACAGAATGTTTTGCAGTATGGCATTCAATATGGTGATAACTTCGCTAAGACCCATAAGAGGTGACAAAAGATGAAGATACTCGTCCTTGACGACCACAAAAGCATAGTCGATGACCTGATATATGAACTGAAAGAGATAATGCCCGATGCCGAATGTACAGGTATTTCCGAGCCTGCTGAGGCGCTGGCGCTGATAAAAGATCACAGCTACCACATAGCATTCCTTGACATTGAGATGCCCGAACTTAACGGCATAGAGTTCGCAAAAAAGATACTTGCCAAAGACCCGCGAACGAATATAATCTACATCACCGCGCACAGCGGCTATGCAGTCGAATGCTTCAAGACTTACGCCAGCGCTTTTCTGGAAAAGCCCATCGACCGCGATGAACTGGTCGATGCGCTGGGACATCTGCGCTTCCCTGTATCGAACATCACCGATGAGATGGTGATGCAGGAATTTTCTGGAAACAGCATGATAGGCAAGCGCATAGTGCGCCTGCGGGAAGAAAGCGGAATGTCAAGGCAGGATTTCATCAAGGCGATGGGTGTAAGCGCACAGACTGTCTACCGCTGGGAGAACGGCGAACGCATACCCAGCATGGCGACCTACATGAAGATAATGCAGGTATTGGGCGTTGATATCGACAAAATGCTCTGACAGGAGATGCGGGCGGGATATTACCTACATATCTATAGCAATCCGCCTTAAAATTCAGACAAAATCCAGTCACAAAACCCATAGATCCCAGCTTTTGCGACTGGATCTTGTGAATTTAAATAGTTGGATCGCTATAAACGGAAACACTCCCGTAAATGCAGCTATAGAAGACCGCCCTCGTCAGAGAGCGGTTTTTTCATGCTGCTGCCTGCGTCTGCGGGAAGTCAGGGTCATCAGCGCCATGCCCAGCGGGAAAACTGCCGCCGCCAGCACGCCTGTTTTCATACTGCTGTGGTCTGCGACCAGCCCGACCAGTGTCGGTCCGCCCGAACAGCCGATATCGCCTGCCAGTGCCAGCAGTGAGAACATCAGTGTACCGCCGCACCGCATTGCGGCAGAAGCCTTGCTGAAAGTCCCCGGCCACATTATGCCCACCGAAAGCCCGCAGATGCCACAGCCTATCAGGTTGATGACGGGGCTTTCAGCCAGACTTATCATAAGGTAGGCGCAGACACACAGCACAGCGCTCGCCGCCATGAATCCGTCAAGGTCGAGAGTTTCGCCTTTTTTGCCGTAATACGCCCTCGCGCCGCCCATGAACGCGGCGAACATCATCGGTCCTGCAAGGTCACCCGCAGTCTTGCTGATGCCAAGACCTTTTTCGGCAAAAAAACTTGCCCACTGGCTGACAGCGAGTTCGCTCGCCCCTGCGCATACCATCATCGCGAACAGCTTAAGGAAAGTGCGGCTTTTAATCAGTTCGCCCGCACCCATGCGTTTCTCGTCCTCAGGCACAAGGGGCGCTATGGGGACTTTTGCGAACAGCACACCGTTCACTGCGGGTATCACCGACCAGATAAGCGCCAGTATTTTCCACCGTGATGTGCCAAAAATGCTGAAAAACACCGTTGACAAGAGTACAACTCCCACCTGTCCCCAGCAGTAGAATGAATGAAGCAGGCTCATGGCAGTTTCTTTGTTGTCGGTAGGACAGCTTTCCATTATGGGGCTTACCAGCACCTCAAGCAGACCGCCGCCCACTGCATAGACCACCACCGAAGTCATTATGCCCGCGTAAGGCGGCACGACTTCGGGCAGCACCGTCAGCAGGATAAAGCCTGCCGCCGCCATGACATGGGCTGTCACTATGCTGACGCGGAAGCCTGCTCTGTCTGCGAAGAAAGCGCTGAGCAGATCGACTGTAAGCTGGACGCAGAAATTCACCGTTATCAGCAGTGTTATCTGTGAAAGCGGCAGGCGGTACTGCCCCTGTAAGGTCAGAAATATCAGCGGCAGAAAATTGTTCACCGCCGCCTGCACCACATAGCCCGCGAAACAGCAGTTTATCGTATTTTTAAATGTCATAGAATTTCCCACGGATTTCACCTGTTTATCAGAATAATGGCTTATAATAACTGTGTATGTATGTGTAAAGTATCTTAGTGACAAATAAATATCCCCCGCAGACTCAGCCACAGGGGAAAATGTCTACTTTGTGTTGGTGAGGTTCCATCTCATCGGCGCGATGCGCTTTGCACGAGTGTTGTCATAATTCCAGTTGTGGAATGTCAGCGTCGGGTCGAAGTAACGGTAGTCGTTCTTCATCTTGCCCTTGTTGTAAAGCATGGTCTTCTCACTGCCCGGCGCACGCTGTATGACTGCACCGATGCGGTGTCTGTCCTTTTCGTACTCGATTATATCCTTTGCAGTGGTTATCTTTGAGTCGCAGACATTGTAAACGCCTCCATACCTGCCCTGCGGCACATTTATTATACCGTTGAGGAAGTCGATGAGATTGAACACACAGCAGAATGAGAAACCGTAGTCACCCTCACCAAAAATGTAGCCTACATTGTCTTTCGAGTCGTAGACATGCGCGTGAAGGTTATCGGTGTGTTCAGCATCATAGATGGGTGCGACCCTTGCGATGACGGGTATGCAGTCAGTCTTCCTGAAAGCCTTATCCATCAGCTTTTCGCTGGTCATCTTGATATCTGCATAATTGGTGATGCCTTTTTCAGCGATAGTTTCCCTTATAGGTTCACGACCCTTTTGTATGCCGTAAACGTCGGTGGTCGAAAGCAGTATCACGCACTTGACCCCAGCCTTTACAGCCGCAGAATAGATATACTTGTCGGTGACCTTGCTGCGCTTTGCCTCAGCATCGGTTATCAGCGGGTCGATATCATTATCCACCGAATTTGCCAGATGCACCAAAACATCTATCTGATTGTTCTCGATGATAGGCACTATCTTTGCCTTATCTGTGATGTCGCACTGTGTAAACTTGTAGTTTTCATCAGTGCCCACGAAATCATTTGTCTTTGAATCAACAGCAAAGACCTTGTGCTTTTTGTGCAGCAGACTTGAAGTCAAATACTGACCTATCATGCCGCTGGCACCTGTAATAAATATAGAGGACATTCCTTGCTCTCCTTCCCAAAAACGCGCCTACGATCTTTACAACAGACGGTCACAGCTCACCTGTGCGAAACACCTGACGCGGCCACGAAAAACAGCGGCAGACACAGATGACCACATCGTCCATTAATTACCACGAAGATCCCTTTCTCTCTTAGACCCGCTCCTGCGGGCTGACAGGCGCAATATCACATAACTTTCCGTTTTTATTATAACACACTTTTCTCCTTTTGCAAATACTTTTTTCTAAAATCAAAAAAATTTAGATTTTCTTGATAAATTCGCTTGCTTAATTTTGTGAAGTGTGCTAAAATATTATATCAGAGATAAACTTGTGTTAACGAAAATGTCAAATAAAGACGAAAGAACTGTAAAAAGCACTTCTTTTATTACCGCGATACCTCATTCAACTGTGCGAATTGCGGTACAGAAAACCGGAAAATATCTGTAGTTCAGCAAGACTGAACTGCTTTATATAAGGAGAATTACATTGACCTATACCGACCTGATCTTTTTATTCGGGCTTTTCCCCGTATCAGCGGTGCTTTCGCTGCTGGACAGAAGCCCTGAGTACAAGAACATGATACTGATAATCACCTCGCTGCTGTTTTTCAGCTGGGGCAGACCCTTTGCGGTATGCCTTATCTTCCTTTCGCTGTTTGCCGACTGGGGGATAGGTCTTGCGGTGGGCAGCCTGAGGGATAAGAACCGTCTTGCTGCCATAGCCCTGACAGCTGCCGACGGCATCATAGCTTTGGCGATAATGCTGATATTCGGGCACAACTACCTATTCAGCGAAACTAAACTTGCACTTGATGCGGTGCTGCTGCCTGTAGGCATGGGGTACTATGCGCTGAGGGGGGGTTCCTACGTATATGATGTATACAAAGGCAAGATACGGGCAGAGAAAAACGTATTCTGTCTTATGACATACGAAGTGTCATTCCACCTTATGTGTGCGGGACCTGTGGTGCGCTACGGCGATATCGAAGGTCAGATACGCAGGCGTGAGGTCAACACTGATAAACTGAACGCAGGTCTTAACCGCATGATATGGGGGCTAGGCAAGATAACTGTTTTGTCGGAGGCTTTCGCAAAGATACATGCGGCGGGCATGAACGGCAATGAGATAACGACGCTGGGCTGCTGGCTGGGCATGCTGGCATTTTTTGCGCAGTACTATTTTATGTTCACGGGGCTTTGTGATATGAGCCGCGGGCTGAGTCTGGTGGGTGGATTTGTGCTGCCCGAAAACTACCGCGACATCGAGCCTGATGAACTTTTCACAGGGCTGGTCAAGTCATACAACACCACTGTTATAGGCTTTTTTGCTGACCTTACAGGCACGAGCGAAAGCAGATCAAAGCTGCGCACTGCCATCGGTGCAGTCATCTGCGGCGGACTGGTGGGGCTGTGGTATCAGGTCAGCGTGAGCGCTTTGCTGGTGGGTCTGGCAGCGGGTCTGCTGGTGGCGCTGGAACAGCTTTTCCTGAAAGATATACTTGCCAAACTGCCGACCGTTGTAAAGTACATCTACCTTGTGGCAGCGGCACTGCTGATATTCGGCGGCGCAGAGTTCAGGAGTTTCAGCGGTTATCACAGATGGCTGCTGGGTTTGGCGGGGATCGGCACTAAGTACACACTCAGCGTGGCGGTAAAGGAGAACGTGCTTCAGAACATCACGCTGATAATAATAGCTTTCTGCGTGATATGCACACCTGTGCGCAGAATGATAACAGGCGGCGCAGACAGGCTCTCCGCAAAAAGCAGGCGGCATTACGGCGCTGTCAGGGCGGCAAAGACCATCGGCACTGCCGCAGTATTCATCGTCAGCGTGCTGACCCTTGCGGCAGCGGCAAGCGTATAACGGTCCGGACTGTCTATCTCGGTGAGGTGAGAACATGGAAAACGAATTCAACAGACTAAAGGCGGAAGCCGATAAATTCCCGATGCCCGAAGAGTGCGAGGAGAACGACCGCGCGGTAAGATTTCTTGCACTGGAAACAGGGGTGGGGCATTTCGATAATCTGAACCTGCTGATAATGTCGGCGCTGTTCATTTTTGTGTCAGTGGCATTTCTCGCAGTCAACAGCGGTAAGATAATCAACAACGACGAAGAACTGACTTTAAACAGAAAGTCTTTCCTCAGCGGTGAGTTCACCCAAAAGCTGGAGGAACGGTATCTGCGTGACCTGCCCATACCCGAAGAGATGAAGACCGCCCGCGAATACGCGGCTCTGCTCTACGGTATAGGCAACAAGGTCACTGAAAAGAACAGCGGCAACTACAACACACGTTCCGACAGTCAGCCCGACTACGAGCACAACGCTTTCGAGTCTGATGACGATGACAACGGTGTGAGTGAGAACAAAGTCACCACAAAGGCGGCAAAGACCGACAAGAACGGCAACACCGTGACCGAGCCTGAGGAGGCTGAAACTGCACCCGGCGGCGGCACAACTGCCGTAAGCAGACCATCTTCGACTGTAAGCACATTCTCTTACACCACCGAACCCGAAGAGGAGAACACTGTCACCCTCAACAACGATGCGCCCTCAGTGACCACCACGACTACCGTCATATCAAAGCGCACAGTGACCACCTCTGAAAGCACTGATTACACCGAAACACAGCCCACTGAGTCTGACATTACCGACAGTTCGGTGAGTGATACCGACCCGCCTGACACAGAAACTTCCGAAACTGAGCCTGTCATCACAGAGCCGCCTGTTACGGACGTTCCCGCAGAATGATGAACGAGTTTCCGTATTCCGACGACAACAAGCGCTATCACAGCTACAGCTACTATTTAAAAAAGCGCTTTGGCAGAAAGGTCTACAAAGTTCCGCTGAACTTAGATCTGGGCTGTCCAAACCGTGACGGGAGCAAGGGCGTGGGCGGGTGCAAGTTCTGTTCTGCTAAACTCAGCGGGAATTTTGCGGGCGACCCGAAAGACACCATCGAAGCACAGTACGCTGAGGTTCGGGCTGTGATGGAAAAGAAATGGCGGAACGGCTCCTGCATACCGTATTTTCAGGCAGGAAGCAGTACATATGCAGATGTGGGCTATCTCAGGGAGATGTTCACGGCAGCGATGTCACTGGAGAATGCTGTGGGACTCAGCATAGCCACCCGCGCTGACTGTATCGACAGAGAAAAAGCCGCCATGCTGGGCGGTCTGGCAAAGCAGACCTATCTTACGGTCGAACTGGGTCTGCAAACCGTATATGACGAAACTGCCCTTGCCATGAACCGCTGTCACACATACGCGGATTTTCTGAGGGGGTACGAACTTCTTCGGGAGAACGGCGTGAATGTATGTGTACACCTTATAGACGGTCTGCCGAATGAGAGCCGCGAGATGATGCTGCAGTCGGCAAGGCAGGTCGGTCAGCTGGATATACATGCAGTGAAACTGCATCTTCTGCATGTGCTGAAAGGCACAGCCCTTGCGGATATGTACGCACGCGGCGAATTCAGGGCGCTTGAGCGCGATGAATACATATCGCTGATATGCGACCAGCTGGAACTTCTGCCGCCCCACATTATTATAGAGCGGCTGACAGGTGACGGCGACAAGTCGGAGCTTATCGCACCCATGTGGAGCTGTGACAAGCGAAAAGTCCTGAACGGCATCGACATGGAAATGGCGCGGAGAGGGTCTTACCAAGGCGTTAATTTAATTCATAATTCATAATTATTGGCATGGTTTATTGCTTTGTGTTTTTGGCTTTTTGGGAGTGCATATACCATGCCCTGTAGGGCGGGGGCTTGCTCCCGCCTTTGACGATGATGGTGATATCTTAAAACGTTTTGCCCGCATTCTTTGGGAATGCGGGCTATTTTTTTCTTTTTACGGCATAAAGTATCCCCCGCACAGCGCAGAAGCCCAGCGCCGCACCGCAGAATGTCGGGTAGCGCAGGTGACCCTCTATGCCCACACCGAGCATGAATATGCAAAAAGCGCAGAACAGCGTCAGGAACATATCGCCTGTGAATGTCAGCCATTTCGGGCGTTTAAGCCGCCTTTCCAGACTCACTGCCGCCGAAAGCGCACCTAGCCCAAGACCAAGCAGAGTCCCTGACGGGAACACACCCAGCTGTGCCGCCGCATCAAAAATGCTCATCGCAGAAGTTTCCCGAAAAAGCCCAGCTTGCTCACCGCATCGCGCTGACCGTATATCAGTGCGGATATCTCGCCGTCGATGTTCAGTTCGCCGCTTTCAAGGCTCATTTCGCTTATGTGGAGTTTTTCGCCCTTTATGGTCAGTTCGCCCAGCTGGGTATACAGCACCACCGCATTTTCATCGAACCTCTCAACATCGTTCACGCCTGTCAGCATCAGCTTGCTGCGGTTCTCCATTATGGCGTTATGCCGTCCCTGAATGTCTGTCATGTTTACCGCCTCCCTGTTAAGATGATATGCGCGTAAACTGTTATATATGCCAATTAAAACAGTCTGCGGGTCTGAAATGTTTATTGCCGTACCTATTGCAAAATTGTAAAATATGTGTTATAATTACTCTGTACAGTTATAACCGTTTATAGGGAACGGTATTGACTAAAAATAACGAACAAGATCTCTAAGGAGGAAAAACAAATGAAAAAGAAGATCATGGCGAGTGTTGCCGCACTGCTGATGACAGCTTCCTGCGTACCTGCAAATACGGTATTCAACTTCTCGCCCGCAGCTACGATCACTGCATCTGCTGCTACCAAAGAAACCATCGACGATGTTGTTGTTTCCATCGAGAACGACGGCACCATCACACTGACACCAAAGAACCTTTTCACATATCTGGGTCTTAACGAAAGTGCTACAGACCTGAGGATAGATATGAGCGGGCTGAGAGATCAGCTGACAAGTCTGGCAGGCAATCTGGGCGGCAGAAAGATAGTACTGAACGCAGGTTCCGAAAAGGCGCTCAGAACTTACCCCAACCTTTCGCACATCTACTTTGAGGACGACCTCGTTACTGCGGTAGGCAGCAACTTCGCATCAAGCTGCCCTCATCTTCAGACCGTTTCGCTGGGCTCGACCATCACTGAGATAGGCAGCGGCGCATTCAGCGGCTGCTCCATACTTCAGGGTACCAATGAAACAACAATGGATATCTCCAACATCGTCACCATAGGCGACAACGCTTTCTCAAGCTGCAAGGAGATAAACTCCTACACTATGGGCAATTCGCTGGAAAGCATCGGCAAGAACGCTTTCAGCGGCAACATCACACTGGTAAATGTTGACCTGCCCGCATCTGTATCCACTATAAACGACAATGCGTTCTCAGGCTGTACTTCGCTGGAAACTGTAGAGTTCGAGTCAAATGACGGGCTGACACTGCTGGGCAACTCTGCTTTTGTTAACTGCGAAAAGCTGGTAAGAGTTTCGGTAAAGGGTCTTAACTACAACACCCTGCCCGCAGGAAATATGACACTTAAGATCGGCACAAACGGCATGTTCAACAACTGTAAGTCACTGCAGAACTTCACATGGCCGGATCTCGGTGCATGGATACCTGCAAACTGCTTCAGCGGCTGTTCTTCGCTGACCACTTTCAACTTCGGTTCAAGCCCTGCAAATTCCCACTGCGAGAACATCATGTCAGGCGCATTCTTAAACTGCGTTTCACTGGTATCTGTTGAACTGCCTGATGCCAACGACAAGATAGGCAGCAGCGCGTTCGCAGGATGCAGCAAGCTGGAGAAAGTCGTAGTTTCCGATACTCTTGAAGAGGTCGGCACTGCCGCATTCAAGAACGACATCGTGCTCTCGCTGTACCCAAGGTCTGATACAGCTAAGTTGAAGAACAAGGTAGTTCTGCCCTCGACATGGACCGAACTTGCCTCTGAAACTTTCCGCAACTGCGTAGGTCTGACCCATGCAGACATCAGCCCTCTTACCAAAATGGGCGAGTACACTTTTGAGAACGACTATTCTCTGCTGGATATCACTGTACCTGATGCGATAACCGCTATACCGAAATACACTTTCCAGAAGTGTACTTCACTTAAAGATGTAGTGGTTTCCAAAGATCTGGGTACTATCTATGACTACGCATTCAACGAGTGTACCGCACTTGAAACACTGACACCTTCCAACACAAGCAAGCTGGCGTACACATTCCAGTTCCCTGCTTCGCTCGGCGGCGTACAGCAGTGCGGTTTCCAGAAGTGCTCTGCATTCAAGTACATAAACTTTACCGATGACTCGCAGTTCGCCGTTGTGGGCAAGAACTCTTTCAGCGACTGCACAAACCTGCTGGGTTCAAACGTAGGCGGCAACGCAAACAACACCATATCTATGCCGAAGGGCGTTAAGGTAATACAGAACAGTGCATTCAAGAACGACACATCACTTGATAAGATAACATTCCTCGGTGAAGTTACCACCGTTGATACATCTGCTTTTGAGAAGTGTACCAACCTTGAAGAAGTTATCATGAACGACACCATCACTCAGGTGGGTTCTTCCGCATTCAAGGGATGCACATCGCTCAAGCACATGCCTACCACTCCTTCGGGCAAGACTGCATTCTCAAACATCACCATAATCCAGAGCTCTACTTTTGAAGAATGCTCGGCACTGGAAGATGCTTTCATACCACGCAACGTTGCACAGATAGGTTCAAACGCTTTCCACAAGTGTACTTCTATGAAAGCAGTCAAGTGGGAAGACAATTCCTCGCTCTCCGAGATAGGTTCAAGCGCATTTGCTAACTGCACCGCACTTGAAAGATTTTCTTCTACAGACAGCGGCGATGTTACAACATTCCCCGGCAGCCTGCTGAGGATAAAGTCCAGCGCATTCGCGGAGGACGCACTCAAGAATGTCGTTATAGGCACACCCGATGACGGTTCTGCCATATTCATCGACTCAAATGCCTTCTACAAGAACAAGGTACTCGAAACTGCTGATTTCTCGTCTTCAAACATAATCGAGATACCTGAAAGCTGTTTCAGCGAGTGTGTGACACTTAAGACCTGCTACCTGCCTAAGGACACTCTGGTAAAGCTGGGCAAGAGCGCATTCAACAACTGCTACTACCTGCACACACTTGGCGCTAAGGACGCTGATGACGGCGAATACACCATTCCTGAGAGCCTGACTCTCATCGGCAGCACTGTTTTCAAGAACAACTACTGCATGCAGACCATCAACTTCCCTGCATCTGCTACATCTCTCGACCTCTCGATGTTCAACATCTACATCAAGGAGGAAGAAGTGACTGAAAAGGGTTACACACCTCTGGCAGCTATAAATGTTGATGAGAACAACCCCAACTACAAGAGCGTTGACGGTATCCTCTACAACAAGGATATGTCCGAACTGCTGGCAAGACCTGTACGCAAGCAGGGCGACAGCTATACTCTGCCCGACAGCGTTACCACCATGTCTTCTTACTCCTGCGCAGCAAACATATTCCTTAAGAACGCAATACTGACAGACAATGTAAAGAAGATAGAGGACAATACTTTCCACGACTGCCACCACCTTGAATATGTTGATTTCGGTACCAACGGCACAGTTGAACTGGGCAAGAATGTCTTCAACAGTTCCAACGGCAAGATAACACTCTACGGCACAGAGGGTTCTACTGCACAGGCATACGCTGAAAACAACAAGAGCTATGTCATCTTCGTTGACAACTCTAAGGTCGCAGCAGCACTCAGCTTCCAGAACGACAGCGGTATCGACCTCAAAAACAAGGTGACCATCGCCAAGAAGATAGGCAGCTACCAGCTGGTTTGCAAGCAGACCACCGCTGACGGCAGTGAAGCGGCTGACACTCTTAAGTGGTCGGTAGATAAGCCTGAGATAGCTACCATCAACAACGACGGCAAGCTGTCTATAAAGGATATGGGTACTGTAGTAGTAACTGTACGCAATGCAAACGGCACTGCTACCAACTCCATCACCATCGTCATCAACGAAACAGGCATCTCCGATGATATCGGTATGATGGGCGATGTAAACGGCGACGGCAAGGTAAATGTTACCGATGTTTCAAAGGTTGCGGCTCACGTTAAGGGCATCAAAAAGCTCGATGCAAACTTCGCAGCTGCGGCTGATGTAAACTTAGACGGCAAGGTAAACGTAACTGATGTTTCCAAGATAGCCGCTCAGGTAAAGGGCATCAAGAAACTCTGATAACAGTTTATTACAGCTGAACAGATGATATCCATAAACGGGACGACATTTAACGGTCGCCCCGTTTTTTTGCATGTGAACGTTTACAGGGTATAAGAATTTTCTCTTTCTGTACAAATTTGATATATTCCTCAAAGCCAATAAATATTTAATGAAAATTGCTAAAAACTCTTGACATTTAAGTATTAATGATGTATAATGATGCTATCGGAATTTGGGTGTGATACTAAATTCTGAACGCGATATGGATACGGAATTTTTAAAGGAGGAATTTTGAAATGAGATTTAAGAAATTTTTCGCCGGCATGACAGCAGCTGCTCTGGCAGCAAGCATGATGGTAGTACTGCCTGTATCGGCAGCAGATGCCGCTGATCTTAAGATGGGCGATACTCTTCTCAAGGAGGACGGCTCACCTGTTATAGCTAAGGCTGCTTTCGCATCAGGCGACTGGGGCGCTCAGGACTGGTCTTCTTCTATAGAAGTTAAGAGAGGTACAAACACACTGCGCATAACCCCTAAGGACAACGAAGGCAACGGTGTTGAGGTAAAGGGCAAGGGCGCTTCTGTATTCTGCATCGATATGGAGGGTATCTACGAGCAGTACCCCAATATGAACATAAGCGTTTCAAAGGTAACTCTGGTCACCAAGAAATATAAGGATGACGGCACCCTCGATACTAAGGAGGACGGCACCCCTAAGGTAAAGAACACCGTACTTAAGGCTCCTAACCTCGAAAAGCCCGAAAAGGACGCTGCTACTACACTCGATTATGCAAAGATCGTTACAGGCGACCCTGAGGGCAAGGGCAACTGGAGGATCGAACTTTACAACTCCTTCGGTTCAACTAAGGAAGATGGCGTTAATCCTTTCAAGGGCATCGAGAACATGGAGTATGACTATATAGATGTAACTTTCAGCGTATGGGACGACACCACTCTCGAAAAGAATGTTTACAGCGACTTCGTTATAGATGCTTCTGCTGAGTATTTTGACGGCTACTATGAGGCTCCCGCTTCTGAGGACTCAAAGGCAAGGGCTTACAGGAACTTCATCTATCTCTGCGGTGAGTTTGAAGATGTCAACAAGCCCTCAAAGGATCTCAACTGCTGGGATCTCTCCACCGTAACAGGCGTTACTTTCTTCATCAAGGGCAATGAAGAACTGCTGGCTAAGCGCGACTGGTCGGGCTTCGGCATCGGCTTCTCCTGCGATTCAGCTAACTGGTATCAGGTAGAGTCCACCAACATGACTTATCAGCTGGACGATGCAGGCAACTACACCGACGCTGACGGCGACGGCTATGCTGATCTCATCAAGCCCGGTTCTCTGGTAAAGGTCAAGGACGGTCTGTATGCTATAACCGTTGTAAAGCAGCCCGGTGACTACGGCGCAAATGATACTCTGCCCGGTTTCTTCGCTGATACAGATACCAACGCAAGGATCTGGCTGAACGACTGGAACAACGACGAGAGCGGTGAGGCTGTATTCCAGCTTGACCACGTTGTACTGAACCCCTCACCTGAGAATGTTTACTTACAGGATAAGATAAAGGTCGCTGACGGAACTCACGAAAAGCAGACCTATACCGCTCCCAAGTGGGACGACTTCAACACTGCGGCTGAGCCTTCCGAACCTTCCGAGCCTTCCGATGACCAGCCTACCGACGGCGAAACACTGATCGGTGATGTAAACGGTGACGGCAAGATAAACGTTACCGACGTTTCTAAGGCTGCTGCTCACGTTAAGGGCGTTAAGGCGCTGACTACTGACAAACAGAAGGAAGCTGCTGACGCTAACTTCGATACCAAGATCAACGTTACCGATGTTTCCAAGATAGCTGCTCACGTTAAGGGCATCAAGAAGCTGGATGCTAAGCCTGCTGACGAACCTCAGGATCCCGATAACGATCCTACTTCTGCTGAGGTAGAGAACCTGCCTTACGACGCATTCCTGATGTTCACCAACTCTTCATGGGGCTGGGGCAACTGGAACGGTCACAGCACATCTGCGGCTGACAAGGGCGCTTACGGCGTTGATGCTATACTCAACGGCGACGGCGAGTACACTGTTTCCATCACCCCTGAGTCGCTGGAAACTCCCGACCCTGCTGTTGAGGCTGATGCTGAACTGGGTATACACGATGCAGGCATCTACCGCGATGAAGCAACAGGCGAGATAATCCCCAGTGAGGGCGCTACAGTATTCTGCGTTGACATCACAGGTATCTGCGACGGCACAATGACATGGGACGGCGAAGCTACCAAGAAGGGCACTCAGAAGAAGTTCACCGATGCTGACCCCACCACTGATATCATGGGCAAGGGCAGATACACAGGTCAGGAATTGACTGTTAAGGTAACTTCCATCAAGGCTGACGGCGTTGAGCTTGACTTTGATGAGTCCAAGTTCGTTTATGGCAACATCGAGGACAACAATAACCGCTACAGAATTGAGATCTACAACGAGTACGGCAGCACTAAGGACGATCCCGGCATCGACTTTGCTAACCTCAAGTTCAGCAAGGAACTGTCTGTTACCTTCACTATCGAGGGTCTGACAAAGGGTTAATACCTGCGATACTGCTGACACAAGCTGAATAATGAAGCCTCTGCATCTTCGGGTGCGGAGGCTTTTTATATGCGAAAAACACCGCCTCAGCGCAAGCCGAAGCGGTGTTGTGTTATTGAGGTATTTGCCGTATGCAGGGAGTACGGCGGAATGGTCATGCTGACTGTGCAGTGTACAGCTTGTAATAAGCGCCGCGCTTTTCCATCAGTTCATCGTGACTACCGCTTTCGAGAATGCCTTTCTCGTCAATATACATTATGCGGTCGCAGTTGCGTATGGTCGAGAGCCTGTGGGCAATTATGAAAGATGTCCTGCCCTTTAGCAGGCGGTTTATTCCCTGCTGTAAGAGGGCTTCTGTTTTAGCATCAATGGAGGAAGTCGCTTCGTCAAGCACCAGTATCTTCGGGTCGCTCAGCAGAGTCCTTGCAAAGCTGATAAGCTGTTTCTCGCCGCCCGACAGCTTACTGCCGCGCTCGTTGACTTCGGTATCGTAGCCCTGTTCCATCTGCCTGATAAATTCATCTGCGCAGACAGTCTTTGCCGCCGCACGTACCTCTTCATCGGTAGCGTCCAGCTTGCTGTAACGAATGTTGTCGAGTATCGTGCCGCTGAAAATGAAGCTGTCCTGAAGCATTATGCCCATCTGACTTCTCAGCGACTTCAGCGTTACATCTGATATAGGCACGCCGTCAACAGTTATGCGCCCATGTTCGATATCGTAAAAGCGCGATATCAGCGAAACTATGGTGGATTTGCCTGCACCTGTCGGTCCTACCAGCGCAACGCTCTCCCCTGCCTTGACATCAAAGGAGATATGTTCCAGCACGTTGATACCCTTTTCGTAGCCGAAAGTAACGTCCTCAAAGCTGACCTGACCTGTTATCTCGCCCAGTTCCTCTGCGCCCTCTTTATCGGTGATGGTCACAGGTTCGTCCAGCGTTTCAAAGATACGTTCGAGGTAAGCTATGTTGTTGATGAAGTTGTTCATTATGTTTGAGATGTTCATTATAGGCTGCCAGAAACGGCTCGCATAGCCTGTCATAGCCGCCAGCACACCCAGCGATACCGCGCCCTGCGGCATCACCAGCAGACCTATCACGAACAGTGCCGCCCTTATCAGCGTTGAGATGTTATCGGTGGCAGGCCACACAAGGTTCGAGAACTTTACCGCCCGCATCCACGCCTTGCGGTACTTGCCGTTCAGCTGGTCGTATATCTCGGCGTTCTCTTCCTCGCGGGTGAACACCTGCGTTATCCTTGCGCCAACGATATTCTCCTGCAAATAGGCGTTCATGTTCGAGGACTTGTTTGAAACATCCTGCCATGCGCGGCGCTGTTGTTTCTTTATGGCGAACATCACCAGCATGAATATCGGCAGACCCGACAGTGCCACCAGTGTCAGCTTAGGGCTTACCATCAGCATGAACACCAGTATGAACACCATGTTCAGTATCTCCATGACGAAGTTTATTATGCCGTTTGAAAGCATATCCGACACCGAGTTCACGTAGTTTATGACACGTATCAGTATCTTGCCGTGAGGTCTGTCATCGTAATAGGTGAAAGGCAGTTTTTGCAGGTGTGCGAAGAGGTCTTCGCGTATATCGAAGATTATGTTCTGCCCCACGACGGTCATTATCCTGCCGCGTATGTTGCCGAGTATCGTAGCCGCCAGATTGAACCCCAGCAGACCGAAGCCCAGCAGCATCAGTTCTTTCACGTTCTTTTCGGGAATGGTCTTGTCCAGCGCCCGCTGTGTCAGCAGAGGTCCCACCAGCCCGAAAACTGCCGCCGCCATGCTAAGCACCAGCGAAAGCACCATCTTGCCCTGATACTTCTTTATGTACACGTAGGAACGCTTAAGGTGCGTAAAGTCGAAGGGCGCTTCAAGCTGTTCGTCCTCATCGTATTTATTTCTTGCCATTATGCCCCCACCCCGCTTTCAGCCTTGCAGTTTATGCCGCTTTGAAGTTCGTATATCTGTTTGTAGTAGCCTTCGCGCCTTATCAGTTCATCATGTGTGCCCATGTCGGCTATTTTGCCGTCTTGCAGAATGATTATCTTATCCGCGTTCTTTGAGGAAGATATCCTCTGGGCGATGATTATTTTAGTGCATTCAAAATCAAGACCGCCGCCAAGACTCTGCTGTATGTAATGCTCGGTTTCCATATCCACTGCCGAAGTGGTATCATCGAGTATCAGCACTTTCGGCTTGATGGCTATTGCCCTTGCCAGCGATATCCTCTGTTTCTGACCGCCCGAAAGACCCACGCCGCGCTCACCGACTATGGTATCGTACTTCATCGGCAGTTTCTCGATGAAATCGCTTGCCGCCGCCAGTTCAGCGCACCTGCGGACATACTCCTCTTCCAGTTCGCTGTCGCCGTAGGCTATGTTGGAGTCGATAGTATCCGAGTACAGCAGAACGTCCTGTGTGGCTATGCCTATACTGCTTCTCAGCGTGTGAAGTTTGTGCATGCGCACATTCAGACCGTCAACCAGCACTTCGCCCTTGTCGCAGTCGAAAAATCTGGGTATAAGGTTTATCAGCGAAGTCTTGCCGCTTCCCGTTTCGCCCATGATGACCACAGTTTCACCCGGCTTGATGTGGAAGCTGATATTATCAAGTATCTTCTTGTCACCGATGGAGAATGTAACATTTTTAAACTCCACCTCGCCCCTCAGCTTTTCTTCGGTGTCCTCAGCGTCCACGCGGTCAACTATGCGGGGCGCTTCATAGTATATCTCGATGACCTTGCTTGCCGATGCCATAAAGCGGTGGAAGTCATTGACATAGTTGCCCATGTTCCTCATGGGGTTGCTGACCGCCCAGAGAAGTCCCGAAATAGCCACATACTGACCCATAGTGAGGTGCTGCTGTATCATGAAATATCCGCCGCACAGCAGCAGTATCACACTGAGCGCACCTGCCGCAACATCGATTATCGGGTGATATTTCAGCCACACCATAGCCGCCTTTATGTTTGAAGAGCGGTATTCTTCATCGCGCATGCGGAATTTCTCTATCTCGTAGTCCTCTTTTGCGAACGCCTTTACCACGCGGTTGCCTGAGATATTTTCCTGCGCCGCAGTGTTCAGCGCCGATGAAGTTTCCCTGACCTTGCGGTAAGCAGGTCCCGCATGGCGCGAGAACAGCCTTGTCACGAAGAAAATGACAGGAGTCATCGCCAGTATGCACAGCGCAGTGCGCCAGTCGATGGTGAAAAAGTATATCATGCTCGCCAGAAACAGCGCTATGCTCTCGACACAGCCCTTTATTACCCAAGATACCATGTGCCGCACCATGTCGAGGTCACCTGTCAGCCTTGTCATAAGGTCGCCTGTGCGGTAGCGGTCGTAGAAATCCATATCCTGATTTTCTATCTTGCGGAAAAGGTGAGTCCTTATCTTGTAGACCATGCCCTGCGATGCCTTCTCATAGTACATGTTGCAGGCATACTGCATGCAGGTACGCAGAAAAGTGAAGCCTATCATGCCTGCTATCAGCCATATCAGCAGATCACGATGATCTCGCAGATTAGCCGCCGCGTTCTCGTTCGAGATGAATGTATCTATTATCCTTGACTGGAAATAGGGTGCTGTTATGTAAAGTCCGTTGCAGGCTATCGAAAGCACCAGTGCCGCTATGTATGCCGCGCGGCTCTCTTTCATGTTAACCCACAGCCATTTCAGCTGGAACATATTCTTCCTCCTTTACGATAATACCGTTTGTATCATGTTATTCAGCTGTCTTTCGGGCACACCGCTTATAGCGATACGACTTTTTAAATTCACAGTATAAGGTCGCAGTTCCTTTGGTATATGGGTCTTGTGACCAGATCTTGTCTGAATTTTAAGGAATATCGCTATTATCCCCCATACGGTGGGATACTCCCCTGAAATACTATCAATGCCTGTTATATACAGCGATGTGTCCGACAGCCGAGATTTGAAATCCTATTAATTATAGCACAAGTGATTATTATTTGAATAGTAAAAACTATACTTTTCTTAACAAATCCCATTATTAAAAGAATGGTAACGTTTTCGCAAAGCAAAGAAGCATCAGTCTTTCAGCCGAGCCGCTGTCTGACTGACTTTCGGGGCGATATACGCTTTCTATTTACTGCACTTTACCGCGCCTGAGCTGTTCCTCCATAAATGCGTCAAGCACCTGCGTTTCTATCTTCTCACGCGCAGATGGTGTGATAGGGTGTACGATATCGCGAAAAACGCCGTTTTCATCGCGTCTGCTGGGCATGGCAACGAACAGCCTGTGTTCGCCCTGCACTATTTTAATATCATGCACTGCGAACACATCATCAAAAGTCACGCTGACTATCCCACGCAAACGCCCATGTTCAAGTACTTTCCTTATCTTTACGCCTGTTATCTCCATAAATTTTCCCTCTTCTCTGTCTGTCCGTAAAGTCGGCAGGACAAGCGGGCAGTCATACTGAGTTTACGCTGACCGCCTGCCCCGCTCACACTACGGGCGGGCAGATGATTTTTGTCTGCAAAAATATTTTTGCCGCAAAATCGAAAAAATATTCTGAAAAGGTCTTTATTTTTCTGAAAAAATGTAGTATAATAAAATAGAATAAGTATTTTGATATCAACATGAAGAGAGGAGAGCATCTCAATGAGTTCTGTTCTTACAGAAGAGGTTCTTGATAAAATAAAACGTGTACATTTTATAGGTATCGGCGGTTCGGGCATGTACCCGCTGGCGCAGATATTCCATTCAAAGGGATACGAGATAACGGGTTCTGACAACAATGAAACAGAAACGCTCGATGCTGTGCGCAAGATGGGCATAAAGGTATTCTTAGGACAGAAGGCTGAGAATATCGAGGGCGCTGAACTTATCATATACACAGCCGCTATAATGGCTGATAATCCCGAACTTATCGCCGCAAAAGCAAGCGATGCCATAGTCTGTGAGCGTGCGGAGATACTGGGTGTCATAACAGGCTGGTACTCAAATGCACTGTGCGTCTGCGGCACTCACGGCAAGACCACCACTTCCTCGATGCTGACTGAGATATTTGTCGATGCGGGCGAGGATATAAGCTGTGTCATCGGCGGTAAACTGCCGAGTATAGGCGGTTCGGGCAGAGCGGGCAAGTCCGATAGCATGGTGTGTGAAGCCTGCGAGTATCAGGATCATTTCCTGAAACTTTTCCCTGATGTGGCTATAATACTCAATGTTGATGCAGACCATCTGGAATATTTCAAGAATATCGAAAATATCATAAAGAGTTTTCATACATTTGCTGATATGGCGACAAAAGCTGTCATATTCAACGGCGATGATGCCAACACCCGCAAATCGCTGGAGGGCATTTCGGGCAAGGAACTTATCAGTTTCGGCTGGGACAGAAAGAATGACTATTCTGCCGAGATAATAAGCAAGCAGGGGCTTGTGACAAAGTTCAGGGTGTTCTTTAAGGGCGAACCTGCCGCCGAGATGGAGATAAATGTTCCCGGTGACCACAATGTGGTGAATGCTCTTGCCGCCATAGCCGCCGCAAGGTATTCGGGTCTTAGCTTTGAGGACGCGGCAAAAGGTCTTGCCGCTTTTCACGGCGCTATAAGACGCTTCCAGCTGATAGACAAGGTGGGCGGCATAACGATAGTCGATGACTATGCGCATCACCCCGCTGAGATAGCTGTTACGCTCAAAGCCGCTAAGGGGCTGGACTTCAACAGAGTGTGGGCAGTTTTCCAGCCTTTCACCTATTCGCGCACAGAGATACTGATGGACGATTTCGCACGAGCGCTGGAAATAGCTGATATCTCGGTCATCACCGATATCATGGGCAGCCGCGAAAAGAACGAACACGGCATCTATACCGAGATGCTGGGCGCTAAAACAAAGAACGCAGTATGGTTCAACACTCCGCATCATGTGGTCGATAAGCAGACCGCTGAACAGAAGGAAAAGAATTTCGATGAATGTATCGACTATATCATAAAAAACAAACAGCAGGGCGATATCGTCATCACCTTAGGATGCGGCGATGTTTACAAACTTGCAAAGAAACTGGCAAAAAGGCTGAATTCCGCCGATTAAGGAGGGATACCAATGAAAGTCACCGAGAACGAGCGCAAGGTCTTTGAATTTATCAAATCGAGGGTCGAAGAGGGTTATCCTCCGACGGTGCGCGAGGTGTGCAACTATTTCGGGTTCAAATCCACATCGACCGCACACAGGTACATCAAAAGCCTGACTGACAAGGGCTTTCTTGAAAAGGGCGATAACCAGAACCGCGCCATCAGGCTGGTGGGCGGCAGCGGCATGCTTATACCGCTGGTAGGCACTGTTACAGCAGGCACACCCATAACCGCTATCGAGTATGTCAGCGAATATATCAGCTTTCAGCCTGCAAGGAATTACAGTTCTCCCCTGTTCGCGCTTAAAGTCAGGGGCGAGTCGATGATAAATGCGGCTATACTTGACGGAGATTTGGTAGTTGTCGAACAGACACCCGTTGCATCAAACGGCGAGATAGTCGTGGCTATGGTAGACGGTCAGGACGCTACGGTGAAGACTTTTTACAAAGAGGACGGACATTTCAGGCTGCAGCCCGAAAATGACCACATGGAACCCATAATCGTTGACAGCGTGGATATCCTCGGAAAAGTCGTTGGCGTTATCAGATATATCTGACCCTGCTGCAAAGGAAAGGTAAGGTAGTATATAAATGAATATAAAATGCAGATTTTGCGGCGCAAGCGTTGAGAGCACAGCAAAAATTTGCCCCGGCTGCGGCAAAGTCATGCCCGCTTACAGAGGTTCTGAACTGAAAAATCAGAGCAGTTTCACAAATGCAAACAATAATGACGGTCTGACAGGCAGCCGTATACGCACACAGACTCCTTATGCCGCCAACCGTTCGGGCAGACAGATGGACAAACTCGACCCGAATTACGGCACAGCAAAGGCAAGGCGGGAACATCTGCCAGAAAACTACGACCCCAGAAAAGACAGAAACAAGCAGCCGTTCCAGACAGTTGCAGGCAGCGGCAAGCAGAAAAACCGCAGTCTGGTAGGTCACGGACTCGCATCTGTTATAAAGTTCGTCATCATCATAGCGATAGGTCTGGTGCTTTACGCGGTGGGCAGAGTTTTCATAACTTCACACTCAAACTACGATTTCAAGCTGGATAAAGACATCAAGCTGGAAAGCAAGAGTTACAGTGAGGCTTTCGACAACTATTTCGAGAAGACCAAATGGTGGTTCGACTTCAGCACCAACAAGGTCACTTTCACAGGCACTACCGCTGACGGTGAAGAGTATGAGATGGTCTTCGGCAGAGCGCCTGACGGTCAGACAGCTGTCACCAAACTTTACATAGACGGCGAAAAGATAATGAACGAAGATAACAATATCATGAACAATTATATACTCGGCACTTTCATGGCAGAAGGCGAGATAAAACACGCATCTGCACTGGGCAAGGGCGCTGAGAATGTCAATGACCAGTAAATCTATAAGAATGAGCCGCAGCATTGGACGCTGCGGCTTTTTTATTTCTCTGCGGGCATCTGTCGGGCAGCCGTTTTTTCAACATCGATGACCGCAAAAAGTTGAAAACTTCGCCCCGCAGCGGCAGCTTTTTGACTTATATCGCCCTAAAGGGCTTGAAATCGGGAGAAAAATATGCTATAATAATGTGTAAAGCTATTTTTGTACTAACAGGAGAACAAGCCTATGATGATAATGAATTCCCTGTGCGCACTGGCGCTGGGCTTTGCACTGGATATGATGCTTGGCGATGCAGGCGGCTCGATGAACCCCGTCAATATGGTCAAACGCCTTGTGGCAAAGCTGGAAAATATACTCAAAAACGCTTATCTCGAATCACCTGAAGCCCAGAATATGGCGGGCATAATGCTGGTGGCTATGACACTGCTGATATGTATGGGCATAAGCGTGGCGCTGCTGCTGCTTTGCTATAAGCTGAATGTAGTTGTCGGCATCATCATGGAGGGTCTGCTTTGCTGGTTCTCGATATCGGGCAGAGATATGCGCCGCAGTCTGCTGGGCGTTTATCGCGGTGTCAGGACTGATAATATCAGCAGCACCCGCCGCTATCTCAAAAAGCTGACAGACCGCGATATCGATGACCTGAGCACCGCCGAATGCGCAAAATGTGCAGTAGAGGCAGCTTCCGAAAACGTGGTGGATATCGTGGTAGCACCGATGTTCTGGGCATGTATTTTCGGCGGACTGGGCGCAGTTTTTTGCAGAGTTGTCAATATAATGGATAACACGGTCGGATTCAAGGACAAAGAACACCTGTACTTTGGCAGAGTCGCCGCGAAGCTGGACGATGTAGTGATGTTCCTGCCTGCAAGACTTGCAGCAGCTTTCATGCGTGCAGATGCGGCTTTCCTCAGACTGGACAGGAAAAACGCAGCCGAGATATACGCCCGCGACAAGCGACATTCGCCTAGCCCAAATTCGGGCTGCACTATGGCAGTGGCAGCAGGCGCACTTGACATTCAGCTGGGCGGCAATGAAAGCAGGAATGGTCATGTCACACGCCGCCAGCGCATCGGTGATGACCTGCACCCCATCAGCTGCAACGAAGTTTTCTGGATAAGCCAGCTTCTCACAGGCACATCGGCTTTCGCGATGGTATTTGCGGCATTCATACGTACCGCAGCGTATCTGATAACGATACAGATAATAAAGTAAAAAAAGTGCGTGGCGGAAAATTTCCGAACACGCACTTTTCATTTGCAACGCCGCAAAAAACTCCTGTCCCGCGTGAGGACAGGAGTTTTATCTATTATTTTTATGTCTATCCCTTTAGCACACCAGCTTAAAATGCTGTAAACAAAAGGATAATTGAGCGTTGTATATCTTTCCCCCGCCGCAGGCGGGGGAAAGATATACGCAAGCCACCTTAAGTTCTGTAAAACCGCCGTTTTTGTGGTGTGTCAGCGGGATAACCACGATTATTTTTTCTTTATCTTGTCGATATTCTTGTTGATGTTTTCTCTGATATTCTCGACTTTCAGATTTTCGCGCAGCGCACCCACCGAGAAATTCTCGCGGAACTCACGGTATCTTTCAAGGCTGTTGTGCAGTGTATCGGAAAATCTCAGCGGGACGAAGAAATGTGAAACGCCTTTCGTCTTTTCGCGGAAAGATTCTATCTGCGCCCTCAGTTCGTCTATCTTGACGATTATGTTATGTTCGCGGGCGAACTCTGCAATATTGACGATGTTGTTGATGGATATTGCAAGGTCGATAAAGAACACACCGTAGTAAAGCCCCACAAAAAACGTGAACTGCAAGTTGTCTGTCAGATATTTCACGGTGCTTGTGATGGGCGGGTCAAGCACAAATACATAGCCAACGCTCAGCACCAGCCAGAAAAAGCTGTACATCGGGCAGATGATGCCCTTGATATTCCCCCAAAACTGCGTATAATCCCACAGCATTATTTTCAGCTTGAGAATGAATATCAGCCCCGTGAAGTATTCCAGCGCCGTTATGCAAGCCGCCATTATCAGGAACAGCACCAGCTTGCGCAGCCGCCCGTCATTTATCGGCAGAATGTTCTCCAGCCGCCGCAGCCAGAACAGCAGCAGCAGTGCAAAACCGTAAAGCGGCAGATACGGTCCTGTCAGAAATCCCGGATTGAGCCACTTGCGCTCAACATTCACAGGGTCAAAAAACTTTCGGTAGAAAAATTCCAGCACCCAGCCTATCATGCTTCCCAAAGCAAACAGATAGGCAGTCTGAATAAATGGCAGCATATGTCAACTCCTTCCGTCTTTTTCTCTATACTATTTTAACCTATTTTTACTCTTATGTCAATAAAGATCTCACATTTTGTATAAAACGCAACGTAATATGCAAAAAAAGGCAGAGCCAAAACTCTGCCTTGTAGATCTCTGTTAAATTACAGACCCGAAGTTGCCGAATAGTTGGGCGCTTCCTTAGTGATGTAGATGTCGTGTGGGTGGCTTTCCTTAAGACCTGCGCCTGTGATGCGTACAAACTTTGCCTTTTCGCCCAGTTCGGGGATAGTATGGCAGCCGCAGTAACCCATCCCTGCTCTGATACCGCCTACCAGCTGGAAGATTGTGTCTGAAACAGGGCCCTTATAAGCAACACGACCCTCAACGCCCTCAGGTACCAGCTTCTTGGAGTTGGTCTGGAAGTATCTGTCCTTAGAACCCTTAGCCATAGCAGCCATAGAGCCCATGCCGCGATATACCTTGAACTGTCTTCCCTGATATATCTCTGTTTCACCGGGAGCCTCTTCACAGCCTGCCAGCAGTGAACCCAGCATTACCAGATTTGCGCCTGCCGCCAGAGCCTTTACGATATCGCCCGAATACTTGATGCCTCCGTCAGCGATAACAGGTATGCCATACTCAGCAGCAGCACATGCAGCGTCATATACAGCAGTTATCTGAGGTACGCCGATACCTGCCACAACTCTTGTAGTGCAGATAGATCCTGGTCCGATGCCGACCTTTATAGCGTCAGCGCCAGCCTCGCACAACGCCCTTGCAGCCTCAGCAGTTGCAACGTTGCCTGCGATAACGGGTACGTTCGGGAAGTTGGATTTCAGCTTCTTCAGGCACTCGATAACGTTCTTTGAATGACCGTGTGCCGAGTCAAGAGCCAGTATATCAGCCTGTGCATCTATCAGTGCGCCCGCTCTTTCAAGAATATCCTGTGTCATGCCGACGGTAGCACCGCAGAGCAGTCTGCCCTTCTGATCCCTTGCAGAATTGGGGTACTGAACAGCCTTTTCAATGTCCTTTATGGTGATAAGACCCTTAAGAACGCCGTCACCGTCTACCAGCGGCAGCTTCTCGATCTTGTGCTGCATAAGTATCTTCTTGGCACCGTCAAGATCGGTATCAACAGGGGCAGTAACAAGGTTCTCCCTTGTCATTACCTTGCCTATCTTTATGGAGAAATCAGTGATGAAACGCAGATCTCTGTTGGTCAGTATACCTTCCAGCTTGCCGTTCTCATCAACTATCGGCACGCCCGATATCTTATACTTGCCCATCAGCTTGTCCGCTTCCTCGACAGTCCTGTCGGCGGTCAGCGAGAATGGGTTGACTATAACGCCGTTCTCCGAACGCTTTACCTTATCTACTTCCTCAGCCTGCTGTGCAATGGTCATATTCTTGTGAATGATGCCTATACCGCCCTCACGCGCTATTGCTATAGCCATCTTGGACTCTGTAACAGTATCCATCGCAGAGGTCATGATAGGTGTGTTCAAAACGATATCCTTAGTAAGATGTGTGTGGATATCGACCATATCGGGTGTGCAGTCACTTTCACCGGGAATAAGGAGCACATCGTCAAAGGTAAGACCTTCTTTTCCGAACTTGCTGTTTGCGTTAGTATCGAGCATAACATTACCTCCCACAAAGTCATAAAATATACTTATAATATCATATAATGATACACGATTTTAATGGATTTGTCAACGGAGATATTGCAAATTAAATATTAATTTTTTCACCTGTATTCTGCTGACTTTTACACGCTGAAACACCGCACCGTGACCTGAAACATTTTGCCGCCTTACGCAGAGATCTTCTGACAAAGCGCGGCGTTATACCTGTACGATACCCCGATGCTGCGGCACTGTAAAGTGCGCTTGATGATATTATCTTCCACCGCCATGACTGTGCCGAAAACTGCTGTGGTTGACAACCGCACACCTTTGTAGTATAATTATTAATATAGTGCATCTTTGCAGTGTCTAAATTGAAAATACAGTCTTTCCGCTGACCCGTCAGCGGAACAGTATTGGCAAAAAAAATATGGTTATCCCTTTAACACATCACACAAAAATGCCTATATATCGCGGAAACAATGAGTTGATGTTATCCTTCCCCCCGCCGTAGGCGGGGGGGGGGAAGGATAACCGCCAACTATTTCAAGTTCCAATATAACATCGTTTATTGTGGTGTCAGCGGGATAACCACACAAAAATAACGGAGGTCTTACCTATGAATAAAACAGCAGCATTCATCACCGCAGCCGCACTGATGCTGACAGGCACAGTCAGCGCAGCAGCAGCTAAAAATATCAGGGGCGATGTAAACGGTGACGGCAGCGTAAATGTCACCGATATAGCTAAGACGGCAGCCCATGTAAAGACGGTAAAAATGCTTGACAAGGAGAGCATTGCGGCAGCAGATGTCAACAGTGACGGCAAAGTGAATGTCACCGATGTATCGCTGATAGCCGCATACGTAAAGGGCGTAAAGCAGCTGCCTGCCGACCCAAACAATGCTGACGAAACTTTTGAGGGATATAATGCTTTCCTGATGTTTGCCGACAAGGATATGAACTGGGGCAACTGGAACGGTCAGGGATATCTCGGTCAGCCGTCTTTCGGCGTTGATGCAGATGTCACTGCTGACGGCACATACACAGTCAGCATCACACGAAACAGCATACAGGCGCGTGATGACGCGGGACTGAACGAGAGTTTGCAGTTTGAAGAATACTGGGACGGTTCAAAGTATCTCAAGGGTGCTGAGGGTGCGACCATGCTGTGCGTAGATATCACAGGACTGCTGGACGGCACTCTGTCGGCTGACGGCAACGAGCTGGAGGGTTTCCTTGAAGACGGCGAAAATGCGGGCATCAACAAGAAAATCAAGGGCAGATATCACGGTGATGAGATAAATGTTGAGCTGGTCAGCATTGAAGCTGACGGCTGGGAAGTCGATTTTGACCCCGCTAAGGTGAGGTACGGCAACCTTGATGAAGAAGACAACTGTTACCGCATCGAGATAGCGAACCTGATGCTGAACGATGCCGATGATGCCGCCATAGATGTGAACGAACTCAGTTTCTATGATTCGCTGAGCGTGACATTCAGAATAACGGGCATCGGCAGTGTTTCCTACGATGACACCCCCGATGACGGCGGCGAAGCATGGGACTGGTCGGAACTTGGGAACGCAAATAATTAAAACGAGGTTTTGGATTTGAGAAAAAGAAAAATTGCAGTATTTCTGACATCGGTAGTTATGGCGCTTTCAATGGCGATACCTGCGAATGCGGGTAAACTTGATCCCGCCCACATAACAGACGGTCTGGATGTCGGAAAGTACGGTGATGTCAACCTTGACGGCAAGATCAATGTGAGTGACACTGTTATGGCAAGCGCATATCTGGAAGGCAAACGCAAGTTATTCGGTGAGAATTTAGCGCGTACCGATATCAATAATAACTTTATAATAAATGTGTCTGATGTGGTCAAGATAGCGGCGCATGTCAAGGGCATAAAAAAGCTGGGAACAATGGTTTACGGAACGTATAACTGGGTATTCCACAGATCTTTGGCAGACATGGGCGGATATGCCATTCAGACCGTGACTCAGAATGACGATGGGAGCAAGACATTTACGCAGTATATGCGCTACGGAAATGACTACCGTATGGACATCGCAAATTATATTGAAAATGTGCGAACTGTATCCTATATGTCATATGTGCTGTACAACGGAAAATTCTACACCATAGACAGGCTGAAAGATACATACAGTGTCGCACCTGCGAAGTCTGCAACAGTCGATATACAGGGCAAGATAGATGTTCTTCTCGGAAAAGGTCTGAAATACAAGGGCGAACGGTGGACGCTGGCAGGCAGTAAGATAACTTTATCAGATGACATAACTTCATATGAGGTATATGAGAGCAATACGGGTGATAACAGTTTTTATGTCTACAATTACTTCATTGAAAGTCTGTCAAGTATCGACCATTATGACAAGAACGGCAATGTTAAAAGCGTAGAGATCACCGATATACACGAGATCGACAGTCAATGGCTGGGTGAACTGCGCAAAGAAGGCGTAAAATTTGAATGACCTTAATAATGATAAAAGCCGATGCACTGCGCATCGGCTTTTGTATTGCTATTTTTTGCCCGCAACAGATAGACGGTTGACTGCCCTTTTGAGCTGTCTTTCCGCAAGGTCGAACTCTGTGCGGCTGGTCTGCGCTTTGAGCTGTTTCTCAGCCCTCTCTTTGGAGCGCTGGGCGCGGGCTACATCTATCTCATCAGACCATTCCACCGCTGAGGTAAGCACCGTTACACTACCGTCCTCAGATACCTTTACAACGCCGTCAGAGATCGCCGCCGAACGGAATGCACCATCGATCTTTATCTTCATCTCAGCAGGCACAAGGCTTGCCACATACGGCGAATGATTTGCCAGTATACCCACATATCCTGTGGTCGTCTTCGCCACCAGCTGTTCGGTATCGTCCTGAAAGAATACCTTTTCGGGGGTCAGCACCTTTAACTTGAAAACTGCCATAGCCGCCGCCTTTCGTTATTCTTCTTCGGCGGACTTCTTCGCCTTCTCCACAGCTTCGTCTATTGTGCCCACAAACAGGAACGCCGACTCAGGCAGGTCATCGTGCTTGCCCTCGATTATCTCCTTGAAGCCGCGTATGGTTTCCTTAAGAGGAACATACTTGCCCTGATAGCCTGTGAACTGTTCTGCCACAAAGAAAGGCTGTGACAGGAAACGCTGTATCTTTCTCGCTCTCGATACTGTCAGCTTATCTTCATCGGAAAGTTCGTCCATACCCATGATGGCGATGATGTCCTGAAGTTCAACATATCTCTGAAGTATCGACTGCACCTGTCTTGCCACCTGATAGTGTTCATTGCCCACTATTTCGGGGGTCAGTATGCGCGAGGTGGACTCCAGCGGGTCAACTGCGGGGAATATACCCAGCGAAGCTATGCTTCTCGAAAGTACCGTAGTAGCGTCCAGATGTGCGAATGTGGTAGCAGGTGCGGGGTCAGTCAGGTCGTCCGCAGGCACGTAAACTGCCTGTACCGAAGTGATAGAACCCTTGTTGGTGGAGGTTATCCTCTCCTGCAAAGCACCCATCTCGGTCGCCAGTGTGGGCTGATAGCCAACGGCAGATGGCATACGTCCCAGCAGAGCCGAAACCTCAGAACCTGCCTGTGTAAATCTGAATATGTTATCAATGAAGAGCAGTACGTCCTGACCTTCCACATCACGGAAATACTCCGCCATCGTCAGACCAGACAGACCAACTCTCATTCTCGCTCCGGGCGGTTCGTTCATCTGACCGTACACCAGAACGGTCTTGTCGATAACGCCCGACTCTTTCATCTCCCAGTAAAGGTCGTTGCCCTCACGGGTACGCTCACCAACGCCTGTGAATACCGAGATACCGCCATGCTGGTTAGCAACGTTGTTGATAAGTTCCTGTATCAGCACCGTCTTGCCAACGCCCGCACCGCCGAACAGACCTATCTTACCGCCCTTAAGATACGGTGCTATCAGGTCGATGACCTTGATGCCTGTTTCCAGTATCTCGTTGGCAGCAGTCTGCTCTTCGTATGTGGGAGGCTCACGGTGTATCTCCCAGCGCTCCGCATTTTCGGGCGCAGGCAGATTGTCAACAGGCTCACCCAGCAGGTTGAACATTCTCGAAAGGGTCGCCCTGCCCACAGGTACGGATATAGCCTTGCCTGTATCAACAGCGTCAACGCCCCTTACCAGCCCGTCAGTCGAGGACATAGCGATGCACCTTACCACATCATCACCGATGTGCTGTGCCACCTCGACCACCAGCTTAGTGCCGTTATTGTCTATTTCAAGCGCATTCAGAAGGTTCGGCATATGTTCTTTGTCAAAGCGCACATCAACGACCGCTCCGACTATCTGCACGACCTTGCCTATATTTGTGCTTTCCATCAGCTTTCTTCCTTTCCTATCCATGCCGCGCCCAAAACGCCGCACAGACCACGAATTGTGAATTATCAAGCTCTGCCGCAACAGCAAAGCATCATCTCAAACCATATCATCAGCCCTATTTTATCTTCCGCCCACATCTCTCTCGTTTTCGTAAACGACCTGCCGCCCCGCCTGTGACAGCGAGCGACCGGAGGGAGCGTAAGCGGCCGATATCGGCCCGTCCGGCCGAGGACTTATGAATTATCATTAAGGCTTGCCGAGCTTATCTCGGTTATCTCCTGAGTTATCTGTGCCTGTCTTGCGCGGTTGTAGAGCAGTGACAGCTTGTCGATCATCTCGCTTGCGTTGTCGCTGGCAGACTCCATCGCCGTTCTTCTGGCAGCCTGCTCACTGGCGAAGCTGTCAACTATGGCAGAATAGAGCATGCCGCCCATATATTCGGGTATCAGGCTGTCAAACACAGCTTCGGGCGAGGGATCGTATATGGTCATCGGGTGCTTTTTGCCCAGATATTCCAGATTTTCAACAGGCAGTATCCTGAGATGCTGAGGTTCCTGCGTCATCACCGAAACAAATGTGGTGTAGACCAGTTCAACCGCGTCAAAGTCGCCCAGCCTGAACCTTTCCACGACCTTATTGGCGATCATCATCGCGTCGATAAGTTCGATGCCCTCAGCTATCTGCGGGAAACCGTCTATCAGCTTGTATTCGCGCTTCTCAAAGAACTCAACAGCCTTTTTGCCTATTGCCATTATAACAGCCTCACCGCCGCTTGCCTGTATCTCATCAGCCTTAGCCTTAGCCAGCTTGAGCACATTCGAGTTGAAGCCGCCCGCCAGACCTCTGTCACCTGCAATGACGATCAGCAGTACCGAGTTCTTGAACTTCTTCTTGGTGAACACCGAAGTAAATTCGTGGTCGCGGGAGATATCCGCCATCACCTGAAATATGCCCTCAAAAAACGGGTGTACCGCCTCAGCACGCTCTTTGGCTTTCCTCATCTTCGAGGACGCCACCAGCTGCATCGCTTTGGTGATCTGCATGGTGCTTTCCACGCTCTTTATACGGCGCTTAACGTCCTTCATGTTAGCCATAAGCCGCTCTCCTTACCTCTGCTTTAGAAACTTCTCCGCGAAATCTTTCAGCACTTGCTTCAGCGCCTTTTCGTTCTCTGCGGTAAGTTCTTTGGTGTCCCTTATGGAAGCCAGTATATCGGGGTGAGCCTCATCAAGGTGTATGAACAGATCCTTCTCGTACTCACGTATATCCTCAACAGGTATGCTCTTGAGATAGTTGTTTACAACAGCGTAGATTATAACTACCTGCTTCTCAACATCAACAGGGGAGTTCTTCGACTGTTTGAGTACCTCAACTATACGTTCGCCCTGTGCCAGTCTGTCTTTGGTATCCTGGTCGAGGTCTGAACCGAACTGCGAGAAACTCTGCAATTCTCTGTACTGCGAATAGAGCAGTTTCAGCGGACCCGAAACCTTCTTCATAGCCTTTATCTGCGCCGAACCGCCGACACGCGACACCGAGATACCGGGGTTTACCGCAGGTCTTACACCTGAGAAGAACAACTCAGTTTCAAGGAATATCTGACCATCGGTGATGGAGATGACGTTTGTAGGTATGTAAGCCGAAACATCGCCCGCCTGAGTTTCTATTATGGGCAGTGCGGTTATCGAACCGCCGCCGTTCTCTTCATTCAGACAGCAGGCTCTTTCAAGCAGTCTTGAATGCAGGTAGAATACATCGCCGGGATAAGCCTCTCTTCCTGTTGGTCTTTTCAGCAGGAGTGACATTGTTCTGTATGCCACCGCATGCTTTGAGAGGTCATCATAAACGCAAAGCACATCCTTGCCCTGAAGCATGAAGTACTCAGCCATAGCAACGCCCGCATAAGGCGCTATGTACTGCAAAGGCGCCATCTCGGAAGCCGTTGCCGAAACTACGATGGAGTAGTCCATAGCATCGTTCTTTGTCAGTGTATCAACGATGTTTGCGACCGTCGATATCTTCTGACCGATGGCAACATATATACAGATGACGTTCTTGCCCTTCTGGTTTATTATGGTATCCAGCGCGATAGTGGTCTTTCCTGTCTGTCTGTCGCCTATAATAAGTTCACGCTGACCTCTGCCGACGGGTATCATCGAGTCGATAGCCTTGATGCCTGTTTGCAGTGGTCTGCTTACTGATTTTCTTGTGATTATGCCGAAAGCGGGGCTTTCAACCGGTCTTGTTTCGTTTGTGAGTATCGCACCCTTGCCATCGATGGGCGCACCCAGCGCATTAACGACTCTGCCCAGCATAGCATCGCCCACAGGCACCGAAACTATCCTGCCTGTACGCTTAACGTTCGAGCCTTCTCTGATGCCCTCCTCAGTACCCAGCAGAACACAGCCCACGAAGTCCTGTTCGAGGTTCATCGCCATGCCGTAGGTGCCGTTATCAAACTCCAGCAGTTCGCCCGACATGCACTTTTCCAGACCGTTTACTCTGGAAATACCGTCGCCCACTGTGCAGACAGTGCCGACATCGTCCAGCACCAGCTTGGTGCGGTAATTCTTGATCTGTGATTTTATCAGACCTGTTATTTCATCAGGACGTAAATTCATATTTTTCCGTTCCCTTCTGTACGTTTAAATAAAATAGCACTACGCGATAGTGTTTGTGATCTGTGCTTTCAGCTTGTCAAGCCTTGTCCTCACGCTGGAGTCAAGCTCTGTATTGCCGTAGCGCACCACGATGCCGCCTATTATCGACTTATCGACCTCTTCGGTCAGCACAATGCTCCTGCCTGTGGACTTTGACAGCTTATCAGTCAGGCGCTTTCTCAGTTCAGCCGACAGCGGTGATGCGGTTATGGCAGTTACTTCGAGTATGTTCTTCTTGTCGTTGTACATCTGCCTGAACTCGGCATATATCTCGCCCAGCCTGTCTGCCCTGCCCTTTTCAGCCACAAGGCACAGGAAATCCAGCAGCAGACCTTCCAGCCTGCCGCCGAAAACAGTGTTAAGGCTCTCAGCCTTCTCCCTGCCCGCGATAAGGGGCGATGACAGGAACTTTATGTAATCGGCGCAGTCGTCAGTCCGCATAAGTTCATCAAAATCGGTGAACCCGCCGAAAACGCTCTCCAGCTTATCCTGTTCAGTACACAGTTCAAACAGCGCGGTGCTGTAAACCTTGCCTACCGTTTCAGCCATCAGTTCTCACCCACATTGTCGATGAATTGACCGATCAGCCTCTCATTATCGGCACTGGAAAGATCCTTCTCGATAACAGCCTGCGCTGCCTGAAATGCGATATCTGTGATATCGTCCTTGATCTTGTTCACAGCGATCTTCTTCTCGCGCTCTATCTCGTTTCTCGCCTGCTCGGTGATGCCCTTAGCCTCGACCTTTGCATCAGCGATTATCTCATCACTTCTCTGCTGCGCCTTGCGGGTAGCCGCCTGTATTATCTGCGCAGACTCTTCCTTTGCGCCGCTTATGCGCTGCTCGTACTCCTTTTCAAGCTGCTTGGCATGTTCTTCCGCCTCGCCGGCTTTCTTGTAAGTTTCCGCGACCTCGTTCTTCCTGTCTTCCATGACCTTGTTCACTTTATCGAACAGGAAGTGTTTGAGCACCAGAAACAGTATGAGCAGGTTGAGCCATGTGGCGATAATGGTAGTGAGATTTATCGACAGAAAATCCGTCACATCTCCTGCTGACATTATCATCTGCAAAACCTCCCTTTATCTGTATGCAAAACCGTTATAACAATATTATGCTATATTACAGCTTGCCGATGAAGGGGTTGCCGAACATCAGTATCAGTGCAACAACGAAAGAGTAGATACCTGTAGACTCTGCCATAGCGACACCGATGAACATTGTTCTGGTGCAGTCGCCCTGTGCTTCGGGCTGTCTTGCGATGGACTCGATGGTCTTACCGACAGCGTAGCCCTCACCGATACCCGGTCCGATACCCGCTATCATAGCCAGACCTGCGCCTACTGCGGAACAACCTAATACAAATGCCTTGTCACTCAACATAATAAAATCCTCCAAAGTTTTGTTAACAATATTTTTTCGCAGAAAATTTCTGCGCATCTTACTTATTTTTCTTCCGACACACGCGGGTGTTCAAAGCCTTTATAGCCCACCGCCCGCAAAATGTCATCGCCGTTTTCAAGCCTTACTTCACCGACATCATCGCGCCTGCAAAGTTCCCCGAAAACATATCCTGCCACCCTTGCCGCACAGGAAGGTCTGTGCAGGTCAAGCACAGCATCCGCGCCGCAGAAAGTGCAGTTAACGGCTTCTATATTCGGCACGCCCACAGGTACTCTCTGCCGCCGACAGAAAGTTCCCTCAGTTTCGGGCTTTTCATATCATTCCTCTGCCGCCGAAGCAACGTTTACCATCGTCAGCGTAGAGAATATGTATGCCTGTATACAGCCTGAGAACAGGTCGAAATATACCGACAGCACCGCAGGTATACCTACCTGCAACACACTGAATGCCCAGGAAGCAAACTCAAAATGCAGATGCAGTGCCTCAGAAGCCGCGCCCAGTGCGGAATACAGCAGTCCTGTTATTACCATGCCGCCCGCAACGTTACCGAAAAGACGGAACGCCATCGAAGCGGGAGTAGCTATCTCACTGATAAGGTTCAGCGGCAGTATGAAAGCTACAGGCTGTGCAAAACCTTTGAGGTAGCCCAGAAAACCGTTCGCCTTTATCTTGTGGAACGTTATCAGTGCGAATGTGACTATCGCCCACGCCGCTGTAACGTTGATATCCGCCGTCATCGAACGCAGACCCACCATGCTTATCAGTGCGCCCAGCACCGCCGATATCAGCAGTGTGCCGATGTACGGGGCGTAATACATCATCTTCTCGCCCATCGATGTCCTGACCATGTTGTTTACAAAGCCCACGAACATCTCAGCCACTATCTGCTTTTTGCTTTCGGGCTTCTTTTTGAGGTCTTTGGTCAGCCACAGACAAAGCAGTGTGACCACAACAATTATCATCCAGCCCATTACCACCGTTTCGGTGAATATAAGCGGACCTATCGTAAAGACGATCTTGGGACCGTCACCTAATCCTTCCATAAACGCCTATCCTTTCCTGCCGATGAAGTGATCGGCTGTTAGTATCATTCGCGGGAAAAGCTGAGGTATCAGCACGCCCGTAAAGTTTGCAATACCTGTATATGCGGCGGCACAGCTTATCAGCACCAGCGCCGACATCCTCAGCGCATAGCAGGTGCGCATCTTCCTGACGGCGGCTTTTCTGTCCAGTGTGACAGCGATCTCACAGCACCGTCCGAAATAATGATACTGCCCGCACATGAAAGCGTACCCGATGCCGAAGCCGAGAAGCTGAGAGAACTTAAAGCCCCACAACAGCGTCACCGCAAAGCAGACCGCCGTCATTACAGCGCCCCACTTACATATCATCGACAACAGCGGTCTTATCACCGAACTGCCGCCCGAAAGTGCCGTATCTTCTTTGTTTTCCAAGTCTGATCTCCGCCTTTCGGTAACAGCACATAAAATTACTCGCACATACAAATTTATTATATCATCTTCTGCTAATTTTTTAAAGGGGTTTTCAAGTTATCTCCTGATATTTTACAAATTATTAACAAAATTTTCTGCCATATCCCAATTTTGATGTGTATTGTTCCCCATTCTGTATCATCAGCAATACACATCAAAATTGGGAGTCTGCTATTTTGAGTAAAATATGTGCTGATTTACTGACTGTTGGTCATTTATATGCATTATTATACCATTTGGCTCAAATGTTGTCAATTGACAAAATGACCAATGGTCATTAACTGCCGCCTGTCCGTATTGTGACGTGTGACAGCCCTCATCGGCAGGGAAGCCCCATGTTCTCCGTAATCACAGCCCTCTATGCCAAATATTATAAGGGACGGCACTGTGTCAGCCGCATCTGTGCCTGCGCTGTCCGCGCACGCAGTTCAATTTTGAAAAATATGACTATCCCTTTATCAATGAGGAAAAACTGAGTTGATGTTATCTTTCCCACGCCGGTATTCAATTCCAGATATATCATCGTTTATTTTGGTGTATCAGCGGAATGATCACATTGAAAAAACGCCTGTTTTTTTCTCGCCGCAGCAGGGAAGCGCAGAACCGATCCCGTGTTATTCATATTTTAGGCTTGACATTGTCAGGCGTATATGCTAAAATTAAACTACATATAACATTTATGGTATACACTATGTAAATTTTTACCTGTCCGCAGTCCTGTACTGCGGCGGATCGCTATATCTTGCGGGAAAGGAGGTCTTTCGCATGGCGCGGCACACAGGCAAAAAGCGCGTAAAAGACAGCGTTGCGGGCTATAAACTGCCGAAATACAGCGTGCTTATGTCGGTCTATGACCAGGAATTGCCCGAAAATCTCAACCAGAGCCTTGAATCTATGCTTAAACAGACCTATCCTCCCTCGGATTTCGTGCTGGTCTGTGACGGCAAGCTGACAAACGAACTCGATGTTATCGTAAAATCTTTCCAGAACGAATACAAGAAGATATTTCACATAGTGCGCATAGACGAAAATGTGGGTGCGGGCAAAGCGGTCAACAAGGGCATAAAAGCCTGTCGATGTGAGTACATAGTGCGCATGGACAGCGATGATGTTTCAAAGCCCGACAGGTGCATGAAAGAGATGCTTCTGTTTGCGGTCATGCCCGAACTTGACATCGTGGGCAGTTTCGTCGAAGAATTCGACGACTTCACCGACAAGACCATCTCACTGAAAAAAGTGCCGCTGGTGCAGAAAGATATACTCAGCTATTCAAAGCGCCGCAACCCTTTCAACAGGCAGACGGTGGCTTTCCGCAAAAGCAAGGCTATGGAAGTCGGCGGGTACAGCGACCTCAAGCTGTGCGAGGACTACGAGTTTGCTGTGAGAATGCTGGCAAACGGTGCTGTGGGGCAGAATATCCCCGAAGTGCTGGTGCGCTACCGCGTGAGTGAAAGCACACCCGAGATACGCCGCAGCTGGCGGCTGACAAAAGGCTTCATCGCGGTACGCTGGAAGCTGTTCATGGAGGGATATATAGGTTTCAGGGATTTCTTCCCGCCATGCTTTTTACAGCTGATGCTTTTTGTACTGCCCATGCGCTTTACAAGATGGTTTTACAGGAAATTTCTGCGCGACACGAAGATAACTCCGCCCACTGCGGATAATGTATGAGAGAAGAAAAAGGATAAAAAGGGTATTTCAAACGGCATCATATGACGGGAATGCCGTTTGCTATATAGCAATCCGCCTTAAAATTCAGACAAAATCCAGTCACAAAATCCATAGATCCGAGCTTTTGCGACTGGATTTTGTGAATTTAAATAGTTGGATTGATATAGGATAATGGTAAGAGAGTTTCATAAGGAAACGGGGGTATTAAAAATGAAGGGTAATATCAAAAAAATGCTGGCGATGACACTTGCACTGACTATAAGCGCGGGACTTTTCGGCTGTGGTGAAGACGGCGGCAAGAAAAATGACAGCAAGGCGGAAAACAGTTCTGCGGCAGAAAGCAGTGAGGTCAAGGAAAAAGAACCTGTGGTGGAAACTATAGGCGATTTTGACCTTTCCGACCTGACATCTGAATACGATGTGCCTGCCGATTTTGAACTGACCATCGAGGGCGAGAGCGGCGAGATGGTCAACCAGTCGTTCGTGATGGACAAAGCGTTCGCGGGCGATTTTTCGGGCGAGGGCTATGTGGCTGTACCCGAACAGGGCGATGAAGTCACCTTTGAGGTGGAACTTCCCGCAAAAGGCAGTTACGACATCATAATGACGCTGGCGACCGACAACAAGGGTTCGATGAACCTTATAACCGTTGACGGCAATGCGGCAGTCAAGTTCAGGGCAGAAGACCCGAAGTTCGCTGAGGTCAAGGCTGAAAGCGTGCTGATAGAGGGCGGCAAGCACACGCTGGGCGTGCGGGGCGACACGGGACATATCTACCTGGACAGCCTGAAGATAGTGCCTGCACCTGCGGTGGATATCTCAAAGTTCGAGGTCACACCCGAACTCTGCAACCCCAACGCCAGCGACAACGCGAAAAGGCTTTACAGCTTCATGCGGGCGTGCTACGGCAAGTACACCATATCGGGTCAGTATTCGGGCGACAACGAGGGCAAGGACAGCCGCGAGTTCAAGGAGATAGACAAGCGCACAGGCAAGTCTCCCGCCATACTGGGTCTTGATGTGGGAAATCTGGGCATATCCACCATGATAGACCATCAGGCGGGCGGCGGCGACATGGTGCCGCTCTATGCGATGGACTGGTACAACAACAATAACGGCATCGTTACCATGTGCTGGCACTGGCATGCACCATCAAAGTATCTGGAAGTCAACGACCAGCCCTGGTGGAGAGGCTTCTACACCGACAGCACCAGCTTCGATCTTGGCAAAGCCATGAGCGGTGAGGACAAAGAGGGCTATGACGCCATAGTTGCCGAACTTGACAATATGGCACAACAGCTGAAACCTCTGGCTGACGCTGATGTGCCGATACTCTGGCGACCTCTGCATGAAGCGGCGGGCGACCCGAAATATCCCGGCAAGGCATGGTTCTGGTGGGGCGCATCGGGCAAGAAAGCCTACCTCGAACTCTACAAGCTGATGTACGACAAGTTCGTTAACGAGTATCAGCTGAACAACCTGATATGGGTCTGGAATGCGCAGAACAAGGACTGGTATCCCGGTGACGAGTATGTTGACATAGTTGGATACGACTGCTACCCCGCCGAGAAAGACAGTTCTTCGCAGAAGGAGTATTACGAATTTCTGGCAGAATGCTCGCCTACAGGGAGCAAGATAATAGCCGAGACCGAGAACGGCTCGATGTTCGACCCAGATGCCGCTTTCAATGAAGGCACAAGATGGTCGTACTTCGCCACATGGAACGGCGAATTCACCATAAAGGACAAACAGCTGTCAGAGCAGTATACCACCTTTGATATGTGGGATAAGATATACGCAAGCGAAAGGGTGCTGACCCTCGATGAACTGCCCGACCTCAAAAGCTGGCCCATCGACCTTGACACTTATCTTGCAGAGAACAAGTAAATATTATAAAACATGGTTATTCCGCTGACACGCCACAAAAACATTGGTTCTGCGGGATCTATAGCAATCCGCCTTAAAATTCAGACAAAATCCGGTCACAAAATCCATAGATCCCAGCTTTTGCGACTGGATTTTGTGAATTTAAACAGTTGGATTGCTATAAGATATTGTGCGCTCAATTATCCTTATATTTACCGCATTTCAATCGATGTGCTAAAGGGATAACCATAAAATCCCAATTTGGTTGTGTATTGTTCCCCCGCCGAAGGCGGGGGAACAATACGAAAGAACAGCCATTTTGTATCATCAGCAATACACATAAAAATTGGGAGAAAATAAAATGTGCGCGGCTGATATCATCGGCGGCGCACTTTTGTCTGCAAGGGCGGATGGTATACCGCAGATTTATGCGAAACAGGCTTTGCAGGGTATTGCAAAGCGCAGAAAAATATGTTATAATAAATGTTGGAATTTTTTTCGCCCGAAAGAACGGGCATATCATAACATTGCAAAAGGTGATGAATTTTAATGAAGAATTACGATTACAGCGCCATTGAAAAAAAATGGCAGAAGTATTGGGAGGAGCATGAAACTTTCAAGACAGATGTCTGGGATTTCAGCAAGCCTAAGTTCTATGCGCTTGACATGTTCCCCTATCCATCAGGCGTGGGTCTGCATGCAGGTCACCCCGAAGGCTATACCGCCAGCGATATAGTTTCCAGAATGAAGAGAATGCAGGGCTACAACGTTCTGCACCCGATGGGCTATGACTCTTTCGGTCTGCCTGCCGAACAGTATGCGGTAACAACAGGCAACCACCCCAACGGCTTCACTCAGGAGAATATCAAGACTTTCTCCAAACAGCTGAAAGAACTAGGCTTTGACTACGACTGGTCGAAGATGATAGCTACCTCCGACCCTGAGTACTACAAGTGGACACAGTGGATATTCAAACAGCTCTACCTCGACGGCTACGCAAAATACATCGACATGCCCGTAAACTGGTGCGAAGAGCTGGGCACTGTGCTTTCAAACGATGAGGTCATCGACGGCAAGTCCGAGCGCGGCGGCTACCCTGTTGTAAGAAAGAACATGAAGCAGTGGGTCATCGACCAGCCTGCTTTCGCAGAAAAACTGCTGGAGGGTCTTGACGAGATAGACTGGCCTGAGTCAACAAAATCAATGCAGCGCAACTGGATAGGCAAGTCAACAGGCGTTGAGGTGGAATTCGATATAGTGGGCGGAGGAGAGTTCTCAATCTTCACCACTTGTATCGAAACTATCTACGGCATCACTTTCATGGTGCTCGCCCCCGACGGCGCTATCACCGAGAGCCTGCTCGACAGGGTGCAGAACCGCGAGGAAGTTCAGGCTTATATCGATGAAACAAAGAAGAAAAACGATATGGACCGCACTGAACTGAACAAGACAAAGTCGGGCTGTGAACTTAAGGGCGTTACCTGCATAAACCCCGTAAACGGTAAGGAAGTGCGCATGTTCATCGGTGACTTCGTGCTGGCAAGCTACGGCACAGGCGCGGTAATGGCTGTACCGAGCCACGACCAGCGTGACTTCGAGTACGCTGTTGCTCACAATATCGACATGATACAGGTCATCGACGGCAAGGACGGTCACATCGACGTTACCGATGCCGCTATGGAAAAGACCGAGTATCTGGGTAAGGGCTATAAGCTGATAAATTCTGAGGAATTCACAGGTATGACCGTTGAGGAGGCTAAGGAAGCCATCACCGTCAAGCTGGAGAAGATGGGCAGAGCAAAGCGCACTGTCAACTATCACTTCCGTGAGTGGATATTCGCACGCCAGAGATACTGGGGCGAACCTGTGCCTGTGGTACATACCGAGAACGGCATACATGTACTCGATGATGAAGAACTGCCCCTTATCCTGCCCGAACTGGACGACTATAAGGGTAAGAACGGCAAAGCGCCTCTTGAGAACGCGACCGAATGGAAACAGTACGACAGGAACGGCATAAAGGGCGTTCGCGAAACTTCCACAATGCCGGGCAGTGCAGGTTCAAGCTGGTATTTCCTGAGATATATCGACCCGCACAACGACAAGGAGTTCGCAAATCAGGAACTGCTGAAACACTGGATGCCTGTTGACCTCTACATCGGCGGACCCGAACACGCGGTTGGTCATCTGATGTATTCGCGTATCTGGAACAGATACCTGTACGACAAGGGTCTTGCACCTACCAAAGAGCCTTTCAAGAAGCTGGTACATCAGGGCATGATACTGGGCGAGAACGGCGTAAAGATGGGCAAGCGCTTCCCGAAGTACGTTGTGAACCCATCTGATATAATCAGAGATTTCGGCGCAGATACCCTCAGACTCTATGAGATGTTCATGGGACCTCTGGAAGTTTCAAAGCCCTGGAGCCAGAGCGGTGTTGAGGGCGCAAAGCGCTTCCTGAACAGAGTGTGGAACTTCTTCACAGAAGAAAGCAATATCACCGAAGATAACAACGGTGCGCTGACTAAGGTATACCACCAGACTGTAAAGAAGGTCACAGATGACTACGAACAGCTGGCATTCAACACAGCGATCGCACAGATGATGATATTCGTGAACGCAGTTTACAAGAACGGCAGCTGCCCGAGAGAGTATGCTGAGGGTCTTATCAAGATGCTGTCCTGCATCTCGCCGCATATCGGTGAAGAGATATGGAGCATTCTGGGTCACGATGACACCATCGCTTACGAAAGCTGGCCGACCTACGATGAAGCTGAACTGGTAGAAGACACTGTCGAGATCGCTGTACAGGTCAACGGCAAGGTAAAGGCAAAGCTGAATATCGCTAAGGACGAAGCTAAGGACAAGGTGCTGGCTGATGCAAAGGCTGAGGAGAGCATTGCAAAGCTAATTGACGGCAAAACTGTTGTCAAGGAGATATATGTTCCCAACAAGCTGGTAAACATCGTTGTAAAGTAACATTGGCAGTTTTCTTTACCACGCCGCCCGATGTCGTTTTTTGTATGTTATTGTCAAAATAGCCAAAATATGAACGAAAATATTTGCAGATAAATTTTAAAAATATTTTCAAGGCTATTGACTTTTCGGGTGAAATATAGTATAATGAATTTGTAATTTATTCGACTGTCATGTTTCCGCAGATCTTAGACAGAGAATGACGTTTTTGCGTTACAAGTTTGCACAAAGCAGACCTTCACTATCACCCTTGTGGTGTGCGGGAGCGGTTGAATGATTACCTCTGTCACAGGTGGCAAAGGGAGGGAAACATTTTGGCAGAAATCCGTGTTGGCAAGAACGAAACTCTGGATACCGCTCTTAAGCGTTTTAAGAGATCATGCGCAAGAGATGGCGTTATCGCTGAGGTTCGTAAGAGAGAACACTACGAAAAGCCTTCGGTAAAGCGCAAGAAGAAGTCCGAAGCTGCTCGTAAGCGCAAGTATTGATAAGTTGATAAAGAGAGGGTATCTTTTGATATCCTCTTTTTTATTTTGTCACGGAGCTCGGTTTTTGTGTATTTCTGAATTCACCGAAAATTGATTTGCGTGTTATTTTGTATAAAAGACTTTACTTTGAGAGCATTTTATGTTATAATGAATGTGAACATTATCTAAATAAAGACAGGTATAATATGGTCAAACGGTTTGTCTGCTCTATCATATTGTCGCTGTTTATGTGTGTCCGGTGCCGGTTGACCTGACGATGTATGCTGTATATAAATTAAGAAAAAGGAAAGTTAAAGAATGATATTTTTTTTCAAGCCCACCTACGTGTTCGACAAGGTGGTGGATATAACCCCCGAATTTCTTCGTAAAAAGCAGATAAAAGGGCTTCTGCTCGACCTTGACAACACCCTCACGACACACAACAACCCCGTTGTGCCGCAGTCAAGCCTTGACTGGATAAAGAAAATGAAGTCGGCAGGCATAAGCCTGATGATAGTTTCAAACAACCACGCACCGAGAGTCACACCGTTTGCAGAACAGCTGGGACTTGATTTCGAGTGCGAGGGCGCTAAACCGCTGACTTTCGGGTACAGCAGGGCTATAAAGCGCATGGGGCTGAAAAAACGCGAGGTCGCGGCAGTAGGCGACCAGATATTTACAGATGTGATGGGCTCAAATCTCAAAGGGATACGCTCGATATTCGTTTTCCCCATAAAGCCCGAAGAAAGCCTGCCTTTTCGCTTCAAAAGGGCTTGCGAGAAGCCTTTTCTGCCGAAGCTGAGTAAATAACGGCGAAACGCCGAAATATATAAAACGGAGGTCATTGACATGAGTGATTTTTTCAGAGAACTGATAGGAGTTAAGTGCAACATTTCTACCACTGACGGCGAGTACCGCAACTATGTGCTGAGAGATATCTCCAACGACTGGATAGTTATCGAGAAAGCCGCTGAGTCCACCTACCTCAATCTGGCGCACATCATTTCAATAAAGGTGGCGGCAGACGTCAAGGACGAAGGCTGATGCAGGCAAAGTTCGGACCTGCGGGCAGCAGTGACAGATTTTCGGCTGAATGCAAGTCGTCGTTACAGCTGCCCGGCTGGGTCAGCCGAATGGGGCTTGACCACTTTGAATATCAGTGCGGCAGAGGTGTCAGAGTCAGCGATAAGCTGGCGGCTTCACTCAGGGCAAAGGCAGAGGAACATGGCGTGACCGTTTCACTGCATGCGCCCTATTTTATTTCACTTTCAAGCACTGAGTCAGAAAAGCGCGATAAAAGCATCGACTATATCTTGCAGTCGGCAGATGCGGCAAAGCGCATGGGGGCTGAACGGATAGTGATACACAGCGGTTCATGTGCAAAAATGACCCGCGCACAAGCCCTCGAACTGGCAAAAGATACCCTAATGCGGGCTAGGAAAGCGGCTGTTGAACAGGGGCTTGGCGATATCATCTTCTGCCCCGAAACTATGGGCAAGGTAAATCAGCTGGGCGACCTGAACGAAGTGCTGGAACTCTGTGTGCTTGACGACAGCTTCCTGCCTTGTATCGACTTCGGTCACTTAAATGCAAGGGAATTTGGTTGGATAAAAGGCAAGGCGGAATACGCGCAGATACTCGATGCTATCGGCAATAAACTGGGCGAGGACAGGCTGAAAGTTTTCCATGCGCATTTTTCTAAGATAGAGTTCACTGTGCCCGGCGGTGAAAAACGCCACCTGACTTTTGCAAAGAACAACGGCTTTGGTCCCGATTTCGAGCCGCTGATGGAACTTGTGGCTGAAAAAGGTCTTGCGCCAACATTCATTTGCGAGAGCGCAGGCACGCAGGACGATGATGCACTGACCATGAAGCAGTGCTACCTTAAAGCGCTGGAAAACTGACTTACATCAGGGGGTAAAAAATGAGCGAATATGAAGTTGCGCTGGAATTGGACAGCAAAAGCACAGCAAAACTGATGATGATGATGTGCGGCAGTGCCATGATAGAAAAAGGCATAAGACCGCGCGTAAGCCTTATTAAGTTCCTTGCAGGCAATGAGGAAGCCGCTAAAGAACTGTTTGACAAGACCGCATTTTCGCAGGAACTTATCGAGGTCTTGTTCGACTCGACCACGACCGAGCGCTATGATGACGAAAACAAACTCTATTTTGCGGGGCTTGAATGCCGCCGAGCGCTAGGCATAATGAGAGCGAACCTGCTCTTCTTCCGCAGTTTTGCCGCACATGTTGAGATTTCACCGTCATACAGTCCCCAGAACTATCACCCCGCAGTCCTGCTGGGTACTGAACTTGACCCCGATGAAGCCCGCGAGAGTTTCAACATACTTACCGAGATGTTTTCCTCTTTCTCAGCGGCGGCAGAAAAAGTCGTGCTGATAAGGTGCGATGACATGTGCGTAATATCGGGGCATGAACTGGAGATCTTCGGCAAAGACCTTCCTGCGGCGAGGTTCACCTCTCTGCGTCCCGGCATGACAGTTGCCGAAGCTGAACGCACCCTTATGAAAAAACTGATATTAAAGCGTTTCAATGTCAGGTTCAGAGATGCGGGCGTTCTGCTCTCTTTCAGTGAGGACGCACTTACCCTGCGCTCGATACGCTTTGAGAAGCCTTTTGACCTGCCTGTACTTGGTCTTGACAGAAATGCGGTAAAGCGCGAACTGGGTCTTCCCGAACGCTACAGCACCCCCAACGATTTCTACAGCACAGGCTGGTTCTACGATAACATCATCGACAACGCCGTACTGCACCTTGACTTTGAAGAACAGCCATCGGGCAAGTGCTGTACCGTATCTATATGCTGATAGCACACCGACTGAAAATGCGGTAAACAAAAGAATAATTGAGCGTTGTACAGCCACATAACAAAAAGCCGCGTCCGATGGTTCGGACACGGCTTTTATTGCGTTATAAGGGAGTCACAGCTTACTGATATACGCCGCGACTATTATCTTACCATCATGTTCGATGCGCTGCCACCTTACAAAATGACTTTTATATTCACGCATAAAATCATTATATACCACGCTGAGGTCATCATGTATCGCATTCGGGTAGATGTATTTGTCAACATCGTCAGCCTCTTCGAGATACCAGCCCTCAGCGGAGGGGTCAGCCACTTCAAAATAAACATTACCTGTTCCGCGTTCAATTGCACTTTCAAGCAGTGTCAGCACATCTTCGGGACTTTCCACAACTGCCAGTTCATGGCTGATGTAGCTGTCCTCAACGCTGTCATTTGCGGGGTCGGTACTGCTGTCCCACTCATGACGCGCCTGCATCACTTCCCGCGAGGTGTTGAAATACTTGTGTTCGATGGGTCTGCCGTCCTTATCGGGAACAGGGTCGTCCCACGTTACATCAACATAATACCAGTGACCGTTTATCTGCGCCATGTTCCACGCATGGTCTTCGCCGCCGTCAGCAGCCGCTTTCATCGAGATACATGGTATCTCCAGCATATCCATGAACATCTGGAAAGTGGTGGTGTAGCCGCTGCAAATGCACTGACCGTCATACAGCGCACCGTAGGGGTCGGCAGCATGTTCACCCGCTTCACCGAAAATGCTCAGTTCGCCTTTGTCATATGTCACATTGGTGATGATGTAGTCGTGTATCGCCAGTTCCTTTTCATAGTCGGTCATATCATCGGTCACGCACTGTGCTATGACCTCTTCTGCACGTTTGAGGATATCGCGCTGCATCTCATCAAGCGCCGAACTGTCCCCTGTCAGATACGCCTGCGAGATTGGCGTAGTGTCATAAAGACTGTCGTCCTCTTCTTCGGGAACTTCCTCCGCCGCGCTTGATGTGTTCTCTGTTTCGCTGAGAGTTTCCTCAGTTTCGCCCTCAGCTGCAACAGAAGTATTCGTATCTGTCTTTTCACTGTTTTTCTCTTCGGGGACTTCGCTGCAGCCCGCTGCCAGAACAACAGCGGCAGCCACAGCAGCCAGTATTTTTCTTTTCATTCTGTTTCTCCTTATTCCTCACTGTCAATGCGGGGCTTTTTTTATCCTACACCCTTTACCCTTGCAGCCAGCTTTGCCACATCGGTGACCGTCACCTTGCCATCGCCGTTGATGTCAGCCCTTTCGAGTCTTTCATCTTTCAGCGGCTTTATGCCCTTGACATGCGCCGCCACCATCGAGATATCAGTTACATTCACTTTGCCGTCACCGTTGACATCATACTCGCCGTTGTCGATCGGCTGCGGTTCATCAGGCTCATCGGGTTCATAAGGGATATAATTGTCGGGGTCGAAATCCGTATCGCTTATATCGGGCAGTTCTATCAGGAATGTCTGAAAATTATCGCTTGGGTGATAGGGCGTGTGGTCTGCGCTCATAGAATATTCGCCCTTTGCGAAGTATGTGTAGCCGCCCAGCATATCGTCCCATGTGCAGTCAACATAGTAGCACATGCCGTCATCGAGTCTGACAGCGTTCCACGCATGCTCGCCGCCGTCTGCTGTGCCGCTGACGAAATAGTTGTCGATATCCAGATAGTTCAGCACCGTCTGAAAAGTGCGGGCATAAGTTTCGCAGACACCGCTGCCCTTTTCGGCAGCACCCGCGATGTTGTGCGCCCACGCTTCCGCCGATGGACTGCCATACTGGTCAAAGGCATACTCAAGGTCTTTCGTAAGCACATCATGTACAGCCTTAGCCTTGTCGTAAGCCCTGCCCGATGCTTTCAAAGCAGTATTTACTATGTAGTCCTCGATGTTCGACTGTACTCTCGCCCTGTCGCTGCCATAGATATAGGCATCATCGACGATCATAAGGAACTCTTTTTCACTGCATGCCGAATGTTCGCTGACAAAGTAGAATATCGGGTTGTCATCTCTGAAAGTGTAATACACTATCGAGGCTTCAGCGGCAGTCAGCCCGCCGTTTTTCAGTACCGAATAGCAGTTGTAACCGTAGTAGCTGCCCACTGTGCGGTCGGTATCGTTCCACAGTTCAAGGGCAACATCGTACATCTTGTCGTAGAGTTTCTGCATCTCTTCACCGTTTGCCATAGTGCCGAGATATTCATAACCTGCGGTGCTGGTGCAGTCCAGCACGAAGTCGCTGCTGTCCTCAGTCGCGGGAATGCCTGCCGCCAGTGCATCAAATGCGCTGCCCGCTGCGGGCGAAAGTACCATGACCAGTGCTGCTGCGGCAGCTGTGAATTTCTTTAACATAGTATCACTCCTTTATAGTATTTATAGCGATCCGCCTTAAAATTCAGACAGGATCTTGTGAATTTAAATAGTTGGATCGCTATAGTTGCTGTTTTCTACCAACATAGAATAAAGTTCACCTTTCGAGAAGCCTGTTGCCCTCGCTATCTCACGGCAGGCATCGGTGCCGCGCACGCCTTTTTGCACAAGTGCCTGCACCTGTGCAAATGCCTGCTCGATAGTTTCCGCCTCAGCGATATCCTCTTCTGCCGCACCCTCTATCACCAGTACGAACTCGCCTTTTGCCGCCTTGTTATCGGGGTACATCTCCAGCGCCGCCGAAAGTGTGGTGCGTATGGCTTCTTCGTGGAGTTTGGTAAGTTCGCGGCAGAGAGATATCTTCCTGTCACCGAAATATTCCAGCATATCCCTCAGTGTCTTATGCAGTTTGTGGGGGGCTTCGTAGAATATCAGTGTTTCGCGGGCATCTTTCACCTGCGCCAGATGGTCATACCTCTGCCGCTTGTTCACCGACAGAAAACCCTCGAACCGAAATCTTGAAGTATTCAGCCCGCTTATCGCCAGCGCCGATATCACAGCAGAGGGTCCGGGCACTACCTCGACTTTTATGTTGTTCTCAGCACACAGCCTGACCAGCTTTTCCCCGGGGTCTGAGATGCAGGGCATACCCGCATCGGTGACTATTGCGGCATTTTCGCCCGCTATAAGCCTTTCGATTATCTGCTCGCCTGCGTGTGCGGCATTGTGTTCCTGATAGCATATCAGGGGCTTTTTCGGTCTTATCTCAAAATGGTTCAGCAGTTTCATGGTAACTCTGGTGTCCTCAGCGCAGATGAAATCCACCTTTTCAAGCGTTTCCACTGCGCGGTAGGTCATATCGCCCAGATTGCCTATCGGCGTGCCGACAACGTAAAGTATGCCCATCACACACCCTCCCTGCGAACGACTTTGCCATCTACCATCACAAGCGCGGGGCTTGACATAACTTCAAACGGACTGCCCTCAAACAGCACCATGTCAGCCAGCTTGCGCGGTTCTAACGAACCTGTGATATCATCAATGCCAACTATCTTAGCCGCCGAAGAAGTCACCGCCTTAACGCCGTCATAGAAACTCAGCCCGTTCTTGATGCAGATACCCACCGATATCGGCAGATATTCTATAGGCACTTCCGAATGGTCGGTGCATACTGCCACTTCCAGACCGTTTTCTTTCAGCACAGCCGCATTTTTCGGGGTGAGGTTAGCCATTTCGGGCTTGCACCTGTCACATATCACAGGACCAACCACACAGCTTGCTTTCTCGCCCGCCAGTTCCTCAGCTATCAGATGACCGTCAGTGCAGTGTATCAGTATGTAGTCAAGGTCGAACATGTTGGCTATGCGCACCGCAGTGAAGATATCATCTGCGCGGTGGCAGTGGAAATGTGCCTTTATCTCGCGTTTCAGCAGAGGTATCAGCGCTTCCATAGCGCTGTCATAATCGGGCATGTCGCTTTCGCTCTCAGCCTGTTCCTTATCGCGCATATAGCGCTGTGCCTTGTTGAGGTTATCCTTTATGATGCTTGCCACAGCCATTCTTGTTACAGGCGACTGTTCATGGTCCATATAGGTGAGTTTCGGGTTCTCGCCCAGCGCCATCTTCATGCCGATGCGCCCCCTGCCCATGCTGTCGATGCGTCTGCCGTCGGTCTTGACCGCCACGATAGCGCCCGCTATGGGGTTTGTAGAACCTGGAGATACTATCACCGTAGTAATGCCCGCCTGTCTTGCCAGTTCAAAGGAATAGTCCAGCGGATTTATGCCGTCCAGTATATCCAGCTGGGGGGTGCATGGGTCAAACTCTTCGTTGAGGTCTTCACCCTCTATGCCGACACCCGCGCTTGTCAGCCCCATATGGGTATGGGCATCGATAAATCCGGGATAGAGGGTCATTCCTCTGCCGTCGATATCGTCTTTTGTTTCATTTGCGGGTGAACCCTCACCCACTGCTGTGATGATGTTCCCCTCAATGGTGACATAGCCGTTTTCGATGATGGTATCGCTGTTATCCATCGTATATATCCTGACATTTTTTATGTTCATAAAAAGTCCTCCGTCATTATTCGGTAATAAACATTATACCATATACTCACGATTTTTGCAAGCAAAAACGGCGGGAAAAAAATTCCCGCCGTCTGACATTTTCGCATCAGCCTATTACCGAATACTCGAAATTCTCCCATTTAAGTGTCATACCCTCGTCTGTTTCGTCAGGCAGAAGCGCCATAGCCACGAGGATATCCTCACCTGTTTCGGTATTGGTGAGGTGGGCATAGTCGCCGTCGATACGTGCGACCTTATATATTATCGGTGTCATATCTGAACATTCCTTTACTATCTTTATCAGCCGCGCTTTGCGACCAGCTTTTCTTCCAGCTTTTTCAGCGCTTCAGCCCTGTGGGATACTGCGTTTTTCTCCTCAGCGGGTATCTGCGCAAAACTTCTGCCCTTGTACATGAAAACGGGGTCATAGCCAAAGCCGTTCTCACCGACGGGCTTTCTGCCTATCTCGCCGTAAACTCTGCCCTCGACGCTTATCTCACTGCCGTCGGTGTCGATGAAATGTATGGTGCAGACAAAGTGCGCTCCCCTTTTGTCATCGGGCACATCTTCCAGATTTTTCAGCAGATACTCGCATCTCTCGGCATCGTCATCGATGCCGCCGTACCTTGCCGAATACACGCCGGGCGCACCGTCCAGCGCATCTACCGCAAGACCGCTGTCATCAGCCAGCACCGCACAGCCCAGTTCGGCATGAGCCGCCCTTGCCTTAAGCGCCGAATTCTCGGCAAAAGTCGTGCCTGTTTCCTCGACTTCCAGCTTAAGACCCGCTTCCGACTGCGACATGACTTCGTAGCCGTGTTTTTCAAGAAGCTGTTTGTACTCCCTTATCTTGCCTTTATTATTGCTTGCTATCACAAGTTTCATAAGTCCACCTCATCACTCAAACAGCGCATCGACGAAATCCCTTGCGATGAACGGCTGTATATCGTCTATCTTCTCACCGACTGTCACCAGCTTGACAGGTATTTTCAGGTCATCGCAGATGGTTATTACGATACCGCCCTTAGCAGTGCCGTCCAGCTTTGTGAGTATTATGCCTGTGATATTTGCCGCCTCATTGAACTGCTGTGCCTGATTTACCGCATTCTGTCCTGTGGTTGCATCAAGTGCCAGCAGTACTTCCAGCGCACAGCCCTCAGCCTGCTGGTGGACTATCCTCGATATTTTTTCCAGTTCGTTCATAAGGTTCTTCTTGTTGTGGAGTCTGCCCGCAGTGTCGCAGATGACGACATCAGCCTGTCTTGCCTTAGCCGCTGTCAGCGCATCGAACACAACAGCCGCAGGGTCAGAACCCTCCTTATGTTTTATCAGTTCAACGCCTGCCCTGTCAGTCCAGACTTCCAGCTGGTCTATCGCCGCTGCCCTGAAAGTATCAGCCGCCGCCACGATAACGCGCTTGCCCTCATTTTTCAGCTGATTAGCCAGCTTACCGATAGTAGTGGTCTTGCCAACGCCGTTGACACCTATCACCAGTATGACCGATGGAGTGGTAGACAAATCAAGCGGCTGTTCCTCGCCCAGCATTTCAGCTATGACATCTTTCAGCACGTCCTTTATCGCGGTCGGGTCGGTTATGCCTTTCTGCTTGACATAGTCGCGCACCTTATCGCATATCTTCACCGAAGTATTCACGCCGATATCCGACAATATCAGAGTTTCCTCCAGTTCTTCAAACAGATCCTCATCAATTTTGGTAAACGCATGCAGCAGTCTTTCGATCCTGCCCATCATTGATTCCTTAGTCTTTCTCAGACCATTTTTCAGCTTTTCAAAAAATCCCATATTTAACTCCTATCTTAAATGGGGGCGAAGCCCCCATACCCCCACGCCGAACTTTTGCGCAGTAAAGCTTGACGCTTCGTTCGCAAAATGCCCCTACGGGTCATTTTGTTCACTACGGTCAAGGCGCAAAAGCTTCGGCTCTTTGGCATGTATCAAGGCTTTGTTTTGCCCGCATATTATGTTTGTATTTTTCAGGCTTACTCGCCCCATACCCCCACGCAAGCCTTTTTGCACGTTAGGCTTGACGCTTTGTTCGTGCGCGACTGCGCCGGCGTTGTTCACCTCTCGCGATAACGCGGCGCGGGTCGCTCTTTGGCATGTATCAAGGCTTTGTTCTGCCCGCATATTATGTTTTAACATTTTTGGGGAATTTCCCACGATTTCGGAAACGCATTCCCAATTTCAAAACAGAGAACTCCCGCCCATGTCAATAATTATGAATTATGAATTATGAATTGTGAATTACAAAACCGTCTGTCCCGTATCCATTTTAAGCAGTTTGGAGATGCCTTTTTCCTGCATCGTCACGCCGTACAGCACATCGGCTTCCTCCATTGTGCCGCGACGGTGGGTTATGGTTATGAACTGAGTCTTGTCAGTCAGCCTGTGAAGGTACTGCGCGTACCGTGTTACATTCACATCGTCCAGCGCCGCCTCTATCTCGTCCAGCAGGCAGAACGGTGCGGGCGAAAATCTGAATATCGCGAAGTATATCGCTATCGCCGCCATAGCTTGTTCACCGCCCGAAAGCGACATCAGGCTGGTAATGACCTTGCCCGGAGGCTGTACGCTTATCTCGATGCCGCATTCAAGCACATTTTCGGGGTCGGTCAGTATCAGTTCGCCGCTTCCGCCGCCGAAAAGTTCCTTGAAAATGCTTTTGAAATTGCGGTTTATCTCGTCAAAACTCTGCATGAACACCGATTTCATCTTCTCGGTCAGCTCTTCTATCAGCCTGCAAAGTTCTTCCTTTGAAACGTTGACATCGTTCAGCTGTGCCGCCAGAAAATCGTATCTCTCCCTGACTTCGGCGTACTCTTCTATCGCGCCCAGATTTACACTGCCCAGCGACTTTATCTTGTTTTTCAGTTCGGTCAGCCTGCGCTCGGCTTCTGCCATGTCTTCAACAGGCTGAGCCTTTTCTGCGGCGGTCGAGCGGGTCAGTTCGTACTCGTCCCACAGTTTGTTTACCAGCTTGTCAAAATCCGCTGATATAGCGTTTTTGCGCTCTTCTCCGCGACTCAGCTGTGTAGCGAGGTTTTCCTTTTCGTCCAGCTTGTTCTTCTGCGATGCCCTGAGTTTTTCGGCGCTGTCGCTGTATCCACGCTGTTTGCGGCGCTCTTCTTCCAGCTGAGTTTTAAGGCTCTCAGCCTCAGTGCCGCTGTTTGCTATCTTCTGCCTGATGAACTCGATATCAGCCCGCTTGCCTTTTATCTTTTCCTTTTCGTTTTCAATGTCGAGAGTCAGCTTGCCGCTGTCGCTGTCGCGGTCGGTGATGGTCTTTTCAAGCTGTGCGATGGAATCCTTGCAGCTTTCGATATCCTTTGCCGTTTCCGCGCCCTTTATCCTCAGTTCGGAAAGTTCTGCGCTTATCTCGCCGCGCCGTGTTTTCAGCCTTTCCTGCTCGCTTTGCGAAGTCGTCAGTTCAGCTTCCTTTTCGAGTATCTTCTTATCGACCTCAGCTTCGTCTTTAAGCGTCTTGTCGAGGTCTGCATCAGCCTGCGCCGCTTTTTCACGCAGTTCATTTTCGCGTGAGGTACTGTCTGCCAGCGTTTTTTCGCAGGCTTCTTTCAGCCCGCTTACGCGCTTTATCTCCATCTCGATGCGCAGGCAGTCAGCGTTAAGGGAGTTTATGCTCTCTTTCACGCCCTCAATATCAGCAGACAGCTTGTTGGCTTCGTTTGAGAGCCTTTCTTTTTCGCCCGCCGCTTCTGCGCGGTCAGTTTCCAGCTTGACGCGCTTTTCTTCCAGATCGTTTATCTCGTTTTTTCGGGTGAGTATGCCTGTGCTTTTCGACACACTGCCGCCCGTATACGAACCGCCCGCGTTGACCACCTGACCGTCCAGCGTGACTATCCTGAACTTATAGCCGTAATTACGCGCTATCCGCGATGCGGCATCTATGTCCTCTGCTATACATATCCTGCCCAGCAGATTTCGCACTATGCCCTCATACTTCTTATCATATGTGACTATATCACAGCCCAGCGCCACAAAGCCGTCCTCGTTTTCAAGGCGGTCATTTTCCAGCCTTGTGCCCTTTACCGAAGTTATTGGCAGGAATGTCGCTCTGCCCGCCTTGCCCTCTTTCAGCAGGCGAATGCCCCTCTTGGCAGAATCTTCATTCTCCACCACGATGTTCTGCAAAGCGCTGCCCAGCGCAGTTTCGACCGCCACCGAGTATTCCTTTTCAACGCCCACAAGCTGTGCCACCGTACCGCAAACGCCGCTTATGCGCCCCTGCCGCGTGGCATTCATTATGTGCTTTACCGAGTAGCCGAAGCCCTCCATCGAGCGCTCCAGATCTTTTAGGATATTGAGTCTGCTGACCGTTTCAGTCAGCGCACTTTCAGCCTTTGCGAACCTGTCCACCGCACTGTCCAGCTTTTCGCGGCGCTTTTCCAGCAGTTTTGTCATGCCGCCCAGCACGTTCTCCTTTTCGCCCAGCGAGTCCTTCTTGCGAGTCTGCTCTTTGGTCAGCTTTTCAAGTTCTTTATCGGCATTTTCCTTGTTTTTTTCGGTATCTTTCCTGTCATCAGCTAAGTTTTCAAGCTGTTCGGAAGTTTCCTGCAAGGTATTTTTCAGGCTTTCCGCCGTGAAACTCAGCCTTGATTTTTCAAGATAAGCGGCGCTTATCTCGGCATTTACAGCCCCCACCGCCTTATCCGATCTATCGGCTTCGTCCAGCAGGTCATTGAACTCTTTCTCCTTGTCAGCCACAGCTTTTGCCGACTCGACCTGCTTTTTGCCCAGTTCTTCCAGCTCGTCCTTACGCTTTTTCAGCTCAGATTCAAGAAAACATTTATCAGCCTTTGAGTTTTCTATCTGCTCTTCCAGCTTGTGAATATTTTCCTCAATGTGCGCTATGTCGTTCTCACAGACGGCTATCTCAGCTTCACCGCCGCGGCTCGCCATCTCAGCATCATGTATCTTTGCGCTGATATCATCGGCGTTTGCCGCGCACTGAGCACTCTGCCGCAGGTCTTCCTCTATCTGCTTTTCGGCATCGGAAAGTTCATCGCTAAGTGCCGAGTACTGCTCGTTCAGCAGTTTTATGCGCTCTTCCGTTTCAGCCAGTTTTGCGCGGTTCTGCTCCAGCTTTGTCACCCACACCGAAACTTCCAGCGCTGTTTTTTCATCGTCCAGCACCTTGAACTTTTTTGCCTTTTCGCACTGCTTTTCCAGAGGACCTATACGCCCCTCCAGTTCGGCAAGGATATCTGTCAGCCTTGCGATGTTGTCCTCAGCCTCCACCAGTCTGCGCTCAGCCTCCTGCTTTTTATAGCGGAACTTTGCCACGCCTGCGGCTTCCTCGAAAATATCGCGCCTGTCACTGCCCTTGCCGTTTACTATATCGGCTATGCGCCCCTGTCCGACTATCGAATAGCCGTCCTTGCCAAGACCGGTATCCATGAACAGTTCGTTGACATCTTTCAGCCTGACGGGACTGCCGTTTATCAGATACTCACTGTCGCCGTTTTTGTAGAGTTTTCTCGATACCGACACCACCTCGTCGTCAATGTCGAGCGCTCTGTCCTCGTTGTCGATTATGAGTGTTACCTGCGCAAAAGGCGACTCTTTCCTCGTTTCGCACCCGTGAAAAATAACGCCCGACATCTTCTCGCCGCGCAGTGCCTTTGACGACTGTTCGCCCATTACCCAGCGCATGGCATCGGATATATTGCTCTTTCCCGAACCGTTAGGTCCCACGACGGCGGTTATGCCCTTGCCGAAACTAAGCACCGTCTTATCGGGAAATGATTTGAACCCCTGCAGTTCAAGTCCGCGCAGATACATTATTCTTCACCGCCTTTCGTAATTACTTTATTATCTCTAATACTATGCCCGCCGCCATAAACAGCACAGCTATCCCCGCAAGCACGCTGAATGTCCACCATGTCAGCACAGCATCTTTTGTCTGCTGTTCGTCCAGTGCGAAAACACTGCTGTCGGTCTTTCCGACGATGACATATTTTTCTTTGCCGCGCCTGAGTTCGCCAAACCCAACTGCGCAGACCGTACTGCCCGTTATCTTGCTTCCGCCGACTGTATACACTGCCCGCGCCATATAACTTCTGGTGCCTGCGGTTCTTGTAAATGTTATCCTTGTTTTGACCTTTTCGGTATTGCCTGCTTTTACATCACGCCGAAGCGCCCGCGCTTTTTTCAACATAACGATGTTCCGCACCAGCTGAGAGATCAGCAAAGTTTCAGCAATTATCGACTTTACCATATCTTCATACATCAGAACCACCGCTCGTGCATCTTGTGCATGAAGTCTTTCGTAACGGGATAGCCGCTCGCATCGCCTATCACGCTGTCAACGCCGCAGTAGGGACAGACTGCTGTACCGCAGCCCTCGTTTATCATGTCGCTTATCTCGGCGGGGGCGAAAATTCTTCCGCAGTAAAAGCACCCACAGGACTTGCTTCGCTTTAACTGCTTTATGTTACGAACAGCGTAGTCGTGTGCCGCTTCTTCATCGCTCAGCAGTTTTGCTTCATACAGACCGATATCCTCTTTTTCGATGATCTTCACCTTAAAGCCGAGTTCTTCAAACCCGCGCAGATTGGCACGTTTCTGCCCGACCGCCTTGCTGATACAGCCTTTTTTCACGGCAAAGACAAGTTTTTTATTTTCGGGAGATCTGCCCTCTTTTACAGCCTTGTCCAGTTCGCTCTCCATGCGAAGTCTGTACAGTTCTCCCTCGCAGAGTTCCCTGAAAGCGGGGTGGTAAAAGCCGCCGACCATATCCTGCTCGACTATCTCGCTGGCGTGCAAGCCGCATTTTATCACCCTTATGCCCGCCGCCGTGAAAGCACCCAGCGCCCGCGTCGAGAGCGAAAGCACCTCCTCAAATGACATGGGCTTATACTCGCCGCTTGCAAGCAGTTTTGCAAGCCTTGTGTTTTTCAGTATGACAACAGGGTAGATGCGCACCGTATCGGGGCGTATCGCCATTATCTCGTTAAAAGTTTCGTCCTCCTGCTGATGACCGCTTTTGTAAAGTCCCACCATCATTTGCAGACCAAGTTCAAAGCCGTACTCGCGTATCAGTCGGCTCGCCTGCCTTACATCTTCGGCAGAATGCCCGCGCTCGTTGGCTTCAAGCACTTCATCGGACATGGACTGCGCACCAAGTTCGATGGCTGTAACGCCATAGCTTTTCAGGATATCCAGTATCTCGGCGTTTATGTAGTCGGGTCTGGTGGAGATGCGTATGCCCTTGAAACGCCCGCCGCCCACGAATTTTTTCGCGGCTGTCAGCAGTTCCAGCATATAATCGCGGGGTATGGCGGTAAAACTGCCGCCAAAGAAAGCTATCTCGGTATCTGAAATATCGTCCACCTGACTGAGTGCCTGCATGCAGGCTTTCTCCACATCGTCTTTATGGGGGAGTTTCTGCTTGCCTGTTATGGCGTTCTGGTCACAGAAAGCGCATTTGTGCGGGCACCCCACATGGGGCACGAAAATGGAGATGTTACTGTGCATTTTATCATTCCCCTTATAAAACTTCTTCTGCGCCAATAATGACTAACAGGCTTTGTCTGCCCGTTAAAGTGAGCCGTTCTGACAAAGTGAGCAAGCTGTTCTCTTATAGGGACTGCCTCCCCGCCCGCCCACCCGCAGGACTTTGCACCTTGAACTGTATATCTCAGACTTTTATGCCCATAAGGTCAAGGGCTTCTTTAGCGGCGTTCTGCTCGGCGCTCTTTTTAGACCTGCCTACGCCCTCACCGATGACATTGCTGTTGAGTTTCACCTGTACGGTAAACCGCTTGTCATGGTCGGGACCTTCCTCGCCCTTGAGAAAATACTCTATCTTCTCTTCGGGATTGCGCTGTATGACTTCCTGCAATACCGTCTTGTAGTCGTGGAAAGTTTCGGTGTGCGCAGGATTTATGTCCTTCGGCAGGAAGCCCATTATATGCTTTCTTGCCGCTTCCAGACCGCCGTCAAGGTATATCGCCGCTATGACGGCTTCCATCGCATCGGATACTATCGAAGCCCTCTCACGGCCGCCTGTCAGTTCTTCGCCCTTGCCGAGAAATATGTACTTGCCCAGTTCAAACTTGTGAGAAAATTCAAACAGCGCTTTTTCACACACCAGCGATGCCCTCAGCTTTGTCAGTTCGCCCTCAGGCAGATGCTTGAAATGCTCGAAAATATAGTCGGATACCACTATCGAAAGCACCGAGTCGCCCAGAAATTCAAGCCTTTCGTTGCTGTGACGCTGTTTTTTGTTCTCGTTGGCAAAACTCGAATGCGACAGCGCTTCGTAAAGCAGTCTGTCATTCTTGAAGCTGTAGCCTATCCGCTTCTGGAATTCCGCCAGATTTTTCTCCTCGTCCATCAGCCGTTCTCCTTTTTCATCTGTTCAAGTGCGGCAGTTATGGTGTCGATAACGCCTGTTTCGGTGAACTGCTTTGCCTGCCTTACCGCATTGTAGAAAGCCTTAGCATCAGAACTGCCGTGTGCCTTGATGACAGGCTTTGCAGTACCCAGCAGAGGTGCGCCGCCGTACTCGGAATAATCCACTTTTTTCTTGAAATTGTTGATATCTTTCATCACCATCACAGCCGCCAGCTTTGACTTGGTACTGCTTTTGAAGATGCTTTTCAGTTCGCCCGAAAAGAACTTGCCCATGCCCTCGTACAGTTTCAGCATAAGATTTCCGCAGAAGCCGTCTGCCACACAAACATCGCAGTCGCCCAGCGGAAGCTGTCTTGCTTCGATATTGCCCACGAAGTTGACAGGTGCGGTCTTTAACTGCTTGTAAGTTTCCAGTTCAAGTTCTCTGCCCTTTGACTCCTCAGCGCCGATGTTTGCCAGCGCGACTCTCGGCTTGTCAACGTTCAGTATCTTGTTCATGTAAGCACTGCCCATTATACCGAACTGCACCAGCATTTCGGGTCGGCAGTCGGCATTAGCGCCGCTGTCAAGCAGCATTGTAGGCTTGCCCGCAGTAGGCAGGACTGTTGCCAGCGCGGGTCTTTTTATGCCCTTTATCCTCTTGACGATGAATGTAGCGCCGACCACCAGCGCACCTGTAGAACCTGCCGACACGAAAGCATCTCCCTCGCCGTCTGCAAGCATCTGCATACCGACAGCCATCGAGCAGTCTTTTTTGCCCTTGATGACTTCGGTAGGCTCTTCACATATCTCTATTACAGTATCGGCGTGCTTTATTTTCAGCGCTGAGATATCAAGGCTGTTCTTCTTAGCACAATCCTTTATTTTCTTCTCATCACCGACCAGCGTTATATCAACGCCGAAATCTCTCTGCGCATCAACTGCGCCTTTTATTACTTCCAGCGGAGCATTATCCCCGCCGAATGCGTCCATTACAATATTCATTTCAAACTCCTATCTTAAATGGGGGCTGACCACGTTCATGCGCTGTGATCTAAAACACTTTCTTCCAAAAACGCGGCGAACTTTCGCCCATGTCAATAATTATGAATTGTGAATTATGAATTAAAATTCTATCATATCTTTAAAGGCATCGGTTATCTCGATGTCTGTGCTGTCTTCGTAACTGCTGACAAGTATCAGTGTTCTGTCGCTTTCTATGCTGATAAGGATACCATCTGCGCTGTAGAGATAAGTATGATCTTTCTCACCATCGCTGAATATCTCTTCTATAGTGCCGTCGGAATAGCTGTCAGACGACACAAATTCCATATCCTGCGGTCTGCCCATCAGCAGTTCAGCGAACATCGTTTTATCGGACTCGCCCATATCCTGCACATAGCTGTATTTTTCAGCACCGTCTTCGCGCGAGTACAGCTTGCCCTCATATACAAGAAGTTCTTTCTCGACACCGCCTTCAGCCGTGACAGTTGACATGTGTACTATCTCGCCGTTTCCTCCGCCGTAAATTCTTTCGACCTCTTTCATGCCCTCATCGCCATCAGTCACATACTGCACAAATTCCAAGCCGAATTCAAGGTCGCTCAGACTGCCTGCGAATGCTTCTGTCAGACTGCCCTCATATGCTGCCGCAAGTTCAGGCTCTTCCTCTTTTGGGGCTTCTGTTTCGGAAGATACGTTTTCTTCCGCTTTGCTCTCATTATCATCTTCCGCCGCCGACTCTGTTTTCTCTGCCGCAGATGTGACTTTTGTTACCGCGCCGCCCGCAACAGGTCCTTCGCTGATGTCACTTTTTTCTTCGCCGCAAGCCGCCAGACAGACGCACATTACTGCCGCCAGCATGACTGTAACTATTTTCTTTTCCATTATTGCTGTCCTTTCTCTATCTCTGATTTGAGCGCATCGGGCAGTGTGACCTCACCGATGCCCTCGACATATTCCATGACTTCGTAGTGTATCCCGTTCGCTTCGTAGCTTTTCAGCTGACCGCCCGCACCGTAGTTGAACAAATACTCCATGCTCTCGGAATTTCCGTATATCCGCTCGGTATCACCGTCAGCGCCGCCGAATTTATCAGCATCGTCCACAAAAAGGCAGTGGAAAGCACACTCTCTCACATGTTCGTTAAAATATTCGTCTTTGCCGATACAAACGGGCTTATCACTGCCCTCGCTGATAACAGACCATATATTTCCGCCGACAATGTACATCTCGGCGGTCAGCTTGCCCTCAGAATCCTTGTAGGCATCGCGCATCACATCACCGCAGACCTCGATCTCTTCGATGACCTCATTGCCGCCCGACTGCTGTGAGCGCAGTTTCATCGAAAAATCGTGCTTGTCTATCCTTGCAAGGAATGCCGCAGTCTGACTGCCCGCATAGCCGCCGTCATCGTCAGGCTGAACTTGTGTCTGCACCTCAGCCGTCTGACTTTCAGCCGTCACTTCACTGCTGTCTGTCACCTCAACGCTCAGCGAACAGCCTGTCAGCACAATGCAGAATGCCAGCACTGCTATTGTCTTAAATCTCATATTTTTCTCCTGTTCAGCGGAAACCGCCGCGTTTTTGTCTGATGATGTACAATGCCGCGCTTACTGTCATACCTATCAGCGAAAGCAGTACACACCACTTTATGCAGGTCGGCACTGTAACATGCAGCACTGTGCCGTTCTCCCAGAAGAACTTCTTTTTCAGTTCAAACAGCACATACGCGCCGTACCATGCAAAAGCAAGCACCGCACCTGTTATGCAGTGTGCCATGAAGTTCCTGAAAATGGCAAGCGGTTCGTCCTTTATGCTGAAACTGATGTATTCTATCAGTACTGCCGCCCTTATGCCCAGCCATATCCACATTGTACTCTCGTCCCTGACGATACTGACAGTCAGCAGTATCAGCACTGCCAGCCTGAAGAACGAGCGCAGGAATTCTATCTTGAAGTCTTCTCTGCTCATAACATATTCTCGACTGTTATTGTCAGTTCGCCGCCGTATATGCCGACAGGTATAGCCTGCTCAAATGTGTAGATATTGATAGATGTATTATCGCCAAAAATATACACCAGCACACGTTCGCTCTCAGGGTCTATTATCCAGTATTCACGAACATTATGGTTCTTGTACAGTTCAAGTTTTCTCACCGTATCGTCACGGCGGTTCGTCGATATAACTTCGACCACCATGTCAGGAGCGCCGTACATTCGTTTTTCATCGACTTTATCAGGCTCACACACCACGAAAACATCGGGCTGTACCACGTTGCTGTCATCAAGCACCACATCAAAAGGTGCTATGTATGGCTCACATTTGCCGCCCTTAGACTCTATATAATTCAATATTTTGTTGAACACTCTGCCAACTATTCTCTGATGAGTCCTTCCGGGTGCAGCCTGCGAAACTATCTCACCGCCTATCAATTCAAGCATCTCATTCATTTCGGGAACTCTCTCAAAAAATTCCTTTGCTGTTATCTTTTCACCTTTGGGCATCGGCATAGCTCAGACCTCCTCAATTTCGGCTATCAGCTTATCAAGATCTGCAAGACCGCGTTCTGCCAGCAGTTTATATTTCAGCTTCTTATCCTTGACCCGCTCGTCCCATTCGGGCAGTATGCCCATATTACAGCCCATCGGCTGGAAATTCTCTGTATCGGGCGAACTGATATACTTGCTGAGCGCACCCAGCATGGTAGTCGCGGGCAGGCTTACGGGCGCAAGACCGCGCATCTGCCTTGCAAGGCTGAGTCCCGCGAAGATGCCGCTCGCCGCGCTTTCGATGTAGCCCTCAACGCCTGTCATCTGCCCTGCGAAGTAAAGTTCGGGGCGCTGGCGCATGTTGAACTGCTCATTCAGCAGTTTGGGCGAATTTATGAAAGTGTTGCGGTGCATCACGCCGTAGCGCATGAACTCTGCATTTTCAAGTCCGGGTATCATCGAAAATACCCGCTTCTGCTCACCGAATTTCAGATTAGTCTGAAATCCCACCAGATTGTACATACTGCCCGCCGTATTCTCAGCCCTCAGCTGTACCACAGCCCACGGGCGCTTACCTGTTCGGGGGTCGGTCAGACCCACAGGTTTCAGCGGACCGAACCTCAGCGTATCCTCGCCGCGCTTTGCCAGCACTTCAACTGGCATACAGCCCTCGTAGACCTTGAAGCCGTCCTTTGCGAAATGCTCTTTGTCATGCTCTTTAAGAGGTGCGCTCTCGGCTGATACCAGCGCGTTGTAGAACGCTTCGTACTCCTCCTTGTTCATGGGGCAGTTGATGTAATCGGCATCGCCCCTGCCGTAGCGCGATGCGAAAAACGCCTTTTCCATATCAAGGCTCTCAAAGGTGACTATCGGCGCGGCGGCATCGTGGAAATACAGGTATTCGCCGCATATCCCGCCGATGCTCTCTGCAAGGCTGTCAGAAGTCAGCGGACCCGTCGCGATGACAGCATAGCCGTCGGGCACTTCCGTCACCTCGTCCTCGATGACGGTTATCAGCTTGTTCTGACGTATCCGCTCGGTCACGGCATCGGAAAATTTCTCCCTGTCCACCGCCAGCGCACCGCCTGCCGAAACTCTCGCCAATTCTGCGCACTCCATCGTCACCGAACCCAGTCTGCGCATCTCCTCTTTCAACATTCCTGCCGCCGACTCTATCCTGTCGGCTTTCAGCGAATTTGAGCAGACCAGTTCTGCAAATCCCTTATATTTGTGTGCGGGGGTGAACTTCTTCGGTTTCATTTCGTAAAGTTCGACCTCTATGCCCGCATTCGCCAGCTGAACAGCGGCTTCACAGCCCGCCAGCCCCGCACCTATTACTTTTGCTTTTTCCATATTTATATTTCCTCAGGGCATCATGCCCTGCTCTGAGTATCCGTATATCTTACAAGATCGCGGTCACACCGTCACTCTGCATTATCAGTGCCTTCGGTGTTCTCACCCGAAAGGTTCCGCTGATAGCCGCAGTCGGGCTTATGGCAGATAAGAATGCCGTTCTTGCCGCCTTTCTGGAAGAGCGTACTGCCGCATCTGGGGCATTTTTCCTCTGTGGGTATGTCCCATGTCATGAAACTGCATTCGGGATTGTTCTCACAGCCGTAGTACTTCTTGCCCTTTTTGGACTTTTTCAGCAGTACCCTTTTGCCGCAGAACGGGCAGTCGCCGCCTGTTTCCATCACTATACGCTTGGTGTTCTTGCAGTCAGGGAAGCCCGAACATGCCATGAACTTACCGAAACGCCCTATCTTTATTACCATCGGCTTGCCGCAAAGTTCGCATATTTCGTCTGTGGCTTCATCGGGGACTTTGACGCGCTTGCCCTCCATCTCCTTTTCAGCTTCGGTCAGTTCCTTATCGAACTCCTTGTAGAACTTCTGCAAGGTCTTGACCCAGCCCGTCTTGCCGCTTTCAACGTCATCAAGGCTTTTTTCCATGTTCGCTGTGAACTTCACATCGACTATCTTATCGAAATGCTCACTCATCAGTTCATTTGTGACCTCACCAAGACTGGTAGGTTTTAGTTGTTTGCCGTCACGTTCAACATAGTTTCGGTTGATTATGGTGGTGACGGTGGTAACATAAGTCGAAGGTCTGCCGATGCCTGTTTCTTCAAACGCCTTTACCAGCGTAGCTTCGGTATATCTCGGGGGCGGCTGGGTGAAATGCTGATTGCCCAGTATCTCCTTAGGGTCGAGTTTATCGCCCTTTACCAGCGGCGGAAGAACATTCTTCTTCTCCTCTTCCTCGTCCTTTGACTCTTCATACAGCACCGTGAAGCCGTCAAACTTGACCGAATAGCCTGTTGCCTTGAACATAACGCCCTTAGCTTCTATATCCACCGACATCGTATCCAGCGTACAGCCTGCCATCTGCGATGCTATGAACCTTTCCCATATCAGCTTATACAGCTTATACTGGTCATTGGTCACGCCGCTCGCCTTGACAAGATCGGGCGTTATGGCGGGATTTGTGGGTCTTATGGCTTCGTGAGCGTCCTGCGCACTGCCTTTCGTCTTGTAAACTCTCGGCTTGTCGGGCACATAGTTCTCGCCGTACTTCTCCTTGATGAAATCGTAAGCCGCCGCCCTCGCTTCATCGGATATACGCAGGCTGTCGGTTCTCATGTAAGTGATAAGACCTGTAGCGCCCATACCGTTGACCTCAAGACCTTCATAAAGTTCCTGAGCGGCTTTCATCGTTCTTCTGCCCTGAAAGCCCAGCCTTCTCGATGCTTCCTGCTGTAGGGTCGATGTAGTGAAAGGTGCGGCAGGATTTTTCTTGCGCACGCTCTTCTTCACGTTGCTTACAACGAACTCAGCACCCTCCAGCCTTGCAAGCACCGCATCAGCATCAGCCTTGCATTTAAGTTCGGGCTTTGCGCCGTCAACGGTATCTACCTTAGCCGCAAACGGCTTCTTGCTTGACTTTGCGGTGAACTGCGCATCTATCGACCAGTATTCCTGCGATACGAAAGCCCTTATCTCGTTCTCTCTGTCGCATATCATCTTCACAGCCACCGACTGCACGCGCCCCGCACTCAGCCCGCGCCTTATCTTTCTCCACAGGAAAGGTGACAGCTTGTAGCCCACTATCCTGTCCAGTATGCGCCTTGCCTGCTGTGCATTCACAAGATCCATATCTATCGTGCGGGGACTGCTCATGCCCGCATCTATACCGCTCTTGGTTATCTCATTGAAAGTCACGCGGTTTTTGTCGTTCATATCAAGCCCCAGCAGTTGTGCCAGATGCCAGCTTATGGCTTCTCCTTCGCGGTCGGGGTCGCCTGCGAGATAGACATGGTCGCTGGCTTTAGCCTTTTTCTTTATCTCTTTGATAAGGCTCTCCTTATCCTTTATGTTTATATACTGCGGCTCAAAATCATTCTCTATATCAACGCCCAGCTTGGATTTCGGCAGATCTCTCAGGTGACCCATCGATGCTACCACCTCATAATCTCCGCTGAGATATCTTTTCACAGTTTTCGCCTTGTGGGGCGACTCTACAATTACCAGATCAGACAAATCATTCTCTCCGTTTCTTACCCAATGGTATTGATTTCTGTATTTTATACCCGCACTATCGGGTCATATATCATGTTCTTACGCACTGTCACGACACGACATATCTTCTGCCGGGCAGTGACTTCACCATGCCGTCTATCTCCAGCGATGTCAGCGCCGCCATGACTTCTGCCATGCCCATGCCGCACTTTGCCGCCAGTTCGTCAACATGCAGTTCGCCGTGTTCGTTCAGTTCAGCGAATATCCTGCCCTCACTGCTGTCGGCATCAATGGCGGGAGTTTTCTTGGCAGGAGATCTTTTTGCCGCACTCTTACCAGCCGCACCGTCAGCCGCGCTGTGACTTTTCACATTGCCCAGTGCATGACTGCTCTCAGCTATCACGCCGTTATCAGCCATCACCCGAACCGCATCGCCGCCATCGAAAAGCGGTATACAGCCGTTTCTCAGCAAGTCACGCTGACCGAAATACTCTTTCGCATACAGCAGATGCGGCGGGACTGCCAGCACAGGTCTGCCCAGCTTTTCAGCCTGTTTCGCGTTATCAAGCCCCTTGCTGTCAGCGGCAGCCTGCGTGAATAACACCGCGCCGCTGAGCGCCACCGCCAGTCGGTTGCGCCGCCTGAAATCGGGTCTTGCCTTGCTGTCGGGCGGTCTTACGCTCACAAGCAGACCGCTCTTCGCCACCCTTTCCGCCAGACTGCGGTCTTTCGGGTAACTGCCGTTCAGTGCGGCAGGCACTACGGATATCAATTTTCCGCCGTTATCGAGCACCGCCTCCGCCGTCAGCGCATCTGCGCCCTCAGCCAGCCCGCATGATACAGCGAAACCTCTCAGCACCAGTTCACGGCACAGCACGCTGATAAGCGATGCGGTGTACCTTGTGGGCTGACGAGTGCCTACCATATGTACCGCTGTCATGCTGTTCATAAGGCTGACATTGCCCATGCAGAACAGCACCGCAGGCGCATCGTCCAGCGTTCTCAGACTTTCGGGATAGTCCTCATCATCTATGCAGACCACCCGCTGCCCCATCTCTTCGGCGCGGCATATCATCGCCCGCACCTCATCGGGACTCAGACCCTTTCCGTTATCATGTTCTCTATCAAAGACCTCCGCAGGGTCGCCGTCCTTGCCGATATGCTCCCATATCTCCCCGCCGAAAGTCTGCTGTAACCAAAGCCAGCCGACCGTTTTATCCAAGTCAGTCACCCCGCCTTGTCATTTCCCAGAGGAATATCGTCGCCGCCGTTGCCGCATTCAGCGAGTCGATATGTCCGTACATCTTTATCGTCACCCTGTCACTGCACATTTCCACATGTTCCTGTGACAGACCTCTGCCCTCGTTGCCGATGACCACCGCGCAGCCGCCGCCGAAGTCGAACTGTTTTATCTCAGTTCCCCCGTCAATAACAGCCGCCGCAGTGCGTATGCCCTTTTTGCCGAGCATTTCCGTCACCGCCTCGAAGTCCTTTTCTACGAATATATCCACTCTCGGCATGCTGCCCACCGCCGAGCGAACCGTCTTCGGGTTATAGAGGTCAACGCAGTTGCCTGACAGCACCACGCCGTCAAGCCCCACCGCATCAGCTGTACGTATCATAGTCCCCAGATTGCCTGGATCCTGTAATTCGTCCAGCACCAGATACTTGCCGCCCGCTTTCAGCCCATCAGCCGAAAGCGCCTTATCCAGCCTTTTCGCCGTAACGAAAACGCCCTGACAGCTGTCTGTATCGCTTATCCTGTCGGCTATTTCCCGCGTTATCACAAAGCGTCTGCTGTCGGGTATCTTCTCCAGCACCTCACCGAAGCCCTCTGCACTGTCGAAGGCGTTTTCGGTATAGTACACCCCATCAACTTTCAGCAGCCCGTCATGTTCCACGTCATCACGCACCGCATCGACACAGCCGCGCAGACCTTCTATGACGAAAAGCCCTGTTTCGCGCCGATATTTGCGGCTCACATACAGCTTTGCAAGCTGTTTTATCTTCGGGTTATCCTTTGATGTTATGACCAACCAAACTCACCTCTCCTATAGCGATCCAACTATTTAAATTCACAAGATCCGGTCGCAAAAGCTCGGACTTATGGGTTTTGTGACCGGATCTTGTCTGAATTTCAAGGCGGATCGTCATAGTGATATTACATGAATTTTCAATGCAATTTCGTAACAATTTATACAAATATTACAAAACATTTACACATGCTTTCCGCCCTCATTATAGAACAAAACACGCATGGCCGCGAACGACCTGCGTGTTCATCTCATATTAAAGAGCAGCCTTAGCCTTCTCAACGATAGCAGTGAAACCAGCAGGGTCGCTGATAGCTATCTCGGAAAGCATCTTTCTGTTCAGGTTGATGCCTGCCTTGTTAACGCCGTTCATGAAGCTGGAGTAGTTGATGCCGTTCATCTTGCATGCAGCGGAGATTCTTGTGATCCAGAGTCTTCTGAAATCTCTCTTCTTCTGCTTTCTGCCGATGTAAGCATACTGACCGCTCTTCATAACAGCCTGCTTAGCCATCTTAAAATGCTTGCTCTTCGCACCGAAGTAGCCCTTAGCGAGCTTCAGTGTCTTATTTCTTCTCTTACGAGTCATCATTGCTCCCTTAACACGAGCCATAGTTATTACCTCCTAGTATTAAACCAAAATTTTACTTCCCTACAACTCGTCTTACTTCTTGTAAGGGATCAGTGCCTTTACGTTTGCTATGTTGGTATCGTCAGCGTAAGCAGCGTTTCTCAGAATTCTCTTTCTCTTGTGATCCTTCTGGTTCAGTCTGTGCCTCTTGTTTACGTGCTGGAACTTTACCTTACCTGTACCTGTTACTCTGAAACGCTTCTTAGCGCCCGAATGTGTCTTGATCTTAGGCATTTGATTTATCCTCCTTAGTATTATTACTTGCCTGCCTTAGGCGCAACGAACATTACAAGGCTGCGCCCCTCCATTTTAGAGGGCTTATCAACAATTCCCACCTCAGAAACAGCCTCCTTGAACTTCACCAGCAGTTCTTCACCGAACTGTGGGTGCGCTACGGTACGCTTGCGGAATCTTACTGAAACTTTCAGCTTGTCGCCGCCCTTGAGGAACTTTATTGCCTGATTGACTTTGGTATCAAAATCATGGGTGTCGATGGTCGAGGACATTCTGATCTCCTTGATCTCGATGACCTTCTGATTTTTTCTTGCCTCTTTCTCGCGCTTCTGCTGCTCGAAGAGGAACTTGCCGTAATCCATGATCCTGCACACGGGCGGTGTCGCCTGCGGCGCGATCTTTACCAGATCCAGATCCTTCTCAAATGCGATCTTCAGCGCTTCTTCTGCGCTGATTATACCGAGCTGTGTTCCGTCAACGTCGATGACCCTGAGTTCCTTATCTCTGATCTCCTCGTTGAGCTGATGTTCCTTGCTGCTAATAGTCAAGCACCTCCAAAATAAAAATTAAACGGGCACAGAAAACTCCGTACCCGTGATGACATCAAAATAACACGACACTGCTGTGCCGCATGTTATGTTCACTGTTGACCCCTACGCTGCCAAACGGCGCTCAAGGTGAGAACGGAAGAGTTCTGCTTTGTTTACCCAAATAGTATATCACTTTTCTTTCCCTTTGTCAAGGGGTTTTACGCATTTTTTCAAAAATTTATGTGGTTATCCCTTTAGCACACCAACTAAAAATGCGGTAAACAAAAGGATAATTGAGCACCATACGCCAAGAACCTTAAGTTCTGTATAGCCGCTGTTTTTGTGGTGTGTCAGCGGGATAACCACAAAAATTTATGTTGTCTTTTTCTTTTGCCGTCTGCACGACATTTTTTTCTGTATTATTTTCCCTCTCAGTCGTCTGCCCTTACTTTCAGCTTGAATATCATCAGCGCCACCGCCGCCAGCGCTATGCAGAAGCCTGCTTCCACACCGATGCACTCAGCCACCTTATCAGCACTGTACAGTTCCGCACCTGTCAGCATATCGTTGGCTTTTGTGTACCAGTACATCGGCATGAACCTGCCCACTGCCAGCACACTGTCACTCAGCATCGACTGCGGCACGAAAACACCACACATGAAACTCATCGCAAGCCCCACCACGTTGCTGACTATATTTATAGTCTGTTCCGTATTTATCAGCAGCGACACTATGACAGCCACCAGTGCCGAAGCCACTGCGAAAACTCCGCTGTTGAGCACCTGCACCCAGCCTTTTCCGTCAAAGCCGCCCCGCACCAAAGCACCCAGCACCATGAACAGCACCCACACTGCCATCACGAATGTCACACTGCCTGCCACAAGCTGACCGCCGTATGAAACAGGGCTGATGGCGGAGCAATTCGTGCGGAAGCGGACTTCTTTTTTGTTTATCGCCACCATCACCGCCGAAAGGGTATACATCATGACCGATATTAATATGAACGGCAGATATCTGAAAAATCCGCCGCCGCTTTCAAGTCCGTTCATCTTACCCGAATCTGCCGAGACCATTTTCACTTCGGTGTCGATATCCATTGCTTCTTCCGCGCTTTTCAGCGCCGCAGACATATCATCGCCCGCTATGACAGCCGCCCTGACACAGCCCACATATTCACCCAGAAAGTTCTCCATGTAAGCCGCACCGTAGTTCTCGTGGACATATTCTTCGGTAAACAGGTCGTCGGTATCGCCCGCCGCCAGCTTTTGTGCATAGCCCTCATTGACAGTCAGCGAAAAGCTGATATGGTTGAAGTACAGCGCATCATTTTTTGACATTTTCGGCTCAATCACCCTGCACCTTTTACCGATGTACTCCGTCAATGCTTTGCTCTCGGCAGTGTTGTCGTTATCTGTTATCACAATGCTTACCTTGCTTTCCTCAAAGGTCATCTCTCCGTCGCCTTTTGCTGTGAAAGCCAGACAAAGCACCATGAACAGCACCACATATATCATCGCCACAGGCATTTTCTTCTTTAGTATCTGCATGAACAGCTTAAAGACCTGCATATTTTTTCCTCCTTGTGAAGATGAAGCCCACCGCCGTGAACAGCACTGTCATCACCAGCATCGTCACCATTTTGCCGATAAAGCGGTCATAGCCCGCATCGAGATTTAAATAGTAGAAACTGTCGCAGACCACCGCCGTAGGGTTAAGAGCGTTCACTAGGGGCGCTTTCTCCATGATATCGGGCTTTATGTCAGCTATCATCAGACCGCTCAGGAAACTTCCTCCCAGCGATATGACCATAGCGACGGCATTTTTCTTTTCGTAGCTTTCTTTTACCAGCGAGCCTATCATAAAGCCCATCGAAGTTCCCATTATGCCGCCCATCATCGCCGCCAGATAGACAAATCCCAGCCTGCTCCCGAAATCAACTTTCAGCACAAAAGCCAGAAAGCTGACACTTATCGCTGTACACATCATGCCTGTCAGCCAGCACCCTGCAAGCACAGCCAGCGTGCTTATCAGCTTAGGTGTGGGCGAACAGCCCTTTCTTGCGCCCAGCGGCGACTGGTCTGCCTGATTTTGCATGACAACGTTCAGCCCCGTCACCGAACTGCAAGCCGCCACCATAGCCAGCAGGTTGAAAAAGTACGTGATGTACGGGTCACTGACACCATCGGTCAGCCGAACCTTTTTCACTGTTTTCAGGTCGTCCTTCAAAGCGGCTGTCAGCGCGGGAAGTTTCATCGGGTCTTTCTCCAGCGTGTCCTTTATCAGCTTTTCCTCAGTCAGGTATCTGTCGGTGAACGCTTTGAGTATCGTGGTATCCATGCCGTTTGATGCCACAGTCAGCCCCAGTGTTCCGTCCTTTGTTATCACGCCCGCGACCTTGCCGTCTTTCAGCAGTTTTTCAGCTTCTTCGGCACTGTCGGCATAAGTGACTTTCAGCAGAGCGTCCTTGCCCTTCGACACCGATCTTATGACCTCTTTGAATATATCATCTTTTTGCGTCTGCACTATCGCAGTCGGTATGGGGCTGAACTTTATGTCATTCTCATAAATATCCGAGAACGCCGCCTTGAACAGCGAACCGAGCGCCATCGGGAAGAGTATCAGCCACATTATAAAGTGCCTGTCACGCAAAGTCGTAAGCAGGTTGTATCTGAATTCGTTAAAGAACATGTCAGTCCTCCTTATCTCTCAGCGCCTTGCCTGTTATTTCAAGGAAAACATCATTCAGCGTTGGCTGTACTGTTGTGACCTGACCAATATGCAGGTCATGCTTTTGCAGTACTTCCAGTACCCTTATCAGGTTGTGCCTGCCGCCCGAACATGCCGCCGTCAGTATACCGTCTGTGTATTCCGCACTGTAGATGTGGCTCAGTGCGCCTATCTCGTTCAGCACCTCATCGGGAAGTTCTCTCAATGCCACGTTTATCGTTTCGGTGTTCTTGGTCATGGCTTTAAGTTCTTCCTTAGTTCCCTCAGCTATCTTCCTGCCCCTGTCCATTATGGCTATGCGCGTGCATATCTGCTCGACCTCTTCCATGTAGTGGGAGGTGTATATGACCGTTGCTCCGTTTCGGTTCAGTTCTTCTATGCCTTCAAGTATCTTGTTCCTGCTCTGGGGGTCAACTGCCACTGTCGGCTCGTCAAGGATTATCAGCTTTGGCTTGTGGGCTATGCCGCAGGCGATGTTCAGCCTTCTCAGCAGACCGCCCGACAGCTTTTTCGGTCTGAATTTGCGGAAATCCTCCAGTCCCACGAACTTTATCGCTTCTTCGACGCACTGCCGCTTCTTCTGCTTGTCGGTGATGTACAGTCCACAGAAATAGTCGATGTTCTCCTGCACAGTCAGTTCCTCAAAGACCGCCACGTTCTGCATTATAACGCCGATATCCTTTTTGATGTCGTATGCTGTGGGCGACATCTCCCTGCCGAATATCCGTATACTGCCCTTGTCATAACTCAGCAGTGACAGCAGACAGTTTATAGTGGTGGTCTTTCCAGAACCGTTTGGTCCCAGCAGACCGAACACTTCGCCCTCCTTTATCTCCAGCGTAAGATGGTCAAGCGCCGTAAGTTCGCCGTACCTTTTTACAAGACCCTCTATCTCAACAACATTCTCAGCCATTTGATTACCTCCGTATGACCCACGATGTGTGCGGCTTTGCGCCGCCGTTCTTTTCATTGTATACATTATAACACGCCCCCGCCCGAAGCGGTAGTGCCGCAGGTCACTTTATGATGTGACAAATGTAATTTTTCACAGCGGATATGTCACAGCACCTCTCAGATGACCACAATAAAAAAGCCCCGCGCCCGTAAGACAGATACCTATATAGAAGTTTTGCCCCTGAGTGTTACAAAGCACTCAGGGGCATTGTGAATATTTATGTTGCTAAGCTAAACCAGAATTTACCAACCGATTTCTGCTGCGATTTTATCTCCTTCTTCAAGCAGATAAATCTTTATCCCATGCAATAAGGCTTTTTCATTTTTCGTAAAAAACGCATCCATGGATTCTGATATTTCATCAATAGCAGCTGAATCAGGCGAATCACTGTATACAAGCGGCATTAGCGTTGTGATACACTTTTGAAAGCAATCATAGGCACTGTCGCCAAGATACGTTTTGACTACTCTGCCTAAGTCAGATAGGGAATCTATAGTCCTATATTCAAATTCAAAAAACTGATACATTCCGTCTTCTATTCCGCAGGTATACCAGTTATAAAGGTCTGTAAAAAGCTTTGCATTTGGACTCGTATGCCGATATGTTTCTGAAAAGACAGCAATAAAGATTTCTTCTGCATCAAGGTATTCTTTTTCAAGTAGGTCTTCTTTATAATCGTTCCAAATTGAATTCATAGATGAATTCCCCCTAAATTCCGATTTTTGTTAGTAACAATTATAACACAGCATTGAAGGTCTGTCAATAGAAACGCCATACTTGTAATGTCAATAGGGAACAAACTCTAATCGAAGTGAACCTCACCGATGCCGATGAAGAAAATGCGGATTTTACGCACTTTTTTGCGGAATTTTCTCTCCCCCGTGTATTCACCGACTTCGATATGTTCAATAAAATCTCTGAGAACCTCAGAAGTGACCTCTGAAATTGTGTCGTACTTGTTAACGCTTGTTCCTAACACTGCACTCTTACTGGTCTTTTTCTTGATATTCTGTAATGTTAGGAACAAGTTTTCAAGCTCAGTGTTGAGTTCGGACTTCTCGGTACGATACTTTTCGGAGAACGTACAGAACATATCACCGTCTATCTCACCTCTGATCTTCGACTCAAACAATCCCTGGACATACACATCAATTTCCGAAAGGCGTGATTTGATCTGCTCAATCCTCGCTTAGAGGAGGTTGTTAGTGAGTACGCTAAAGCAAATAGATATAATTTTGAGATACTCATGAATGTTAAGGTTTCAAGTATCAAATCTAGTGGAGTATATGCACATGAATTAGATTGTGTTATCTCCGTTGACGATAAATGCTTTGCGTTTGAAATGAAAAGCGGTCATTTTGATGACTATCTCATGCTGTATAATACTCGTAAGGAGCTTCATTTTGTTCCTGACAGATACCTTCTTCTTTCTACAAACCTTGAGGAGGAAGCAGCATCAACCTTACAGTATTTCTATGAGTTTTACATTACCGGAATGCGTGGATTTAAGAGTCGTCTCGTCGAAATGCTTGACAAGGCATTCACGAACTAAAACTAAAGTTCACTTAGAAACGGCTTGTTTACATAACGTTGAATTTCGGATCAAGATTTCCTTATTCCAACCCCGTTTTTTTATCCTGAGCCATTGTTTTCTTAGGTGCAGACTTCTTCTTAGCCACCCTTGCGGCTTCACGCTTTAACTGCGCTCTCTGGAAGTAGCAAGTCTGTTCACGCTTCGGAACATTTTTCTTTGCTTCTATCGCCGCCAGATTAAGTGCCGTAGTCAGCGTTTCGAGTCTTTCCGACTTACTTTCAAGCTCTGCCTGCTGCGGAAAAGGAGCTGAAACTATCTTCTTCGCTTCTTCGTAGTCCACTCTCAACTTTGAGAGATTAGTCTTCACCTGATCTATACGGCGGTCAATATTATACAGCCCTGCTTCGATACGGCTGAGATTATGGGCAAAACTGCTTATCAGCTTCGCCGTATGTGTGTATTCGCCCTTCATTGTGGCAGTCATACCGCCGCCCATCGCAGGGCTGTGTACAGTAATAGACAGCGGAAAGCCCTGAAACTCTCCGACCTTGACAGGGGTATCAGCTATCCTTATTGAAAGCGCCGTTTCTTCAAGAGCCTTTGCCGCTTCTTTTCTGTCCGTGTACTCCACATCGCCGATTTTTATCTTGAATACGGGGAGCTTTGTCTCGGGATCAATCGGCAGAGCTTTTAATGCCTTGCGGTCAGCCTGCAAATTGGCAAGAGCCGTTGTAAGCTGTTCTTCTTTCATCGGGAAAGCCTTTATCTTATCCTGCATCTCATAAACCGTATTGTCATACTCGGCGGCAAGCGTTTTAAGTTCCTTGACCCCGTTATCGAGCATGAGCTTCTCCTTGTTACACTTCACTTTAGGACACATATCCAGAGCGGACCTTATATCGGAAATTATAGGTAATAATCATAAGAGCCTGATTTCGATGTAGAATCAGGCTCTTTCTATTTAGTCGATTGACTTTATAGGGTAAATTCTGGTATAATGCCCCAAAAAGTGATAAAGTTCCTATTCAATTTAAGTTATAATTATGGTTTGTATGTTAAGAATATATATATCATACATTTTCAACTTTATATTTGTAAATAGTAATTGTAAGTTTTTACGAAGTTTTTAAAACTATACACAATATCATTGACATTTCAGCTTTTAAATGATAATATAATTTAAAACAAGGACGTTTTAGCAGATTATTTGTCTGCTGGAACGTCTTTTTTTATTATTTATCAAACGTTGGAGGAATACAGAAATGTGTACGATAATGTGTTACTGCGGCATCAGCGGCGGTACAGGAAAAGTTATGGAGGGTCTGAAGACTACAATCTCACGAGGTCCTGACGATCAAAGGATAGTAAAGATACCCGACGGTATTCTCGGCTTTCAGCGCCTGTCTATAATGGGACTTACTCCCGAGGGAATGCAGCCTTTTGAACTTGATGGAGATTTTGCAGTATGTAACGGCGAGATATATGGTTTCCGAAAGCTCAGGGACAAGCTCATTGATATGGGTTATATTTTCAGAAGCGACAGCGACTGCGAAATACTTCTTCCTCTATATAGAGAATACGGCACGGATATGTTCTCACTGCTCGATGCTGAATTTGCCTGTGTTATATATGATAGTGATGAGCATCAATTCATAGCCGCAAGAGACCCGATAGGCATACGTCCGCTGTATTACGGAAAGTCCGACGATGGCACAATGGTGTTTGCCAGCGAGCCTAAAAACCTTGTAAAGATATGTAAAAAGATCACGCCCTTTCCTCCGGGACATTATTATAAAAACGGAGAATTCCACTGCTACTGCAATATCACATCTGTTGACAAAGTTATCAGTGATGATATGGACACAGTATGCAGAAATATCCACGATAAACTGGTGGCAGGCGTTGAAAAGCGTCTTGACTCTGATGCAAAAGTCGGATTTTTACTATCCGGCGGTCTTGACTCGTCCCTTGTATGTTCTATAGCACAGAAAAAAAGTGACAAACCCATAAAGACCTTCGCTATCGGCATGAACACGGACGCTATCGACCTGAAATATGCTAAACAGGTGGCTGACTATATCGGAAGCGATCATACAGAGATCATTATCACAAAAGATGATGTGATTTCTGCTATCATATCCCGCCTGTGAAGCCTTTTTCTGTTCATCGACCTTCATAGCTTCAACAGCCGTCAGTTTCTTCTTAACGAATTTAAGTGCATCTATCTGGTCTAACGGCTCAACATGAAGATTGATACAGAATAAATTCTGCATTTCCAGAAAGTCTTTCAGTATCTCGTCCGACAGTTCGCCGGCAAGGATATTCAGTCCCCAAACCGCACCGTAAGCATTGCCGATCTCAAAGTCAGCCTTATTGAACTTCAGCGACGGCGGACAGATAAAGTCCTTTGTGTCCATTCCGGCTTTCAGCATACTGTCCCAATCGAAGATAAAATGCTGACTGCGGAAAGGATTGAGCGCATAATAAAGTGCTTCAAGCCTTGCTCTGCCGTCAAGAACCTCCGCTTCAACACCAAAAGCCTTAAAGCCCTTGATAACGTCATTCTTGATAGACATGAGCTTTGCTCTTGCCGCCTTGTATGAAGTGCTTTCGATACCGAAAGTGAGAAACTTCCTCGCACTCTGACCGTTTGAGCCTGTCATAAGCTTGTCGGTCAGCATTTTGCTGTACTCCGAGCGAATATCGTTGAAGTCATCGTCCTGCTCGGGAATCTGAATAGTCTTTATCAGCTTGTCCTTTGAGCGATTCTGATTCTCAAAGGTCAGCTGAAACTTGATCGTATTATCGAAAAGGTTGATAATATCGCAGTATTTTGAAAAAATGTTGTTCTGTTCATCAAACTCCGCAATGCTGTAATTGGCATCGTAAAACTGTACTGTCAAAGAATAAAAATTCTCCGACACCTGACAAACTCCGTCACGGAACATACACAGGAAAGGGATCGTATTCTGCACCGTGGCATTGCTGCCGTTTTCTTTCTTTATCTCAGCCATTCTTGCGGATAAAAGTTTTTTGTCCTCTTTGGTAAGCTGTGAGGCAGGCTTGCCCATGATAACAGCCGATTTGGACTTGTTATCACTTATCTTGGCATCTTTCTTTCTAAAGCCCATTGGTAAACCTCCGTTATATCAAAGCGGAGGACACCGAAAGTATACTATTATATATAGAGAGCTGTATCAGCCTTTTCTTTCGGCATCTCTCAGCTTTTTTCGTATCTTCATATATTCGATGTGCCGTTCAAAGCTCACGAATACGTTTGTTGTTCTGTTCCACTTCGATTTCAGCTTGTTGGACTTCTCCAAAAGGTCAAGCATTGTCGGCAGTTTACCGTCAACAGCATACCTCTTGATATGCTCCTTGATGTATTTGGTTGTTGCTTCGTAGTCCTCGATAGTGGCGGCATTTTTCTTCTTGAAGCGGCTCTGCGACCAGCCTGATTTGCCCTGATACTCCTTGTAAACAGGCTCCAGCTCGTCACGGTGCTTCATCTTTTCAATGAGCGTATCGATAGCCGTAAACTTCTTTCTCAGATCGGCAAGCTCAGTTGTGTGGTCATCAGCGTGTGGAGTGTTAAAGAAAAATCCTGACAGCTCGCTGAATGACATAATACCGCCCGATTCAAGATCTGCGATAATTTCATCGGCTCTGCCCATACCTCTGATAGCTTTCCACGAATCTTCTTTTTCAGGTGATTTACTCTCGGTAAGTGTGGGTTGTGGTGTCGGGGCAGATGGTTCAGGCTTCGGCTCGGTGGGCTTGGTAGCAGTTGTGTTAAGCATATCAAGCTGTGCCTGCCGTCTTGCTCGTCGGGCTGCAAAGAACTTCTCAACCTGTTCCGCAGCAGCTTTTCTTTTTGCGGTTTCACTGGTTTCCGTGATAGTTTCAGGCTCGGCAGATTGTTTCGGCTTTGTCGGTGCGGTGACTGTCTGTGTCGGCTTCGGCGGTTCGATAAGCATATCGGGAGTGACATTTGCCGCTGACAGCTTTTCTTGAATCTCCGCTATCTGCTCGGTGATGCTTTCGACGGTGAAGCTCTCGCCCAGCGTTTCGGCTCTTGTGAACCTCTGCTGACCGTCACCTGATAAACGGAATTTCAGCTTGACCTTATTGCTCGGCTTGTAAACATATTCGATACCGCACTCCGAACATTTTTCAAGAAAATCCTTAAAGTCACGGCTGTAAAGCATGACCTCTGCAATCTTAACACGGAGCTTATCTTTCCATGACTTACCCTCTTTTTGCATATCACGCTCAAAGTGAGATACACCGTGTCCCTTTTCAGGCTCGGAGATAACTGAAATGCCGTGTTCTTTGCATAGCTCGTCCGAAATAGCCCGTAACTGCGCCCATGACCTGTCCTTGACCTTGCCTTGATTGTGTTCGTAGGTAAAACTAAGTCCGTTGTAGAGGTTTGTGTTGTTAAAAATGATGTGACAGTGCAAATGCTGTTTATCATTATGAACCGCAAGCACATATTGGTAGTTGCCTTGCAAGAAACGGTCGCACAATTCCTCTCCGATTTGCAAGGCTTGTTCGGGTGTCACTTCATCAGGAGCGAAACTCTGGACTATGTGGTGTGCGAGGATTTGTGTTCGCCCTGTTCCGCCTTCTCTGACTGCTCGGAAGTCGGCGGCAGCACCGATGCTGTCGGCTCGGCAGGCATAAGACTGCACATATAAGCTGTTGACGGTCTTATCTCCGTTTGTGATATATCGGAGAGCCGCCCCGTCTGTTGCCTTGATTGAATGGATAGAAGTGTATGCCAAATTTCATTAACCCCTCTCTTTATCTCGTCAATATCCTCGGCATAGATTCGCCCTGTGCTGTAAAGCCGAACAAGTATTTGATTGATGTTGCTCCCGATGCGTTTCATAAGACGGTTACACTCCGATATATCGGTGGTGTCGGGAACGAGATCAACCCTCGCCCTAACGCAGTCACGGATATACTCCGTTTTGTTTTTATAGCCGTACTGCTCGCACTTGGAAAGAATATCCTGCATTTCCGATTCCGTAAAGCGTACATTCAGCGTATAAGACTTCTTTTCTTTCCTACGTTTCAGGTACTTGCGTTCATCGTCGGAAAGCTCGTCCTCGGACTTGTGTGCAAGGGTATCGTCAAGCTCGGCTCTGACCTCTTGGTCCAGAGCATTGTTGATAGCTCCCTCGTAGGTCATGCCCTCGAACTCCATAACCTTGCGCTTGGGTGGTCTGCCACGCTTCTTTTTCTCAGTTTTCATAGTGGTGTCTCCTTTGTTTTCATTTCGGCGTAAGCCGATTTTTTTATGACCGCTGTGCGGTCATTTCGGGGCTTGGGGTGTCCCCAACAAGCATTGGTGGAATTTCGCTCGCTGTGCGGCGCATTCCACTATGCTTGTTATTTTTGTTGCGCTGTTGCGCGTTTTTTCGCCTGAGCTTTTCTCTCTGCTCAGGCTTTCGCTGTTCCGTCAGCGAATTGGAGCTGTGCGACTTTCATTCTCTCTGCCGTCTTTCGGCGGTATCATCATTGTAAACTGGCTCGGCGCAATTATTGCGCAGTCTGGGCGGCAGTTTGATGAAAGTGGGGGTTGCTTTTTCGGTTGCGGTGTGGTATAATGTAGAAGTTAGGACAAGCATTCGGCTTGCTCGTATAAATCAGAATCTACTGTGTTTACTGAACAGATGTATTTCAGTTTAAATAAGGAGCTTATATTCGATGAAAAAAACAAGATCAAAAAAGAAAACCGCAATGATTGTTTTTTTGAGTGTTATCGTATTTTTGCTCATAGGCTGGTGGGCGTTTTGTGTGATGATGTATAATGAGAATTTTAATGTTCGTGGTGACAGCTACGAACCGCTAAAGCTCAGAACAGAGGATTTCGATTCGTTGGAGTGTAAGGAATATTCCTTTTCCTCTGACAAAGGGCAGAAGCTGGCAGGCTATCTTTACAGTGTTGGCAGCGATCAGCACGGAATCGTGGTCATTGCTCACGGATTCGGAGGCGGGCATAATTCCTATATGGACGCTGCATATTTTTTTGCTGAAAACGGCTATTACGTATTTGCCTACGATGCTACCGGTTGTGATAAAAGCGAAGGTGAGGGTGTAGGCGGTGTTCCGCAGGGTGTGATCGATCTTGACCATGCGATCTCCTTTGTTGAAGATAATAATGATATCCCTGAGCTTCCGATAGTGCTTTTCGGTCATAGCTGGGGTGGATATTGTGTATGTAATGTTCTGAATTACCACTCCGAGGTCAAAGCTGTTATCGAATGTTCGGGCTTTAACAGTTCGTCCGATATGTTTGAATCAGGAGGTAAGTCTCAGGCAGGAGATGTGATCTATGCGATGACACCGTTTATCAAGATCCATGAACGTTTCAAGTATGGTAAATATGCTTCAAGCACTGCGATGGACGGTTTTGAGAAAACAGATGCATCAATACTGATTTTACATAGTGCAGATGATAATGTGATAGGTATTGAATATGGATACGATAAATATTATGAGAAATACAGGGATGACCCACGTTTTACCTTCATAAGATTTGAGGACAGAGGGCATAATGAAGTATTCAACGATCCGGACAACACATACAAAGATGAGTTTAATGCCGAATTTGACAAATGGCTCGGATCGCTTGATTACGACTACAATGCCGAAGAGAATGCTCATGTACGGTAAGGAAGCAAGCAACCGAAAACAAGAGATAGACCGCCAGCACTACACTATTCCGAACCAAAGACCAAAAAATAAGCATTGTGGGAAAATCTAAACTTTTGGATTTTCCTACAATGCCGACTACGGCGGAATCCCTCCCACTCCTTATACCTTTCTTTCCGTATACATTGAATTTGTATTTAGTAACTGCTATAATGTCCCTATTCAAATTATAAATGTGTTGAATTAGTTACATGTACATATTTTTTGTACCGGAGGAAGTGAAATGAATCCAAAAATTTATCTCATTACAGGCTTAATGGCTTCTGGAAAATCTACAGTTTCCGATTTACTGGCAAAATCAATAGAAAAATGCGTCCATCTTCGTGGTGATGTGTTCCGAAAAATGATTATTTCAGGCAGAGAAAATATGTCAGCTACCCCATCAGCGGAAGCAGTCCGCCAGCTGTACCTTCGATACAAATTGACTGCTGATGCGGCAAAGTCATACTTTGACAACGGCTTTTCTGTAGTGATCCAAGATAACTACTACGGTGATGAATTAAACCGAATGATAAATTATCTGCATAAATACCCTGTTGAGGTTGTAGTTCTTTGTCCAGATGTGGAAACAATAAAAGAAAGGGAACGATACAGGGAGAAAACAGGCTATTCCGGCTTTACGGTCGAAACCTTATACGATACATTTATGCAGACAACACCACGGATCGGCTTTTGGCTGGACAATTCCAACCAAACACCACAGCAGACAGCAGAAACCATTCTGAACGCCAGGAAGCCGGTATGATTATTACATATAAGGGGAAGAAAAATTTCTTTTAGGTACTTGCTTTCCTAAAACTGATGTGATACAATGATTTAATCCAGAAAAGGAGTAAAAAATATGCGGCAAGGTATTCTTAAATAAAACTATAATCAAATAGTGGGAACAAAGGATTATGATAGCTCCTTTTGTAGGGGCTTAGTTTTTTGTACCCAATTTAAGAATACTTTTGCCTTATCAATTTTGACATATCCCCAAAAACAGCAATCACAAACAGGTGTA
>NZ_ADKM02000017.1 GCF_000178155.2 Hominimerdicola alba 8
TGCTGGGGATTTTTATGCCCTTTGGGGCTGTAAAGGGAGGACAATCACATGAAAATAATCAATATTGGAATTCTTGCCCATGTAGACGCTGGAAAGACGACCTTGACGGAGAGCCTGCTATATGCCAGCGGAGCCATTTCAGAACCGGGGAGCGTCGAAAAAGGGACAACGAGGACGGACACCATGTTTTTGGAGCGGCAGCGTGGGATTACCATTCAAGCGGCAGTCACTTCCTTCCAGTGGCACAGATGTAAAGTTAACATTGTGGATACGCCCGGCCACATGGATTTTTTGGCGGAGGTGTACCGCTCTTTGGCTGTTTTAGATGGGGCCATCTTGGTGATCTCCGCTAAAGATGGCGTGCAGGCCCAGACCCGTATTCTGTTCCATGCCCTGCGGAAAATGAACATTCCCACCGTTATCTTTATCAACAAGATCGACCAGGCTGGCGTTGATTTGCAGAGCGTGGTTCAGTCTGTTCGGGATAAGCTCTCCGCCGATATTATCATCAAGCAGACGGTGTCGCTGTCCCCGGAAATAGTCCTGGAGGAAAATACCGACATAGAAGCATGGGATGCGGTCATCGAAAATAACGATGAATTATTGGAAAAGTATATCGCAGGAGAACCAATCAGCCGGGAAAAACTTGCGCGGGAGGAACAGCAGCGGGTTCAAGACGCCTCCCTGTTCCCAGTCTATCATGGCAGCGCCAAAAATGGCCTTGGCATTCAACCGTTGATGGATGCGGTGACAGGGCTGTTCCAACCGATTGGGGAACAGGGGGGCGCCGCCCTATGCGGCAGCGTTTTCAAGGTTGAGTACACCGATTGCGGCCAGCGGCGTGTCTATCTACGGTTATACAGCGGAACGCTGCGCCTGCGGGATACGGTGGCCCTGGCCGGGAGAGAAAAGCTGAAAATCACAGAGATGCGTATTCCATCCAAAGGGGAAATTGTTCGGACAGACACCGCTTATCAGGGTGAAATTGTTATCCTTCCCAGCGACAGCGTGAGGTTAAACGATGTATTAGGGGACCAAACCCGGCTCCCTCGTAAAAGGTGGCGCGAGGACCCCCTCCCCATGCTGCGGACGACGATTGCGCCGAAAACGGCAGCGCAAAGAGAACGGCTGCTGGACGCTCTTACGCAACTTGCGGATACTGACCCGCTTTTGCGTTGCGAAGTGGATTCCATCACCCATGAGATCATTCTTTCTTTTTTGGGCCGGGTGCAGTTGGAGGTTGTTTCCGCTTTGCTGTCGGAAAAATACAAGCTTGAAACAGTGGTAAAGGAACCCTCCGTCATTTATATGGAGCGGCCGCTCAAAGCAGCCAGCCACACCATCCATATCGAGGTGCCGCCCAACCCGTTTTGGGCATCCATAGGACTGTCTGTTACACCACTCTCGCTTGGCTCCGGTGTACAATACGAGAGCCGGGTTTCGCTGGGATACTTGAACCAGAGTTTTCAAAACGCTGTCAGGGATGGTATCCGTTACGGGCTGGAGCAGGGCTTGTTCGGCTGGAACGTAACGGACTGTAAGATTTGCTTTGAATACGGGCTTTATTACAGTCCGGTCAGCACGCCGGCGGACTTCCGCTCATTGGCCCCGATTGTATTGGAACAGGCATTGAAGGAATCGGGGACGCAGCTGCTGGAACCTTATCTCTCCTTCATCCTCTATGCGCCCCAGGAATACCTTTCCAGGGCTTATCATGATGCACCGAAATACTGTGCCACCATCGAAACGGCCCAGGTAAAAAAGGATGAAGTTGTCTTTACTGGCGAGATTCCCGCCCGCTGTATACAGGCATACCGTACTGATCTGGCCTTTTACACCAACGGGCGGAGCGTATGCCTTACAGAGCTGAAAGGATATCAGGCCGCTGTCGGTCAGCCGGTCATCCAGCCCCGCCGTCCAAACAGCCGCCTGGACAAGGTGCGCCATATGTTTCAGAAGGTAATGTAAAGATACATAATCGTCAAGACGGCAACAATCAGAAGTTATGGAGGGTAACAATGGAATATAGTAAGGAAGATTTAATGGAAGCAAAAAAGCAAATTTGGGGAGTGGGAGAGAACATGGGAACAGAGGAAAGTAAAAAAATCTGGGAGGAGAACGCACAATTTTGGGATAATGCAATGGGTGACGAATCTAATGAATTTCACAGAGAGGTAGTGCGTCCCAAAGTAACGGAACTTCTATCTCCTAATCCTGCGGATTACATTTTGGATATTGCGTGTGGCAATGGAAATTATTCTTCGTATCTTGCACAAAGAGGCGCTTCGGTTGTCGCTTTTGATTACAGCAAAAAAATGATAGAATTGGCTAAAAGACGGCAATCACAATATGCAAAACAAATTGAATTTTGTGT
>NZ_ADKM02000016.1 GCF_000178155.2 Hominimerdicola alba 8
CTTGATAACACGATCTCGGAGGAGATCGCACGGAAAGGAAGCACTATTATGAGAATCGCAGTAACCTATGAAAACGGACAGATCTTTCAGCATTTCGGCAGAACAGAGCAGTTCAAGCTGTACGATGTTGCCGACGGCAAGATCATCAATGAACAGGTAGTTGGAACAATGGGCGCAGGACACGGCGCTCTTGCAGGATTCCTGAAAAATGCTCAGGCTGACGTTCTGATCTGCGGAGGTATCGGCGGAGGCGCACAGATGGCTATGCAGGAGGCTGGCATCACCCTCTACGGCGGTAATATGGGAAGCGCTGACGAGGCAGTTGCGGCTTTCCTTGCACAGACAATTGTTCAGAACGAGAACCCTACCTGTGATCATCACGATCACGAACACGGCGAAGGTCATTCCTGCGGAGATCATTCCTGCGGAAGCCATAACTGCGGTAACCACTGATGAAGTACGACCATACCGAAAAGGCAGCCGCTCTTTTCACACAGGGATATAACTGCGCTCAGTCTGTTTTTGTTGCATTTTCTGATGTGACAGGCATGGACGAGGAGCTTGCCAAAAGGCTTTCATCATCATTCGGCGGTGAAATGGGACGGCTGCGTGAGGTATGCGGCACCTGTTCTGCTATGTTCATGGTGGCAGGCATTCTTTATGGCGAAGGAACGGAAACCGATCACGCTGTAAAAACAGAGCATTACAAGAGGATACAGTATCTTGCAGAGGAATTCCGCAAACAGCACGAAACGATCGTATGCCGTGATCTTTTGAAAGGACTTGCCGTCACAAGTGAGCCAACTCCCGAAAAGAGGACTGAGCAATACTACAAGGTAAGACCTTGCGTGAAGTTTGTAAGAACTGCTGCGGAGATACTTGACCGCTATCTTGAAGAAAATCCACCAAGAGGTGCTGAACTATGAAGATCGTCACACTTGTAGAAAATTCCTGCGGTAATGAAAACTGTATCGCAGAGCATGGACTCAGCATCTATATTGAGACTGAAAAGCACAAGCTCCTGCTTGACACGGGACAAACTGACGCACTAATCAGAAACGCCGAAGCATTGGGAATCGACCTGTCTGCTGTTGATACCGTGATACTCAGTCACGGTCATTACGACCATTCGGGCGGTATCCTGCCGTTTTCAAAGCTCAACCATACTGCACAGATAATTATGCAGAGGTTAGCCGCCGAACCGCATTACAACGGCGAGCGCTATATCGGCATTGATACGGATATTCTTAAATTGCCGAACGTCCGGCTGATAGACGGCGATATGCAGCTTGACGATGAGTTGTTCCTATTCAGCGGCATCACAGGCAGGCGGTTCTATCCGCAGGGAAACAGAAAGCTGTCCTATCTGAAAGACGGTGTAAAAACCGAGGACGATTTTATGCATGAGCAGTGCCTTGTCATCACACAGAACGGCAAACGCTGGCTGCTTTCGGGCTGCGCTCACAATGGCATACTCAATATCCTTGACAGGTATAAGGAACTGTTTGACAGCTATCCCGACTTTGTTATCACGGGATTTCATATGATGAAGCGTGAGGGCGAGCATACCGAAGATGAAAAAGCAGTCATCATTCAAACAGCACGGGAGCTTTCACAGCTTGATACCGTATTTTACAGTGGTCACTGCACAGGCATCCCCGCATTTGAGCTGATGAAAGAGATCATGGGTGACAAGCTCATTGCACTGCACAGCGGCGAAACTGTCATATAACATAAATTCCGTGAGCGAAGGTGCGGCGTTTCTATTTACAGTGCTAATATACTGTGGTATAATTCTTATTATCAAAAATGGGGGGAGTGGATCGTATGAAATTGACTTTGGAAACAAAACGACTGATCTTAAGACCTTTCACAATAGAGGACGCACAGGAAATGTTCTTTGGCTGGGCAAGCGATCCCGAGGTCACAAAGTATCTCACATGGAATACTCATAAAAATATTGAGGAAACAAAGGGGATACTGAGCTTATGGGTCGATCAGTACGAAAAGCCCGAACGCCTGAATTTTGCAATAGAGCTGAAGAAGGAAGATAAGCTGATCGGCGGGATCGATGTGGTCGGCTATTTGGGCGAGACCTACCACCAGCTTTTTGACGAAGCGGTAGAGAGATACAACGCTCGGCAGAAAAGAAATGACCGTAAGATCAATGACTACTTTGAACACTTGTTCAACCGTCCTCCAAGCAAGAGCGTGATTGAGGGGGCAAACAAGCAGAAAAGTTTCTATGAACATCTCGTCTATATCGGAACGAAAAACGATTCGGCTGTCGGAACTCCCGATGCTGAAAAAACTGCTGAATGTCTGCGTGAATACATGGAGGGCTTTCAGGCGAGAAATCCGAACCTCTATGTGTTTAATGCCGTGATGCACCTCGATGAAGCCACGCCGCATTTGCACATAGACTATATACCTCTCGGACATTACAGCAGAGGTCTTGAAGTCCGCAACGCAAAGAACAAGGCGCTTGACGAAATGGGCTTCGGAAATGACGCTCATTCCAACAACCGCTGGCGGCTTCGTGAGTGGGAAGTGCTGAGGGATATTTGCAACGCTCACGGTATCGAAATATCAGAGCCGAAAAAGTCCAGAGGTTACAGCTACACGGTCGAGGAATATGGCGAACATGAGGACGAGATCAGGCGGCTGAATGAGGAAAAGGCGCAGGTTGAAACGGAGCTTACCGACAAGCAGTCAGAATGTGAAAAGCTCGACCGGCAGCTCGAGCAGAAGGCAGATCAGGTCAAGGCGATACTCAACTATATTCCCGACTATGAAAAGGAGTTTCAGATTGAGGACGAGTGTGAGCAGCTCTGTGAGGAATTGACCAGCCTGCTAAATGGCAAGCTGTCTATCATGAAGCATTCGGACGAGATCATCTCCAAGGCACAGCGCCTGAGCAAGATCATGAAGAAGCTCAGCAACAGCACTCACAAGTCCGGCGATACGGTTTACGCTCTCCGTGAACGGCTTGACAGGAGCTTGAAAGATACGGAAGATGTTCGCCAGCGCCTGAAACAGACTTCGGGAGAATGCTCGGAGCTTCGCCGTGACAATTCAGCTCTGCAGGCTCAGGTCGATGAGCTGACGGAATTTGTGAGCCTGCTGAAACGCTGTGAACCTCTGAAATATTCCGAGGTCAGACAGATGCAGGAGAATATCCACGCCCAGCGTGAACAGGAAGTACAGCAGTCCGCCGCCAGAAAGAAGAAATCGTGGGGACTGGAATAAAAATACACAAGACAGAAAGCAGGGGAAGTACCTGCTATGAGGAGAACAACATGAATAATAAGACTTTGCAGGAGATGAACGATGCCTACAAGGACTGCCCCATGAGGACTTCGGAGTACACGATTGACGGAAAGAAATATATCGTCAAGAGCCACTTTGTAGGTGAGAAATCGCTTGATGATACGCTCTACCGAATTGCATTTCAGAAAGCTATGGACGAGGTTTTGACAACGGCATAAATTTACGGAAAGTTACGAAAAAAGGCTTGCCAAATTCGGCGTTATGCGCTATAATAGTAATGTCGAATTTGGCTGCTTTGTTTGAAAGGAGTTATTATGGCAAAGCAGACCATAGAATATAAAGTAGGGATATATCTGCGCTTGTCGCAGGAAGATATGCGTTCGGGAGAAAGTCTGTCGATTGAACACCAGCGTGAGATCGTGACGAAATATGTTTCAGAGCAAGGGTGGACGATTGTGGACGAGTATGCAGATGACGGCTATTCAGGGACTGACTTCTCAAGACCGAACGTGCAAAGACTTCTTGATGATGCACAGGGCGGGAAGATCAACGTGATCGTTTGCAAGGATCTAAGCCGTTTTGGACGCAATTACATTGAAGTAGGCCGCTACATCGACTACATTTTCCCAATGTATAACATTCGCTTTATTGCCCTCGGTGACGGCATTGACACGGCTGACCGCAACAGTAATGCTATGGAGATGATGCCGATCATCAATATGTTCAATGAATGGCACGCAAGTTCAACAAGCAAGAAGATACGTGCAGTTATGGAATCGAATGCAAAACAAGGCAAGTATAAATGCACTTATTGTGCTTACGGTTATACCAAAGCTGACGATGAGAAGAATACTCCGATCATTGACCCCGATGCGGCGGAAATCGTCAAGCGTATCTTCACCATGAGGTCACAGGGTATGTCACCTCGCAAGATCTCCGATGTGCTGAATGGAGAGAGTGTGCCGATTCCGTCAGACTATTACTACGCAAAAATCGGGAAAGTTAATCCGAGGAACACACGGCATTTGTGGAGTCAGAGTACCGTATTGCCTATTTTGCGAAACCCCATTTATATCGGGCATATGGCGATGATGCGGCGAACTACGGTCTCGTACAAAAACCATAAAACGATACGCAAACCCGAGGACGACTGGATCGTGGTAGAAAACAATCACGAGCCGATCATTTCACAGGAGTTGTGGGATAAGGTGCGTGAGGTCGAACGATCGGTAAGCAGGGGCAAGCGTTGCAGTGACGGAGAACTAAGACCGCTTTCAGGTTTAATGTTCTGTGCCGATTGCGGTCACAAAATGAAAAGTGCAGGGAGCAGCAGACGAAAAAAGAGTGGAGAAATGGTGAGGTATCGTTTCTTTAATTGTTTGGACTACAGTCTTTTTGCTAACAGGTGCTTTTCTCACTATATTTCCGAAAAGGATATACACGCTGTAATCTGTGAGGATATTCGCTCTTTGGCGAGATCGGTTATCACTGATGAAGAACAGGCAAGGCAGGATTTTCTTTCTCAAAAGGCGGAGATCTCGGAGCGAAAGTCGAGAGGTGACCGCAAAAAGTTGAATGAGAGCCGTAACCGTCTGGCTGAATTGAATAACCTTATGCAGTCGGTTTACGAAGATAAGGTGAACGGCAAGATTCCCGAGGATATTTGTTTGCAGTTTCTGACGAAATACGAAACGGAGCGTAAGGAATTGCAGGCGATTGTTGCAGAAATTGAGGAGCGCTCAGCCGCTGAAAAGAAAGACCAAGAGGACGTTGAGGAGTTTATCCGCCGTCTGAAAAAGTATGCCGATGTACAGGATTTGACGAGAGAGTTGTGCTTGGAGTTGATCGAGTATGTGACAGTTGGTGCAAGCGTTCGAGGTCAGCCGAGGGAAATTCATATTTACTATAAATTCATGCATAAGCCTTTGATAAACAAGAATAACCTATTCGACAATGAAAATGTTTGATTGAGTTGTGTTACTATTTGTATTGCTGACAAG
>NZ_ADKM02000015.1 GCF_000178155.2 Hominimerdicola alba 8
TATCATATCCGATCAGACTGTCCTCATCTACATCTCTGACAATATTAGTAAAAGCGGTAAGCCTATTTGTAACAACACTTGAAGGATCAACATTTAACGCATCACAACATAACAGAAAATCCTTAATGCCATTTTCCAATCCAAACTTTTTGTAAATATTACAAGAAAAAGGTCCGCATTCATTTTTTGAATTACCCATTTCGTTAGTTCTAACTGTACAGTAAGCCTCAGCAATCCCAGTATTATTAATAGGTAGTATTGATAACATTTTTATACCATTAGGCATTTCTTTAATTTTATAAATATCATTCATAATAATTCTCCTATCATTCATGATCAAACTCAAAATAACCTTTGAAATGATCTATAAATCTTTTTTTATTATCATCACATCCGAAATACGATTTCGTTAGATTAACCTTAACACATGTGTCAAGATTAGCATAAGTTTTGATCTTAAAGATTTTCTTTAGGCTGTTGTCAAATATAGCCAACTCACCATTAAGCTTTCCAACTAAAACTTGACTATCACGTATATTGATCGCTAAAGGTTGAGAATCTAACACTATTTTTCTTTCATAAGTTAGCGTAGCCTTATTTTTTTTGATTGAAACAAAGAATTTAGCGATCGTATTATTTTTATACGCAACATATAAATCAAGCACATCACTCTCATTTTTTATTTCCGGATCCGTTAATATAAAATCATTTATTTCCGCAAAATCGGATATTTGAATTCCATCCGGAGAAGGGGCAGGTATTAAATCCAAAAGAGAAAACCTATTATCCTTGTTCTCATATATTTCGAGATACGGAATTTTATTTTTATTACCTCCTACTATTATTAGTTCCTTATCATTTACTCTTACAGTTTTCAAACATCTAATAAACCCACATTCTTTTGGTAAATTAACAGAAATTTTTAATGTGTCATTTTCAATTTCTGCAATATAACATTGAGCTTCATCATTCAAATTCTGTGTATTAACCGCCAAAAATGGATTCCCATTTGTTATAGATATCGATCTGAATGAGAGTTTATTTAATACATTATCAGATAAACCATTAAAATCTTTTATTGTCTTATCATCAGAATTCCACAAGTATACATTTTTATCGGTAATTGACCAAATAGCTTTAAGATTATTATTATCAAAGATAAGTTCAAAGTCTAAAATCGGATGGGTAGAATAGCTTAATGATAGATTTAAAAGTGTTTCCGCATCACCAGTATTTGTGTTGGTTGTTTTTAGTGTTCCATCATAAGAACAAGAAATAAAACAAAGAACATTATCATTAAAGTAGTGCTGAACTTTCCATACCCAATCTTTATGAATAGTAAATACGTTGATGCAACGCCAAACACCATTCTTGTTTCTTTTCCAATGGCTAACTGATCCATCGTACTGAGCTAATAAAATTTCATTTTCTTTTATAACATCTACATAATGTATACCATCATAAGAACCCTTATGTATTATGGTTTCCGTATCTTCACTATCCGGTGTTATGATCTGTACTGAGCGGTCATCAGATACAGTAGCCAACTTAACTTCATTACTCCTTGGCAATGTGAAATAAACCCCTGTATAAGTTGCCAGAGTTTGAAGACCATTTATTGGAGCTCCAAATACCCTAAACTGTTCTTCAATGGGATCATATTCTTGACTTATTTTATAAAAATTAGAAATATTCGAATAATCGTTATTTATAGTACATACACCAACAATTACCTTTCCCGCTTCATCTGAATTCGAAAACTTTGTAAAATGATGTAGTCCTTTCTCAGGCTCAAGCTTAAATGTATCAACATCTGCATCAATATCATTACAATCAACAAGCGTTATTTCACTTCCAAGATTAATAAAGAGCTTTCCCTCAGAATACATTATATCTTTAATAATAGTACCATTTGAGAACTCTTTAAAGCTTTCAAAGCCTCTTTCTTGATTGATAGGCTTCTTACATCTTAATATTTCATTTCCAAAACAAAGATATAAATAATCATTTGACATTGTTAATCTACTTGTCAGAGATAGTCCGCTGCTTTTATAATCGCCTTTTAAATCATGGATTCTATTCTTATCAAAGGAATTAATTATCTTTGATTCTTTTTCTGAAAAAAGATCTGTTTTATCAATTATAAAAACTTCGCCACATGCATTTGATGCTATTATAAACTGTTGTCCATCACTACCTACGGTTGTATAGATACTCTCTATATCACTACTATTAGTTGAATCAAAATCGATTTTTCTTTCTTTAGTTTTAGATTTTGGATTAAATACACTGATTGTATTTTTCCTGCAACCTAATAATATGTAAGTTTGCTTATTAATCATTGTTACACAACAGCAATTTACCCAACCTTCGCTGGGCAGATTACGAATACATTCCCAAGAGTTATTCTCAATATCATAGATCAGAGCATTACTTGCCGAAAATGCACATATATAGTCTTTATTGTCTAATTTATATTTACAAATTGTGGATGATGCAGTTTGCAATCCATTTTGTAAAAAAGTATCTTCAGAAATTTTTGTGTTATTCAATTTAATTGACGCATTAGTATTATATGAATACAGTTTGTAGTTTGATAGAGAAACATTTGTTAAATCAAGAGAATCAAGATCAATTGAAGAAATATTGTTTTGATTCATTAACGCATATACTCTGATAAATACAGAAAGAGAGTAAGAATAATCACTGTTTTTCTTTGATTTAAGGATATTAATTACCCTTTGTATAGTTTCTGCATTTGAAAAATCCGAACAAAGCGATAGTATTTCATCATTAGAAGTAACATTATCATTTTGAAAATATTTTTTCAAAATAACTAACACATTATCTTCATTGATTATAATAATCTTTTTGGCTAAAAACAAAGCTGCATAATAATCACGAAAATTTTGATGTGTAAATTCATATTCGTCCTCTTTTATACCCGTATCGTCTTTGTCCTTATGCTTGACAAAGATTTTTGATATTTTATCTCCATCAACTTGTAAATCTTGGTTAATTTCCGATAGCAGCTCCTGTAATTCTTTATCGTATATTTGAAAATCTCCTTTTAAAACTAGATGATATGCAATATATGAAAGGACATTTTCAAATGAAAGATCTTCACTTGTATCATATCTTGTTACCTGCATGATCCAATCACAATATGATTGTAAAAGGGACCCCAGTGTTTTAAATTCAAGAATCCTATCAGGTTTTTCTTTTATCAATTCTGCATACATTGACAAACCTTGAGCGGTTAATAACAAATTTCTTGTCAAAGGTGAAATATCTCTATATCTAACGGAAATATCTTCTCCTTCCAAATAATGATTGATCTGTTCCTCTGAAAGGTTACTTATTTCTACCTTTTCAAATACTTGGTCAAGCCCTCTACCAAGATTATTGAAAACATAACTATGATCTTCTCTAGAAGATAAAATTATCCTTGCTCCAAATTCTGCTCTTATATTACAAATTGATCTAGCGATAGCATTTCTTTTTTCTCTATTATTGACCTCATTCATTCCGTCAGCAAATATTATTACTTGTTTATTTGCAGCTTTAAGTAATTGTTTTACTAGTTCTTCTTCAATGTCCAAATTTCTTGATAGTTCATCCAATATCACATTATCAGAAATTCTTTCAAGATTATTAATGTCATTTAGTTCTATATAAAATGGCACTATGTTAGAATACTTTAACTCGCCATCTTCATTTTTCCCATATAAAATCTCTCTAATAAGATTCAAAAATTGATGTGTTTTCCCTGTTCCACCTTTTCCGCATAATGAAATACTGTGAGACCAATCAACAATTTTATCATCCTTATTCGAAGGAAAAACATTTTCTTCTAAGCTTAATTGTTTATTATCTCTGATTATTGTATCTAAAATATTACGTATTGGATTTTTATATGTTTCACTGTAGCTTTTGAATCTGCCATAATCCTCAATCTTTATAAAAAGTTTTTCAGCATATAATCGCGCTTTAAATAATAATTCAGTTTTGTTTACAATCAATATTCCACTCATGTTATCAATCCCTTCATATTTTTGATTATTACAACTAGAATACTACACATCAATTATACCACACTTTTTCGACAAAAAACGATAAATGCCAAAAATAACACGATATATGTAATAATTTACCACTCCACGCCTTAATAATTAAATTATATAACATAAAAATTCCTAAAATCACCTAAGGCAACACCGCGCAACAACTCTCTAAAATAAGGCATATCCTTAAAGAGATATACCTCTGCCACTATGCTTCACATGGCATACTTTATCAAGCCAACAAGCCTTTCTTGTTCGCCAGATAAAGATTCGCCAGTGCGAATATCATATTAAATTTGGCCTGCTGTTTTCGCAAGCCTCTGTACCATGTTCGTCGGAATCGGAACAATCGCTTCACCACTCCGAAAACATGCTCGACTTTTGAACGTACAGTTGATTTTCCATACTCTTCTATCTCAAATACCAGTTGATCGTTGGGTTCCAGTTTCTTTTTCGCACCTCTGCGACGGTTGATATTGTATTCTCTGCCCTCTTTTTGCTTATCCTCTGAAATATGCTCCTCAACATTCAGGTATCCCAAATCACCATAAAGCTCATCTTCATCACCATGGATCAAGTCATCAACGGCTTCCGTATCATGCACATTCGCCGCTGTCGCCTTGACGTGATGGACCAGACCGGTATCTTTGTCAACACCGATATGAGCCTTGTAGCCAAAATACCATTGATTGCCTTTCTTGACGGAATGCGCCTTGGGATCGCGCTGTCTGTCAGCATTTTTCGTAGAGGAGGGAGAGGCAATAATTGTTGAATCAACGATAGTGCCCTTTTTCAGGATAAGCTTGCAATCTTGCAGTATCTTTGAGACCTGAATGAAAAGCTGCTCCTGGATATTGTTTTCGATAAGCAGATTTCTGAATCTGCCGATAGTATCCCCGTTGGGGACTTCTTTCGGAGATGATACGCCGCAAAAATCCGAGAAAGCACGGCTGTCGAGTATTTCATTCATAACTGCCATATCGGCGAGGTCATAAAAATTCTGAAGAATATGTATTCTCAGCATCAGCTCGATTGGATACGGTTTCTGTCCGACTACTCCTTCATAATAGATCGGATCGATTATAGAAACCCAGTCTTGCCAAGGTATAAGAGAATCCATTTTCTCAAGGAACCGTCTTTTGTTGGTTTTGGCACTTTGGAATGCATCACCAAAGAGCGTGGTTTGTATTGTACTGTTCATAGCTATATTATATCACTTTTTGGGGTGGTTGGCAAGTTGTGCGGTGTTGCCCTAAATATCA
>NZ_ADKM02000014.1 GCF_000178155.2 Hominimerdicola alba 8
CGATTCATTCACGCATCGCTAAATTCTGCATAGCTACGCAGTTTTGAAAGAGTTTTGGTAACTCTATCAACTTCAGACATATAGTATCAGAATTCACGCAAAGCCTGATATTTCAATGCGTTTGTGCAACTTTTACGGCGGATGAATATTTCGTAAGTATCGAGATATTGACTTTTTCCATTTTTTGTGCTACAATATACTTGAATTATAGCATCTTGGCTTGCCGAGTGCTGTAAAATAATGTATAAGGAGCGTTGACTATGATTTCGTATGATACTAATGCTTATTCGATGATGCTCGGTAACATTGCGGACGAGTTCATGAACGCTGCTGCTTGCATCGGTCAGTGTACAGGTTGCAAGTGTAGCTGTAAATGTTCTTGCAGCAAAAGAGAAGATGAAACTTTTGAATGGGAGGAATTCTAAATGAGCGCTAATACTGAGATGTACATGGAGATGTTCGGTAATATCAACGAGCAGAACATGGCTATGGCTAAGTGTGCCTGTGTTGCTTGCAACTCTTGCACCTGTGCTTGTTCTTGCCGTGCTGTTCCTGAGTTCGAGGACGGAGAGTTTGAATGGTAAATATATCTCGTTTCACACACAAGTATGAGGTCGGAGATGCGGTGGCTCTGTACCACTCATTGAGAATGAAACCTGTGTACTTATCACGAGATACCTACGAGAGCTTGCAAACTTGGATTGCAAGCTCTTGTTGTAATCAGATAAGTGACGCACCTGAATCCATCGCAAAAGAAGTAGCTGAGCTGGCAAGATGGAAGATACTTACGCAATCCGAGGACGAAGATGACAAGGTACTGCGTTTCGTAAAGTCTCGTATGCCCAAGCCTGCGATCAGTATATGCTACTTCATTCTCAGTGAGCAATGTAATCTTGCTTGTAAATACTGCTTCTTGGGTAATAACGATAAGGAAAAGCGTCATAATTTCTCATCTGAGAACATGACAACCGAAACTGCCGATAAAGCTATCGAGTTCTTTATTCGACAGATGAAGGCATCAGGGTTAGACAGCGAAGATAATCAGGCAGCTATCATATTCTATGGTGGCGAGCCTATGGTCAACTATCCCGTACTGAAATATGTTGCCAACAAAATCAACAGTTTGCGTTCGACCGAGAAATGCCTGAAAAATGCTGAGTTGTCTATGGTCACAAACGGACTCCTTCTCACCGAAGAACGGATTATAGAGCTTCGTGATTTAGGAGTGTCCATTGCGATCTCTATTGACGGTGTTACAGAAGAAGCCAATGCTATGCGTGTAGATGTTGCAGGCAATCCTGTTTTCAGCCGGATTCTTGAAACATTGGACAAGTGCAAGAAACTGGGAGTCAATGTTTCACTGTCGGTAACATTGAGTGAAGAAACCGTCAAGGATACGCAGAATGTATTAAAGCTAATTGATGAATACGGCATCAAGTCTCTTGGCTTCAACATCATGATGTCAAGCGACACCTTTGTACTTCCCCAGAGCTATAATGAATTGGCAGCTCAGTTTATTATTGACGAGTTTGTCGAGCTGAGAAAAAGAGGTATCTACGAAGACCGCATGATGCGTAAGCTAAAAGCCTTTACTAAGGCATCGGTCTATTTTTCGGATTGCGGAGCAACAGGTGGAGGTCAGATCGTAGTATCTCCGAACGGTCAGGTAGGTATCTGTCATGGTTGCCTGTTTGATAAAAAATACTTCGTATCCAATATCTCTGATGATGATTTCGTAGCAATAGACGATCCCACCTTCATTGAGTGGTCAAAGCTCACCCCTCTTAACAACGAGGAATGCTACTCATGTCCTGCCCTCGGTATATGTGGCGGAGGATGTCCTATCAACGCTATGAATCTCAAACCTGGCAATACGATACACTCCATAGATGAGCGTTTCTGCGTTCACTCCAAAAAAACGCTTGAATTCTTCATAAATGACCTTTACAGACTAATTACGAAAGGTAGTGGCGCAGATGAGTGACACTATTGATGTATGGGGAGTTGAAACCAACAACCTCAAAAACATTGATGTCAGCCTTGAAAAGCACGCTATCAATCTAATTATCGGACCGTCTGGCAGCGGCAAATCTTCGCTTGCCTATGACACTGTGGCTCAGATCGGTCAGCATGAGTTTATGTCTATGTTTGCCGATAATGCTTCTGATCCAACCTATAAGGTAAAAGGCTATCGCAACATGGTGGCTGCTGTTCCGCTGAAGCAAGCCAATTATAACAATAATATGCGGTCTACCATCGGGACATATTTCGGCATCAATAGGTATATCGGATTTATATTTTCTGTTATATCAGGCGTTAGCGAAGATTTCTTTGTACTGAACAAGGAGAGCAATCTGTGTGAAGTATGTCACGGCTTCGGAACTGTAAAGGAGCTTGATGTTAACAAGCTGATAAGTTTTAATACCAAGCTCAAAGATGATCCCGTAAGATGCTGGGACAGATATAAAGATTTCTATCGCAGTATCATTGAGAAGTTTTGCACTGAAGTCGGCATTGATCCTAACAAGACCTTTAGAGAACTTTCTGAGGAAGAAAGGCATACATTCCTCTATGGGGAAAGCAAGGCAAAGTATCAGATCCTCTATCATAAGGTGAACTCTAAATCAAGCCGTACCACGAAGTTTTACGGCGTGATGCGTGAGAAACCTCTCATTGTTGGTGCAAGCATAAGTGATAAATACTATTCCGATACGGTATGTCCGTGCTGCCGAGGAAAGAAATATGCTTCTTCTCATGACGAAATCAAGGTCGGCGGCCTATCTATCGGAGAATACATGATTACTCCTTTCGCCGATCTGTTAAAAGTGAATAAGGCTATCAGAAAGCACAGTAAGAGTGCATCACTGACCTTTGCATTAGATGCTATTGATACATTTTTGCAGCGAGCTATTGATTTTAATCTTGGATACCTGTTCTTCAATCGTTCTATCCCAACGCTTTCAGGCGGAGAGCTTCAGCGACTGCGTATGGTGCAGGTATTTAACACTCAGTTGACTGATCTGCTGATTGTTCTTGATGAACCGTTAGGCGGCTTATCGGGCAAAGAGAGAAAGAAAATTTATGATAGCATTATCGAACTTAAAGAGAAGCATACACTTGTGATCGTAGATCATAGCGATATATTTGTAAAATCAGCTCGGACAATCGTTGCACTTGGCGAAAAAAGCGGTAAAAACGGCGGTTATCTGATTGATGCACAGAGTTATATCAAGAAACAGAAAGTTCCTATGCCGAAACCAGAACATACTCTCGGTTCGCCCATAAGAGTTGTATTAAACAGTAAGATATATCAGTATAACGGTGTTGATATTGAGCTGTCAGAAGGTTGCCTTAACCTTATCACAGGCGCATCTGGAATCGGTAAATCGACCTTGATCAGAGAATACTTCCCGCAGTTCTTTGAGAGTTATGCTTATGTGAACCAGCGCCCGATATTAGGCAATAAAAACTCAAATGTGGCTACCTCATTGGACATAGCTACTGAGATATTCAGTACATTTGCAAAAAAATTCAAGAAAGACAAGAATTATTTTTCAAACAACACAGGAAACGAAGGCTGCTGTCCCTCGTGTTTAGGTGCAGGCTATATCGAATACGGTAGCGAAAAGACTTCTGTACTGCGTCTTGAATGTGCCGACTGTGCTGGAACGGGCTTTAACAAGGATTTGGCTAAGCATAAAATCAATGGGCAATCCATATTTGATATATGGAGAATGACCGTAGATGAAGCAGCGGAGTTTTTTAAGGATATTAACCCTAAGATAACTACAGCTTTGCAGGATGCTTCGTCTATCTTGTTGGGGCATCTGCTAATTGGTCAGCCTACCTCTACCTTGTCAGGCGGCGAAAACATACGAATAAAGCTCCTGAAACTGCGGAACTCAAGATCTGATGTTCTCGGCATTGATGAGCCGTTTAAGGGACTGAGCCTAACAGAAATACACAGCGTAGTTTCGTTCCTTATGGGTATGATAGCAAAAGGAAAAACAGTTGTTGTCATAGATCATAACGAAGAAGCCTTCCCATACTTCGCAAAACACATCGAGC
>NZ_ADKM02000013.1 GCF_000178155.2 Hominimerdicola alba 8
GGTGCCATTAGAATAATGGCACCTAAATATTCACATTAGGCGGATTAGTTGGGATACCGCCATACCCTACGGCATAAAAAGCCTTATCTTAGAACTCTGATGAATATTGATAAACTAATAAATCAATGCGTTTAAAAATAAGCCTCTGATGAATATTGATAAACTAACAGCAGTTTTCTAAGTTTGGCTTTATTATATCACATATCATCATTTTTGTCAACACTTTGGGAGGAAAAATCATGGGAAATTATTACCTTGGTCTGGATGTCGGTATCGGCTCAATAGGTTGGGCAGTTATCAACATTGAAAAGAAACGCATAGAAGACTTTAATGTGCGAATTTTTAAATCTGGTGAGATCCAAGAGAAGAATAGGAATTCGCGTGCTAGTCAACAATGCAGAAGAAGTAGGGGATTACGCAGACTATATCGAAGAAAAAGTCATCGAAAACTGCGTTTGAAAAACTATCTGAGTATAATAGGTCTGACTACTTCTGAAAAAATCGATTATTATTATGAAACTGCGGATAATAATGTTATACAGCTGAGAAACAAGGGCTTATCAGAAAAACTGACACCTGAAGAAATAGCAGCTTGTCTTATACATATATGCAATAACAGAGGTTATAAGGATTTTTATGAAGTAAACGTTGAGGATATAGAAGATCCTGATGAAAGAAATGAATATAAGGAAGAACACGATTCTATAGTTTTAATAAGCAATTTGATGAATGAGGGTGGATATTGCACTCCTGCTGAAATGATATGTAATTGCAGAGAATTTGATGAACCAAATTCTGTATACAGAAAGTTTCATAATTCTGCAGCATCTAAAAATCACTATTTGATAACAAGACATATGTTAGTGAAAGAAGTCGACCTTATTCTTGAAAATCAAAGCAAGTACTATGGTATCCTTGATGATAAGACAATAGCTAAAATCAAAGATATCATTTTTGCTCAAAGAGATTTTGAGATAGGACCTGGTAAAAATGAGAGATTCCGCAGATTTACGGGGTATCTTGATAGTATAGGAAAATGCCAATTCTTTAAAGATCAGGAAAGAGGCAGTAGATTTACTGTTATTGCAGATATATATGCTTTTGTGAACGTGCTGTCACAGTATACATATACAAATAACAGAGGAGAATCTGTGTTTGATACATCATTTGCTAATGATCTTATAAATAGCGCACTTAAAAATGGTTCTATGGACAAACGAGAGCTGAAAGCTATTGCAAAATCCTATCATATTGATATTAGTGATAAAAACAGTGATACATCGCTAACAAAATGCTTTAAATACATTAAGGTCGTCAAACCTCTATTTGAAAAATATGGGTATGACTGGGATAAGCTGATAGAGAATTATACTGATACAGATAATAATGTCCTTAACAGGATAGGAATAGTTCTTTCTCAGGCGCAGACACCAAAACGAAGAAGAGAAAAACTTAAAGCGTTGAACATTGGACTCGACGATGGCTTGATAAACGAGCTGACTAAGTTGAAATTATCCGGTACTGCCAATGTGTCTTACAAATATATGCAGGGAAGTATTGAAGCTTTTTGTGAAGGCGATCTATACGGAAAATACCAGGCAAAATTCAACAAAGAGATTCCTGATATAGACGAGAATGCTAAACCCCAAAAACTGCCGCCTTTTAAAAACGAAGATGACTGTGAGTTCTTTAAAAATCCTGTTGTATTTAGGTCAATAAATGAAACTAGGAAACTGATAAATGCAATAATTGACAAATATGGATATCCGGCAGCTGTAAATATTGAAACAGCCGATGAGTTGAACAAAACTTTTGAAGATCGAGCAATAGATACCAAGAGAAATAATGATAACCAAAAAGAAAATGACAGGATAGTAAAGGAGATCATTGAGTGCATCAAATGTGATGAAGTACACGCACGTCATCTGATAGAGAAGTATAAACTATGGGAAGCGCAGGAAGGCAAATGTTTGTATTCCGGCGAAACTATAACTAAAGAGGATATGCTCAGAGATAAAGACAAACTATTTGAGGTAGATCATATTGTACCATATTCTCTGATACTGGATAATACTATAAATAACAAGGCACTCGTTTATGCAGAAGAGAATCAGAAAAAAGGTCAGCGTACACCATTGATGTATATGAATGAAGCTCAGGCTGCAGATTATCGCGTAAGAGTTAATACTATGTTCAAAAGTAAAAAGTGCAGCAAAAAGAAGTATCAATATCTTATGTTACCTGACCTGAATGATCAGGAACTATTGGGTGGATGGAGGAGCCGTAATCTCAATGATACAAGATATATTTGCAAATACTTAGTGAACTATCTTAGAAAAAATCTCAGGTTTGACAGATCTTACGAATCAAGTGATGAGGATGATTTAAAGATAAGAGATCATTACAGAGTTTTTCCTGTCAAGAGCAGATTTACTTCTATGTTCAGGAGATGGTGGCTCAATGAGAAAACATGGGGCAGATATGATAAAGCAGAACTAAAAAAGCTGACGTATTTAGACCATGCCGCAGATGCTATCATTATTGCAAACTGTCGTCCAGAATATGTGGTGCTGGCGGGAGAAAAGCTTAAACTGAATAAGATGTATCATCAGGCTGGTAAGAGGATAACGCCAGAGTATGAACAGAGCAAAAAGGCTTGTATTGATAATTTATATAAGCTTTTCCGAATGGACAGACGTACTGCAGAAAAACTGCTATCAGGCCATGGAAGGCTCACACCGATAATACCAAATCTAAGTGAGGAAGTTGATAAACGTCTTTGGGATAAAAATATCTATGAGCAGTTCTGGAAAGATGATAAAGATAAAAAAAGCTGCGAAGAACTGTATCGTGAAAATGTTGCATCGCTATACAAGGGAGATCCCAAATTCGCATCATCACTAAGTATGCCTGTTATCTCGCTAAAGCCTGATCATAAGTACAGAGGAACAATAACTGGTGAAGAGGCAATTAGGGTAAAAGAGATAGATGGTAAACTGATTAAGTTGAAAAGAAAGTCAATATCGGAAATAACTGCGGAGAGTATAAATAGTATCTATACTGATGACAAAATACTTATAGATTCATTGAAAACAATTTTTGAGCAAGCAGACTATAAAGATGTGGGAGATTATCTGAAAAAGACTAATCAGCATTTCTTTACTACAAGTAGCGGCAAACGTGTAAATAAGGTCACTGTTATAGAAAAAGTACCTTCAAGATGGCTGAGGAAGGAAATAGATGATAACAACTTCTCACTGCTTAACGACAGTAGTTATTACTGCATAGAGCTTTACAAGGACAGCAAAGGTGATAATAATCTGCAGGGTATTGCTATGAGCGATATAGTTCATGACAGGAAAACTAAAAAGCTCTATCTTAAACCAGATTTTAATTATCCGGATGATTATTATACTCATGTAATGTATATTTTCCCAGGGGATTATTTAAGGATAAAATCAACAAGTAAAAAGTCAGGGGAACAGTTGAAATTTGAAGGCTATTTTATATCTGTAAAAAATGTAAACGAGAACAGTTTCAGGTTTATTTCTGATAATAAACCTTGTGCTAAAGATAAGAGAGTATCTATTACTAAAAAGGATATCGTAATTAAATTAGCAGTAGACTTGATGGGAAAAGTACAAGGCGAAAACAACGGAAAGGGGATATCATGTGGAGAACCGTTATCGTTACTAAAGGAGAAAAACTAACACTCCGAGATAATTGGCTCGTAGTGTATTCGGATAATAATGAACAGTGTGTTCCGCTTGGTGATATATACTCTGTTGTTATAGATAACAGAGCCGCTTTGGTAAGTGTCAGCCTTATGGCTGCACTTGCCGAGGCAAATATCCATGTGATATTCTGTGACAGCAAGCATACACCCACTGCGCTAATGCTGCCTATGAATACACACTATAAACCATTTGGTGTTATTAAACGTCAGTTGGGACTATCAGACGAGTTCAAGGCAGTGCTATGGCAGCGGATAGTTAAGCAAAAACTGACGAATCAAATAATATGTCTTAAGCTTGCAGGAATCAATACTGATGAGATAAAACCTATTGAAGAAATGATAAGTGAGGTACTACCAAATGATAAGACAAACCGAGAAGCAGCTGCTGCCAAACGCTATTTCATAGCATTATTCGGAAATTCTTTCAGAAGGATAAAAGATGATGTCACTAATGCCGCACTGAACTATGGTTATGCTATCATTCGCTCTGCGGTAGCCAAAACACTTGTGGCATACGGATACAACTGTGTTCTGGGGATACATCATATAAATGAACAGAACGCATATAACCTTGCTGATGATATGATGGAACCACTCCGTCCATTGGTTGATCTGTGGGTAGATAACTCCCGTGATGATCTGTTTGAAGAACTCACCAAAACAAACAGGCGAGATCTTGTTGATCTTGTAAATGTTCCGATCAAAATGGGTAAAAAGAAAACGAGGGTCAGATATGCAATCGATAAATATATCTCAAGCCTGACAAGTGCAATAGAGAAAAACGATCCGGGACTACTGCAACTGCCCACCCTTATACAGATAGATGAAATGTTCGAGGATGATGAGGATGGTTAACAGGTTTATGAGAATAATGGTGTTCTTTGATCTTCCGGTTACAACTAAAAATGACAGGAAAGAGTATGCTAAATTCAGAAAATTTCTTATAAATGATGGATTTATAATGATACAGTTTTCTGTGTATTCAAGAACTGTCAGAAATCATGATGATGCAAAAAAGCATTGCAAAACGATCGAAGCAAATCTTCCTCCGAAAGGATCGGTAAGAGTTCTTACGGTCACAGAGAAACAATATGATTCAATGAAACTCCTTGTTGGAGAAAGGCTAAAATCGGAAAATCTTCTTGACAAAAATGATATAATTGAGTTATAATATATGTAACACATAATATAGTGATGGGCATGTTTTATAATGCAACACTCACAACTATCAAATACCGATGATCGCTGTATATTGTTTTTAATGACGAAATCATC
>NZ_ADKM02000012.1 GCF_000178155.2 Hominimerdicola alba 8
TTACAATAAAACACAGCCCGCTTTTACACGGACTGCGCTCACTTTTATCTCATGGAACACTCCACTATTTCAGCTTTACTACCTTATCAAACAGTATGTGGAACTTATCCTCAAAACTCCGGTTGATATGCCAGTGCCCTGCGAACCACTGCTTAAAATCCAGCTTGCCGTAAAGCCATTCAAAATATCCTGTCAGTTCCGCATCATGTGTGTCGGGTGTTTTATTGATACGGTATATCATCGACTCAGGTATCGTATGTGTCAGCACATAATCCACCTTATATCCGACTTTCTCCAGATTCTCTCCTGCTTCCTTATACTCTTCCGAACTTGGCTTCTCCTGCGGCCACCAGCTGTATCCCTCTGTACGCATGTACCTGTCTATAGAATATGCCCCGCCAAAAGTGAAATACTTATCGCCGTCTATCTCAAACACCTGCCCGCGCATAAGGTGGTAGATATTATCAGCGACCTTGTGCGCCTTTCCGCCGCAGTAGTCCACCACAGGGTAACGTTCCAGCATGTCGAAGTTTTCGTGGTTTCCGTCAACGAACAGTATTGTAAACTTCTCTTTTGCCAGCTTTTTCAGGTTTATCTCGCTCTCACTGCCCACGCTCCAGACAAATCCGAAGTCGCCGCAGATAATGACCTTATCTCCCTCCTTCACTCCCGCACCTGCAAAGCGGTCAAGTGTATCGTCATAAAATCCGTGTGTGTCGCCTGTGATATATGTCATGTTTCTTCCTCCTCAATGACTTTTTCGTTTGCGTGCGCATAACATATGCGCTTTGGTTTAAAACTCTTTATCAGTTCCCAGTCCTTTTTTAGTGACTCGTTCTCATCATATGCCGCAAGGTATTCCATCGGTTCGAGGTCGCCCACAAGTGCCTCTCCGCTGTCCAGTATTACAGATACACTGTCCTCGCTGTGACTGGGTGTCGGTACTATCTCCCCAGATATGCCCAGCTTTTGCAGAAACTCCCTGCTCTGCCGACAGCTTATGACTTCCGCCTTGCTTTCGTCTATCGGCTGAACGTTCAGCCGCTTGTCGTGGGCAAATATCCTGTCCGAAAAATGCACATAGCCCACCTGCCTGTCCACCAGCAGAAGTTTCACGCCCTGTGCCGTCAGTTCACTTATCAGTCCCATATGGTCGGGGTGGAAATGCGTGGCAAGCACATAGTCTATGTCCTCCACCCTTATGTTATGCTGTTTTATCGCGCGGTAGAATGCCTGCATCGTCCCCGCATAATCGGTGTCCACCAGCAGATTTCCGCCCTTGCCCTCTATATAGAATGTATTCGTATTACCGTATCTTAACTGTATCATCGGACTCACCCTTTCTTTATCATTCGCAGTCATCACGATTTCAAGCGTTTGCCGCTCCTCCATCTGCGGAAGTTTCATACTTCCCGCTCTCATGACCTCATCATATAACAAAAAAGAGGACTGCATCACACAGTCCTCTCAAAGCATATTTAGCTGAATTTCGGTTCGCATGTCAGATTAACGCCTAAACGCTTGAATATCCTCTCGTCCACCGCACTGAGTATAACAGTCGAATGCACTTCGCAGCCGCGCAGCTTTTCAAGCTGATCCATAGCGCGTTTTGCATTTTCATCGGTGGCAGCGCAGATAGACAGTGCTATCAGCGTTTCATCTGTATGTATTCTGGGGTTGTTGTTTCCGAGATGATTTATCTTAAGGTTCTGGATAGGCTCGATGACATGGGGCGACATCAGCAGTACGCTGTCATCTATCTCCCCGAAATATTTCAGCGCGTTCAGCACCAGTGCCGAACATGCACCCAGCAGATTTGAGGTCTTGCCTGTTATTATGGTGCCGTCGGGCAATTCCATCGCGGCAGCGGGAGCGCCTGTTTCCTGCTCTTTCGCAAGAGCAGCGGCAACTGCCTTTCTGTCAGCGGTGCTGACTTTTGCCTGATTCATCAGCATTTCCAGTTTATAAGCATCCTCTTCGGAAGCCATGCCCTTCTTTCTTTCACAAAGAGCAACATAGTAGCGGCGGATTATCTCCTGCTTTGCAGCTTCACGAACCACTTCGTCATCAACGATGCAGTTTCCCGCCATATTTACGCCCATGTCGGTCGGTGACTTATAGGGCGACTCACCCAGTATATTCTCGAACATTGCATTCAGCACAGGGAAGATCTCAACATCACGGTTGTAGTTGACGGTCGTCTGCCCATATGCTTCAAGATGGAACGGATCTATCATATTGACATCATTGAGGTCAGCTGTCGCAGCCTCATACGCCAGATTTACAGGGTGCTTCAAAGGAATGTTCCATATGGGGAAAGTTTCAAACTTTGCATAGCCTGCATTTACTCCCCTCTTGTGCTCATGGTATAGCTGTGACAAGCAGGTAGCCATCTTTCCGCTTCCGGGACCCGGTGCGGTGATAACGACCAGCTTTCTGGAAGTTTCGATATAGTCGTTCTTGCCGTAACCCTCATCGCTCATTATCAGCGGCAGGTTAGAGGGATAACCCTCGATAGCGTAATGATGATACACCTTAACGCCCAGCGCCTCCAGCCTCTTCTGGAAAGCCACTGCCGAACGCTGACCCTCATATCTGGTCAGCACAACTGAACTAACATAAAGCCCTATCTTGGTGAACACGTTATATAGCCTTATAACGTCCACATCGTAGGTTATGCCCAGGTCACCGCGTATCTTGTTCTTCTCGATATCGCTTGCATTTATAACAATGACTATCTCAGCCTCGTCCTTCAGCTGCAAAAGCATCTGCAATTTGCTGTCAGGCTTGAAGCCCGGCAGAACGCGCGAAGCGTGGAAATCATCATACAGCTTTCCGCCGAACTCCAAATACAGCTTGTCACCGAAGTTCGCTATCCTCTCACGGATACGCTCAGACTGCATTTTCAAATATTTGTCATTATCGAAACCTATCTTACTACTGCTCATAAACATTCCCTTTTCTATCAGTAAAAATCAAAAAACATACAACATTGATTATACCACTTTCGGCGGGATTTGTCAACAAATGTCTGCACAAAAAACGCAAAAACAGCACACCCGCAGATGTACTGTTTTCCGTAATTATTTCATTTCTGTATAAAGTTTGTGAATGTGCCGTTGCCATTTACTGACAGCTTTGCCGCACCTACTTTATCTTCGCCAGCGCTGCATTCTTGTATTCGGGGTCATCGGTGACTTCCTTTATGACCTTGATGAAGTCGGGGAAAGTTACAGCAGTGTTCTCGTTGCTGAGTTCTATCTCTGCTATGGCTTTATCCTGCCAGAAAGGGTACACATCTATCTCGTAGTACAGGTTGTTCTCTGACAGACAGTACCTTGTCTTTCGTATCTGCCTGCGGGTAGTGTCAGCGTCCAGCAGCAGTGACAGATATTCCTCCTGCGTCAGCCTGCGCTCTATCTCCACCCGCTTCATATCGGTGACAGTCCTTTTCTCCGTCAGATAATATACGAAATTCCCGCCTGCACCGCGCTGACGCACCCTTACTTCGGTGCCGTCCTCCGACTTGAGATAAGTCTGTATTATCTCAACTCTCGAACAGTTCGGCAACGCCTCCAGCATTTCGGTATCAGGGTATTCTATCAGGAATTTGCGCTCTATCTCCAGCGGTTCGGGCTCACCCAGAAAAGCCGCTATCTCTGCTATCAGCCTTTGCATCTTGCCCTCAAAATCGGTGGAATTGTCTATTACACGCAGATGCGGGTGTCCCGTCCATGCGGCTATGAGTTTTTCATCTATCTCCCTCGCCTGTTCGGGAGTTTCAGTGCGTGCCTGATTGTTCGACAGCGTGTAGAAACTTTCCGCACCCTTCGCCGCCGTCACCAGATGGAAAACAGCATCATAGCTGTCCCTCAGCTGAACTTCGTTCCTGTCCACAAAATCCAGCACCTCCGCGAATTCTTCCTTCGACATGTACGCCTTGTTGTCAAGCGCGCCCCTGTCACATACTATAAGACATTTCTCCCCTTCCATGCCCTCAGCCGCCCGCACGAAAGCGCGCTCTTTAGTCATCTGCAATTCAAACAGACACTTCTGGAAATCTGCATTCGCAGCACATGTCACAGGCGATACACCGCCGTTTATCAGCTCGCTGGCAGTTTCGGGAATGAACAGTACCGTGTAGCCGACCTTGTTCAGTTCTTTCATTATGCGGCTCATGGCGGTGGATTTTCCTCCGCAGGGACCGCCTGTTATCACAATTTTTTTGATATCTTTCATGGTGATGACCTCCCCTGTGCTCTGTACTTCCATTATAATACAAACAGGGACAAAAGTCAACAATAAAACTCCGCCGCGCCGATCTCCCGTAATATTGCTATCCCGCTGACACACCATACTGTAGTAAACAGCCTTTCAGCGGGTATTAGCAATAGTTGGCGGTTTTCTTTTCCCTGCCGAAGGCGTGGGAAAGAAAATATCTCAATAGATGGTACTTGTTGTCACTTTATTCTCAGTGGTATCTTAGAGGTATAACCATATTTCAGAATATCATCGGCTGTACCTGAATGCCACTAAGAGCGGCGGCAATGGTTTCTTCAAGGCGCGAAAAGTCTGCCACCGCTGAGGTCGGCTTGTTCACACAGTCGTCCTGCGCACATGGCACGAAATAGTAGTGGCGGTAATTCTGTAAGAGCCCCAGATTTTTTGCACACCCCGAAAGCGCATCATTGGTGGATATCGCTATGACCACAGGTCTGCCGCCGCGCAGATGGCTCTTCACTGCCATAGTCAGCGGAGTATCGGTTATGCCCAGCGCCAGCTTTGCCGCAGTGTTGGCAGTGCATGGCGCGACCACCATCACATCACAGAGTTTTTTCGGACCTATCGGTTCGGCATCTTCTATGGTGGCTATGACAGGATTGCCTGTTATCTTTTCAAGCCGCTTGCGATGGTCTGCCGCTTTTCCGAAGCGAGTGTCGGTGTTTGCGGCGTTATATGACATTATCGGCAGCAGTTCTGCGCCCATATCGCGCAAACGTTCTGCCGCCGCAAAACTTTTCTCAAAAGTGCAGAAACTGCCCGATAAGCCGTAGCCTATCCGCACCTCTGCAAGGCTATTTTCTTTAAGCAATTGGTTTGCTCCTTTCATATATATTGCCAGATCTTCCCCCAGCCCCACCATCGGTCATGGCATTTATCCGCCCTCTTGCATTCTCCACCGAGTTCATCACCCGCCGACCGCCAACACTGACGCAAGATGCTGCCCAATTTTCGTCATCTTTTGTCAGATATCCCCCACCTCTCGCGAAATATCTCCCCGACAGCTTCACCCAACAGACTGCCTGCCGATGCGGGGGCAGTCTTTTCGGGCAGCGCAAGAGCATGTATCGCCTTGACCCCCAGCCTTTCGGCAGATAAGAAGTCAGTTCCGCCCGGTTTTGATGCAAGGTCTATTATAAGGACATTTTTTCGTACATCAGACAGCACTTTCTCAGCCAGGAGCAAAGCGGGCACTGTGTTTATGATGATGTCAAAATCAGAGGCGCGGTCACGGAGTTCTTTGACGTAAAAGGTTTCAAAGCCCTCTGTCCATGCGTCGGCAAGTGACTCCGCCCGTCGTGCGCAGACGGTGCAATCCGCCCCTACAGCCTTGAAAAGCCGCGCACAGCACTTAGCCGTCCTCCCGTACCCCAGCACAAGCACCCTGCTACCAAAGACCGTTTCCGCCGTTTCGTTCAAAGCTATCTGCAAAGCACCCTCAGCGGTAGGCAGACAGTTTTTTATCACAAGGCTCTCTCGTGCGAAGTAATCTTCACAGTTAAATCCGCAACTTTCAAAGAATGCTTTCTGTTCGGCTGAAAGCCTGCCGCCAAGCACCAACGCCCCCTGTTTAAGACGGCGTGTCAGCCTGTCAAAGCCGATCTCTTCGCCGCCTGCATTCACCTTAAGCCCGCCGCCCATCATCGGAAGCACCAGCACATCAGCCGAAACTGCCATATCCTCAGGCGAAACAAGCAAAGTCACACCCTCTTCAGCGCTGACATCTCCCACTGCATAAACTCTGCCAAAGCCGCATAATTCTCTGCACATATAGCTGAAACGCAGACCGCCGCCCGCGCACAAGATCACTTTTTCGTTCATATCTTAACCCCCTGTCAGGTCTTTGTTTTATGGTATGCGGCAGGCTCTTAATTTGTGAATTGGTATACTTTCACACTAATTTAAGGCTAATCAAGCATAAATTTTACGCGAATGTAAAATATTCGCTTTAAATTTTGTTCATAATCACGAAAAGTTTTTTTGATAATCCTATTGCTATTTTAGCCGAAATAGTATATAATTACATTATGCGATTGTGAGTTTTTGTGTATATTTCACTATCACAAATCTGACGCATAAATATAAAGACGCAAAGTCACAGATAGGAGCGAATCACATTGAAAAAGTTTGACAGTACAAAGATCAAAAATATTGCCATAGCAGGTCACGCAGGGTCGGGCAAGACTTCACTGACAGAGGCATTGTTATATAAGAGCGGCGCTGTAGACAGACTGGGCAAGGTGCTGGACGGCACTACAGTTTCCGACTATACCGCAGATGAAATAAAGCGCAAATGCTCGGTATACACATCGCTGTCGGCTATGGAAACAGGTGACCTGAAAGTCAACCTGCTGGACACCCCGGGTCTGTTCGATTATGAAAGCGGCATGGTGGAGGGCATCTTCGCCAGCGGATGCGTTATGATAACAGTTTCGGCTAAATCGGGCGTAAAGGTCGGCACACACAAGGCTTATGAGTGCGCCAAGAAGTTCGGAAAGCCCACCATGTTCGTAGTTACCAAGATAGATGATGAGAACGCAAACTTCAACAACGTTTTCACACAGTTAAAGACCGAGTTCGGTCCTACCGTTTGCCCTGTTGTGGTACCTGTCATCGCTGACAGAAAAATAGTTTCCTACATCAATCTGATAGAGATGAAAGCATATAAGTATGTTGACGGCAAGGCTGTTGAAACAGAAATGCCCACCGCAGAAGTTTCCGAGAAGATGGAATACCGTATCGATGGTCTGATAGAAGCAGTTTCCGAAGCTGTCGCTGAAACCGATGAAGAACTGATGGATAAGTTCTTCTCAGGTGAGGCATTCACCCAGAAAGAACTGATAGACGGTATCCACAAGGGCATGAACGCAGGTGTCATCACACCTGTTACCTGCGTTTCTTCCACCGACCTTTCGGGCGTTGACATGCTGCTGAAAGAGATCGACCTGCTGCTGCCTCCTCCCTCCGAAAAGGACGCTATGGTGGGCGAGAACGCCGATGGCGATGCGCTCGAGGTCGAGTGCAGAGAGAGCGACCCGCTGGCGGCATTCGTCTTCAAGACCGTTGCCGATCCGTTTGTTGGCAAGATGTCTTTCATCAAGGTGTTCGCAGGTACACTCAAACCCAATATGGAGGTCGTTAACGCCACCACAGGCAACACTGAAAAGGTCGGCAAGCTGATGAGTCTGCTGGGCAAAAAACAGCTTGATGTCACCGAAGCAGGCGCGGGCGACATAGTAGTTGCAAGCAAGATGAATGTCAACACCAACGATACCATCTGCGATGCTTCGAGAGTCGTTAAATTCCCTGCTATCGAGTTCCCCAAGCCTTGCTATAAAATGGCTGTAAAGGCTACCAAGCAGGGCGACGAGAGCAAGATATCCGCCGCTATAAGCAGACTGCTGGAAGAAGACCTGACTCTCAGATATGAACTTGACCCGTCTACCAACGAGATGATACTCAGCACACTGGGCGGTCTTCACCTTGATTCTGTTCAGGGCAGACTTAAGAACGACTTCGGCGTTGAAATGAATGTTGCTCCACCTAAGATAAGCTACCGCGAAACTATCCGCAAGAAAGTCAAGGTACAGGGCAGACACAAGAAGCAGTCGGGCGGTCACGGTCAGTATGGTGATGTATGGATAGAGTTCGAGCCTTGCGTATCTGACGAACTGATATTTGAGGAGAAGGTTTTCGGCGGTGCTGTACCTAAGAACTTCTTCCCCGCAGTTGAAAAGGGCTTGCAGGAGAGCGTCAAGAAGGGCGTGCTGGCAGGCTTCCCTGTAGTAGGTCTTAAGGCTATACTGGTCGATGGTTCTTACCACCCTGTTGACTCTTCCGAAATGGCATTCAAGATGGCAGCGTCCATCGCTTATAAGGAAGGTCTCAGACAGGCTGAGCCTATCCTGCTTGAACCTATCGGTGCGCTGAACGTTATCGTTCCCGATGACAACACAGGCGACATGATGGGCGAACTTAATAAGCGACGCGGAAGAGTTCTCGGCATGAACCCCACCGAAAAACACGGTCTGACCGAGATAGTGGCAGAAGTTCCGATGGCAGAGATGCAGGACTTCACACTGACCCTAAGACAGATGACACAGGGCAGAGGTTCATTCACATTCGAGAAGGTAAGATATGAGCCGCTTCCTGCAAATCTGGTGGCAGATGTTATCGCTAAGAACGCTGTAACAGACTAAATATCAAATAAACAGCAAGAGCCGCGTGCATTCAGCACACGGCTCTTTTTCGCGTATCAGACCTAAAAAATATCCGCCTCCTCGCGGAAGCGGATACTTCATCTCAAAAATTACTCAGCCTGAGGAGCGCCAACAGGACATGTACCTGCGCAAGCACCGCAATCCAGACATGCAGAAGCGTCGATAACGCACTTGCCGTCAGCCTCAGAAATAGCACCTACGGGGCACTCAGCCATGCAAGCGCCGCAGCCGATGCAATCGTCATTGATCTTATAAGCCATAGTAATATACCTCCTTGAAATACTCGTTTCGGAACTTCTGACGCCCACATCGTATGTCCGCGTCCGTCCCTCTTACAAATATAATAATATCACATTTTCACAAATAGTCAAGGGTTTTTATGAAAATTTAATGAAAAATTAATAAACGATTAGTTAAGACTAACTAATTCAATAGTTTGTAACGACTAACCAGCATAACATCATAGCCGAACCATCGCAGAAAGTCGTTATTCCCACGCAGAAACGCGATTTTGTCAGTGCAGACTTACCTGCTTGCAGCAATGTTTTTTCACTTAAAACCGATGTGATATAAGGAAAATAGCAGTTTTAAAGTTAGCTGCGGTTAACATTTAATTCACAAAGTCAAACTTCGGCTGACTGAACAGCTTTTCTGTCCCAAAGCGATACAAGATTAAAAATTTCATTAACATTCATATAATTATAAAGAATAAAACGTTTTCGTATGTTATAATACGACTATGCGGATAAGACAGTTTTTATTCAAGCAGCTGAAAACTGTTGTAAAATACGTACAAAATCACTGAGATATCTCAGGAATGGGGAGGACTAAAACAATGATAAAAGGTAAAATGTTAAAGACAGCCGCACTGACGGCTGCACTCATGCTGACACTTGCTGCTGCACCTGCAATGCAGAACAGCTTCGTTCAGCCCGCAGCACTGACCGCTTACGCTTATGAAGATACCGATATGAACTACACCACTGTAGAGTATAACGGCATTTCTTACGCAAAGTATTCCGATCACGTTGAGGCTAAGGGCTTCACATCAGGCAATTCTTCGGCTTCTTCACTGGTCATACCGTCCACTGTTGACGGTCTGCCTGTTACCGCCATCGCGCGCAACAGCTTCCAGTTTTGCGATAACCTGTCAAGCATCACTTTCCCGTCTTCACTTAAGACCATCGGCTACTATTCTTTCGGCTTCTGCAAAAATCTCACTTCCGTGACATTTCCAAGCAGCATCGACACCATCGAGATGCACGCATTCGAGTACTGTTCAAACCTTTCAACAGTTTCGTTCCCGAACAAGCTGGTAAAGATACACGATAAGTGCTTTGATGCTACACCCTGGCTGAAAGCAAAGAAAGCAGAAAGCAAGCTGGTCACCGTCAACGGCGCGCTGATCTACGCACAGGAGGCTTCAGGCGACATAACACTGTCTTCTGACATAAAGTATGTTTCTCCGGGTGCATTCTCACGCAACAGCAATATCTCATCTGTAGTGTTCCCCGCAGGCGTTACCGAACTGTGCGACAGCACTTTCTACATGTGTGACAATCTGAGAACAGTCGAACTGCCCGGTGTCACAAAGATATGCAACATGTCACTGGCAGGCTGCCCTTCACTGAGAGATCTGAAGATCTGCGGCAACCTTACCGAGATCGAACAGTACGCTTTCCTTGACACAGATAATTCCTGCACTGTCACATTCTATGGCAGTCAGTCCAAATGGAACAGTGTTGACAAACCATCCTGCACATTCCTCAATAATGCGAACATGGTCTACGATACCACCCACACCGATCCCGAACCTCAGCCGCAGACAAATGTCAGCCCTAAGTTCTCGAATATCGAGTACAACTCACAGTTCCACCAGATAAGATTCAGCTGGAACAAAATAGACGGCGCTACCAACTACGGCATAGCTGTCAAGCTGGCAGGCAAGTGGAGAGTTCAGGGCGGCACACTTTCTGCTAACACATTCTCCTACACCACCCCAAAGAACCTTACACCCGGCAAGTCCTATCAGGTAGCACTGGGCGCTAAGGTGAACGGCGAATGGACTTTAGCAGAGTCCGTAAAGAACGCTGTTACTGTTACCGTTAAATAAGACGATAACTCAATAAGGCATCAAAAGACGCTTCCGCTTTTTCGGCGGAAGTGTCTTTTTTGCCCGAATGCTTAATATAAAAAAACGGCTGCACCCGATGGCACAGCCGTTAAAGTCAGATATTTACTTTACAGTTACAGTCACTGCATTTTTGATAGCATTCACGATATCCCATGTTCCGTTCACTCTTGCGGCGATAGCTACCTTGTAGCTCATGCCGGGAGTCATGTTCTTAGGCGAAGTGTAGCTGTTGGTGGTGATGTTTGAAGTCTGTATTCTCCACTTTCCTGCGAGATATACAGCGATGCCGTACTTGTCAGCACCCGCTACCTTATCCCATGTGAAGCGCATCTGATGATACTGTTCGCTGTACTCTACCTTTATGTTGGTGGGGTATGCAGCAGTCGATGCAGCCTTAGGCGAAACAGTCACAGCGTTGGAATAATCAGCGTTCCACTTGCCGTTCGCGTAAACAAGAACAGCTACCTTGTAGTCATTGCCTGCCTTGAGGTTCTTGACGGTATAGGTGGTGCTGTCAGTTTCAGCCAGTTTGACCCACGCATTGTTCTGATAGCCGTATACAGCATACTTCGATGCACCCGATACCTTGTTCCAGTTCAGCTGAACACTGCTGTCAAGAGGTGTAGCGGATATCTTGGGTGCTTTCACTTCCTCAACAGGTGCAGCGCCTGTCAGCTTGCCGTAAACAATGCCGCAGCCAACGGTTGACATGTATACTTTGCCGAATTCGTCCATGTCACCAACGAGGTAGTTGCCGTTGCCTGTGCCGCCGTAGAGGTGGTCGGTATTGATGCAATCCCAGCTGTTTCCGCCGTCAGTCGAGCGGTAGATGCCCTCAGGGTCAGACTCGGTGGGTTTGCCGTACATGTACAGTGCATTGACATCGCCCGCCTTTTCAGGTGCGCCGTAGCCGACAGTCTTTGCATAGTAAACGTCCAGCTTATCTACCTTAGCGCCCTTGTCGGATATCTTGTACATACCGTACCAGCCGCCTGCCATGACGATAGAACCGTCACCCAGATAAGCGGGGTCGCCTGTGCTGTCGCACATGTCATATCTGCAAACAGGTGTAGCCGTGAATGTTGCGCCGTAGTCAGTGCTGATGTAGAACGAGTAATGGCATTCATCGTAGGTAGGTTCTTTCTTGGTGGTATCATAGAACCAGTATTCGTTATACTTTACGCCCGATGCGTAAACGATAGATGGGTCTTTGGGGTCAACGAGAGTATATACAGCCTTTGAAGAATCAACGCCCGAAGACTTGTTCCATGTCCCGCCGAAGTCGTCAGAATAGCTTACCGAGCCCGTTTTGCTGGTATTGATTATCCTGTACTTGCCGTTCTTAAGCTGTGTTATAGACAGCTTGCCGCCTGTGCATGCAGGTGCAAATGCAGTCCATGTCTTGCCTCTGTCGAGGGTGTAATATGCGCTTGCACCGTTGCCGCCGTTTTCAGATGTCCTTGCCCATACATCGGTATTCTGTGGGCAAACAGCTATTGCAGAGGTCGAACCCATGTTGGGCTGATACTGCTGACCGATGGTCTTTTCATCGGCGTGTACAAAGCCGTCATAGTCACCGATAGCCGAAAGGTCAAGACCGTCAGGCGTGCTGACAAAGTCCAGCGAAACAACTTCTTCTATACCATCGGGATGGAATGTGAATACAGGCAGTTTATCCTGATCTGTGCTCCACAGATTGTCGCACACAAATACGCCGTTGCCCGATGTTATGAACATTCTGTCAGAGTTGCGCGGGTCGGTAACAACAGTGCCCGACCAGTGTATAGCCTTTTCTCTTATCCAGTCATAACCGCCGTCCTGCAAATATTCAGAAACGAGCGGCTGATTCCAGCCATGAGTTTTGCCGGGTGTGAAATTCTCCCAAGTCTTGCCGCCGTCGAATGAACGGAAGTACTGGTCGCCCCAGACTGCGCCGTGATCGTCAGTCCATGGTCCCCACAGCTGATCCTGCCACTTGCCGCAGCTGCCTGCGATGAGGTGGTCGGGGTTAGCCGGGTCAGCCCATATCGAGCCAAGACCCACACCGCTCTCGAATATCTGCGAAACTGCACCTGTCTTAGGCGAATATCTGTAGCCGCCGCCCGAACCGCCGTTGAATGCCAGACCTGCGATGTAGGTTATCAGCAGATCGCCGTTAGGGTCGATATTTATCCTTGAAGGATATACATTTGTAGGCAGATCGGCGCTAAGTGCCTTGAAATTGTCATCGCTGACATTTGCAACATGCACGTTCGCAACGCCTGTCTTAGAAGTGCCGACATACACCTTGCCGCCTGTTATGGCGATATTAGCCACACCATTCTGTGTCTGGTACTCACCATCGGATACCGAACGTGCAACAACACTGCCCCATGTAGGCCACTTTGTAGTGCTGTCAAAAAGACCCAGCTTGTCATAGCCAAGTACAGGTTCCCATGTTTCGCCGCCGTCGGTGGACTTTATCAGCGCCGACTTTGAGTTCTCGTCAGATGTAACATCGCCGCCTGCATAAATGATATTGGGGTCATCGGGGTCTACCGCGATAGCTTCGCCGCACTGTCTGCCGTCACCGTTGCCCATTACCTTGATAAGGTGGGTAACATCGATCTCCTTGAAAGTCTTGCCGCCGTCAGTGGTCTTGAAGATGACAGTCTTTTCAGCCGAGAAATATGCACAGCCGCACAGGAAGTACACAGTGTCATCATCGGTGGGGTCAACAGCCATCGCATCTACGCTGAGAAGACCTCTGTCAGCCTCGTTGATGAAGCCGAAAAGCTGTTCCCAGCACTCGGTATCGTAGTTGTACCTGTAAGCGCCGCCGACATCAGTCCTCGCATACATCACCTGTTTGCCTGTAACGATGCCCGAAACAAATCCGCCGCCGCCTATCCTCAGCGTGCCCCACTCCATCGAAGAAGAGATGTCCTGCGCCGAAGCCTCAATGAAAGAACTGCCTGCATCTGCAAAAGGCACAGCCGCCGCAGTCAGGCATACAGCCAGAAGTCCTGCCAGTGTTTTCTTGAAAACATTCATAATTATACCTCCATATTCATAATGTATTTTTCAGACCTCACCATTCTGTGAGTTCTGATATCGTCATCTTATGTCTGTAATTTTATCACAAATATATTTCAATTTCAATGGATTTTTTATAAATATTTTTAACATATGCTGTCATACCCATGCAAAATGTTCGCACGCCGCCTTGTGCCAGCCCCAAAAGCCGCAGATTTTCAGCATTCAGCCGTCGTTAACAAACACATCACAATAAAAAAATCGGCTGTACAGATGCTCTCTATACAGCCGAAATATTCAGAAATGAAACTATTTTAACATCAACACTTGTGTTGTCAATATAAATATATTCGCTTTTATTAGAACTTTGCCAATTCATCAGCCGACAACAGCTTGTAGCCAGCATCGGTGAGGGCTTCTATGGCGTTCTCATTGCTGTCAACACGCAGTATCAGACATGCTGTGACCTCAGATGGGTTCAGGAATGCCGAATACATGTACTCAACGCTGATATTTGCCTTGTACAGCGTCTTCATGATAGATGCCATTCCGCCGGGCTTGTCGTCAGCGGTAACAGCGATGACATTAGTCACCTTTACCAGATAGTCAGCCGTTTTAAGACACTCTATCGCCTTGTCGGTATCATCGACTATCAGCCTGAGTATGCCGAAATCACTGCTGTCGGCAGTGGTGATAGCCCTGATGTTTATGCCGCCGTTTTTCAGCGCTGCCGTAACATCTGACAGTCTGCCCGGCTTGTTCTCAACAAATATGGATATCTGCTTTATTGTCATGTTCTTACCTTCTTTCATTTTTTGTCAGCCGCGATGCGCGTCAGTTCATACCAGCTTCCTCTTGTCGATGACTCTTACCGCCTTGCCCTCGCTTCTCGGTATGCTCTTAGGTTCAACAAGGCTTATCTTCGCCCTGATGCCCAATATCTGAACGATGTCAGCGCTCAGCTTCTTTTCAAGTTCTGATACCGACTTGATGGTATCACCGAACATCTCGTCCGAAAGTTCTACCTTTATCTCGAATGTGTCAACATTGCCCACTCTGTCTACCACTATCTGGTAGTTAGGTGTAGCATTGAAATCTTTCAGCAGAACAGTTTCTATCTGTGACGGGAATACGTTTACGCCCTTGATTATCAGCATATCGTCGCTTCTGCCCATCGGCTTGCACATCTTGACCAGTGTTCTGCCGCAGGAACATTTGCCGCGTGTCAGTATGCAGATATCTCTTGTGCGGTATCTCAGCAGAGGAAATGCCTCTTTGGTGATGCTGGTGAACACCAGTTCGCCCTTTGAACCTTCAGGCAGTACCTCGCCCGTGTCGGGGTCGATTATCTCAGCTATGAAGTTATCTTCGTTGATGTGCATACCTGTCTGCTCTTCGCACTCAAAAGCCACACCGGGACCCGAAGTTTCGGTCAGACCGTAGATGTCATAAGCCTTAAGACCCAGCGACTTCTCTATCTCCTGCCTCATCTCCTCAGTCCAGGGTTCAGCACCGAAAATGCCCGCTTTCAGTTTGAGTTCGTCGGGAGATATGCCCATCTCCTTTACGGTTTCGCCTATATAAGCCGCGTAAGAAGGTGTACAGCAAAGTATAGTCGTGCCCAGATCCTGCATGAACTGTATCTGTCTTTCGGTGTTGCCCGATGACATTGGCAGTGTAAGACATCCCACCTTATGCGAACCGCCGTGAATTCCTGCGCCGCCCGTAAACAGACCGTAGCCGTAAGCCACCTGCAAAACATCGTCCTTAGTGCCGCCTGCCGCAGTTATGGCACGCGCCACGCAGTTTTCCCACATGTCAACATCGTTCTGTGTGTAGAAAGCCACTACCCTCTTGCCTGTGGTACCGCTGGTGGACTGTATGCGCACGCACTCAGACTTCGGCACAGCCAGCATACCGTCAGGATAGTTCTCGCGCAGGTCAGCCTTTGAGATAAAAGGCAGTTTGTGAAGATCCTCAACGCCCTTGATATCATCGGGGGTCACGCCCTTTTCTTCCATCAGTCTGCGGTAGTAAGGCACATTGTCCCACACATGCCTGACCTGTTTAACAAGCCTTTCGCTTTGCAGAGCGACCATCTTGTCATGTTCCATTGTTTCAATGTCCTTGTCCCAATAGATCTTTTCTGCCATTGGATATCAACTCCTTCAAATGATATTAACGGGTAGCCCCGCCATTTTTTTACTGTTCTTGCTTTTATTTCCTTTGCGGTCATACCGTTTTAAATTGCTAAATCGGCATGACCGCAAACACCCGCTTTCCCCATATCGGGGGAAAGCGAGATATCTGTGTTATTCGTTTTTATCAGCCATTCGCACGAAAACATTCTGCCCCGCCCGAATACCTGACCTATCTCAGCATCAAGCCTGTTCTCTGCCCAGTGCAAAAGCCTTTCTGTTCAGTTCAAGGAACTTAGCGGGAACGCAGTGTTCCAGTGCCGCCTGCCATACGTCTTCAGCGAAATCCATCTTTTTGGACACAACGCCCATCAATACAACGTTTGAAGCCTTAGAAGTACCTGCCTGCTCAGCCAGTGTCAGCGCATCGACATCTATCACGCTTATGCCCTGTGCTTTCAGCTTTGCGATTATCTCATCGGGATAAACAGCCGCGCCGTTGATGACAGGCATCGGGTCTATCTGCTGGGTGGAAGTCACGATATGACCGCCCTTTTTGAGGTACTGCACGTATCTTGCGGCTTCCAGCTGTTCAAAGCTGATGATTATGTCCGCCTCACCCTTTTCAACAACAGGCGAATATACCTTATCGCCGTATTTTACATATGTAACTACCGAACCTCCGCGCTGGCTCATGCCGTGTACCTCGCTGACTTTTACATCAAAGCCCTGCGAAAGCAGCACGTTGCCCAGTATCCTTGAAGCCAGCAGCGAACCCTGTCCGCCAACGCCGACTATCATTACAGATTTAGTTTCCATTTATATTACAACTCCTTTGTTATTATAATTACGTCAGCACAAACAAAGCGCATCACAGATAAGAAGATCACCTTATCTATTCAGATCTCTCTGCGCTTCTCATAATGTCTTTGCTCATCTTCTCTTTTTTCTTATCAATGTGTATCATTATGAGATTATACACTATCACCAAAAAACACGGTACCGTTTTTTTCCAACTGGAAGTCAATATATAGCAGATCCACCTCCAGCTTATACAGCTTATACCCAATCCCCAAAATGTACCAAGCAAATAGTATGCTAGAACCGAACAGCAGACAGCGCTCAGGACAGTTCTGATGGTCGTCTTTGCTCCACTGGACTCTACGCTCCACTTGATATTGCACACGATCGCAATGATACTCGGGATGATCAGCCATGAAAGTTCGAGTGCCATTATACCCATATTTGCAAAGTTTATCCCGTTCTGAGATCTCATTACACCTGACAAAAATACAAAGAACGAACACCATGCCAGCACCAAAATAGCGAGCCCGATGATAAGTATCCTTTTTATTACAGATCTGGTTTCCATTTATATTACAACTCCTTAGTTGACATCATCATGTTAAACCTATCATCTTAAACATTTTCACGGCTCATCTTATCGCAGAATTTACCTGCCAGCAGAAAAGCTATCATCGTTGGTATCGCATTAAACTGTACCGCCCCGCCGTTTTCGGCTATAAAGAACTCCCAACTGTGCGCTGCCCTGTATTCAGAGGAATATCCCGTTCCCATAGGCACACGGCTGATAACGCTCATAACATATGCGCCCAGCAGAGATAAAGTCAGCAAGGCAAATATCCCTATCAGCACGTACTTTGATAATCCCTTGAACCATATTGTCGCAAGAACGATGATCGTCGCCAGAAAGATCAAAAGTATCCATAAATTAATGCGCCCAAACGGCAGAAAGTATAACACAGCCATAAAGAACAGCGGCAGTGCAGAAACAGTTCCGAATACCGTTTCCTTTGCTGACGGTCTGCCATCTTTCGATTTAAGATCGCTTATCAGAAAATTCGTCAGCAGAGCGGCTGATGCGCCGTAGATCAAGTAAGCCACTATATATTCCCACGCAGACCATTTTTCATGGAATAAGTACAGATGCAGAGAAGTGAAAGCGATAGATACCGCACAAAGCAGTAACTCGTTTATATAAAGCACACGTTTCATAAACGCTCACTCCCTTTCATCACTTCCCAATAGCGCCCAGCTTTGCCAGCGCACCTATACCGCCGACTATCGTTATCAGGTAGCCGATAACAAGGTCTTTATAGAAAGAGCCCTTTTTGCCGAAAGCCTCCAGCAGGTCGAGCACCTTACTGTAACATTCACCGAAAGACATCTCACCTTCCATCGCGCGGTAAAGCGATATGCCGTAGTTGAGCCTTGTGGCAAAATATACCGATACCAGCACTATGACACCCGCTATCACCACGCCGACTTTGCTCATGTCCTTGCCCAGCAGCAAATACCCGCCAAACGCGCCCAGAAATATAGCAACGCCGCCGATAACGGCTATCTTGCCGGCCAATCCTATCAGGCACCATATGCCTATACCCAGCAGAGCACCGATCAGCGCACCAACAGTGCCCATCACCTTGTTATCACTATCGTACATTTTTTTATCTCCTTATTGCATATATTTTTCTCTTGTGAACTCTCTGCCCCGCGATGACCGCATACAGCCCCGCAGAGCAGACAGCCCGTCAGCCCCGCAGACAAACTGCGGCGCACAATTATTCAGATCAGTCGTTGCCCTTGATAGCGCTGAATTTGCACATCTCGGTGCAGATGCCGCAGCCTACACATTGGGTATGGTCTATTACCATCTTCTTGTTGTGGATAGAAATTGCGGGACAGCCTATCTTAAGACACTGCTTACAGCCAACACACTTATCCTGATCGCAGTGAAGTGCGGGCTTGTGCTTAACATATTTCAGCAGAGCGCATGGTCTTCTGGAAATGATGACAGAAGGCTCTTCCTTAGCCAGTTCTTCCTTTATGACAGCTTCTGTTTCAGCCATGTGATAAGGGTCTACCACACGCACGCTCTTTATGCCGATAGCGTGACAGAGATCTTCCAGATTTACAGCCGCCGCAGGGTCACCCTTGAGGTTCTTGCCTGTGGTCGGGTTCTGCTGGTGACCTGTCATGCCTGTTATGGAGTTGTCAAGTATTATCACAGTTGAATTTGTAGCATTGTACGCGATGTTCACCAGACCTGTCATACCGCTGTGCATGAAAGTCGAGTCACCTATAACAGCAACAGACTTCTTCTCGGCATCAGCGCCCAGCGCCTTATTGAAGCCGTGCAGTGCAGATATGGAAGCGCCCATGCAGATGGTGGAATCCATCGCGCACAGAGGAGCGGTAGCGCCCAGTGTGTAACAGCCTATATCGCCCGAAACGTTCACTTTCAGCTTGCTCAGGCAGTAGAACAGACCTCTGTGAGGACAGCCCGCGCACATTACAGGAGGTCTTACAGGTACAGTTTCCTCAAAGGTGTCAAACTCAGGCTTTATGCCCAGTACCTGCTCGCGTATCTTAGTCTGGCTTATCTCGCCCAGCCAGCCGAACAGTTCCTTGCCCTGACATGCAACGCCGTTCTTCTTGCAGTGTGTTTCGATGACATCATCAAGTTCTTCAATAACGATGACGCGCTTGCACTTTGCGGCGAAATCCTTTATTATCTGTACAGGCATCGGGTTGACGATACCCAGTTTGAGGTAATTAACGGTGTCGCCCAGTGCCTCTTTAGCGTACTGGTAGCATATGCCTGCGGTGATGATGCCTATTTCAGCGCCATTGTCCTCAACTGTGTTAAGCGGACATGACTCACCGTACTCAGCGATAGCCCTCATCCTGTCCTCAACTATGGGGTGTCTGCGGATAGCGTTTCCGGGCATCATAACGTACTTAGCGGCATTCTTCTCGTAGGGGATAGGCTCGCGCTCTTCCCTGTCGCACAGTTCAACAGCCGACTGCGAGTGCGCAACTCTGGTGGACATTCTCACGATGACAGGCACATCAAACTTCTCCGAAAGTTCAAAAGCCATCTTTGTGTATTCCTTGCACTCAGCCGAGTCGGAAGGCTCTACCATCATGGTCTTGGAAGCCGCCGCATGGTGACGTGAATCCTGTTCGTTCTGTGAAGAGTGCATGCCCGGGTCATCAGCAACAGCAATGACCATGCCGCCTGTTACGCCTGTGTAGCCCGCAGTGTAAAGAGGGTCAGCGGCAACGTTCAGACCAACGTGCTTCATGCCGCAGAAACTTCTAACGCCCGCGATGGAAGCGCCCAGTGCGACCTCCATAGCGACCTTCTCGTTAGGTGCCCACTCAGCGTATATCTCATCGTACTTAGCGGCAGCTTCGGTTATCTCGGTCGAGGGTGTGCCCGGATAAGAAGAAACGACCTTACAGCCTGCTTCATAAAGTCCTCTGGCAAAAGCCTCGTTGCCAAGCATCAGTGTTTTCATAGCGATCTTTCCTTTCATGCAGGGCTGACTTTTCAGCCCTCATCAATGTGATTTTCACAAGTCAGTGATACTTTTAATGATATGTAATGACATTATATCACATTTCACACCGAAATGCAATAGGCGGCGCATATTTTTTATCTAAAATGACAGAAAATGCCATCTAAAAAAGAACACGCTCTCTTTTCTCAGTGAAAAAACACTATCATGAAAATTTCAATGTCTTCTATATATACGGTTTACGCGCATCTTTTTTATGGTAAAGATCCATGTGATATCCCACGAATTTACAGCTTACTTTCTGTGAACTTTTCACGATTCGGTGACGGTTTTGTCAGACACACCATGATATAACTCTTTTTTCTGTATCTCCGACACCATCATCAGCCCTCTCCGCCCGGAACCTTACCCCAACGAAAAAAATGCTTGCAAAATCTGCGCAGATATAGTATAATAGTAGAGAATTGACTTAGAGGGTCTGCCACCGCGATAACGCCGTATCTTCGGCGTGCGCATAAAGCAGTCAGACAAGCGTTTTTGCGCGGATACAGGATAACGGAGGATAAAAATGAAAACACTTTCAATAGAAAAGCTATATTCAAAGGAAGATATTGACAGGCAGTCCGCCCGCTATGCACAGGCGGCGGCTGAATTTGAGCGCGAGTTCGGCATAAAGCCCACCGCTTTTTTCAGCGCACCGGGACGCACTGAGGTCGGCGGCAATCATACCGACCACAATCTCGGCTGTGTGCTGGCGGCAGGCGTTTCGCTGGACATCATCGCGGCTGTTGCCCCCACCGATGACGGTTTCATCACCATAAAGTCCGAAGGCTTCCCCATCGACAAAGTCAACCTTGCCGACACCGATGTGAAAGAGGCTGATAAGAACACTTCCGCCGCGCTGATACGCGGTATGGCGGCAGGCTTCACACATGGCGGACATGCTGTGGGCGGCTTTCGTGCTTACTGCACCTCCGAAGTTTTGCAGGGTTCGGGACTGTCATCTTCGGCGGCTTACGAAGTTCTGGTCGGCACTATCCTGAACGGTCTGTACAACGGCGGTGATGTCAGCGATGTTGAGGTCGCAAAGATCGCCCAGTACGCCGAAAATGTCCACTTTGGCAAGCCTTCGGGTCTTATGGATCAGATGGCTTCATCAGTCGGCGGGCTTATCACCATCGACTTTAAAGATAAGGACGATCCGGTCATCAGAAGCATTGATTTCGATTTTGCACAAAGCGGTCACAAGCTGTGCATAGTTGACACCAAAGGCAGTCACGCCGACCTCACGCCCGAATATGCCGCTATCCCGCCCGAAATGAAGAGCGTTGCCGAGCATTTCGGCAAGACCGTCCTGCGCGAGATAAGCAAGGCTGATGTCATGGACAATATAGCTGTTCTGCGTAAAGAATGCGGCGACAGGGCTGTGCTGAGGGCGCTCCACTATTTTGATGAGAACGAGCGTGTCGGCAGGCAGGCGGAAGCACTTGAAAAGGGTGATTTTTCGGACTTTCTGCACCTTATCACCGAGAGCGGCAACTCCTCGCTGGCATATCTTCAAAACATCTTCGCGGCTGTAAATGTCCGTGAACAGGGGCTTACAGTGGCACTGTACCTCGCAAAACAGGTGCTTTCGGGCGAGGGTGCATGCCGCGTACACGGCGGCGGATTTGCGGGCACGATACAAGCATTCGTCCCCGACCATAAACTGGAAAAGTTCCGTACCGAGATGGACAGAGTTTTCGGCGAGGGTGCGTGCCATGTCCTGACGATACGTAACTGCGGCGGCACAAAGGTGCTGTTTGAAGCATGAAAATGAACGAGATAAAGGGCATTCTCGGCGACCATGTGGCGTCGGGAAAACCCTGTCTGAAAATGATAAGCTGCGGCGAGATAATGATAGACCGCCTGCCCTACACGTTCAGCCTTCAAAACATCGGCGCGGCTTCAAACGAAGGTCTTATCGTAAGCCTTTCGGGTGACGACATCGACAGCGGACGCGTGCGTTTCACCGACCTCATATTCCAACGCATCAGCAACGGTAAGGCTGAATGGGTGCGCTATGACCTGCCGCTTGTCACCAAAAATGACGGCAAACGAATCTATCAGGCACGTTTTGGCAGTATTTTCCTATCCGAGTTTGACCCATCCGTTGCCAGCACCGAAGAGGAGTTTCTCGGTGTGCTGTCCACACAGCTGACTTTCCGCGTAACACCGCTGTTTGATGGCGATGACACCCCCGAAATAATGCTTTCGGTCTACCCGCTGGGCGACCCCCTGACAGGTTCAGCGACCGAGTGGAAAAAAGTCACCTCCGACCAAGACTATTTTCTCCACAAACTCAAAAAGAACAAAGGGCTGTTCGGGCGTAAGAAAAGGCGTTAATATTTAAATTTACATATTTGGGCGATGTGTCGGGGCGTTACACAGTATCACTATATTAACATCACACTGTCAAACGGCTCACCGTCTGTATTATATAGCAATCCGCCTTAAAATTCAGACAAAATCCAGTCACAAAACCCATAAATCCCAGCTTTTGCGACTGGATTTTGTTAATTTAAAAAGTTGGATTGCTATAGATAAAACGGTTATTATCTAAAATTTTTATTCATAGGGAGAAAACTGAATTATGAGAATGAGAAGAAAAAGCAATCTTGAAGAAAGACTGGCAGCATGCGGCGATATGATAATCTATCTCGACCGTGATGTGCTGGATTTTTCTGTCAAAGACGATAAAAACATTATGGATATTTCGGCTGTTTTCGGCAACGATAACCCTGTCGAACTGGAGATAGGCTGCGGCAAGGGTCAGTTCGTGCGCGAGCTGGCAAAGCTTCAGCCGAACACTAATTTTCTCGCAGTGGAAGTCAGTTCCAACGTTATAGTCGAGGCGGCTGAAAACACCATAGCTGACGGTCTGACCAACGTGCGCTTTCTGAGGGGCAACGCGCGTTACCTCGACTGCTTCATACCCGCAAAAAAAGTCGGGCGCATCTACCTGAATTTCAGCTGTCCGTATCCGAAAAATACATATGCCAACCACCGCCTGACTAACCACGAGTTCCTCGCGATATACGAGCGCCTGCTTTCCGACGGCGGCGAGATACACCAGAAGACCGACAACATGCACTTCTTTGAGTACTCGCTGGAACAGTTCGCACAGTACGGCTGGGGGCTGAAAAACGTATCTCTCGACCTACACAACAGCGACTTCGAGGGCAACATCATGACCGAATACGAAAAGCGCTTCACCGATCTCGGTCAGCCCATCTACCGCCTTGAAGCGTTCAGGCGAACAATTTGATGACTGCTGAAATATCCATACTTTTATCTTTTACAGCAACTAATTTAAGCAGTGGGAAGATGTCCATTTTATAAGACACATAAGCAGGCAGAGCATCGTGCTTTCCGCCTGCTTTTTTGTACTTTTTTTAGCACTGCCCTCAGCAGACAGATCCAACGATAAGTTCTCCGAAGAACTGACCTGACACAAAAACCTCTCTGTCGGTTTCCCGACAAAGAGGTTTACTTTCAAAGTATTTAGTTGAACAATTTGTTGAACAACTTTGTAAAAAATTCTCGAAAATACCGTAAATAGGCGTTTTGCGAAAAAATCTTTTAACGCTTCGAGAACTGAGGAGCGCGACGAGCGGCTTTCAGACCGTACTTCTTTCTTTCCTTCATTCTTGGGTCACGAGTGAGGAAACCTTCCTTCTTGAGGAGAGGTCTGAACTCATCGCTTGCCTGAAGCAGAGCTCTGGAAAGACCATGTCTGATAGCGCCTGCCTGACCTGTAACGCCGCCGCCTGCAACGGTGCAAACGATGTCGTACTTGTCAACAGTATCGGTAACAGCGAAAGGCTGACGAACGATCAGCTTGAGTGTCTCAAGACCAAAATACTCGTCGATATCTCTGCCGTTAATGGTTATCTTACCTGTGCCCTCGTAAACACGAACGCGGGCAACAGAGTGCTTTCTTCTGCCTGTGCCATAGAAATATGGCTGCTTAGATTCGTACATTCTGATTGCTCCTTTCTTACAGCTCGCACTTTACGGGCTTCTGTGCTGCATTGTTGTGCTCAGCACCCTTGTAAACTCTGAGTCTTTTAGCAGCAGCTCTGCCAAGAGTATTGTTGGGCAGCATGCCCTCGACAGCAATTGTCATAGCTCTGTCAGACTGCTCAGCCATCAGCTTGTCATAGCCGATCTCCTTCATACCGCCGATCCAGCCGGTGTGATGGTAGAACTTCTTCTGCTCCAGCTTTCTGCCGGTCAGAACAGCCTTGTCGCTGTTGATGATTATTACGTGATCACCGCAGTCAGCATGGGGAGCATAAGTAGGCTTATGCTTGCCGCGCAGGATCGTAGCTGCCTTAGCGGCAACTCTACCGAGGGACTGACCCTCAGCGTCAATGATATACCACTTGCGTTCAATATCCGCAGCCTTAGGCATATAAGTAGACATATCGTATCCTCCTTTAAAATGTGTCAGACGGTGCATTACCGCCCGTGATATCGCCCGCCGACGCACCGCACACACCGCAGAATGCACCTTCGGGACTCGCAACATTTGCTATTATACACCATCTGCCCGCGAATGTCAATAGCAAATATGCCGAATTTTTAATTTATATCCCTCATTCTCTCGATATCTCTTTAAATCTCTGCGTTTTTCTCGATTTCTTGAAAGTCATTTCACTTTTGCACTTTGGGGAAATTTGCACAGTTAAAGGCTTATAATTGCGCGTTAACAAAGCAAAACTCCTGAAAAAAGCAAAGGCGGAGAGCAAACCTCTCCGCCTTAAAATGCTTATTATATATAGTACCGCTCATCGATAGTCCCCCCAAAAGAACAGCGCCAGCGTGCCGGGGCCCGAATGCGCCCCTATAACAGGACCGGTGTAGGCGATGACTACCTCAGTGTCCTGCCCGAATATCTCTTTCATCATCTTTTCAGCCGCCCGCGCATCGTCAATGCAGTCGCCGTGACTTATGGTGACTACAGGGTTGAGGTTGCTCCCCACCCGCTCGCGTATCATCTGCCCCAGCCGCTCAATGGACTTCTTGCGCCCGCGCACCTTGTCCTGCGGTATCAGATGCCCGTCATTATCCACATTCAGCACAGGCTTTATGCCCAGCACAGTGCCCGCCAGCGCCGCCGCGCGGCTGACTCTTCCGCCGCGAAACAAATATTTCAGGTCATCGACCGTAAATACGTGACAAATATGGAAACGGTTGACCTCTATCCAGCTTTTGAGCTGTTCGATCGTGTAGCCCTCACGCTTTTTCTGCTCGGCATATATCAGCAGAAGCCCCTCGCCCGCCGATGCCGCCAGCGAATCCACCACAGCTATATCCGCATCGGGGTACTTCTCCAGCAGATGTTCACGCGCGACAAGTGCGCTGTTGTAAGTGCCGCTCAGCCCCGAAGAGAATGCCAGATACAACACATCTCTGCCCTTTTTGATCTCTTCCTCAAAAGCGTCCTCGCACACCCCGATCGATATCTGCGAGGTCTTTGTGTCAGCGCCCTCACGCATGCGCCTGTAAAATTCGGGCATTGAGATGTTCTCGGTGGTGTACGCCTGCCCGTCTATCTCAAAAGTCAGGTGGAGCAGTTTAACGTCCATTTTAATGAGCCGTTCTTCGGGCAGGTCGCAGGTAGAGTCACAGAAAAGTGTGTAAGGTCTGTTCATAGTATCACTCCCATATATATAGTATAGTCGTCAGTATGGTACAGCATAGCAAGGTCATGTCAGGCGGGCGAACAGCAAGCCGCTTCAGGATAACGAAGCCGTTCCGCCCGACCTGTACATGCCTGTTTGAGGTAATTATACCACAATCAGCCTCATATTTCAACAGTTTTGAGCCAACTTTTTTTGACAGCTGTCATAAACTTTTACAGCTGTTTTTGACTAAACTTCACAATTTATGTTTGCAACTACTTGTCAAAACTATAACAGCATACAAAACAGAGAGTAAGTGAGGTAAATGCTATTGACATTTTTGTATTAATGTGATATCATTTAGATATCATCAAGAGATGATCAAGATACAACAACAGATACATAGACAAAAGGAGCAAATGACATGAACGACAATATCAGAACTATCTGCGAGAACTTCATCACCAACCGCGATGCGGTGAAAAAGGCTTTTTCACTGGAGAGTGAGCATATGTATGCGGCATCTGCCTGCACCCTCACCGCCGCAGGTGTCACTGCTGATGCAGACAGCCTTAAAGCCTGCAAAAAGGCGCTGAAAAAGGGTACATCCGTCATCTCGAACCTGCGCGGCATGATAGAACAGTCGGCGGCTGTAAGGCTTTACATATCGGGCGAACCTGAGGAATATCTCAGAAAGACCCTCGCCTGCTATGACATCATCAAAAAAGAACTCGGCAGGAGCGAGTACACTTCACTGTTAGCCCTTTTCATGGCTGATATGACCGATGAGAGCGGTGCTGAACAAGCGGCAGTCAAGGCAAAAGATATATATAAGCTAATGTCCAAAGACCACCCTTTCCTGACGGGCAGTGAAGATAAGGTGATGGCAGGCTTTATGGCACTTACCGACAAGGACAGCAAAACCCTCTGCGATGAAGCCGAGAACTGCTACAAACTGCTGAAAAAGCGCTTTTCAAGTTCAAACACTTTGCAGACATGCTCGCATGTGCTGGCTATGGCTGACGGTTCAGCCGAAGAAAAAGTCGCCCGCGTTGCAAGGCTTTACGACCTGCTGAAAGAGTCGGGCAGAAAGTACGGCAAAAACACCGAACTTACCGCACTTACAGCACTTTCCATCTCCGATGCCGATGAAAAGGCGCTGGTCGATACCATCTGCGAGATAGACGATTTTCTGGCAGAACAGAAAGGCTACGGCATGCTGGGATTCACCAAGCAGTCAAGACTGATGCACGCCGCCATGCTGACTTCTGCGGCATATCAGCATGATACCGCTCTTAGCGATGCGGCTTCTACCGCGACCACAGTTGCAATGATAGCGGCTGTCGAAATGGCGATGATAGCTGTTGTCATCTGCACCACGACCACCACTGCGGCGGCAGCCTCCAACTAAAACAAAAACATGGAACAACAAGACAAAATTACAGGAGTGATCACTATGACAGAGAAAATTTTATCCACAAAGAAAAACGGAATGGC
>NZ_ADKM02000011.1 GCF_000178155.2 Hominimerdicola alba 8
CCCTCTGATGCCGTTTTTTTTCAAAAATTCAACGGCTTCTTTTATTTGGGGATCAGGAATACTGTAATCATATCTGTCTTTAAATTCTGTATACAAGATCCCCCACCTTTTTGTCAGAAGTTTATCGCCCAAAGTACCGACCGGTCCTTTAAATTCTTCAAATTCACTATAAGGTAACTTACTATCCAGTGCAGCTAACAGATCTTCTTTTTTCAATACATCAAAGTAGAAGCTATGAATATTCATTCTTTCTTCTTCCATTTTCCAGATGCAAAAAAGATAGCTTATAAGTTCTCCGTATTCATCCTCCTGAGAGAAAGTTTCTATTGCTCTCTTTTCAAGAAATATCTTGTCAGAGGAACAAAGGGTATCGTCAATTTTGGCGGAACCTCCGCACAAGTATAACTGATCTCTTTTCACTCCGAGTTTGAAATTCTGATACAGATCAAAAATAAGGTCTGCACTTCCTCCGTTTAACAAGTAATTGGCTATGTACTTGTTCATCAGCATTAATTCAATAAGCTCTTCCGACACAAGTCCATCATTTTTACAAATATATTTACTGATCTTTTTATAGAATTCAGGATATTTTTTTTGAGCACCTTGATACAGGTGTTTTTCCTGAATAAAATACAGCATCAGCGGAATATTTCTTTCTATGACTTCTCTTGAATATCTTCTTGCGTGAAAAAAGAAATCATATAGTTCTATCGGATAGCTTTCATCATTTACAAGTTTTTGTATATCTTTTCTTAGTCTTTGTTTTTTTGCCAGGTTTATGTATTTCTCTTGTTCTTTTCTCATTTATTTTATCCCTCCTGTTTTTCTCCGGGCATCAATCGTTTACCGTATTTAAATTATAGAAGAAAATTCAGGGTGATAAAAAAATAGCTGCTGTATCGTGTGATACAACAGCCATTATTGTTTTCATGTCATCGGCATATCAGACATAGCTTTGATCTGATCTCTTTTCGCATTACCAAAAATTCTTGATTCTACTGAATTTTCTCTTCCAAAAGAAGACAGACGATCAAGAATTCTGGCAAACATATCTTTCTGAATTCTTTCCTGATCTGCAAGTGCGTTCATGCGAGTCTCTATGTTTTTGTATATCTTTGAGAATGTGACCTTTTGGGAAAGTTCGGGAACAATTTCTTTCCAACTCTCCGACTTTTCCGCAGCTTCAAAAACTTCTGCATTTTTGTATAGTTCGTTGATCACATCAACAACTATCTTCTTTGCGCTTGCAAGAAGCCCGTAAGCACGACAAAACAGATCAGCAAGAATATCTGACCATTCCCCGGGTAAG
>NZ_ADKM02000010.1 GCF_000178155.2 Hominimerdicola alba 8
TCTCGATATAGTTTCTGAAATTTGCTGCAAGGTGGTCTGGATCATTGACAAGCTCGGCAAGGGTGTACTCGCTCGTATTGAAGAACTGATACCTCGACACACGGCACATCGCCTTTGCCGGATATGCAGGATTCTTCTTGTACTGCTCCACAACAGCCTGCTTCGTAGCTTCCAAAGCACACTCAAAGCGGCGGATAATGACCATAGGAATGATAACATCCTTGTACTTGTCGCTCTGGTATGTACCTCTCAGCTTATTTGCGATAGACCAAATGAAGCCCACCTCGGTGGAAACATCTACGGGCGCATCGTCCCACATTACATCTATTTTCTTATCAATCATTGTAAAACTCCTTTATATCAAATGGCGGTTTAATTCCCTCTGGGGAAACAATCTTGATCTGATCTTCAAGCTGATATATCCAGCCCCAGAAGGTCGGGCTTATCTGTACAGCAATTTTTATTTTTAGCCAGCCCTTGTCAGCGTGTCTGATCTCAATGCTCTCTCCGAACTTATCATAGATGACACCGAGTTTATCTGGCGCAAACTCCATCGTTACAAGTTCAGCTTCACCATTATACATCTTAAACACCTGTTCTGTATAAGTTTCTGTCTTTCTTTTCTTGATAAGAGCTTCTTCACAGATAGGTTCTTCTTCGACCTCAACAGTATCCATACGGTCAACTCTGTAATTCACTGCGTTCTGATACTTCTGACTGTATGCAACGAGATAATAGTTGTCTTCGCTGAATACAAGAGCAACAGGATCGGTGATGTATCGTTTCTTTTCTTTACGATAGACACGATTCCTCTTTTCGTGTAAATCAAAGTAGTAGA
>NZ_ADKM02000009.1 GCF_000178155.2 Hominimerdicola alba 8
CTTGAAATAGATACATTTACGAAATCCGCATATTTTAACAGGTATTTGCATTGAAAGACATAATATCCCATAATGAAATTATACAAGATTTTCCGTAAAATTTCAAGTATCGGTCTGAAAATCGGCGGATTGTATACAAGAGAACTGACTCAGATGTGCAGATTGCTATTCTGAGGGCGTTGGAGGGCTACTGAATGGAGAAAACAGGTATAACTATTACAAAACGTAAAGACGGGCGGTATGTCGGGAAGTTTATCGCTGATTATGCCGATAACGGCAAAGTACAGTATCACTATGTTTATGGCAAGACCTACGAAGAAGCCGAAAGCAAGGTGCTGATAGGGCGAGAAATTGCCACACGCTATCTTTCGGGCAGATATATCACTGTCGAAAAGATTTACGTAGAATGGCTGAATGCCGTGGTAAACCGTGTCAAGGAATCCACACTTGCCAACTACCGGAATAAGTTTGAAAAGCATATACTCCCCGAATTCGGAGATGTGCCATGTGCCGACCTGACCGCAGGCAAGATCAATGCCTTTATAAACCAAAAGCTCGCAGACGGGTTATCTGCAAGCTATGTGAGGGACATATTTACCGTTTTCAAAACGATGCTGAAATATGCACAGGATGAGTACGGCTTCAAGCTGTCCTTGAAAAGTGTCGTTCTTCCTAAAGCCGCAAGAAAGCAGATTGAGAAGATCAGCGATACAGAGCAGAAAAAGCTCGTTTCCTACCTGAAATCGAATATGTCGCTGACTGCTTTCGGTATCCTGCTGTCACTTTTTATGGGACTGCGTATCGGTGAACTTTGCGGGCTGAAATGGGAAGATGTGGACTTTCGGAACAAGATACTGCATATCCGCAGGACTGTTCAGCGTATCAGTTCTGCAAACGGAAATAGGAAGACAAAGATCGTTATCTCCGCTCCGAAGTCGGCAACATCGTTCAGAGAGATAGCTATCCCTGATATGCTCATGAAGTATTTTGAAATGTTCCGTGATGAAGCCGATTATTTCATTATATCGGGGACGAATAAGCCTGTTGAACCCCGTACAATGCAGTACCGCTACAAGAAGATACTGCAATCGGCAGAGGTAGAAGATCATAATTATCACAAGCTCCGCCACACATTTGCGACCAATTCAGCCGAAAAAGGCTTCAACGTGAAAGCTCTCTCTGCCGTCCTCGGTCACAGCAGCGTTACGCTGACACTCAACCGATATATTCACCCCGACCGCACCTATGAACGCAGGCTGATGAATATGTGTATGCAGTTGTAACTTGTTGTCAGAACAGCATCTTGAAAATTGAATAGTTGCGATTTTACGCTGTTTTGTGAGCGCTATCCTGAATGTATCTATTTCAAGA
>NZ_ADKM02000008.1 GCF_000178155.2 Hominimerdicola alba 8
GTTCTTGGCGGACAACTTCTTTATTATACCACATCTTTTCTCGTTTGTCAAGTCTTTTTTCAAAACTTTTTTGAGATTTTTTTCAGAAGCTCTTTCTTAGCTTTCGTGCGGCATTTTCTATCATACCACATTTTCTTCATTTTGTCAAGTACTTTTCAGAACTTTTTTGAAGAATTTTTTCTTACTAAGTTTTCGCTTTCGTGCGGTACTTTTTAGTATATCACATTTTGTCGCTTTTGTCAAGCCCTTTTGTGATATTTTTTACTGTCCGCTTTTTTGCCCTTTCCGCAAAATTCTGTACTCTCGCCTGAGGTCTTCTTTCCGCTTTCTTCGGGCTTCTTTGAGGTGTTCCCCTCGCTGACAGCTTAATTATTATAGCACGTTATATCCCTTTTGTCAAGTAAAAGAATTTAAACAATCCAATTAAAATTATATGCAAATTAACCACATTATATACTTTTTAATTAACCATGAATAATCTTCACATTTGAGGTTAATACTAACACCATATAAATCATCGGAGGTCAAATATGAGATCGGACGCAAAATATATCTGGAAATTTACCGCACTTATCCTTACTATCCTGCTGTTTGCCTTTATTATCAGCAGAATAGTCCCCCGCGAACAGCAGACCGTTTCTTCTATAGGTTCTTACGGTACCGAAGTGCGCGCCATACAGGAGAAATTAAAAGAACGCGGTCTGTTCAACTCAAATGTAACAGGTTACTATGGTGAGATCACCCGAAATGCTGTGCTCGCTTTTCAGAAACAACAGGGCATTTCTCAGACGGGAACTGCGGGACCTGTCACGCTCAAGGCTTTGGGGATATCTATCGGTTCAGTGCCAGCCGCTACTGAAGCTAATGTAAATCTGCTGGCGCGTATCATATCAGCTGAAGCAAGGGGCGAACCTTATGCGGGTCAGGTCGCTGTCGGCGCAGTCATACTCAACCGCATAGAACACCCATCTTTTCCTGATACCCTTGCGGGTGTCATATATCAGGACGGTGCATTTACTGCAATAGTAGACGGACAATTTGATCAGCCCGTTTCCTCTTCTGCCTACAATGCCGCCCGCGATGCACTCAACGGCTGGGATCCTACAGGCGGTTGCATATACTATTTTAATCCCAAAAAAACTTTCAACAAATTCATGTGGTCACGGCAGACAGTCACCGTCATTGGTGACCACAGGTTCTGCATGTGACAGTGCCGACCATTACGCAAAAAAGCCCTGCGTTTTCGCAAGGCTTTTTTTCATTATTATTTTCTCACAGATAACTCTCTCCGTCATTATCTTCCGTAAAGTCAGCGCAGTTATAGAACTTTGCACTTATGAGTGCGCCTAATATCACCTCAGCTGAACCCAGCAGTGCGCTCACCCATATCAATTCTGTGCTGAGCATTATGAACATTGCGATTATCGGGAGCATTATCCCTGTCAGCACCAGCACAGCTGTTAGTTTCCTTGCCTTTTTCTCATCCATTCTTTTCTCCATCTCGGTCATCTCCGTTTTCTTTCTGATTTTCCCCCGCTCCCCGCACTGTACGGGGAGTTTTCTGTATATTGGAGGTCTTTATTATCTTTCTTTATGCGCGGTCGTTTACATCGACCTTGAAGTTTACTCTGAACAGACCTGTTTCTGTCTTGCCCTGATAATCGATCTCCTTGAGTTCAAGGGTCGCCTCAGGCGTTTCATCCACACCGCTGAGGTCAATATCACAGTAACAGCCACAAGTTACTCTCATTCGTGTAGGGTCATCATTGTCTATCCAACTCATTCCGACATTTGCATCACTTGCTGATGTCGCTTTCATCAGCGGATCAAGATCTCCGTATACGACGTTCATATAATCTATCGGGTCAAATTCTATATCGCTTATATTTTTAAACTCACTTCCGTCTTTTTTGGTAATGCCCAGTTCAACGGTATATATAATAAATTCTGGGTCATATCTCAGTGAAACAAGTTCGATATTGTAGTCCTCAAAACCCTCAATTACCTGACCTTTGTCACTTACTTTCAACTCATATTCAGGTGAGTATTCGTCGTTATATTCGTCTTCGCTTGAAATTTCTCCATTGGATACCTCAACTACCAGACCATAAAAGCTGTCATCGTTGGTAACAGTGTCACCATTGAAATAACTCATGCCTTTCAGATCGCCTTTCTTAAAGAGTTCTCCCCTTGAGTTAGGAACTTCATGTATCCTCAGTTCAACATCATGGTACGCACACCAGTTCTTTACAAAATCCAGTTCGTTAGCATTTTTTCTGCTGCTCAGTGCGCTCTTGAAATAGTCATCGATATCGTGTTCATACAGACCGTTCTCATATTCAGCATACGGTATATAATTGCCTTCATTCACAGGATGCCCCGGCTGGTCTGCATTAACATACCTTTTCAGCCTGTTGTCCCATTCAAATACTGTTGAAGGTTCAACAAGTTCCAGTGAGAACTCCCCTGTTTCACTCTGAACACCGTTTTTCGCCAAAACGAAAATCTTATCTCCGTCATTGATAGCTTTAGCACTGTCGGTTACAGGGCGCATTATCCTGACTTCATCAAATGCCACGCCGAGCGTATTCTTGAACACAGGGCAGTTTCCGTTTCCGTCGCCCTTAGTATTGCAGAGGTAAACATTATAAAGCTGACCATTTATTTCTTCGGTGGTACTGCTCATAACTATAGCTTCACCGATAAAATCCGATCCATCTATCAGTCTTACAGCGTCGGCACTAGCTTCATCCAGCCATAGATTTCTGTTAATGTCAAGTTCGTCGATAGGTGCGATCTTAGTAAGTTCGACCGCTTTTTTCTCAGCCTGACTTTCGACCGACTTGCTGTCAGCAGCCTTGCTGCTCTCTGATTTGCTTTCATCGACCTTGCTACTCTCTGATTTGCTGTCTTTTTTATTTTTGTCTTCTTTCTTATTGTTATCTGCCTTGCTGTCATCTGTTCCGTTGTCATCAACACCATGATCGTCTGTTGTCTTTGTATCTGTTTCTGTGATGTTTTCAGCTGTGCTGTCTTCTGCATCTGTAGCAACTGATGCGCCTGTCGATCTCGGAGAGATATCGGGTTTGCCGCTCATGTGGTTTGCCGCTAAAAGTCCGCCGCCTACCACCAGTACTGCACACGCCGCCGCTATCAGACCGCCCTTGCTGCTTCTTATCCTTGCTGTGTTGTTCATAATCATTGTTTTGTCCTCCCGTTTATCTGTCTGTTTGTCTTTTTTATCGTGTGTCTTGTCATCTCTGCGAGAGATATCTTCCGCACTGTCTTTCTCCGCAGCTGCGATTATCTCATCGAATATTCTCTTTCTGTTCTCATTGCCGTATTTTTTTATTCCGTCTGAAAAACGCATATCTCTCACCCTCCTTTATCTCTTTTTTGAGCTTTTTCAAAGTACGGTACAATTTTGACTTGACCGTACTTTCCGCCAGCCCGAGCGTGTTTGCTGTCTTTTCGATAGTGTAGTCATGTCCGAAATGCAGCAGGAATATCTTGTAGGTCGTTTCGTCCATATCTTTCAGACAGCTGAGTATCTCTTCGTATGTAAAGCTGTCATCATTTTCAAGCATGTTCAGCGCCCTTTCATCGACTATCTCAACGCCGCCGTCGATACTGTCAGCGTCTTTCCTGCGCGAGTAGTAGTCAGCAAGACCATGCTTTGCCATTCTAAGCAGATAATGCTTAGGGTCGAGCACCCTGTCGCCCGAAAGCATTTGCTTATAAAAAGCAAGGTAGACACTTTGCAGAATGTCCTCGGCTGTTTCCCGAGAGTCGGATTTTATAATAAGGAATTTGTATATGTAGTCATAGGTGCTGTTGTATATCTGCTCAAAGCGTTCTCTGACTTCCTTTTCGTTCATGGCTTTATCGCCTCCTTTCTGAAAGGCTTTTGTCCTTTCTTACCGCAAGACCGTTCCGTTTGGTAAATAATTTCACTTTACACATATTTATTGGAGAAAATGATGGTCTTGTCTTACGGTGTTTTTTGCCTCTCTAACCTAATAGACGGCTGAAGTTTCAAAAAAGTTTCACTACAAAAAAAATTTTTTTGAGTTTTTTCTCGGAACTTGTTTTTTGCCATTCTGACCTAATAGACAGTCGATTTTCAAAAAAAGTTTCACTTCAAAAAAATTTTTTTGAGTTTTTTCTCGGAACTTGTTTTTTGCCATTCTGACCTAATAGACAGTCGATTTTCAAAAAAAGTTTCACTTTCAAAAAAATTTTTTTGAGTTTTTTCTCGGAATTTTTTTGCCATTCTGACCTAATAGACAGTCGATTTTCAAAAAAAGTTTCACTTCAAAAAATTTTTTGAGTTTTTTCTCGGAACTTGTTTCTTGCCATTCTGACCTAATAGACAGTCGATTTTCAAGAAAAGTTTCAATCCGCAAAAATTTTTTTTGTAATATAATATGACAGCACTCCATCGGACAGGGCATTATTGGCGAAACTCCGCTATAAATGTCGGAAAAATTGCCGTTTGTGCAAAAGTGAGTTTGACAAATCCCGAAAAATGGAGTATAATACCATGTGTTGTTTATTTAATATAAGGAAATAAATGAAAGAGGTAAGGAAAGTTGAGTTCAATAACAGAAAAAAATCCTCTTGGGTATGAACGCATACCATCGTTGCTGAGGAAATTTGCTGTTCCCAGTATCATTGCTATGCTTGTCAGCTCCTTATATAATGTGGTTGACCAGATATTCATCGGACAAGGCGTTGGTATGCTGGGCAATGCGGCGACCAACGCGGCGTTCCCGCTGACTACTATCTGCATGGCGATAACGCTGACCATCGGCATCGGTACCGCTTCGCGGTATTCGCTGTATCTCGGTCAGGGGCAGGAAGAACGCGCCGCACAGACCGTTGGCTGCGGCATCTGCATGATGGTGCTTTTCGGCACTGTTTATGCGGTCATAACCGAGATATACTTAAAGCAGATGTTAGTGGCTTTCGGCGCAATAGATAAAGTCCTGCCCTACGCGGTCGAATACACGCGGATAACCGCCATCGGCATGCCTTTCATCGTCATCATGAACGGCATGAGCAATCTTGCCCGCGCTGACGGCAGCCCCACCTATTCGATGACCACCATGATAATAGGTGCAGTCATCAACACAATACTCGACCCCATATTCATTTTCGGCTTCAAATGGGGCGTTGCAGGTGCGGCTTTGGCGACTGTCATCGGACAGGTCATCTCTTGTGTGTACGCATTTATGTACATAAAGAGATTGAAGCGCATCACTCTCAGGCGTGAGCATCTGCGTGTCACCCCTAAAGAAATGCTTACCACCGCCGCGATGGGTATGAGCAACGGTCTGACACAGGTAGCTATCACACTGGTGCAGATAGTTATGAACCGTTCGCTGGTAAAGTACGGCGAACTGAGCGAATACGGCTCAGCGATACCTCTGGCGGCAAGCGGCATAGTAATGAAAGTTAACTCGATAGTGCTGGCGGTGATAATCGGTATCACACAGGGCATGCAGCCGATAGTCGGCTTCAACTACGGTGCGAAACAATATGACCGCGTGCGCGAGGTCTACAAGCTGGCGATAAAGTGCGAACTCGCCATTACACTTGTGGCTTTCGCAGTGTTCCAGATTTTCCCTCAGCAGGTGCTTTCGATATTCGGTTCTGACGAAGTCGACCAGACGCTTTATTTTGACTTTGCGGTGAAGTTCATGCGCACTTTCCTGATGCTTCTGCCGCTGACAGGCGTTCAGATGATCTCATCGAACTTCTTTGCCGCCATCGGCAAACCGCTGAAAGGCGCGGTGCTGTCATTGACAAGACAGGTATTGTTCCTGATACCGCTTGTGCTGATACTTTCATATGTGTTCGGGCTGACAGGCATAATGGCTGCCGCCCCCATCTCAGACCTCACTGCTTTCGCGCTTGTAATGGTGTTCATCGTAAGAGAGATGAACAACATGAAAAAACAGTCGGAAATATCTACATAAACAAAGACCGCAGCGACAGTTTTGATACCGTCGCTGCGGTCTTATTTACAGATCAGAAAACTGTTATATCTTGTTCTTCGTAACCGATCTATGGCTGATAGGTGTAGGGGCTTTCACTGATATTTCCTTTCTTTTCACCGCCAATTATTACATCGCCGCAATAACCGTCACTTCCTACACCGATGCTGTTGGGTGCATTTGTGCCCTTAGTGGCAGTTACCTTTGTTACAGTATTTGCAATAGTGATATTACCGCATGAACCATTTGTGCTACAGCCGATGCCAGCCGCATAATTACCGCCTGTTGCGGTTACAGTACCGCCATTGATAGTGATATTGCCGCATGAACCACCCATGCAATTGCCGATGCCAGCCCCATAATAGCCGCTTGTTGCGGTTACAGTACCGCCATTGATAGTGATATCACCGCATGAACCATGGGAACCGAGTCCGATGCCCGCCGCAGACTCGCCGCTTGTTGCGGTTACAGTACCGCCATTGATAGTGATATTGCCGCATGAACGTCCATAACCGCTTCCGATGCCCGCCGCAGTCATGTAGTTTATTGCGGTTATAGTACCGCTTTCAATAATTATATTACCGCAAGATATATTATAACCGCCGCCGATGCCTGCACCGTAACGACTACCTGCAGCAAGCGAGCCGTTGCCATTAATGGTGAGTGTCTTGCCATCAGGCACATATATACCGGGATAATATTCATAGAAGCCTTTCACCGAGTTCTCACCCTCAAGTATGATAGTGGCATCACCGTTCGGTGTTATGCCAGCCCACGGGTAATTGCTATTATTCGCACCGTTTATCACTGCATTTTTCAGTGTTATAGTTGCACCGTCAGCAACGGTTATCTTGTAAGGCTTTGTTTCGCCGTCAAGCGTGCCTGTCAGAACATCACCGTCCTGCGCTTCATAGTTTGCTGTCAGTGCCGAAAGGTCAACGATATTATACGATGTTTCCACAGATGCAGTAAAAGTAACAGTATCGGTATAACTGCCTGCGGGCATGCCCCTGAACGGTGCGACATCAACGCCTATCTTCTGAGTAGCGGGCGTTTCGCTGAGTTCTTCAAATTCCCACGAAGTATTTTCTTCACCCTCTGCGCTGTTCTTCAAAGTGTAGTCTATCTTCTGTGTGTTGTCCGACTGATTTACCAGTGCAAACTCACCGTCCGACTCAGCATTCACCACCAGCTTCCTGCCGTCAGCCAGCTGACCTGTCACCGAGATATCGCCTATCTCGTTCCAGCCCTCGTTCTGAATGTCAAAACTTGCGGGTATGGTGAGAGTGTAATCAGAAACATTGTCAACAGCGACAGCCTCTATCATAAATCTGCTGTTGAACGAATCAAAGCTGATGGTGATGTCAGAAGTCTTATCAAGGTCAAAGGAGATATTTGAATCATTTCCCGCCGACTCGTCTATATCGAGCCATTCATTCAGCAGTACTTTCTTGGTAGCAGGATAACCGTAAGAAACGTCCCATGTGCCGTCCTGTGCAAATTTGAACTCATAACCCTCGCCCGCAGGAACAGCGGGATAACTTATAGTGTAAATACCGTCAGCGTATGTCATCTTGTTTTCAGCACTTGCGACATTCCACGATTCGCCGTTCACCCATGGATTTCCGCTTGCGCCGTTGCCCGCAATGTAAAAATCGTGCGTTGCGACATTTCTTAGTACAAGATGAAGAGTTGACTCTTTCTGAATATTGTAATCGGCAAGTGTGCGGTTATCTTCAAGCTGTTTGCCCGCAAAGATAAGTCGCTGTTGGTCGGGCGGTATCCCCTCTTTATCCTGAATTTTAGCCTTGACATTTTCAATAGAGTCCGATGGCTCAACATCTAATGTTATAGTTTTGCCTGTCAGTGTTTTTGTGAATATCTGCATTGCAGATGCCGAAAGGATAAAGCCCCCCAACACACCGCCGCCGCTCATATTCGCAGGCACAACTCCCGTCACAAGGGTGAGTGCCAGCGCAAAAGTGATGGACTTTTTCCACGCATTTTTCATAATTTGAACCTCCTGTTCATTTTTTATTATTATAGTGCCCCGCACAGAACGCTCGTTTTACCGCATCATTTTCGGCAGAACGAATTTGCATTGTTTTTTGTTTTAATTATTGTGAATTTTTTATGCAATGTCATTGTTTGTTAGCATTATATCATATATCTACATAAATTTCAAGTGATTTTGTAGTTTTTTATTTAATTAACATATATAATTTTTGTTGCAATTGCCGATCGTTTTCTTATTCAAGCCGTTCGCGCAGTTTTTCAAGCGCACGCTTTTCTATACGCGAAACGTATGAACGCGATATGCACAGCTTTTCGGAAACTTCCCGCTGTGTCAGCGCACTGCCGCCGTACAGTCCGTAGCGCATCACCACCACTTCCCTCTCGCGGTCATCAAGACAGTCACCCAATATGCCATAGAGTTGTTCGGCACGCATAAGAAGTTCTATCCTGTCAGCCACATCTTCGCCGTCTGTCAGCAAGTCCATCAGACAAAGACTGTTGCCGTCCTTGTCAGACTGTGCAGGTTCTTCAATGGAAACATCTGATGCAGACTTTTTCAGCGCCCTGAAGTGCATGAGTATCTCGTTCTCGACACATCTGCTCCCGTATGTCGCGAACCTTGTGCCTTTTGTGTAGTCAAAAGTCTGCACCGCCTTGATAAGCCCTATCGTTCCGATTGATATAAGGTCATCCTGGTCTGATGCGGCGGCGTAATACTTTTTGATGATATGCGCCACAAGCCTCAGATTATGGCTGATAAGCCTGTCGCGTGCCGATTTGTCGCCCTGCGCCATCTTCTCAAAGCAGTCACGCTCTTCCGATGCGCCGAGCGGTCGCGGGAAAACGGTGTGCCCGTCAAAATGCAGTCCAAAAAACAACCCCGCCGCGCAGAGTTTCTGCATAAGCTGAAATATCTGTGTGAACATCATATCATCGCCTTTCCTTAATACTGATATAATATATGTGTACAAATGCTTGTACTATTCACAAAAAAGCTGTGCGACCGCTTTGGTCACACAGCTTTTTCATACGTGGTTATCCCGCTGACACACCACAAAAACGGCGGTTTAACAGAACTTAAGGTGGTTGGCGTATGGGCGCTCAATTATCCTTTTGTTTACAGCATTTTCAGCTGGTGCGCTAAAGGGATAGTCATAATTTAATATATATTCATACTAATCATATTGTATTAGTATATTTTTTGCGTTATAATATACTCATGAAAATGCAATTAAAATTAATTCTTATGATTGTTTTGCGAGGTGCTTTATTTTATGACTTTACAACAGATCAATTATCTTCTTACCATAGCTGAATCACGATCAATGAACAAGGCTGCCGAAAAATTATTCATAGCTCAACCCACACTTACCGGAGCTGTGCGGGATGTGGAAAATGAGCTTGGAATACAGATATTTCACCGTACTCATAAAGGTGTTATTCCGACAGCCGAGGGAGATGAATTTTTACAAAAGATAAAACGTGTATATCAACAGTATGAAGATGTAATGGAAGAATACGGCGAGGAAACGAATATCCGACGTCGCTTTGCTGTTTCGATGCAGCACTACTCCTTTGCAGTCAAGGCTTTCATAGAAATGGCAAAACATTACGACTCAAACAAATTTGACCTGGCACTGAGAGAAACCGCAACTGCAAATGTGATAAAAGACGTAAGTACAATGAAAAGCGAGATAGGCATAATCTATACCTGTGAAACCAATCAGCGTATGATAAACAAGTTGCTGCGAAAGAACGAACTAGAATTTCATTCACTTATCGTATGTTCCGCAAGTGTTTATCTTGCAAGATCACATCCGCTTGCAAAGGAAAAAGAGCTTGGTTTTGAACAGCTTGACCCGTATCCTTGTCTGTCATTTGAACAGGGTAACGAGGACGAGATATATTTTGCCGAGGAGATACTTATCGAACACGCATATCAGAAAACAATCAAGGCTACAGACCGTGCGACAATGATGAATCTGATGGAAGGACTGAACGGATATACATTGTGTTCGAGCATATACTCCGAAAAACTCTGTGGAGATCAGTTCATTGTGATACCTTTCAAGGATGATGATAATATCCAGAGCAGTATGAATATAGGATATATCACCAAGAAAAACAACGATCTTAGCAGTATGGGAAAAAGATTTCTTGATGAAGTAAGAAAAGAGCTTGAATTACGAGAATAATAGTAAAGCCTGAAAGCGTTTTTATCTGCTTTCAGGCTTTATTGTTATCTGCGATTTAACCGCTGACCGCTGCGGAATAAACTTTTTCAATGAATTGAAGTGCTCCAGTATATCCGATATATGTACGATTCAGAACTACTTCCTCTGTAGCTATTGTACCAACTTCCACCAGCACGGCATTCTTTTCCTTTGCAACATCCTGTTCCCATGAAGAACCGAGGATAAGCGGTGTACTGTTTCCGAAATCAAATTCAGATAATTTCTTCTCTATGAGATAACCGTCTTCAATAAACTCAACGTTTCCGTATACACCTTCGGAAAGCTCGTTATAAAGAGCAGCAACATCTTCTCGGTATTTGACCGGAGTATTATCTGAAATTATCTGTCCTACAGGTATCAGTCCCAACTGGTCTGCAAGGAATTTAGAAAGTGCAATATTATATGCCGCATCTCCGACAATAGCAAACTTTGAAGGAAATCCGAACCAGTATTCTGCGAAAAAGTCTGCAAAATGGTCCAAGAAGTAATAGTATCTTTTTGCTTCCTTTTCTATGAATTTCTCAGCCTTTGTATTATCTATATCTGCAAATTCCACAACCTGACGCAGAAAAGCAGTTGTTGCCTCCTCACCAACAGGGATAACAGGTATATGCAGATAAGGCTGATCGTATTTTTTTTCAAGATGTTTAGCTACCTTCAGATCAAGCCACGGAGAAAGCACAAGATTAAAGGCTGCTTTCGGGATACTCTTCCACTCTGAAACACCTGCGCTTTCACTGCCGAAGAACACATTAACTTCAAAGCCTGCGGCTTCGAGTATACGTTTTATCTCAATGATATCTCCACGCCAGAATGTATTGAAGTAAGGTGCTCCCATCCAGAGATTGATGAGCTTCTTGCGGCGGCGTATACCCTTTGCTTCTCCCACAAACTGGTCTATTATCGCAATAATGACTTCCTCGTGTGCCCACAGGTTATTTCCCTTAAATCCGGGAACCTCTGCATGAACTATGGGATACCCTTGTTCGCGGTATGGTTTTATCACTGATGCGACATCATCTCCCACAAGCTGTGGAGAACAGCCTGACAGAACTACGAACAGATCGCCCTTCATGATCTTCAGAGCTGACTTTATAACTCCGTCCAGTTTCTTTGCACCGCCGAAAACAATCTCACTTTCTCCCGAATTTGTACCCGGGATATCGCCTCCGCCTGCACCTGCCGAACCCTGAAAGCCGTTGCAGAATGACATTGTAAAATACTGCTGATCCACGCATCCGGGACCGCAGTTGATCACCGGAACTGCCCCCGGGATAGCCGATACTGTATATGCCGCACCAATGGCACACGCATAGTGGGGATGAGTGATCGTTGTATGTTTTTTCTTAGCCATTAGTCCTGCACCTCCTTAGTAGTTTCATCGAGCACCTCGGGGTGCTTTGCAAGAATAAACGGATCCTTCTGACTTAGCCACCAGTCACTGTATGGCAGCCCAACGTGTCTCTTTAGTACCTGATTCATCTTTTTACGTGCAAGAACGTCAAGTACTGCCTCACCTACACGTATCATACCGTCATATCCTACGGGGAAATGTTCATCACCTATGGCAAAAGAGGGTATTCCCATTCTTGCGGCGTTTGGAGCAAGTCCGTTGTGACGAATGATAATGAAATCTGCTTTCACACGGCTGAGAAGTGCAGGGAGCTGGAAGGGCTGACATTTGCTGACTGTAAAGTGAGGTATATCACCATAGTTATCTACAAGGGTCTTCAGTGTGTTCTGCTCTTCATAACCTCCGTCGTATACAGGATCATGATGGAATACGACAGAACCATCAACTGTTACACCAAGATCACGAAGTACAGATATAAGACCATGTGCATAAGAAGAACCTGTCAGCACAAAACCGTTGACACCTTTAAGCTTTTCTTTCAGTTCCTCTATTTTGGGTCGTACACGTTCATGCTCGGCAGCGATATACTCTTCTGCTTCTTTTTCTTTTCCTACCTGCTTTGCGATAGCACGAAGCCATGCATCTGTACCTGCAAAACCGTATGGCTGAGGAGCTCTTATCTGTGGTACACCATAAGCCTCTTCAAGAGCGGTTGCAAAATAAGAACCGAGAGTATGACAGAATGTTGAAGTACAAGCCGCTTCAGATGTCTGTGCAAGCTCGTCAAAACTTGCTATATCCATGATATAGTTTACTCTCAGCCCAAGTGGTTTGAGCATATCGGTAAAATAATCCGTACCCCAAAGTGCGACGATATTAATAAGATCTGGCTGCTTTTTCGGATTCTTATTTACAATATGTCTCAGGACAGCGTGCTGTGAGATATCAAATCCTGTTGACCAGTGCTTTGAACGGAATCCTTCGCACTGCATAGGTGCAACAGGTATCCCAAGTTCGTCTTCCATCTCAGCTGCGATACTGCTGAGGTCTTCTCCAATTATCGCAGTTGAACAGCTCATAGAGAAGAATATAGCCTTTGGGTCATAGCGTTCAAACGCTTCTCTTGCAGCTCTTTTGAGCTTTTCAGATGCACCGAATACCATGTCATTTTCAAGGAGATTGGTAGTCATGATGTTTATATTTCGAGGTTCTATGCCGCGGCGTTCCAGACCATTGCGAAATGCCAGATTAAATTCCGGATTTCTGGCTGTACAGCCCACAGGTGAATGCTGAATAAGTACGCAGTCACGAATATTACCTGCCTGACAGGCTGCTATGGAGTTTGCACACATACTCTGTTGGTTAAAGGGCATATTAAGTTCACATAAACGACATCCTTCGCCGCTTTTTCCTGCACCGGGACATTCTCCCTTATGTCTGAGCGCACGTTCCTCATAACGAGACAGTTCAACAAGTTCAGATGCTTTTCCGTCCCATGATATTATCGAACCAAGACGCATTTCACGATTCTGAACTGTTTCAAGATCAAGTTGTATATTTTTAGCCATAGTTTTTCCTCCCTTTGAATATCACTAATTTTTCCAGCGCAGAAAACGCGCTTCAATTGCTTTTACCAGATTAGTGACTAAAGTTACGATCGTTCCGAGAAAAACGATACCGACCATTATTCTTGTAAAATTGCCGAAATTGGTGTAGTACTGGATATAGAATCCGATACCACTGTTTCCGCCTATCATTTCTGCCGAAGTGAGAAGGATAAAAGACAGGAGCAATCCCATATTACAGCCGTCAAATATCTGCGGCAAAGAAGCAGGCAGCAGAACACTGTAAAGCATATACGGCTTTGACGGGCAGAATATCTTTGCACTTTCAATAGTAGTTTTGTTTATGTTCTGTACTCCACTCATCGTTCCTGATAATATTGGAAAGAAAGCTGTAATAAAAATAACAAATATAGAGCAGCTTTTGAATGTGGGCAGAAGAGCCAGTGTATAGGGAATAAACACGATAGGTGGGATGGAGCCGAGAAAATTAGCGATCTGCTCACCTACTTTACCTACCTGTGCGTTCCAGCCGAGGAATAAGCCTATCGGTATCGCAGTTATAAGTGCAAGTATGTATCCTGTTGTTATCGTTATCATACTTACAGCCAGATCATTCATTAACCGAGGAAGATCGCTGACAAACTGTTTGGTCACGACATCGGGAGCCTTGAATATGTCCTGCGGAATAAGCACAAATTTCGCAGTAAGAAGTGTCCATATCCCGATAAATGAAAATATCACACCAAAAACACCGTTTGTTGTTTTAATTCTGTCCTGCTTTCTCCTTAATAAGATAAGTATGATATAAGCGATCTCCAGTATCAAAAGCAATCCCGCAGAATATTTAGGATCTCCAATTTTTTTGGTATGTGAAGGCATAAATTGTATAAATAATGCGGCAAGAAATAAAATATGTGTCACTGAGAGCAGTCGTTTGACCCTTTTCATTTGTCTCTCTCCTTATGATAATCAAGAAGATATTTATACACCTCATCGTCGGGATCTTCTGCAGCAACAGCGTTTAGTGCCTTGTCATAAAGCTCGGCGGAAAGTCCATGTGATATATCAAACTCATTTACAAAGCCGGTATCTACAAGCGCATCATAAAAATTCGTCATACCTGTGATATCAGGATCGGGATTTGCTATCTGGCTGTCATAATCATATGTGTCTTTTCTGAGTGATCCTTCATCCACATCTACATATTTCTGAACATCCTTGATAGTCTTGTCGGGTTCTGTTTTATAAAAATGATATGCACGGATAAGCGCACGAAGAAAGGCTTCATAAGTATCCGGATCTTTCTCAAGTGAAGATGTAAGTGTAGCTTGTCGGCAGCAGACATGATCTTCAAAACCCGATACTGTACCGCTGTTTGAAAGAATGACATAGCCCTCGTCCTCTGCAAGTATTCGATAGGGCGCATAAAGTATAGCCGCATCAATATCATCGTTTTTCAGCGAATTGTAAGCATCTGCTCCGTCAGCAAATATACTGAAATCTATTGAATTTTCAAGCCCCAGTTTTTTTGCAGCCGAACGATAAACGATATATCCAGAGTCAACACCCTCAACACCTATATTTTTCCCTTTAAGAAGATCAAGAGACCAATCCTCCTCAGGTATCCCCTCAACTAACTCAGGCTTGACGATAAGTCCGTGACCGGCTATCATAGCACCGCCGAACACAGTTATTTCATGTCCGTCACCGAGATATGTTACAAGCTCACTTGAACCAAATGCACCAACGTCTATCTTCCCCGATTCAAGAGCTGCAAGTTCACTGTTGTTCTCACCAAACATAACAAGCTCTGTGTTCAGCCCTTCATCTTTGAATAAGCCCTCCTCCTGTGCAACAAAATAGAGGAGGTGCCCAGGGGACGGCAGATAGCCTATCTTCAAAGAATCAGTATTTCCTTGTGAACTAACTGCCGATTCATTTTTTCCCGCACAGCCTGTTAATGAAAAAACTAACAGCAGCGATGCCAGTAATGCTTTTGATCTTTTCATTTTTCAATTCAGTCCTTTCATTGTTTTCAGATCAGTTTACCATGTTTTTCTATTTTATCATATAAATCTTTATCTGTCCAATTGTTCTTTTTGAGTATTGATTCTAGGAAAATCCGATATCCGAATAGTTTTGCTCGTGTAAAGAACTGAAAAAACATGATATTGTTGATCTTAATCAGACCTGTAAAATGACAAAAAATGCAAGTTTGCCGATTTGCGGAGCGGAACTTTTCCTTGATAATTTATCTCCTTCTGAATATGGATTCAATGCTTCATAACAAAAGCGACCAATCTTTTGAACCGTGCCAGTAAAAACGTACAATGACAAAAGAACCTCCTATGGTTCAGCGTTATGCGTGGTCTTTTCTTTTATACAGAAAAATAACGGCGTATTAGAGAAATGTATTCGTGGGTGGTTGATTTTGAAGTATGACGGAAAAATGTAATGAAGGTAGGATGAAACGATAGGATTTTTTATTGTCTAATTTTTAGACATCTTCCAAGAGAACGGATGACAAAATCGGATGACAAGAAAACAAAAACCGCCGTTCAGGTTCGTCCTGAACGGCGGTTTTTGTGGTTCACAAGTCTTTTTTCATTCGTTGAAGTAAAACACCTTTCCGTCAATGAGTGTAAATTTGTCCGCAACCTCAAAATCGAATCCACCCGTGCAGACAAAGCCCACGCCCGACACGGTGATGCCCTTGATGCTGTCAAGCTGTTCCTTTTCCTGACGGCATTCTTCATGGGTCATGGGGCGTTCGAAGTATTTGCATTCGTAGAAATCATACAGTTCCCCACGCCGTATCACGCAGTCAAACTCGCCGTTGGTCTTCGTGACAGGGTCATCATACCAATAGCTGCCGAAATCGTCAATGTCGGGATATAAGCCGAGCATAGCGGTTCTATGGTAATATTATAATTGATAAGTATAAAGATAGATATATATATTGCCATCTGGAAGGAGAATACAATTCAACCAAGTTGATCATAATGTTTAAAGGGAAAAAAATAGGAGACAGGTACAGCTGGAACGTATTGAATGAAGATACATTTTCTTTATTTGTTAAACAATAAAAAACGGATAGTCGTCTGCTTAGGACGATTATCCGTTTTGTTTTTAATAAATCATATCAATTTAGTCTATCACTTTATAGTAACAGTACAAGCACGTTTGATAGCATTTTCAGTATCCCATCTGCCGTTCACTCTTGCGGCAATCGCTACCTTATAGGTTACGCCGGGAGTCAGATTTTTGGGTGAAGTGTAGGTATTGCCTGTGATATCCTGCTTCTGAACTCTCCACTTGCCTGCCAGATAAACTGCTATGCCGTATCTGTCAGCGTTTTCCACCTTGTTCCAGGTAAATCTTACCTGATGATACTCCTCACTGTAATCGACCTTAATGTTGGTAGGATAAGGGACAGGATTCGAACCGCCGAAACGATCGTTCATGAATGATGACATCCAGACCAGAGGAGCATTCCAGCTGCCGGAAACATCATTTACAGACCATGCCTCTGCACTGTCAACATAGTACTTCTGATCAGCTAAAGTGCCTTTTTTATAGCCGAGACCACGAAGGTAGTTATCACGATACATACCTGAGCAGGGACCGCCTGCAAGAACACCTGAGGGTGCCGCCGGGAAGGACGGATCGATACTGTTTGCCCAGTATCTGTGGTGTGGCGAACTCATTGCCTTATCGCCGTAGCCTGATACATAAGAGAAGCCCAGACCGTTGCGTCCGAAGAGGTAATCAAGTGCTTCGGCAGCACCGTTCCGATAAATAAATTTGCTGTCATCAGTATCATAAGCATAGGCAAGGACCATAGCGTTGTTGATAACAAAGGAGTTGGAGCCGTATTCATAACCTTTGTACACTTCTCTATCACTGCCGATATAGTCCCCGATAGTCACACTCTTGTAAGGTATGCCCATGCCTTGATTCCTCATCTGAGCAATATATCGGTCAGCAATATTTTGGATAGACTTGGTAATGATCTTCCTGTCAGCAGAAGATGTATTGTCGCTTAGGTAGAGCGAAAGGGTGCCCAGACCCGCAGTATTGCCCCAATTGAAGGAACCGAACGAACCGTTGTTCTCGCCGCCGCTCAGGCAGGAAGTCAGGCTGAATGCTTTATCCTGACCTGACGGATCATTATAATTATTATAGTCCTTTAAGAAATCATAGTAAGCCGAGTCACCTGTTGTTGCATAAAGCTCACAAGCTGCCCAGTAAGCATCGTCAACTACATAGGTGTCACCGAAAATGTTGTTTCCGCCGAATTCAGAAGGAGCAAAGTAAGGATCATCATAGTAATAGCCACTTGTAACGTTCCAATCAGACTGCTTAGCCATGATAGCCTTCCAGCTGTTCTGTGCATTTTGCAGACACTCTTTTGCGAAATCATCATCTATGCCCTTCCACAGACGTGAAGCCTGTGCAGCACAAGCGATCATGTTGAATGTGGCTGCATACGTAGGGGGTCTGACGATACGGACAGGTTCAAAGCCCTGCTGTGTGTCATCCTTCCAGGGTGTGAGCAGAGGACCTACCCACTTATGATCCTGCACTGAATGATATACAAAGCCGTCCTCATTTATCATTTTGAACATCCACTCCAGCTCTACCCTTGCTTCATCAAGTATATCGGGAGCATTATCCTTATTTTCGGGGACAGCTATCGTGCCGTCAGTCCACTTGTATGTATTGCCGCTCCTCCTGGAGAACTCATAAGCGTTCTGAAGTGTCCATACGGAGAAACCGCCTTCGACAACGTACTTTCCATGGTCGTTTGCGGCGTACCATCCGCCTGTAACGTCGATCTTATTATCCTTCTCGCCATTAGAGAAGTCTTTTTCGTAAGTCTTAACCCACTTGCTCTGAACGTAAGCAGTATCAGGATTATGACCATACTTATCGTGAGCCAGCTTGCTCTTATCACCTGATGTGATGTACTCAGACTCTATCGGTACTCCTGAGCGGTTCTGATAGAAGTAGTTCATGGAATCCCTCAGCAGCTGATCATCATAGATCTGTCTGTCTATCCTGAAAGGACTGCTCTCGTTCATCGTATAAGTTTTCAGAGTTACGGGATTTGTCCACAAAAGCTTATCACCGCTGAGCTTTGTATCGTTTGCACCCTTGGAATTCATCACCTGAGTGCCGCTTACGCCGACTGTATCCTTAACGAATATCGTGTACTCGCCCACAGTTCTGAAATCAGAGAAATCAATGATATGTACATAAGAACCGCTGTCCTTGAGTCTGGTAACTGTATTAAAACCGATCTGAAAAGAATTAGTCTTGCCTGTACCTGAATCAGGGTCATCACCGAATACCTTTGTTGTGCCCTTGTACTTAACGTTGCCGTCCTTATCTCTGATCTCAAACTGCAGAGGTGAAGAAGCATCGGTAACATAAGAAGCCTTCTTTTCCAGCTGAGGATAGTAACCGATCTGATTCAGACGAACGTTACTTTCGGGTCTTACAACGCCACACTCGTTAGGATTGAATTCGATTATACAGCCCCCGGGAGTAGTGTCGATCAGAGACAGATCATCGAATTTGAGGATCGTACCGTCGGGGAAACAATCTACCGGCTGATACATACCCTGTCCGCCGTACTCGAATACCCATTCAGCAACCTCAATATCTTCTTTAGCTGTAAACTCAGCATCGAAGGTGTTGTCGCCTTTAGCGATCTTTACGCATTCCCACGTCTGATTGTAATTATCATTGCCGCAGTTGTTGTGCCAAACTTCAACATTTCCGCCGTAGTTAGCGATCTTGGTGTACAGCTCACCCTCTTCGGAAGAATTGACCTTCCAGTGTACCTTGTAAGTATGACCTTTTTGTATCACTAAATTTCTGCAACGTAACTGAAGATCCCATCTTGACTCGGGACCATCGTTATTCAGTATCGTTATATTGTAAGTGCCGTCTGAAATATCGAAGTCCTGCCGTGCCGGTGCATTCTCTAATGTGTGCCAGGGAAGACCCATGCCTGCTTCAAAGTCAGACCGGATAAGTATCTGTTCGTCTTCTGCAAACACACTCATAGGTGCAGATGCGGCTGCTGCCGATAAACTGGCGGTAATCGCCACAAGCCCTGCGGCGATCCGTTTCATTGTCTTGTGCATAATCTCTTGAACCTCCTTATGAAAATAAAAGAACTTAAATCTGATACGGCTGTAACTTACAGTAAACGAAATATATACCTGAAACAGTCATAGCCATATTATAATTGGGATGGACATTTCACATCACAAGCATTACGCTGTTATGTCCGATATATATTATATCACATTACTTTTCAAATTGCAATGATTTCAATAATAATATTTCAATATTTTTTAATTCCAAACCTTTGCCGCATCAGATTTCCGCAGTATATAAAAACAATTCGCAGATGTATATGGTATGAAACTTAAAGCTGAAATATCTGTGTGAACATCATATCATCGCCTTTCCTTAATGCTGATATAATATATGTGTACAAATGCTTGTACTATTCACAAAAAAAGCTGTGCGACCGCTTTGGTCACACAGCTTTTTCATACGTGGTCATCCCGCTGACACGCCGTAAAAACAGAGGTTTTACAGAACATCCCAATTTGGTTGTGTATTGTTCCCCCGCCTAAGGCGGGGGAACAATACGAAAGAACAGCCATTTTGTATCATCAGCAATACACATTAAAACTGGGAGTACAGAACTTAAGGTGGTTGGCGTATATATCCTTTTATTCACCGCATTTTCAGCAGGTATGCTAAAGGGATAGTCATATTTTCATATTTCAGGTATCATCATTCGGTGATAGTCAGCCCAAGCCGCTTAAGTTCACAGCAGAAGTCCTGCATATCTTTATTTGAATTTTCACTTACGAAATAAATTCGCAGTTCCATCAGTTCGGAACTTAATACAAATCGCGGACATTCGGCAGAAAACTCACTTTTGAACTCAGTAAAGTCTTCAAAAAAGAAAGTCGCATAGTCTTTGAAAACTATCATTTTGCTGTCAATTGTCTTGATGTCCGCATAGTTCTTTTTAAAAGGTTCCCAGTATTTGAATTTATATCCGTCCTCAGGTTCACCGATTGGATAGCCCAACTTTTCGGTCAGCTTTGAAGTCAGTTCGCCGTACCACTTTTTCCACATATCATCGGGCATCTCACCGCTTATCTGTATACCACTTGGCTCGACCGAAGCACAGAGTTCTGTACCATCGCCTTTCCATGTGGGACATCCGTTTTCAATGCCGTACCAATAACCCATCGAGCGATAGACCTCATCTATTATTTTCCATACCTCTTCGGGTGCCGAATAGTGTATATTCAGGCAGATATCCCGCTCCACATGTATCATCTCCTTTTATTTCGTCAGCAGAAAGCTGTTCACTCAAGCCATTTTCTTATTTCTTCCATTATATCCTCCGCACTCTTGTCACTTGGGTCTATGGGCTTGCCGAAAGATATGCTCAGCGAATATCGGCACAGCTTTTCTTTATCAAAAATATGCGGATACTGCCTGTTCACGGGAAATATCTGACCCGCGCCGACTATCTTTACAGGCACCGTCTTCACGCCTGTCTTTTTTGAGATAAGCGCCGCGCCATGCCTTAGTCTGCCAAGCCTGCCGCTGCGTGTGCGTGTCCCCTCAGGGTGTATCAGAAGCAGCCTGCGCTTTTTCAGCACAGCAGCCGCCCGCGCCAGTGCAGGCGCAAAATCGCCCTTTCGGTCGATGGGGATGCCGCCTGTGACACGGAAGATAAAACTTTTCAGCTTGTCATCAAGATGTTCCTGCGTTATCAGCGCACAACTCTCGCAAAGGTGAAATTTTCCTCGCAGTGCCGACAGCACCCACATGCAGTCAAGGTCGCTCTCGTGGTTCGGGCAGATGATATACCGCCCGCCGTCAGAGAGGTTTTCAAGACCCTTTACCTCAAATCGGTAGAGCGCTTTCGTCAGCTGTGCAAAAGCATCAAAAAACATAAGTTCACGCACTCTTCGCTGCTGCGGGAAAAGTCTGTACTTCTCCTTAAGCTGCTGCTCAGCTGCCGCAAGACCTTTCTCTTTATCCGCCGCCTCACACAGCCGCCTTACTGTTCTGCGTTCATACACGCTCCTTACCGAGAAATATATCCCTCTTTCCTCTGCAAGTGATGCCATTTCCATAGCACCGAAACTGTCACCGCCCAAGTCAAAGAAGTCGTCATCAGCCCCCACCTTTGGAACTTTCAGCACTTCAGCCATTATGGAGCACAGCTGCCGCTCCGCTTCGTTTTTCGGTGCGGAGTATTTTTGTATCGGCATTTTGGGTGAGATATCGGGCAGTGCTTTTCTGTCCAGCTTGCCGCTGTTTGTCATGGGCATTTTTTCAAGCCGCATAAAGTGATTCGGCACCATATAAGGCGGCAGCTTTGTATGAAGATACTTGCGCAGCGCCCGTTCGTCCACTGCTTTTTCAGAAGTGTAAAAGCCTGCCAGCTGTTCGTTTTTGCAGTTTACCGCCGCCAGACCTATCCCCTCAAATGAGCAGATGGCGCACTCTATCTCACCAAGTTCTATACGAAGTCCCCGCAGTTTTATCTGAAAATCACGCCTGCCGAAGAACTCGACCGAACCATCTGCCCGCATAAGCCCCATATCGCCTGTTCGGTACATTCGCCCGCCGCTGAAAGGGTCATCGATGAAGCGCTCTTTGGTCAGCTGCTCATCAGTCAGATATCCTCTGCTGACCCCATCGCCCGCAATACATATCTCTCCCACTGCCCCCACAGGCATAAGCCGGCATTCAACATCGAGAATGTAGATCTTAGTATTGGCTATCGGTCTGCCGATGGTGATATCACGCATATCTGCTTTAGTAAGCGAAGACCATACCGTTGTTTCGGCAGGACCGTAGATGTTATATATATCAGCATTTGTGTGCTGTTTCAGTTCGTCCACCAGCGAAGAAGGCAATTCTTCGCCGCCCAGTATTATCTTGTTAAAACTCCTGAGATAGCCAAGTTCTTTTTTATCCAGCATGAACCCACGCATTTTTGTCGGGGTAGTCTGCAATATCTCAGGGCGGGCATCACAGACCAATTTGCTCAGCTGACGCTGTGACACAGCCTGTTCATCATCTGCAAGAATAACAGTGATGCCGTTAAGCAGTGCCATTATGCTCTCTGTCACAAATATGTCGAACACGAAGTCAGTCACAGAAACTATGCTTTTTTCGTTCTTTATCACTCTGCCGCAGAGGTTGTATCTGTTCTTTGCGCAGTAGTTCATCACATTGCGGTGTGTGACCGCAGTCGCTTTTGGCTTGCCTGTCGAACCCGATGTGAATATCACATAACAGAGATCGTCAGCGCTGTTTTCATACTGCGTAAAGGCAGTTTTGCGGCTGTAATCGAAACTATCAAGTGCAATACCCTCAGCGTTTTCAACACCGAAGTTCAGCATGAACTTTGCACCCACGCTCTCGGTCATAAACCTGACCCTGTCAGCAGGCAGTTCGGGAGATATGGGCATATATGCCGCGCCTGTCTTCAGCACCGCCAGCATTGCCGCTATGATATGCGGATCTCTGCGGGCTGTTATCGGCATGATATCTCCACGCCCGATGCCCTTTTCTTTAAGATATGCCGCCAGCCGATCTGACATTTCATCAAGTTCTCTATATGTGTACCCCTTGCCGTGAAATACAAGCGCTGTCTTGTCGGGAAGCGACTTCGCTGTTTCCGCAAATGCAGAATGTACGCACTTGTCCCTATTGTATTCGGCATCGGTCGCATTGAAAGTATTTACAAGCAGTTCGTGCTCACTCTTCGGCAGAACAGATATCTCACCGACCGCTTTATCCCCTTTCACCATCTGCGATATGATGTGCTTTATCCGCTCTGCCAGCAGACTTATCTCGCGGCTGTCGCGGAAAACTTCCGTCTGATAGTCAAAAGTGAGGGTACAGCTGCCATTGCTGTCACGGTCATCTATATGCAGTGCCAGCGGCAGTTCGGAACAGCCGTTTGAGAACCACTCTGTTCTCGCAGGCACATCAGTGCGGGTATTCTGAAAGCTGACTATCACATCAAAAAGCCGCCCTGTTACACCTGCCGCCGACTTTATCTCCTTGTAGGGCAGTTTTCTGCGGCGATATATCTCATGGTGCGCGGCAAAAATTCTTTTGCAGAGGTCAGCAGCGCTGTCGTCCTCTCTAACCATGACAGTCAGCGGAAGTGTCATGATATACATGCCTGCGGTCTTTTTTTCATCGGCGGTGCTTCTGCCCAGAACAGGTACACCGATGGTGACAACTTCTGCCGAATTTATCCTTGCAAGATATAACAGCACAGCGCTCTCAAAAAGCGCCGCAGGAGATACCTTGTTCTCAGCACAAAATCTCTCTGCCGCCGAATACTTCTCCGCTGAAAGATAAGTGATATATCTTTCGGCAGATATGCCCGCATCATTACTGCGGCAGGCTCTTATCGGCGCTGACTTGATGCTGTCGGCATACTTTTTCTTCCAGTAGCTTATGTCAGCATCATGCTTTTGTGACTGCATATATGCGCAGTACCTTTCTGCACTGCGCATATAGCTGTACACATCATCGCTCACAGCTTCGCCCTTGTGTATCTGCTCATATATCCTGTAAACATCGTGCGCCAGTATATTGTAACTCATGGCATCAGCGATGAGGTGAGAACAGCAGAGCACTATACCGCTCTGCTGCGGAAGTTCAAAGACAGTCAGCCTGTACATTCTACCGCCGTCAGTGTCAAATCGTCTGCGTGCTTCAGCGCGGCAGAATGTGCGCATCTCCTCCACTGAGGAGAAACATTCAAAGCCTGTCACGCACTCTTCATCACTGACAAACTGCCTGATGCTGCCGCCGTCAGCACAAAACCGCAAACGCATAGCCTCCTGCCGACAGACAAGTTTTTTCAGTGCTGTAAATAGTGTATCTCTTTCAAGCTTCTCACCGAATATTATCGCACCGCAAAGCGTTGATATACTGCTCTCGCTGTAAAAGACCTGCATCTCAGCGATATTTTTCTGAGCAGGGGTAAGGGGATATGACCTATAGTTCTCAGCTGTCATTTTTGCGCTCCTTGATACGCCGTATAGCGTTTTTTTAATATGACTATCCCTTTAGCACACCAGCTGAAAATGCTGTAAACAAAAGGATAATTGAGCGCCCCATATCTTTCCCCCGCCTGTGGCGGGGGAAAGATATACGCCAACCACCTTAAGTTCTGTAAAACCGCCGTTTTTGTGGTGTGTCAGCGGGATAACCACGTTTTTTAATTATACCACCATCACCGATATATGTCAATCGACACTTCTCAGGTGCGTTGAGATTTCTCACGCCGTCAGCAAACGGCAACTTACGATAAAAAAGCCTTATCCCATGTCACAGTGATAAGACTATTTCAGTGTGCTGGCTCATCTTGAGCATTGCCGATGCTTTCGACCCTCCCGCTCTGTTCAGTATATCAGTACTGCACGCTGTCCGTTTGACAGACAGCTTCACCGAGAGCGCGTGCCTCCTCGCATTCGGGGATATCTTTCATGTCCATGTCGTCAGTGTGCAGCATGGCAGCTTTACCAAGATTTTTCCATGCAAGACGCTTCATCATATAATCAAAATGCCCGTAAATAAGTTCAGGGTGACTTCCGCCCGCCGCTACCAGCAGAGCGCCGCCCCTGCCTTTACCTATCAGTTCACTTCTTTCATACTCTGCCAGTGCCCATAACCTGTCAATGACATTTTTCAGCAGACCGCTGTAATCCCAGAAAAACAGCGGAGTCGCAAAAACGATGGTGTCTGCCTTGCGAAATTCTTCATAGACGATATCCATGTCATCGCGCTGTACACAGGGGTGCGCCCTGTCTTTACCGCCTTTAAGACAGCCGATGCAGCTATGGATATGAAGTCTGCTAAGTTCAAGTACGCGGACGGTATTCCCGCCTTTTTCAGCGCCTTTGCGAAATGACTTTATCATCGCCGCCGTGAAAGCATCTACTCTTGCAGAACCGTTCAGAACAAGAATATTTGACATTACTGTACCTCCCGTTAATATATCCTGTTGATGTCCTCTGTTCAGATTATACAACTACTATCTCCCGATGTCAAGCGATAAAGCCGCCAACTATCGCTGATGCTCACTGAAAGGCTGTTTGGTACGGTTTGTCAGCGGAATGACCACATTAAAATATGCACAAAATATTCGGAAAAAAATCGGTGGATTTTTAATTGTGCAAAAATTGAATTTTTTTGCTATATTGAATGACATCAGCGTTGTACGAAGCCTGACATCTGCAAAAAAATGACCATTTTTCAGGGCTTGATGCGGATCCATCATCATATGTTCAAGGAAAATGGCTCAACGTTGAAAAATAGGGCAAAATATGGTATAATAATGCAGTAATATTCGGATAAGCTGCGGTTGATATCAGCCGCAGCTTGTTCATGGTATGGAGATGTTAAAATGAATAAGAACATGGATATGCTTCATGGCACCATCGGTGACAAGCTGATGACCTTTGCACTCCCGCTGGCTGCAACAGGTATTTTGCAGCAGCTTTTCAATGCTGCTGATATCGCAGTGGTAGGACGCTGCGTCGGCAAAAATGCGATGGCGGCTGTGGGCAGCAACACCCCTGTAACAGCGCTGATACTCAGCCTTTTCACAGGTATCTCGATAGGCGCGAATGTCGTCATATCAACGCTTATCGGTCAGCGCAAGCCCGAAAAAGTCAACAAGGCGGTACACACCGCACTGCTGTTCGCATTTGTGGGCGGTGTGATATTCGCATTGATATGTGAACTTCTGTCGCGGCAGATACTCAGCCGCATGTCGATACCCGATGAAGTATTCGGCATGGCACTGCTATACTTCCGCGTTTATGTGGCAGGCATGCCCGTAATACTGCTGTACGACTTTGCCTCAGCGGTATTCCGAAGTCACGGCAACACCCGCACACCGCTGATATGTCTGCTGACATCGGGTGTAATAAACGTTCTGCTGAACCTGTTTTTCGTGCTGGTGCTGAAAATGACAGTCAACGGCGTGGCGCTGGCAACTGTCATATCAAACCTGATAAGTTCGGTGCTGCTGATATTCTTTCTCATGCGCGAAAAATCGGAGATACACTTCTCATTCAAAAAACTCGGAATCGACAAAAAGCAGCTCAGCATGATGATCAGCATCGGACTGCCTGCGGGCATTCAGGGCATGGTATTCGCCATTTCCAACATAATAATACAGTCCTCGATAAACAAGCTGGGCAGCGATGTCATGGCGGCATCATCGGCGGCATTCAACATCGAGATATTCGCCTACTACATACTCAATTCCTTCGGGCAGGCGTGTACGACATTCGTGGGGCAGAATTACGGTGCAAAACAGCCCGAAAGGTGCATAAAAGCTACAAAGATAGCGCTGGCGCAGGACATGGTCATCACAGTGGTGATGTCAATGCTGATACTGCTGGCAGGCAGACCGCTCTTATACATTTTTAACTCGAATGAAGCAGTAATATCTGTCGGCATGATACGAATGAAGTACGTACTGCTGAGTGAGGGCATAAATGTCATCATCGAGATAATGTCAGGTTGCATGCGCGGTTACGGACGCTCTTTCATACCTGCGCTGATATGCACAGCAGGCATCTGCGGTGTGCGAATAACATGGGTCTACAAAGTGTTCGTTCACCACAAAACATATGCCACACTTCTTAAAGCCTACCCCCTCAGCTGGGCAGCGACCTGTGCGGCGCTGGTCATAGCGTACACTATACTGCGCAGAGTAACGATGAAAGATTTCTTTGAGGGAAAATCAGCCTGAACTACACAAAAAACATTGCATGCAAAAAACATAACGATCGGCATACCTGCCATGTTCAGGTATGCCGATTTTGCAAATCAAAGCAGCACTATACTCAAACTCCACAAATACTTCCTTGTCAAACTGATACAAATGCGTTATAATAATATCAACAAAAGCGCTTTTGAATTTGACAAGGAGTGATAATAATGACAATCGGAGCAACTATCAAACAGCTCAGGCAGGAGCAGGACATAACACAGGAGCAGCTTGCCGATGCCCTCGGCATAACATCACGGGCAGTGAGTCAGTGGGAAACAGACAGAACAGCACCCGATATTTCCCAGCTCCCTGCACTTGCCAATTTCTTTGATGTGACTACAGACCATTTGCTGGGGGTGGATATAGCACGCAAGGAAGAGGAAATTGGTAAGATACTAAAACGGGTAAACGGTTTTCAGGAGCAAGGCGATCATGAAGCTTCGGCTAAATATCTCAGGGAGCAGCTGAAAACATATCCCAACGAGCCAGATCTGCTTACTAACCTTGCATCTGCTTTGCAGACTTTTTATTTTCATCAGGGAAAGGCAGACACAGAGGAGCTAAAAAAAGAAAAGTCGGACGAAATAATAGCCCTATGCGAAAGGGCGCTTAAATACTACAAGCCTACCGATGACAATAACTTCACAAAACAGGTGCTTATCGGGCAATACGTATATTATCTGCACGATAAGGAAAAGGGTGAAAAGCTGGTCATGTCGCTGCCCAATGTATATTGCACGAGAGAAAGGTTTTTAGCCGATCTTTACGAGGGAAAGGAAGCCCTTGCACGCAGGCAGTCGGCTTTGCTTTGGAGCATGACACAGATGATGCACCGTCTGTTTTGGGAAATATCCCGTGATGATCTCTACACCTATGAACAGAAAATTGAGATACTAAAGGCAGATGATGCGTTGACAGAGCTGATAACAGGCGGAAAGCCAAACTTTTTCCACGGCAAGCTATCGGTCAATGCAGCAACGCAGGCAGAGCTATACTTAAAGCTTGGTGATAAAGAAAAAGCTCTCGATATGCTTTGGTCTTCATACCACCATGCCGATAGCTACGAGAACCGTTTCGCCGGAGCAAAATATTCTCCCTGCTGGCTTAGCGAGATGGACGACGATCAGATAAAAGTCCTCAAAATGGAACCTAAAACGATTTTTGATACCATATATGAGATAATCACAAAGCCCGACAACAAATTCTGCGAAACACTTGCCGGCAACGAACGCTTTGAGCTGCTTGTGGAAAAGCTGAAAGAAAAGATAAGCAAATAACAGACTGCGTCATACCTGCTTTGTGCGGGTATGCCGCATTATCTTTTACCCGATGAAGAATAAACTAATCGGTGTAAGATAGTCACATTTCCGAAAATCTTTGTACCAACCGACAAATTATCATGCTATGATTTGTTTATGCCTACAAAACTCAAAGCGTGTATACGTTTACATTTAAAAAGTCCATTGACTTAAATTTAATCATGTGTTAGATTAAATTTAATGAAACGTTTCAGAACCACAAGCAAACGATAGATCGACAAAACCGAAAGGAAGCGAAAACAATGGTCAATATGCAGACGAATATCAAGGCTGTAAAGCGCACAGCAGCAGCAATGCTGTCAGCGATGCTGCTGGCATTATCCATGCCCGCAGTCCCCGCAGATGCGGCATCGAACGGGTTTTATGTCAGCGGTACAAGCATCAAAGATGCTAACGGAAATGACTTCGTTATGCGCGGCGTAAATATCGCCCACGCATGGTACAGTTCATACACTTCGACCTCTATTAAAGGCGCAGCTGACAACGGCGCAAACACCGTCAGGGTAGTAGTTGCCGACGGCAAGAAGTGGTCAAAAACTTCAAAGAGCGACCTGCAAAACATAGTAAACGAATGCAAAAAGAACGACCTTGTGTGCATACTGGAAGTTCACGATGCCACAGGCAGCGACAACACATCAGACCTCAATGCAGCCGTTAATTACTGGATAGAGAACAAAAGCGTACTTCAGGGCAACGAGAAGTATGTTATACTCAACATAGCCAACGAGTGGTACGGCAGCTGGAATGGCTATTCATGGGCTGAGGGCAATAAGTCTGCGGTGAAAAGCATAAGAAATGCAGGCATCAACAACATGATAATGGTCGATTGTGCAGGCTGGGGACAGTACCCCGATTCCATCAAGGACTACGGCAAATCTGTGTTCAATGCCGACTCGAAGAAAAATACAGTGTTCTCAATACACATGTACGAGTACGCCGGAGGTAATTCAAGCACTGTCAAAAAGAATATCGACAATGCACTGGGTATAGGCGTGCCTGTCGTGATAGGTGAATTCGGCGGACAGCACACCAACGGCGATGTAGATGAAGCGACTATCATGAGTTACTGCACACAGAAAAATGTCGGCTATCTCGGCTGGTCATGGAAAGGCAATGGCTCCGACCTTTCATATCTTGATATCGCAAACGACTGGTCAGGCACTTCACTTACCTCATGGGGCAACACCCTGATAAACGGCAGCAACGGCATAAAGAAGACCTCAAAGAAATGCTCGGTATTCACCGGAAGCAGTTCTTCAAGCAGTTCTTCATCGAACAGTTCATCATCGGGAAACGCCTCGTCATCAAGCAGCAGTTCATCATCAAGCAGCGGCGACCCTTATGTTTCGCTGTTCTGGGGACAAAGTTCAGCCGGCGCATGGGGTCAGCCTGTATCCGTCATGACCACGAAGAACGGCGGCAGCTTTGATGCAGCCAATATCAAGAAAAACGGCTACTTCTACGTTGAATACACCAACAGCAACCGTAATCAGATAGAACTTATACTGCAAAGCTGGAGCGGCGGCAGCGGATGGGCAAAAGTACAGGCTTATGAATTCGGCAGCGCGAACGGTCACAGCTATGCCAAGTTCTCTTACAATGACTGTGTGAATGCTTTCGGTACAAGCAATTTCAGCAGCTACCTCGATCAGATACATGTAGGCTGCATGAAGAACACCACCACAGTATACTCGGTATGCTACTGCTATCCGAATTGACCTTATCAGAGCGGTTCTGTAAAGAGCCGCTTTTTTATGCAGAAAAAACCGTTGCTGACACAGAGGTTTGATAATATTTATTCAAATCTAAATATTGACTATTTGTAATCAACATGTTATAATAAAAATAATAAGCTGTGCCGAAGCATAATCCTATAACAGACGGTACAGCTGATAACTATGTCAGCAGGGGTGATAGCTACGGCTAAAGGCGTAACACTTGGGGATATCGCAAAGGCTTGCGACACCAGTATCGTGACCGTTTCAAAGGCACTGACAGATAAAAAAGGTGTCAGTGATGAACTTCGCAGAAAGATAAAAGCGACCGCCGAAGAGATGGGCTATGTTTCATCGAGGGCGGCAAATATAAAGAACAACCACATTGTCGGCGTTGTGATACCCGAAAAATTCATGAACCCCAACGGTTCATTCTACTGGGCGCTCTATAACGACCTTGTCAAGCAGTTCAGTGCAGAGGGGTATTACTGCCTGATAGAACAGATATCGCAGGAGGACGAGGACAAGCTGGTCATGCCGAAATTGGTCATGGACGGCACCGCGTCATCGGTCGTGTCGCTGGGTCAGCTGAGTCGTGAATATGCGGCAGAACTGGTGCGTAATATGCCAAATCTGGTGTTGCTGGACTACTACATCCACGGACTTGAACTTGATTCGGTGACCACAGACGGTTACGGCGGCGGGTATGAACTGACTTCATATCTCTGCGAACTCGGTCACAGAAATATCGGCTATATCGGCACTGTCAAAGCGACCAGCAGCATTTTCGACAGGTACATGGGTTACATGAAAGCCATGATAGACAACGGTCTTGAAGTGCGAAACGAATGGACGCTCGATGACCGTGACTACCGCGATTTCATAAAGATAGCATTCCCCGACGAATTGCCGACAGCATTTGTCTGCAACTGCGATGAAGCCGCGTTCCACACCATTCGTCAGCTGGAAGAGCGAGGTCTGCGTGTACCTGAGGATATTTCGGTGGTAGGTTATGACAACTACCTGATATCAGAGATATCAAAACCGTCCATAACGACAATAAACGTTAATTCTGTGAAGATGGCTGCCGAAACTGTCAGGATACTGCTCAACAGGATAGAATTTCCTGACAGCGACAAGATAAATGTCAAGATAAGCGGTGAACTTATCATTAAAGACAGCGCGAGAAAAATTTAAGATACTGATATGCAAGGGGCATCGCTGCGGCGGTGCTCCTTTTGTCTTTATTTGGATAAATTGACTGTAAACGAATACATTGTTTGTGGAATATGCACAACGATAATACAAATTAATTATCCTTTGCAACAAAATTTAATTGTTAAATAAGATAATTTTATTCAAACTATTGACTAATCGTTAGCTAAGTGATATACTTTGTTTCAAGATAATTAAATCTCAGCAAGAGATTAATTTTTAACCAACATAAATGGAGGATATCACTATGAACAAGAAGAGGATAATTTCAGCGATGCTGGCATGTGTTGTTTCTATGAGCGCTGCAGCGGCACTTTCGGGCTGCGACAGCAGCAGCGAGGGCAGCAGCGGCAAGTCTGCAAAAAAATCTGAGGACGGCAAAGCAGTGCTGGAAGTGCTGACACACCGCACCGACCGTGTAGATGACGGCAGCCTTGATGAAATGACTAAGGCTTTCGAGGAAGAAAACAACTGTGATGTGCAGTATGTAGCATATCAGGATTACACAGGCACCATAGCAACAAGAATGGGTACTGATGATTACGGCGATGTACTTATGATACCCGATGATGTTGAACTTAAAGACTTGGGCAATTTCTTTGAACCTCTCGGCACTTACGATGAGATGAGCGCTACCTACCGCTGGGCAGACAGAAAAATGGACGCTGATAAGAATGTGTACGGCATAGCTTACGGCGGCAACGCTGTCGGTGTGCTTTATAACAAGAAAGTCTGGAGCGATGCAGGCATAACCGATTTGCCCAAGACCCCTGATGAATTTCTGGCTGACTTGCAGCTTATCGCTGACAAGACAGATGCTATCCCCTACTACACACAGTACGCCGATGCAAGCTGGACTATCACCCAGTGGCAGAGCCTTGTACTTTCCGCAACTGGCGACCCTGAGTACGAGAACAAGCTGCTTACCGACAAACTTGACCTCTTTGCAGAAGACGGCGGTTACTACCCTGTTTATAAGCTGATGTTCGACCTGTTCTCCACACCTTCGGTAATAGAAGAAGACCACATGACCACCGAATGGGAGTCCTCAAAAGTCTGGATGGGCGAGGGCAAGATAGGCACTATGATGATGGGTTCGTGGGCGATAGCACAGTTCCGTGAGCAGGCTGAGAACCCCGATGACATCGGCTACATGCCTGTGCCGATAACTGCCGCCGACGGCAAGCAGTACGCCGAGACCGCTCCCGATTACTGCGTTGGCGTTAGCAAACACGCTGACAACAAGGAACTTGCAAAGAAGTATGTCGAGTGGTTCACAGGCGAGTCGGGCTTCGCTGAGAAAGAGGGCATGATACCTGCAAAGAAAGATTCCGCACTGCCTGACAACCTTTCAGAATTTGAGAACGCAGAGTTCTTTGAAAAGGCTGCCACCCCCGAAGAACTGGTGGGCAAATTCAACGAGATCGACACCAAGTCGGGCGTTGGCGTTTACAACGGTGATACCGACAACTTCAAGATAAAGCTCGCAGAGGCAGCATTTGCAGGCAAGGGCGAAGACGAGTTCAAAGCGATAATCGCTGCCGAGAACGAGAAGTGGGCAGCCGCAAGAGATGAGATACTGGGTTAAATTTCCACTTATTTTCCTATTTTTTACCCTAATAAGCGGACGGTCAGACCGTCCGCTGCTGTTTTGCAAAGGAGTTATCTATGAAGACCAAAAACGGCAGAAATGTCGGCTTCGGGCAGTGGCTCAGGACATATGAGGGTCAGAAGCTGTACGTTTCTATTTTATTTTTATTGATACCGCTGGCGCTGCTTGTGCTGTTCACCTTTGTTCCTGCCGTGAATATGGTGGGATACAGCTTTCAGGAACGCGACCAGTTCGGGGTAGACCCGAAATTTGTGGGATTTGAAAACTACAAGACCATTTTCACAAACCCCGACTATTTCATAACTTTCAAGAACAGCCTGTACTATCTGGCAGGTTCGTTCGTACAGCAGATAGTAGCACTGCTGGTGGCATCTATACTCTGCTCGAAAATAAGGGCGAAAGGCTTTTTCAAGGGCGTGCTGTTCTTTCCGTATCTTATGAACGGCGTAGCTGTCAGCATAATCTTCCTGCGATTTTTTACAAAGGGCAATCCCCCGCTGACGCAGGAAGGCACACTGAACAGTGTGCTGGCGCTGTTCGGCGCTGAACCTGTTCGCTGGTTCGACCCCGCAAACACCTTTCTTGTGAATTGCTGTCTGGTGTTCGTGTCCATATGGAGATATATCGGCTTCGATATAATCATGTACATCGGCGCGATACAGTCCATCAGCCCCGACCTTTACGAGGCATCTAACCTTGACGGCGCAAACCCATTCCAGCAATTCCGCTACATCGTATTTCCCAGCATAAAGCCTATAGTTTCGCTTCAGCTGATACTGGCAGTCAAGGGCGCGATATCGGTGTTCGAGATACCATACATCATCACAGGCGGAAATTACGGCAGTTCGACATTCGTCATAAAAACGATCGAAACTGCATTCAAGAAAAAGCAGGTGGGACTTGCCTGCGCTATGGCGGTAGTACTGCTGGTAATAATCATCGTGGTGACGCTGATACAGAAGTACTTCTTCCGCGAGGGCGATGACAAGCCTGCAAAGTCCACCAAAAAGGAGGCGGCATGATGAACAGCGAAGCACAGAAAAAGCCTGTCTACATCTCACAGATAGTCATTAAGATACTTTCATATGCAGTTCTCATCTGCGGGTGTCTTATGGTGCTGATACCGATAGTCGTGATACTGCTGGGTGCTTTTAAGGACAGCAAGGAGTTTGCCAACTCAGGCGTGTTTGAAATGCCAAAGTCCTTTGCTTTTGACAATTTCAAGACTGCATTCTTCGAGGGCAAGGTGATGCGCGGACTCTTCAACACATTCATCATCATCGTCATCTCCTGCTTTGGCACCATACTTACAGGTACCATGACAGCTTTCATAATACAGCGCTTTGACAGCAAGATGACCCGCCTGATAAAAGGCGCTTTCCTGCTGGCGACACTTTTGCCGAATATCTCTATGCAGGTAACTGTTTTCCAGATAATCAGCAAGATGGGGCTTTATAACACAATGGCTGCCCCGATAATCCTATATGTGGGAACAGACATAATCTCGATATACATTTTTATGCAGTTTCTCAGCCAGATACCCGTATCGCTGGACGAAAGCGGTATCATGGACGGTGCAAGCTATCCGAGGATTTATTTCTCGATAATTCTGCCCAACCTGAAACCTGCGATCGCAACGGTGCTGATAATCAAATTCGTCAGCATTTACAACGACTTCTACACCCCACAGCTGTACATGCAGGACGAAAGCCTTCTGGTAGTATCGACAGTTCTGTACAAGTACATCAGTTCCACCAAAATACAGTGGGAAGTGGTGTTCTCCGGCATAATACTCTGCATAATACCCACACTGCTGATATTCCTGTTCTTGCAGAAATACATCTACAGCGGTCTGGTATCGGGTGCAGTAAAAGAATAGACTTCCACAAAAGATATCATATCTTTCCTTCCCCAAGCGGTACACCCATACCGCATATACCTGAAAAAAGCCGTCCTTTTTACCCGAGGACGGCTTTTTTTGCTGTTGTATATCATTCTTATTATGGCTTTCCCTTTAGAACATCGGCTGAAAATGCGGTAAACAAAAGGATAATCGAGCGCCCATATCTTTAGATATACGCCAGCCACCTTAAATTCTGTAAAAAATGTTTTTGTGGTGTGTCAGCGGGATACCCACGATCATCTTATACCTGTACAAACCAAAGTTTTCAGGCATTCTCCATCGCATCACGGAGTATCTTCTCGGAGTCCATGCCTGCAATATCAAGCATCTCCGCCACAACAAGCCTTGTATTCTTTATGCCGAAACAGCCCTGTGCCAGTGCCTTGATATAATCATAGCTGAAATCGGGGATATATTTGCCGCCCGCAGTGGTCACATAGACCAGTTCATCTGCACTGCACATGCCTACAGGCGTGCCGTCCGAAGAATAGTGCGAAACTATGCCTACCGCATAAATGTTCTCGATGTAGACTTTCAGCAATGATGGAAAAGAACCGTCCCAGAATGGCGCGGCTATGACTATCTTATCTGCATTTGCAAACTGATGTGCGCGGTCGAACATTGAGTTCTCCAGTTCTCCCGCGTTGAGCAGTTCGGTGCGTTTGCACAGCTTTTTTTCGTTCAGCGGCTTTATGTCCTCAGCAGGCAGAAATACCTCATTGTATTCACCCATTTTTTTCAGCACAGCCTGCGCCAGACGTTCAGTACGTGAACCCCGTCTTATACAGCAATTGATATAAAGTACCATTCAGACTCCCCCTTGTCTACCGAACTATGTTTATCATATTCGTCAGTTCTTTCCAGACGCACTTTTCTGTTATCTTCCCACCGTCAGCCGCCGATATGCGTTCACAGCGGCATATGGCGGATATCCTGTGCCCGATATGCCGAGATAGCTGTCTGCATTCCCGATCTTTCCGCATGCGGCTGAATATCCGTTATCTTTCCACGCGCCGAAATCACGGGCAAGAAAACTTATCAATAAAAGTTCTTTGAAATGCTGTCATTCCAGGTGTTATTTTTTAAGGGACAACTATATTATTTTTCGTGGTTATTCCGCTGACGCACCACAAGAAAAGGCGGTTTATGTACATCTTATCCCCGACTCAGGCGAGGTAAAGATATACAACATTAAACCGACATTTCGTTCACCGCATTTTCAAATGGTGTGCTAAAGAGATAGCCATGTTATTTTTTCCGACCGTCTGAAACAGCAGTTCGGCGGGCGGTCACAATTTACTTTATCTCTATATGGTCTATCTTCATCCAGTCTATGGAATATATCTCACCTGACGGCACTGTCATCTCGATCGGGTCGCCCGCGCTGAGGACCAGCTTGATATCGACATCGGTATCTCCTGCGTTGGTAAGCAATCCGCTTATACCGACATCGATCTTCTCGCCCTTTTCGACACCATTGACGAAAACTGTAGGTATCTCAAGGTCATCGGGACTCAGCATATCAGTGGTGAGTTTCTCGACGCTGACATAGAAATTCTCTCCTGCCGAGAATATGTATTGTTCTTCCCTGCCGATATCCTCTATCTCCTTGATCGGGTATGTATAAGTAGAGGTCATGTAATCCCAGTCGTTCATGACATGCACGACAAGGTCAGTATCGGTATCGTTGACGAATACAGGCATTTCCTCTTTGCTTTCTGCTTTGTAGAGTTTGCCCTCTTCAAATTCAGAGAGTTTGACCTCGCCGTCATAACTCCATTCAACTATATCCTTGCCGATCGTGGGGTCAAACTTTTCAGCTATCTCTTCGCCCGACAGCGCACCGTAGCTTTCGCCTGTCAATGTGCTGATAAGTTCGTAATCGCCCAGTTTGCCGCTTGACGCATCTGTCTTTAAAAGGTAATTTGAACTGAATTTGAAAAGCACATCGCCAAATTCCTTGTCCATTTCAAGCGAATAGAATGTGCCGTAATCATCATCAAGTATAAGATCGACCGAGTATTTCTCGCCTATCAGACCACTGCCGACTATCTGATATTCCTTGACACCAGCGGGCGCCTCTACAGTCTGCCCGAAAACGACTGCTTCGCCCTCGTTTTCAGTGGTGATCTCTGTATTATCTGCGGTTTCTTCCGACCCGGATGTGATCTCGTCAGCCGATGACGCTTCTGCCGCAGAGGAATTTTCTGCCTTTGAATTGCTCGACTTTTCCTTATCGCCGCATGCTGTCATGCCAAGACACATGACAAGTGCAGCCGCCATTGCTATCGTTTTTTTCATTTTTACCTCTCCTTATCTTGATATCGGTTAAATAGTAAACGACATACTTATTTCTGCATTCATCGCTCGCAGACGCTATGTTTTTGGCAGCTGTCAGCGATGAATGTTCTGAGATCTATATCTTTACTACAGGACATGCTCTTCCCATATATTATAACACAACAACTCCATCGGTGCAAGAATAATTAAGCAATTTGACGGTTTCTATGAACTTAAACTTGCACAAAGTTTTAAACAGCTTTTTGTGCATCACAACGGTCATCATCAAATATGAGGTGATTTTTCACATTATAGCATATTATCAAAAACGAAAGCACAGCAAAATGCTCAGTAGGAGTCAAAAAGTGTTAATGAATTTGACCATTTAAATTTGTGCATTCTGACTTAACATTGGTTCTGTGACTTTGAACACACAGATGCGCTTGACACTTTTTTTGATCTATGGTATAATATTATCGCTGGTTCGGAGGGCAACACATTCGACAGAAATGTAATGCCGGATAAGACCGCAGGCTGAGATGTCTGCTGTTTTATCCGGCTTTTTTGATGGAGGTAACTATGAAAGACAATGATTTTACAAGCGGTGCCATTCTGCCTAAGCTGCTGAAATTCATGCTGCCCGTACTATTTGCAATGTTTTTGCAATCGCTGTACGGTGCGGTCGATTTGCTGGTAGTAGGGCGTTTCAGTGATAACTCGGCAGTTTCGGCAGTTTCAACAGGTTCGCAGATAGTACTTACACTGACGAACATTCTTGTCAGCTTTTCAATGGGCATAACTGTTTCGGTGGGGCAGAAGATAGGTCAGAAACGTCCCGAAGATGCCGCAAAGACCATCGGCACAGGGCTTCTGATATTCGCTGTTGTGGGGATCATGCTGACGATACTGTGCCTTGTGGGTGCTGAGATGCTGGCAAAGATAATGAACGCTCCCGCTGAGGCATTTAAAGTCACATCAAGCTACATAAGGATATGCGGTTCGGGATTTCTGATAATAACGGCTTACAATCTGCTGGGAAGCATTTTCAGGGGACTGGGCGATTCACGAACACCGCTGACAGCGGTGGGGATAGCCTGCATCTTCAACATAATCGGTGACATTTTCTTTGTGAAGAAACTACATATGGGTGCATCGGGTGCGGCGCTGGCTACGGTACTGGCACAGCTAATCAGCGTACTTATCTCACTGGTCATAATCAGGCGGACTGAACTGCCCTTTGAATTCAGAAAATCGCACATAAAATTCGACAAGCCCTGTGCCGTGTCTATCTTCCGCATCGGCACGCCTATTGCTTTACAAGATCTGCTGGTGGGGATATCTTTTCTTGTGATGCTTGCTATCGTCAACGATATCAGCCTTACAGCTTCGGCAGGTGTGGGTGTGGCTGAGAAAGTCTGTGCGTTTATAATGCTGGTACCTGCGGCGTTCATGCAGTCGATGTCGGCTTTTATGGCGCAGAATTACGGCGCGGGCAAATATGACAGGGCTTCAAAGGCGCTGAAAACGGGAATCGCGGTATCATTCGTATTTGGCGTTATCATGTTCCTGCTGACATTCTTTCGCGGCGACCTGCTGGCAGGTATTTTCTCGAATGACAGCGAAGCAGTCGCCAACGCATGGGACTATCTGAAAGCATACGCCATCGACTGCCTGCTGACCTGCTTCCTGTTTTGCTTCATCGGCTACTACAATGGCATACAGCGCACAACTTTCGTTATGATACAGGGCATCTGCGGTGCATTTATGGTGAGGATACCCGTTGCGCTGATAATGCAGCGCGTGGGAGGAGGTTCGCTGTTCCACATCGGACTTGCTACACCATGCTCAACTGTTTTGCAGATAATCCTCTGCTTTGCGGTGTACAGACGTTTCAGCCAAAACAAGTCTGCCGCATGAAAGAACATAAGAAAACATAATATGGCTATCCCTTTAGCACACCAACTAAAAATGCGGTAAACAAAAGGATAATTGAGCGCCATACGCCAAGAACCTTAAGTTCTGTATACCCGCTGTTTTTGTGGCGTGTCATCAGGATAACCACAAAACATAATAATATCAAATACCTTCGCAAAACTGCCAGACGATGCAGTTTCGCGAGGGTAATTTTTTAGACTATACTCATCATATCATGCAAAAATGCGCTGGGTCATGTACGGATAAAAGCAAAACAGCCACCGCTTTTACAGCGGCGGCTTAGAGGAAATTATAGCAATCCACCTTAAAATTCAGACAAGATCCTGTCACAAAACCAATAGATCCGATTATGTGAATTAAATAGTTGGATCTATAGAAGCACATGTTATGCTTTCATGCTGTATTTAGGTTTGAAATATTTGAAGAACCACACAAGACAGCCCGCAAGCAAAATCATGTTGATGATCATATAACCGGTATTCATTATCACAAAGCCGTTGCGCCGGCTGTAGACCGACGAACCGAAGAGGTCAACTTTGTTAAAGTCGAAAAGACACAGGCTGTTGTGCGCTACATGTTCGATGATGACATAGATGATATTTTCGGTATAATAGTAGATAGTCGCCGCCACAAGCGCACCGACAAGCACATCAAAAAAACCCTGAATATTGTATAGGTGGATAGACGAAAATATGACTACAGGTAAAAATATTGTCATGCGTTTGCCGAAACTCTTTTTCATCACACCCATAAAGCTGAAACGGAATATCAGTTCTTCAAAAAAAGGTGCAAGCAGGCAGGAACATATCACCGAAATGACTGTTATACTGTTTTCGGAACCGGGGCGCACAGACATGGATCTGCTGAGTATCGCGCCGTCAATGGCTGTGGTCGTTTCGCAGGCTGACCAGACAAATAAAGTCAGCATGATCGGCACAGACCAGTCAAATCCCTTGAACTTGAAAGCCGATTTCAGTTCACAGCCCGACGTTTTTCGGGCAATTATGACGGCAAAGACTGAGGTCAGGGCGGTCGCGATCTCTGCCAAAAGGTGGGCGATATCAGCCTTAAGAGTTTCATCTGCAATAGTCAGATGGTCTTTCACCAGCGACATAATGACTGTCATCACAAGAAAAACCGCCATCATGCCGATAACAAGCAATATTGACTGTTTTTTTGGACTCATTTTATTCTGCCCCGTTTCACGCATATCAATTAATTTTGTGTCTGCCATTTAGTTATCCCTTTCTTTTGCATAGTTTTTAAGTATGTTAATTATATCACAAACAAGAAATTCTGCGAAAAAAAAGTCGCGAGCGGGCGTTCTTTTGTCGTGAAAAGAAGCAAGTCACAAAATATCAATAAATTACAAAATAAAATTTAATCAGCCAACACACACATTCCATATAAAGATACCGCCTCTCGTTGCAGCTGCGTCGAGAGGCGGGAAACAGTCCATTATATTGAACAGTTTTGCTTATTTATCATCACCCGAATACTTTTTATAGCCGGGATGCTTGCCTGTAACACCATACTGAGGGCGCATGCCGATCAAACGATCGATGTTCTCACGGTCGATGTCCTTGACACCGCCCAGAAGTCTGGCTACAAGCGATATCTGCGCCTGTAATTCGAGAGTTTCCATGCGGTAGTAAGCAGTCGTCAGGTCTGCGCCGACTGTCAGTGCGCCGTGATTTGTCAGAAGCATAACATCATGTTCCTGCAAATAAGGTTCGATAGCTTCAGGCACTTCAAAGGTAGAGGGCGTACCGTATGGGGTCAGCGGGACTGAACCGACTGCGATGACAGTTTCTATCATGCAGTAGTCGTCCAGCGGGATATGAGCGCAGGCAAAGCCCGTAGATACAGGCGGATGCGCATGCACGACAGCACCGACATCAGGGCGGTCATTATAGCACTTGATGTGCATTTTGACCTCAGATGACGGACGCCAGTCATCGGTAGGCTTCTCGATTATGTTGAAATCCTTGTCGATAAGACCGATGTGATCGCGGGTTATCTCGGCTTTTGAGATACCTGTTCTGGTGGCGAGAAATCGGTTATCGCCTACTTTTACGGTGACATTTCCATCATTGGCAGCCACCCAGCCTTTCTGCCACATTTTGTGACAAACTTCCACAATTTTATCCTTTATATCCTCGTACATATCCTTAGTTCCTTTCAAAATAGATGTCCAATTTTACGGATATTTAATTTCAGTGACATATTTCCACGGAATATCTTCGCTCTGCCATACACCATTTTCCGATATGCGGAACACGAAACCGTCAGCTGACATTTTTGCGGTGTCGATAACGAGAATTACAGGCTTTCCGTGACGAGAGCCTACCTTGACAGCAGTGTCCACATCTTTGGACAGGTGAACATAGTTGCGGCTCATTTTCAGAATGCCTTTCTCACGGATAGAATCAAGGCAGTCAGCGGCAGTACCATGATAAAGCACCGATGGCGGTTCGGCAATATTCATCTCAACATCGACCGCTATGCTGTGACCTTGATTTGCACGTATCTTCGACTTGTCAGCATTGAAAGAATATCGCTGTTTGTTGTTTTCTCGAACTATCCTCTCAAGCGTTTCGATATCCAGCTTTCTGCCTGTGGCGCAAACGCCTTTGATAAGAGCTTTCGTGTCAGCCCAGCCATGTTCGTCAAGAGTCAGACCGATGGTCTGAGGCTGATGGCGAAGAACAAGGCTGATAAATCTTCCCAGTGAAACATCGTCATTCTTTATCTTGTTACTCATTGTTATCTTGCTTTCATATATTTATATCATACTACACCTTTCTGGAGCATCACATTGGCATATACTGCCTTTTCGCCCGTTGCGATGATGGCGTAAGCGGTCTTTGCCTCCTCATAGAAAGCAAAGCGCTCTATCTCACCGATGGCTGACGCGCCGCGCGGGTCGTGCTTGGTGATGATTCGCTTGTATTCCTCCCAGATGGGTGTTTCGGCATCGTCGCCAGCCATCACCTGCATCAGCGAAACAGGCTTATCTACGTAGGTATCAAGCGGCAGCAAAGTTAAGATAGCGTCGAGAAGTTCAGGCACACCATGACCATCAGCGCGAATCACCTTACAGTTTTTGCCCATACTCTCGGCGGGAAAATTTCCGTCCGCAATAACTATCCTGTCAGAATGCCCCATCTCGCAGAGTGTTTTGAGCAACTCAGGTGAGAGTATGGGCGGTATGTTTTTAAGCATCATTTGCCTCCTATTATCAGTTTAAAATCTTCATATGCTTTCTCCCACTGCATGGGGCTGTCAGGCTCGTAGACCTCGACATTTTCAGACGCAGTAATTATTTGACGAGCCTGCGAAATATCTGCAATATCACCGCTCGCTATAAGTTGTACTGCAATATTCCCCAGCGCAGTAGCCTCAACAGGACCTGCGATAACACGGCGTTTGCAGGCATTTGCAGTCAGTTTGCAAAGCAGTTTGTCGCGGATGCCGCCGCCTATCATGTAAATGGCGTTGAAACGCCTGCCTGTGCAGCTTTCAAGACCCTCCACCGCCTGACGATATTTCAGAGCAAGGCTCTGGTAAATACAGCGAAGCAGCTGACCATCAGTTTCAGGCACAGGCTGACCGCTGTCAGCGCAGAAATCCCGAACCCTTTCGGGAATATCACCCGCAGATACAAAACGCGGATCATCAGGGTCGATATAGCTGCGGAATGGTTCAGCTTCGGCAGCCATTTTCTCCATATCAGCAAAAGTGACTTCCCTGCCCTCACGCGACCACTGTCGGCGGCTCTCCTGCAAAAGCCAAAGACCGATAATGTTTTTCAGGAAAGAGATCTTACCGCCAAAACCGACCTCATTTGTAAGCCCGTTTATTCGGGCATTTTCGTCTGTCAATGGTTCATCGAGTTCAGTACCCAGCAAGCTCCATGTACCGCAGCTAAGGAATGCAAAATCACCATTCGGCGCAGGAACAGCCGCCATCGCAGACTGCGTGTCATGTCCGCAGACTGCTATTACATCCATATCCCGAACATCAAGCTCTTTTCTTATATCATGACTAAGTGTACCGATTTTTGTACCCGCAGGAACAATATTGGTGAAAAGGCTCTCACGAATACCGAGTCGTTCTGCCACGCGGTAAGCCCAACATCTGCCCGACTGATCGTAAAGCTGGGTGGTCGAGGCAATGGACTGCTCAGTGACCTTTTCGCCTGTCAGAAAGAAGTTGAAAAGATCGGGCATCATCAACAGTTTGTCCGCCTGTTCCAGAAGTTCGGGTCTGTTTTTTTGTACAGACATCAGTTGAAAAGCCGTGTTGATCTCCATGAACTGGTTACCTGTTGCTGCGTAAAAGCTGTCTTTCGGGATCAGAGCAAAGGCATCTTCCATCATGCCTTTGGTACGGCTGTCGCGGTAGTGGACGGGATTTTCGATCAGCCGACCGTTCTTGTCGATCAGCCCGAAATCAACGCCCCATGTATCTACACCTAAGCTGTCCACTTGACCGTACTGTTTCGACTTTAAAAGGCTTTGCTTGACCTCATGGAATAGCCGCAGAAAGTCCCAGTACAATGTACCGCCCAAATTCACGGGGTCGTTGGAGAAGCGATGTATTTCCTCCAGCGTGATTCGTTCACCGTCAAAGTGTCCGATGACAGCCCTTCCGCTAGATGCACCGAAGTCGATCGCAAGAACTTTTTTGTCCATATAGCACCTCACATTTTAAGATATGCACACAGTCAGTCAGCACAGAAAAAATCCCGTTAAACGGACAGCTGTGGGCTTTCAAAAAAGTTATATATTACCTCATTCCGCGATACATAGGACCGTAGTTAGCGCATGCCCTGTAGTCTGCACCCTCCTTGTCCATACCGAAAGCATTCCATGAAGCAGGTCGGAATATCTTCTCTTCGGGAACGTTGTGCATCGCAACAGGTATGCGCAGAATAGATGCAAGCGTGATAATGTCAGCACCGATATGTCCATAACTTATAGCGCCGTGATTAGCACCCCAGTTATTCATAACATCATAGGCAGATTTAAATGGTGCAGCGTCGGTCACGCGGGGGGTGAACCATGTGCAGGGCCATGTGTAGTCTGTGCGCTTCCAGAGGATATCGTTGACCTCTTCAGGCAGCTTGACAGTCCATCCCTCAGCGATCTGGAGCATGGGTCCAAGTCCTTTAACAAGGTTCAATCTTATCATTGTAACGGGCATCTCAGCATCGGTGACATACCTTGAAGAAAAACCGCCGCCACGGAAATAGCCGCAGTCTGCGTAGTTCCATGTGGTCGCCGCAAGGATCTTCTTCTGATCTTCTTCTGTGACATTGAACCACTCTTTCATGACAGCATTGCCGTTCTCATCGGTTGCAAGTCCGCAGGCATCAAGGCAGGCAGCACCGGAATTTATAAGGTGGATAAATCCGCCAGCATCCTTTGCATGACCTGTCAGTTCATAGTTTGCAGCCTTTTTAAGTGCTTCAGGCGACCAATATGTACGTACATCTGCGAATATCTGTGCGCGATTTGTCAGCAGCTTCATGAACAGCATGCCCAGACCGTTGAGCACATCGTTCTCAGTTGCAAGAACATACGGCTCACGAGCGCCGTTCCAGTCGAAAGTTGTGTTGAGAAGAGCCTCAGGAAAGTCGCAGTTCGGGTAGAAATCCGTCCACTGGCGCTGCCCCTGAAAGCCCGCAGCTATCGCGTTATGACCGACCATTTCCTCTTCACGACCCTTCGGCAGCTTGTCATTTCCGTTCATCAGGTCTTTGATGATGCACATCATCTTGACAACGAATTCCCAATCTTTCTCCTTTTCTTCGGGGGACTTTTGCAGGAAGTCGGGATTCTTGTCGAAGCCCTCCTTACAGTTCGCTTTTGTCCATGAAAGAGCCTTTTCATATTCGTCCTTGTCATATATCTCTTCGGTCATTCGGCGGATTATTTCGACCTCATCGACCGATTCGACACGCATGCCGAGATAGTCTTCAATAAAAGCGGGATCAATTATGGAACCGCCTATACCCATGCAGATAGAGCCTATCTGCAAATAGCTCTTACCTCGCATAGTCGCAACTGCAACAGCAGCTCTGCCGAAGCGAAGCAGCTTTTCCTTTACATCTTCGGGTATCTCAGAATCATCAGCTTCACATACGTTTCGTCCATATATTCCAAAAGCAGGCAGACCTTTCTGAGCATGAGTTGCCAGAACAGATGCCAGATATACCGCGCCTGGACGCTCAGTGCCATTAAATCCCCAGACTGCTTTAATGGTATTTTTATCCATATCCATAGTTTCAGCGCCATAGCACCAGCATGGGGTGACTGTCAGGGTTATATCAACGCCGCATTTTTTGAATTTAGCCTCGCAGGCAGCAGCCTCAGCGACGCGACCGATGGTCGTATCAGCGATAACGACCTTGACAGGTTCGCCGTTGGAATAGCGCAAATTTTCCTCAAACAGCTTAGCTGCGGACTTTGCCATATTCATAGTCTGTTCTTCAAGCGATTCACGAACGCCCAGAGCACCGCGTCTGCCGTCAATAGTAGGACGAATGCCGATAACGGGATAATCACCGAGATATCTGTTTTTTGCCATAATATTATCCTCCTTATATAAGGTCTTTATAATCCGTATACAAGAATTATAACATATTTTTCGCTTTTTGTCTGTATTAGTTATATAGAATTTCTAGTAGTATTTTTATTTATTTTGCATGAAATAATATTCTGTAATATGTATAAATTGTGCTGTGAAGTCAATTTGATCAAACAAAAAAAGATTTAGGTCAAACGTAATATAAATATATGAAACGTTGTTATTCGTTTTCAAGCAACAAATATTAATATATCTATATAATGAAAAACAATATCATTTTTTTGAATGTCAAATAATTTTTATCGTTTTTCGATATTTTACTATTGACAAACGAAAAAACATGTGCTATAATACATTCAGGCTGAGGGTGATGCCGAAGTCTTATTGTCGACAATATTTTATCAGGAGGAACAAAAAATGGTTAATGAGTTAACAGGCTGGTCGGAGATGAAATCGTTGAAATTATCGCGATTTCTGGTGATAGGGTTATTTTTCCTGCTTATCGTCATACTGTTCACAGCGCACATAATCGCTGAATGGTTCGGTATAATATCGGTCGGAAAAGGACTTATCAGGGGAGGACTTGTAGCAGCAGTCACGGCGATGATCTATATTTGCGACATATTTGCAATTATTGCGGTCTATCACCTGCACAAGCTACTATCAAATATTGCGAAAAATGAGGTCTTTACCGCACAGAATTCACGATGCCTGAGAATCATTTCATGGTGCATAGTATTCGCGGGAATAACTTTCATCATATTCAGTCTGTGGAGATTCGAGTTCATGTTTGCCGCCTTTTTTGCGATGTTTCTGGGGCTTGTTATGCGTGTGCTGAAGAACGTTTTTGAGAAGGCAGTAGAATTGAAGTCAGAGAACGACTTCACGATATAAGGGGGCGTTCTTATGGCAATAATCGTTAACCTCGATGTAATGATGGCAAAGCGGAAAATATCTTCAAATGAACTGGCAGAAAAAATCGGTATCACAGCGGCAAATTTGTCTATACTAAAGACCGGCAAAGCCAAAGCTGTACGATTTTCCACCCTCGATAAGATCTGCGAGGTGCTTGAATGTCAGCCGGGAGATATTCTAGAACATGTGTAAAAGATATTAAAAAGGACAAAAAGATGGACAGCAAAAAAGATGTTAGATCAAGTATAAAATTATTTATCATAATTATTATAATAATTCTCGCTTTAGGACTTTTTCTGATATTCTTCCCATATATCCTGTTTGTGCTGGCAACAATTTTTGACAGCGAGGAAACGCTGTATAAAGGGAGTTTCACATCGTCAAACGGGGAAATAGTTAAGGCAGAAATAAGCGTGGCAGAACACTTTCTTTGCAAGGGTTCGATGACTTTAGAGGACGAAAAAGGTATCTACACCATTTATGCAATAAAGAATAACGATGAAAGTTCTCTGCCCTGTGACTATTATTCAGAAAAGATAAACGACGATGAATTTTTTGTATGGACAACCTACAATGACAATACTGAATATATAGTTTACAGCAATGAAGAGATCAGAGAAGGTGTGATAATTCTGGATCATACAAAAGCAGATCTAAAAAAAGCTAGAATTTATGATGACGATAAAGTCATTGCAAGAAAAGTCATTGAAACAGGGTTTTTGAGCAGAGTGCCCGATTCTTCGGATAAAAAAGGGTGGGAAGAATTACTGTCATACATAGATAAGTACAAAATATTAGACAATTCTCCGTCAACTTTGAAAGGAGCCGATCAACATGAACGAAAATAACGAAAACTTCGTAAATGCGATGCCATATCAGCAGCAACAGAGTTTTTTACCGCCATATGGCAATACTATCCCGCAATATCAAACAAAACCTAAGCCAACTTTCACGGGCAGAGAAAAAGTATTGTCAATTGTTATAGCAGTGCTTTCATTTTTGTTCGTACATTTTGTTCTCTGGAACTCGAAAGGCTTCTTTACCACTGCATTTTATCTGACTGCGCTGACAGTTTCGCTGACATATTTAAAGAAAATCGAGTACGAATTTTTGACCTCACATAAAGTATGGTCTGTTTTAATGTACAGCTTTTCTTTAGTATTCTCTATCACTGCCAATGATTTTGTAAAGCAGCTTGACTCTGTATTCCTGCATCTCGGTATAGCGTATCTTATCTATTCGGTGACATCAAAAACTCCTATGTTCGGCAGATTTGCGGTCTTTGAGATGCTCAAAAGCATCATCAGTAATCCACTATCACATTTTGGGAAAGAATATTCGGCAGTCAATAGCGCAGTCAAAAGTACAAAAAGAGGTACAGATATTAAAGCCATCATCTGTGGACTTGTTCTGGCACTTCCGCTGACCGTCATTGTGGCTGCTCTGCTGATCTCGGCTGATGAAGGTGTCGAAAAAATGCTGAATTCTTTGGCTGCAACAATCATGATGGAAAACGTATTTACATTCATACCTCAGTTTGCTGTATCGATCCCAGTTTCAGGCTATTTGTTCGGACTTATTTATTCACACACACATCCCGAAATTACAAAACCACTTGATGAAGAGCGCTGCAAGCAGTCTATGTCAAAGTTGAAAATCGCGGCAAATATGGCTGTTTACTCCGCTGTAACGCCCATATGCGTGCTTTATGTGATGTTCTTCATCTCGCAGACAAATTATTTTCTGTCCGCTTTTATGGGCAGGCTGCCTGAAAATTTCAGCTATTCCGAATATGCGCGAAAAGGCTTTTTTGAACTATTTGCGATCGAAGTGATAAACGCACTTGTGATCTTGTTTATGAACTTTTGCTCAAAAAGATCGGGTGATGAAAAAACCGCAGCACTCAAGATATACAGCGTTGTAATATCGATTTTCACGCTGCTTATAACTGCAACAGCCGTAAGCAAGATGTTTTTATATATCCAAAATTTCGGACTGACACAGCTTCGAGTTTACACCACATGGTTCATGCTGCTGACTGCAATAATGTTCATTTTTGTTATAATAAGACAGTTCAGATCAGGCTTTCCTTTTATGCGTTCGGCAGCAGTTGTATTTACAATTTTCTTCGGTATACTCTGCTTCTCTCGACCTGATGCGATGATCGCACGCTACAATATGGAAAATTGCACAGAACATCTTTCATATTATGATATAAGAAAAATGTCTGAACTCTCGGCTGACTCTGCGGCTGTTATACTGGAACCCAAATATCGTCAGATCATAAACGACAAATTCAAAAATTCTCATGACTGGTCTGACAGTGAGATGATGTTCGATCAAGGGTACGTTGAATTGGTCAGAAAAGCCAGATATGACCTTTCAAAAAGCGATTATAACGAGTACAATTTTTCTGCCATCAAGTTAAAGAAATTTATTGATTGACAGAAATCCTTGTCGAATGATATCCTCTACAATCATTATGTACAAAACGGATAGATCTACATAAAAATAAGCCTTACCGCATGGGTAAGGCTTATTGATTTAATCACTCAGTTTCAGCCGCGTCTGCCTTTTCTACATCAATATCGGCATCAAATTCAGACTCATCAAGCTCTTCCGATTCAACATCAGTATCTAAACCAAAACCGGAACTTTCAGTGTCGTCAGTCCAATCGCTGAGATCAGGGATAACGATACTGTCGATATCAAAAGAAAACTCTTTGAAAGTAGTTGTCTGCTCTAAACCGTAAGCTGACATCTCGATCTTGACAGGAGTTTTGCCGTCCTTCTCAAAGTAGTACTTATAAACTGTCACTTCACCGTCTTCATCACCGGATGGCATCTCACCGGAGATAAGATCGGGAGCATGGTAGGTTTCACAGATCAGGTCACCCTCTGCAATAACGCTGTCAATAAATATATAGCTGTCATCAACACCCATTGTATAGTTAGAAGTGTCCATATTTAAGTACATTTCATCAGGAGTTTCATCTTTAATATAACTCTTTTCTGCGTGGCTGAGCATATACATCACACCACCGATAACATACAGTTCCGTCTGATTCTCACCGTCACCGACACTCATATGATAGTCATCTCCGCTGACCTCGACCATTGTTGTAGTATCGTCCGTAAAATCGGACGATGTGACCATCAAAGTCCTGAAATTAGCGTTTTCTATCGACTTTGTGTAGGCCTCAGCCATTGTCAGCTCTTCGGTTTCGGTCGTTTCACTTTCAGCATTTGTGACACTCTCATCAGCAGCAGAAGAAGTGATCTTTTCAGCAGTTGAGTCCGCTTTTTCAGACTTCTTATCGCCGCAGCCGGCAAGTCCGCCGCAGCAGAGTGCAACAGCACATATAACAGCAATCAATTTTTTCATTTTACTTTTCCTTTCGCATTAATATCTCAGTAAATTGTAACACATTTCAGGACATCTCGTCAATAGCATATTTGACCAATTTATTACACATAAATGCTGAAAAACCACGCTATATGTTCAAACTTCTTTTTTAAATCAACAATTTACAATTTCAGACAAAATACATGTTTACGACCTAAAAAATGTCTGCAAAAGACAACTTTTGCAGACAATATTCTTATATATCAGACTCTTGCACGCCTGTCATGGGTCTTGTAATACTCTAATTTATCATTATACATTTTCGACTCTGCTGTGACGATGAGTGAATTCATGTCCACATTTTTGCCCTCATGAACATCAAATCCGACAGCTGCATGATATCCCTTGCCCGATATCTCACTGCACATATTCTTGATTTTGAAACGCGCATCTTCATGAGAAATATCCATCGCGAACGCCACATACTCATCACCGCCGATACGATAAGTGTCCGTTTTACCGAACTGTTTTTTTACCGCATCAGCCACGAAACGCAGCATGTCGTCACCAGCCTTGTGACCTTTTGTGTTATTCAGTTCGTGCAGACCGTTCACATCGATGTAAATACAACTTATGGAACGCTTGTACAACAGCGGGTATTTTCTGAGCCGCCATTCATAGCAATTTCGGTTATTCAGCCCCGTCAGCTGATCTGTTTCACTCATGACATGCAGCTTATTTTCAAGCACATATCCGCGTATTTTTGCGCGGTAGACCACCGTTTCCGACACTATGGAAAGCAGTCCGAAAATGATGGCATCAGTCACATCCACCGACAAAACAGGGTCTATTTTTGTACGCTTGGCGATCAAAATAAAAGCAACTATGTAAAAGATCAGCCAGAATGCCATGCGGATCGGTCTGTCAACAAAGATCAGCGGCACGAATATAAGCATGACCATGAATGTAACTGTCTGTTCTTCGGGACGAGTATACGTAGCTATGGCGATGCCGTAGATCAGAAAGACCGATATCGCCATGTACACCGACACATATGTCAGCACCCGAATGCGCCGCGATATAAGCGACACTGCCACCTGCACCAACGAAAAGATCATGCCAAAAATGTAAACAGGCTGTGATGATTTGAACCCCGTCTGGCTGAACGATAACAGGAACATTATAAAGATCAGCACAGTCGCCACAGATGCAAATACGAAAGCCATCAAACGGTTGTACTCTTCGATTTTTTCTTTTATCAAATTGTAACTCTCACGGTCGGTATCACCATACAGAGCGTATTTTTTTACCCTTTCAAGCAAGTAGCATCATCTCCTGCCGAAAATTGTTATAACTAATTATATCACAATTTTAAACTCACGTCAATATATTTAATAGAATATTATTTACAAAATTTTCTTTAAATATACTATAACTATTGCAAATTATGAACAGATATGTTATACTTTTAACGGTGATAGAAATGACATATCAAAACATTATACGCGGCGAATTCATCTCACGCCCAAACAGATTTATCGCAAATGTACTGATAAACGGACAGCAACAAGTCTGCCATGTAAAAAATACCGGCAGATGCAAGGAACTTCTTGTTGCAGGTGCAGAAGTCTGGGTGGAAAAATGCAGTGATCCTGCCCGCAAGACCGCTTACGACCTGATAGCTGTCAAAAAAGGCGACCGACTTATCAACATTGACAGTCAGGCGCCTAACAAAGCTGTTGCCGAATGGCTCGAACGTGAGAAGCCCTTTGGGGCTGAATTGAAGCTGTTACGTGAACAGACTTACGGCGGTTCACGGTTCGATATTATGTTGAAGTCCGATAAAACGGACAAACGAATATACATCGAAGTCAAGGGGTGCACCCTTGAACGTGACGGAATAGCACTATTCCCTGATGCGCCAACGGAGCGCGGGGTGAAACATCTGCGGGAACTTGCAGAATGCCGCAGGAACGGCAATGGAGCGGCACTGTTCGTACTCGTGCAGATGTCCGATATTTCGTACTTTTCTCCAAATTACGAAACCCACCGCGAGTTCGGTGAGGTCATGAAGGAGGCACAGCGGTGCGGTGTTCGGCTGATGTGCTATGACAGCATCGTCACGCCTGATAGCCTGACTGTCGGCAAGCCTGTGGAGATAAGACTTTAGAGCCACGCACCATCAACGCGAATTACCTGCCCCGTTATGTAGGCAGAAGCATCGTCTGCCAAAAATTTTACTGCCGCTGCGACATCATCGGGTGTACCAATGCGGCTGAGGGGTATCTCGTCAACCACTGCCTGCAAGTCTTCGGCAGAAAGTTCGGCATTCATCTTGGTATCGATAAGCCCACAGCTGACACAATTGACCCTCACCCCGCTCGGTGCGCATTCTTTTGCCAGCGCCCGTGTAAAGCCGATCATTCCGGCTTTTGCCGCTGAATACGCCACCTCACAGGAAGCGCCTACTTCGCCCCATACCGAAGATATATTTATGACACTGCCCTCATGCCGCGCAAGCATTTGCGGAAGTACTGCCTTTGTCAGGCGCATATGACCCAGCAGGTTGATATTCATAAGTTCGCACAGTCTATCATCTGTAAGGTCGGTGAAAAGCCCTATATCTGCTGTTCCCGCATTGTTGACCAGCAATTCCAACTGTCCGAATTTTTGTTCTGTTTCTTCAAGACAGCGCATTATGCTGTCGGGAGCGGTTATGTCGATATGCACCGCAGAAGCTGTCAGACCTTGTGCGGTGAGTTCTTCCGCCAGAACCTCCGCCTGCTTTTTTCCCGAAGAATAGCCTATCGCGGTAAGATAGCCCGCCTCTGCCAGTCTGCGGCATACAACACTGCCTATACCGCCCGAACCGCCTGTGACCAGTGCGGCTTTTTTTATCCTTCCCATAATATCAGTCCTTTCGGTATTATTATAACACATTAATGCGACCTTTGCAAGGTGTAAAAACTGCCCCCGCATCGGCGGAGGCAGTCTGCGCTATTCAGCACTTGCATCATGGTTTCGGAGGTCATCGAAGCTGACTGCACCAAGTTCTTCACCGACAGAAAAGCGCTTATCAAGAGGCTTATAGACCTTTGTGCCGTCTATGGGGTCAACAGGAGGAGGTAGTTCTTTGGGTTCGTTCATGGCTGTACTCCTTTCTATAATTATAGATTTAGTTTGCGCCGATCTCTGCGAGATATTCCCGCATGCCATTTCCAGTTTTTGGCGTTTAAGTACATTCTATCGTACAGTAAAATTATGGCTTTCAAAATCTATTGTATTGTGAAAAAATATGTGTTATAATATACCTATCACGAACTTGCAAGGAGTGTAAAAAATGAAATACGATAAGAAGAGCGCCCGCATCTACGCGCTTCTGAAAGGGTTACAGGCTGAGTTTTTCGGCATTTTTGTCATGCTTTTTTTCTGGGCAGTGGCAAAAGCGATGGGGCTGTTCGCAAACCTGATGTTCGGCTTCACGGGACTGATGTGCGTGGTCTGCATTCTGGCTGACTATGGGCTGAAACAGGGCAGTTCAGCAGCTTCGGCAGACAAGCTGCATGATGACGATGTGGGCAGTAAATTCGGCTGGCAGCTGGGGCTGATAGCAATGATGCCATTTGCGGTGACCGCTGCCTTGCTAATGATATCAAAACTCAGCGGCGGATTTGATTTTCTGGCAATTTACAAGTTAGCTAACGCTTGTCTTTTCCCGCTGCTGGATATCTTCGCGCATTCGCCTGATATCAAGGACTTCAGGCTTGGAGTCTTCGCGCTGATAGTCCCCTATCTGGCACTTTTTCCGATATCGACCTATATCGGCTTCAAGTGGGGCTACAACAAAGTTGATCTGAAGGATATGATCGTCTACAAAAAGAAGTGACCGCTTATTACCGAAAGGAGCAGATACATGAAACTTGCACATATCGCTGACCTGCATCTCGGCAAAAGGCTTGATAATTTCTCGCTTTATGAAGATCAGCAGCATATACTCACACAGATCATTGACATAGCGCTGAAAGAGTACTGTGACGGGATACTGATAGCGGGCGATGTTTACGACAAGAGCATGCCCTCAGCGGAAGCTGTGAGGCTGTTCAACGATTTTCTTACAAAACTCAGCAAGACCGACCTTTCGGTCTACATAATAAGCGGCAACCACGACAGCCCCGAACGTGTGGATTACGCCAGCGAGATGCTGAAAAAAGCAGATATACACATCTGTGCCGAATATAACGGCAAGCCTGATATAGTCACTGTCAGTGATGGATACGGCGAACTGGACATATGTCTGATGCCGTTTGTAAAGCCCTCGACGGTAAGGGCTTACCACCCCGATGCCGAGATCGAAAGCTACACCGATATGATGCGCACTGTCATCAAGGAGAGCGGGATAGATCTTGACAGGCGATGCGTGATGGTCTGCCACCAGTTCATTACAGGGTCATCTACCTGTGACTCGGAATATGCGGCGGTGGGAACGCTTGACAACATCGACGCATCGGTGTTTGAAGGCTTTGACTATGTGGCGCTGGGGCATCTGCACAGTCCGCAGAATGTTGGTAAGAATGCGCGCTACAGCGGCACTCCGCTGAAATACTCGGTATCTGAGATAGCACACAAAAAATCGGTGACGATAGTCGAATTAAAGGGCAAGGGCGAGGTGGAGATATCCACCGTTCCGCTGACACCGCTGAGAGATATGATACCACTCAAAGGCAGGTATGATGCGCTGATGTCACAGGAATTCTACAAGGATCTCGACCTTGACGCATTCTACAGCATCACACTGACTGACGAAGACGAGATACCTTATGTGCTAAACAAGCTGAGGACTGTCTACAAAAATATCGTTTCGCTGAATTACGACAATATCCGCACAAGGACAGAAACAGTCATAACAGGTGAAGTGAGCACCGAAACAAAATCGCCGCTGGAACTGTTCTCATCACTGTTCACCCAGCAGATGGGCAGAGAGATGGACGAAGCACAGAGCGAATATGTCAGAAACCTTATTGAAGAGATATGGGGGAATGAAGAATGAAGCCGCTGACACTTACCATGCAGGCATTTGGTCCTTATGCTGAAAAGACCACCATAGATTTCACCAAGCTGGGCGGACAGGGGCTTTACCTCGTAACGGGCGACACAGGTGCAGGCAAGACAACGATATTTGACGGCGTATGCTACGGTCTGTTTGGCAGAGCCAGCGGTTTCAGCAGGACGAACGACATGTTCAGGAGCGAATATGTGGGCGATGATGTTAAAACATATGTAGAACTCGAATTTCGTTATGGAGGAAAGACCTACAAGGTACACCGCGAACCTAAGCAGAAGACGCTGAAAAAGAAAGGAAGCGGTGTGACAGACCTCGCAACTGTAAACGAACTGTTCGCTGAAGGTCAGCTGACACCTGTTGCATCGGGTGAAGAAAAGGTCAACAAGGCGATAAAGGAGATACTGGGACTTAATTATGAGCAATACCACAATGTTGCCATGATAGCGCAGGGCAGTTTCGCAGAACTGCTGAACGCATCTACCGAAGACAGGACAAAGATACTGGGTGCTATCTTCCAGACAGGAAAATATGCGCAGTTACAGGAAAAGCTGAGGGTGAACACCAACGAAGCAAAGGACAGCTATGACCGTTCCTGCGACCATATGCTGCAACTGCTGAAAGGTGTCGAACTTAGCGATGATGACCCCGAATATGATATGATACGCTCGGCGGCTGAAAGTGCAGACAGCGTGAAAGCGGCTGAAAAATACATCGAAGACTGCTGTGTAAGGGCGCGTGACTTTGAGGAAGAGAGAAGCAAGGAAGCATCACAAGCCCATGCCGCCGCCGAAAAGGCACACAAGTCTGCCGCCCTTGAACTTGAAAACGGCAGAAAACTGGGTGAACTCTTCGACAAACTGACAGATGTGCAGAAAGGGCTTGAAAAACTTTCGCCGGAACTGACAGCGGCGGCATCAAATGCGGAAGAACTCCGTAAACGCAAGCCCGAACTGACAGAACTTATCGGCAGGACAGCCGCTGAGAAAAAACAGCTGCCGCTATATGACGAAGCTGAAAGGCTGCTGACAGATTCAGTGACACTGCAAAGAAACGCGGCAAAGCTGAAAAACGACCTCGACATACTGGGCAGCAGCATCAAGAGCGACAACGAGCGCCGCGAGGTGCTGAAGCAGTTTATCGATAGTCTGGGAGATATCGGCGCACAGCTTGCAAATACAAAGAACGAGATAGAGAACCGAACGAAAGAACTTGAAGAAGTAACAGCTGTAGGAAAAGACCTTTCGGAAGCAGAAAAACTAGGTGCGGAAGTGCAGTCGGCGCTGGAAGAATTTAATTACAAAAAAGAAGAAAGTAACAATGCCAACTCCGAGCATATCCGCCTTTTCAACCTTTACATTTCCGAACAGGCGGGTCTGCTGGCGGAAGAACTGGAAGAGGGCGTTCCCTGCCCCGTATGCGGTTCGACCCATCACCCGAACAAGGCGCACAGATCTGAAAAAGCCCCCGACAAACAGGCTGTGGACAGAGCAAAGGCTGTACTTGACAAGGCTATGAATGAAACAGAAAATGCTTCCCGCAGGTACGCAGCTGCACAGGCAGCGCACAGGACGGCTCTTGAAAACGCCATCTCACGCGCAGGCAAGTACGGCGAGGGTCTTACACCGGAACAGGCGCTTCAAAACACACGCGAGCAATACAAGGTCATAAACAAGGCATTGACAGAGGCTAAAAAACTCAGTATCGAACTGACACAAAAACGGGGGAAGAAAGATCAGGCAGAGCGTGAACTTACCGAACTGGAAGCCCGTGTAAAGCAGAACGAGCAGAAACTCAGTGAGGGCAGCAGCAATCTTAATGCCATGAACGCCACTGCCGAAGAAAAGCGCAGACAGGGCGAAAAACAGCTTGCAGACCTGCAATATCCAAATAGGCGCGAAGCCCTCGCGAAAATAGCTGAGATGGAAAAGAACTGTGATGCTCTGACAAAGGCTATGGACTCGGCAGAGCAAAAACTGGCTGAACTTGAAAAACTCAGCACTGAACTTAACGGAAAACTTAAAGCGCTGAAAGAACAGACTGCTGACAAGGAAAAGCCCGACTTAACGGCGCTGGAAAAGGCTCTGAAAGAAGCCGAGATAAGTGTGGCAGATGCTCTCGACAAGCGCGACCATGCAAAACACAGACACAATTCGGCAGAACAGCTGGTCAAAAGGCTGCACGATGAACTTATCCGCAACAGGCAGCTGAATGATGACTATGTGATGAAAAAGTCGGTCAGCGATACTGCAAACGGCTCACTTTCGGGCAAACAGAAAGTTCCGCTGGAAACCTACGTGCAGATGGAGTTTTTCGACAAGATACTGGCAAACGCCAACGTAAGACTGCTGCAAATGTCTGACAAGCAGTACGAACTGATACGCAGCAGCAATTCAAAAGGCAGGTCGAAATCAGGTCTTGAACTTGATGTAAAAGACCATTTCGGCAGCAGCGACAGAAGCGTGAAATCGCTGTCAGGCGGAGAGAGTTTCATGGCATCGCTGGCACTGGCTCTGGGCTTCTCGGACGAGATACAGCGTTCGACCGGCGGCGTGCAGATAGATTCGATGTTCGTGGATGAGGGTTTTGGCAGCCTTGACGAACAATCGTTGGATAAGGCGGTGAAAACTCTGACAGGTCTGGCTGAAAACTCGCGCCTTGTGGGAATAATCTCACATGTACACGAACTGAACGACAGGCTTGACAAGAAGATAATAGTCACAAAAGAAAAGGGTAAGGGCAGTCAGGTGCGCATCAGCCTTGAATAAGCAGCCGAACTGTCAATGACGACAATATGAACCCAGTGAGATCAGCTGCGGCAGCCGCAATAAAAATGCGGCTGTCGGGCTTTTTTCTTTGGGCGGCAGAATAAACGGCAATGGTATAAAAAGTAGTTTCGGTGGACGCCATAAGCACGCTCGCCGTTCTGCCTGCGAAGCTGTCAGGGTGGACGCGGCTGAAAAGTCGGCTGACAGCAGCGAGCGCTCCGCTGCCCGATATAGGACGAATAAACGCAAGATCAAGGCATTCTTTCGGGAAGCCGAGCCATTCGGTCACAGGTGATAACAGCGCAGCAAGCATTTCGGCAGCACCCGAAGATGTGAACATACCCACCGCTGTCATAAGCAGAACAAGCATGGGTATCAGCCCGAAAGCAGTTTGCAGACCCTCCCTAGCGCCCGCTGAAAATTCCTCAGCGAGGTCAACGCGGCGGGCAAGTCCGTACAACAATATGAACATTATCATCAGCGGAACTATCATGTCAGTTACGCGCATCTTTATCTACCCCCGAAAATAGTATCGCCGCCGTAACACAGCCAACTGCCGCCGCCGAAAGCGAAGTGACAAGCACCGCAGGCAATATCTCAAATGGCGCGGCAGAACCGTTTTCTGCCCGCAGCGCGGCTATCGTCACGGGTATGAGCTGTATCGAGGCGGTGTTAAGTACCGTCAGCAAAGCGGTATTGCGTTTGGGACGCGAACCTTTTCCAAGCGCTTTGACTGCGGCGATGCCTGTTGGAGTGGCAGCATTGCCCAGACCCAACAGATTTGCTGTCAGATTAAGACTGACTGCCTTGCGCGAATCGTCATCGAGTCTGCCAAAAAGCAGCCTTACCACAGGTGACAGCGCAGCTGACAGCTTTGCAGTAAGCCCGGATCTTTCTGCCACACGCATCAGACCGCACCACAAAGCCATCGAACCTCCCAGAAAAACTCCCAGTTCGACTGCATCAGTACACGCACTGACAGCCGAAGCTGAGATATCTTCCCACGACCCGTTCAGGCAGCCCGCCGTCACAGATATCAGCAGCATGACCACAATGATAAATGAAAGCATATAAGTCCTCTTTTCTGTACTTTTGGTAAATAACCATTCGTTAACTAATATTTTACATTTATTAATTAGAATAAATACCAAAATTAGTAATATTCAATACCCAAATTATGTCAGGAATTATTCAGACAGGTAATATTCAGATGTGCATTGTGCCGAAATTTGGTAATTCATGCAATATATTTGACATTTTCGTTAGTAACGCTTGACAAATGATAACTAAATTGGTATAATATTAACATGATGATGTTGACCGATAGTCGGTCGAAATTAATAGGAGAAAGGAATTGATCATCTCATGAAATCTACCGGAATAGTTAGAAAGGTTGACGAGCTGGGAAGGATCGTATTACCCATCGAACTCAGAAGAAGCTATGATCTTGCTGTCAAGGATGCTATCGAGATCTACACCGAGGACGATATGATAATACTCAAAAAGTTCCAGAGAAGCTGTGTTTTCTGCGGTAAGACCGAGAACCTTGTTGATTACAAGGGCAAATCCATCTGTGCTGACTGTGCAACAGAGATAAAGGGCGCTAAGTGATCTGACACGCCATATTGGATCATATGCAGCTGCTCACACCAAAAGAACAGTACATGGCTGCAAAAAAGGTCTGTCCAGAGGGACAGACCTTTTTATTTTATCTTATTCAATTTGAAATCCTTGTCAAGCAGGGCTATCTCAAGGTAATTATGCTTGTCGTAATGGTTGAACCTCGCGCGGGGCGAATATGTCCATATATCCCATTCTACGCCTTCATCGGGCGAACCGAACTCGCTGACTATCCACACAGGACAGTCGGCAAAATTTTCTTCCAGTTCGACTCTTTCATAAAAACCCGAACTGCACTTTATGATCGGCATGCAGCCATACTCTTCCGAGATGCAGTCACATAACTCTCTCAGCTTCTTTGACATCTTTTCCTTGTTTGGGCGGAATATCTTTCGGAACAATCCCAGCTGACAATCAACCACCGGGCACAGTCTGCCTTTAAGTTTTCCGCACTCGGAAATAAAATGCTTCGCCTGTTTTTCGCCGCTTACCGACGGGTCAAACTGGTGAATAAGTCCCACAGGCAGTTCAGTCTTGGAAGCACCCGAAAGATTCTTCTTGAAATTCTTATCGGCGTATTTTTCGCCTTTTGTGGCGCGTATATAGCAGAACTGTATATCCTGCCGCGCAAAATTCTTCCAGTCCACTACACCCGCTTTTTCGGTTATAACCACACCTCTTTCGGGATAGGTGTGCCTGTCGGGGCGGTTGAACCACAGTTCGCCTGTAAAAAACAGTATCACCACATCAGCCAGAATGACAAGCAGACACAATGCACACAGCACCAGAGCCATTTTCAGCAAAATATGCTTTTTGGGCTTTACAATGACCTCATCCTGTTCATCTTCGGACTCTTCCTCTTCATCATCAGGATCATCGCAGTCATCTGTTTCGGTGTCTTCACCAAAATCTTCGTCGAGATCTTCTTCATAGCCGAACTCTTCGTCAGCATCTTCCTCGTCAATATCTTCAGGATCGTCATAAATATCAGCTCTCTCCTCATCGCTGAGGCGAGAGCTGTTTTCTTTGTTATTTTTCCAGGGTTTCCTTTTCATCAGTTACCTCACCCGCATCGTTCAGCTGTGCGAAATTATAGGTTTCCAGCTTTTCGCTGACCATCTTGGTGATATCACAGAATGCGTCCTGAAACGGGCAGTTTCCTGACGCCCCCCGACTACAGTCAGCATCGGGCTGCAAACATCGCGAAAAGCAGTATGTACCCTCTATCGCTTCAATGACCATACGCAGGGTTATGTCTTTCGGGGATTTGGCGATCATGTAGCCGCCCTGTGTACCCTTAAAAGACTTGACCAGACCTGCTGATACCAACTTGCGCAGTATCTTGAGCGAAAACCGCAGCGTGACACAGGTCTTGTCAGACAGCGTTTTGGCATCGAGCCTGCCATCAGCCTTACACAGTTCGGCAGTTATCCTGACTGCATAATCTGCTTCCAGAGTTATGTACATGGAAGCCCTCCTTTAGTCGAGATAATCCCTTACCTTATTGCTGCGGTTGGGGTGACGGAGTTTTCTCAGCGCCTTAGCCTCGATCTGACGTATACGCTCACGGGTCACCTTGAACTCCTGACCTACCTCTTCCAGCGTTCTCGATCTGCCGTCTTCAAGACCGAAACGCAGTCTGAGCACTTTTTCTTCACGTTCGGTCAGTGTTGAGAGTACCTGATCGATCTGCTCTTTCAGCAGCACCAGCGAAGCAGCCTCAGCAGGTGCGGGAGCGTCATCATCGGGGATGAAGTCGCCAAGATGCGAATCTTCCTCTTCACCGATAGGTGTTTCCAGCGAAACAGGATCCTGCGCGATACGCATGATCTCCCTGACCTTCTCGACGCTCATATCAAGATCCTCAGCTATCTCCTCCGGCGACGGGTCATGACCGTTCTTATGGAGCAGCTGCGAGGAAGCCTTCTTCACCTTAGTAATAGTTTCCACCATATGCACAGGTATACGTATGGTTCTCGCCTGATCTGCGATAGCCCTTGTGATAGCCTGTCTTATCCACCAAGTTGCATATGTCGAGAACTTGAAGCCCTTCTTGTAGTCGAACTTCTCAACTGCCTTGATAAGACCCATGTTGCCTTCCTGTATCAGGTCAAGGAAACTCATGCCTCTGCCCACATACCTTTTGGCGATGGATACAACCAGACGCAGGTTAGCCTCAGCGAGTCTTTTTCTTGCCTTGCTTGCATCTCTGTCGTTATCGCCCGACATCATCTCGGCAAGCTGTATCTCTTCCTCAGAGGTCAGCAGCGGTACTCTGCCTATCTCTTTGAGATAGATCTTCACAGGGTCGTCAATGGCGATGCCGTCAGTAGAAAGGGAGATATCAACATCTTCCTGTTCGAGGTCGTCCTCAGGATTATTGAAATCCAGAGTATCGTCAACTACAACATCGTCGATGATCTCGATATTCAGTTCGCTGCACTTTTCATAAACACCGTCCATCTGGTCAACATCGAAATTCAGCTTTTCCAGTGCATCGGTTATTTCCTTAGTGGTCAGCTTGCCTGTCTGCTTACCGTGTTCAAGCAGGTTTTCAAGTATCTTGCTCTTATCGATCATAATTTACTCTCCTCTTCAGGTTTTTGACTTCCCGCTGCTCAGGTCTTTTTCCTTTGCAGCTCAGCTACTTTCTGCATAAACTCTTCCCTACTGGTCGGTTCTGCATTCTTCACTTCTTTTTTCTTATTATAATCCTTTATGGACTGAATATACTGCCGCGCCACTTCCCCGTTGACATTGTACTCAGCGTATTTGCTCAAAAATTGTCTGATACGCTCGACCTCCTCATGGGAGAATTCATCGAGGAACGACTCAGGCGTGATAATTTCGCCCACAGTCAGCTTGCCCATTATGCTCACGAATACTCTTCGGTTAAAATCATCGGTAAATTCGTCGGGTGATATACCCTTGCACATTTCGGCAGCATTATCGCCATTATAATATATATAATATATAAGCCCGCGCTCAGCCTTGAAAGCCTTGTTATTCGGCACATTTTCTTCGGCGAGCACCATCTGCCTGTACTCTTCGCGTCTTTCGGTGTTTGCCTCATACTCTTTGAGTTTCATACGGACTTCGTTGACAGATGCCCTGACCACATCAAAAGTCACATCATACTTATCAGCGACCTCATGTTCCATCATATCGCGGACAGTTTCGTCAGGTTCAAGAGCCATAGCGTGGTATGCCTTTTTCAGAAAGTTGTTCCTGTCCACCCGCTTACTTAGGTCAAGTCCCTGCGCAAAGATGCCCAGTTCAAAATCAAAACCATCAGCAGCATTGTTTATCAGGTATCTGAAATGCTCTTCACCGAACTTATTGATATATTCGTCGGGGTCTTTCGCGCCCTCCATATGGATAACGCTGCTGCCCATGCCGCCTTCACGCAGCATGCTCACAGCCCTCAGCGCGGCTTTCTGACCCGGAGCATCTGCATCGTAGCAGATGACCACTTCGTCAGCGTAGGTCTTCATCGCCCTGACCTGTTCCTTAGTCAGCGCAGTACCGCATGAAGCCACTGCATTGTGGAAGCCATGCTGATAAAGCGATATGACATCGAGATTGCCCTCACAGAGCAGCAGTTTTTTTGACTTGACCGCATCGTCTTTAGCATAGTTGAGCGAAAAAACAAACCTCGACTTCGAGTATCCGTCCAGCAGTCTTTCATCATTGGTGCTTCTGAACGCTTCGGAAGTCGTATCACCTGTATTGAGGTATTTTCGCTTGTCATCGCCCAGCGTCCTGCCGCCGAAACCGACAATATTGCCTGCAACATCTATAAACGGGAACATTGCCCTGTCCATAAAGAAATCGTAGGTGCGCCCCGTTTTATAAGACCGCCCCAGCAGCGATGCCGACACAAGTTCATCTTCACCATAGCCCAAATTCATCATATGACTTTTCAGCGCCGTGAAGCTGTTGGGTGCGCAGCCCATGCCGTACTTGTTTATGGTGGCAGCGTCCAGTTTTCTCTGCTTCATCAAGTAATTCAGACACCTTACACCGTCAGGCGTTTTTAGCTGTGCGCGGAAAAATTTCGCGGCAGCCTTGTTCATTTCGTAAATGCGCATTCTGCGTTTATAGCTTTTATCGCTCTCGGTACTGAAAGACGGCACAGTCATGCCCGCGCGCTGTGCAAGGTAGTTTATCGCGTCCATAAAGCCGAGATTTTTATACTTTCTCACAAAAGCTATGACATCACCGCTGACACCGCAGCCGAAGCAGTGAAAAAATCCCTTATCGGGCACGACACTGCATGAAGGCGAACTGTCGGCATGGAACGGACAATTGCACATGAAAGCCCCGCGGCCTGTCGTTTTAAGTTCAACGCCATTCTCGCGCATGACTTCGTTTATCGGGTTCTCAAATTTGAGTTTTTCAAGAAAATCCTGATCCAATGTGATCCCCCTGTCTTACTTGACCATCCACGCGGCAGGTATAAAAAGTTCTTTGAAAGTTTCCACCGCGAACACATCTGTCATGCCCGAAATGTAATCACAGACAGCCATATCCACACCATAATGATAGGCAAGGTTCATATACATGGCGGGCAGTGCTTCAATGTGGTCGGTGTAATATTTGTAGAGAAAGGCTATCATATCCTGCGCCTTACGTTCTTCCGACTTGCAGGCGGGGTTGGTATAAACGCTGTCGAACATAAATCTGTGAAGCTGTTTATAAGCCTTTTCCACCTCAGCGGACATTCTCAGAATGCCCTCATCGCCCTCCGCCTCGTCACGGTCATGCAGACCGTTTTCGATAAGCGAGCAGACCAATGTGGTTATCCTTGCTGACTTTGAGTGCCCCAGCACATTCGTTATCGCAGAGGGGATATCCTCTTCCTTAAGGATACCAGCCCTTATGGAGTCATCGATATCATGGTTTATATAGGCTATAACATCTGCAAAGCGCACCGCGTAGCCCTCATAGGTATTGGCGACCTGATTCGTGTGTTTCAGTATCCCGTCCCTGACCTCTCTTGTCAGGTTCAGACCTGCGCCGTCCTTTTCGAGGATATCCACCACCCGCAGACTTTGCTCATAGTGATGGAAACCATACGGGCTAAGTTCATTGAGCATACGTTCACCTGCATGCCCGAAAGGTGTATGACCCAGATCATGCCCCAGTGCTATAGCTTCGGTGAGGTCTTCATTGAGCCTCAGCGCCCGCGCTATCGTCCGCGCTATCTGGCTTACTTCAAGAGTGTGGGTAAGGCGAGTACGGTAATGGTCGCCCGCAGGTGAAAGGAACACCTGAGTTTTATGCTTAAGTCTTCTGAAAGAGTTGCAGTGCAGTATCCTGTCCCTGTCCCGCTGGAACTCGGTGCGCAGTCCGCACTTGTCCTCCTGCCGTTCACGACCCGTTGTCGCGTCAGCAAAAGCAGCTTTTTCGCACAAAAAAGTATGCTCAAAACTCTCCGACTGTTCTCTTGGAAGCATGGCGTTCACCCTTTCATCAGTTTTTGGAAATACCCTACAACCATATATAGTGCCGAAGTCTTAAAAATGCCTTTATTTTTACATAAAGGCATCAATTCTTTGTATACTTTCACAATTTATCAAGCAAAGTCTGCCCACAGTTCTGTATCTTCTGACAATTCCAGCTGACCATTTGAAACATCAGTCAGTTTGCGTTTCAGTTCTTCCACCAGTTCGGATTTGCACAGCACCGAAAGGTTCACCGTATCAGCAAAGTCTTCCTTTTCAGTGATGACCCCGAACTCAGGCAGAAGATAGCTTACCCGACCGTACAGCGTATAGTCACAGGAAAAGCTGACGCGCGAACATTCGCACATCTCCATCTTTCTTGCCGCCGCCACAGCCAGTGAACAAGCCTGCGAATATGCGCGCACAAGTCCGCTGGCGCCCAGCAGGACTCCGCCGAAGTATCTTGTTACCACCACGCACACATCTGTCAGCCCTGCTTTGTTTATAACATCAAGCACAGGCACACCGCCCGTCCCCTGAGGCTCACCGTCATCAGAATAGCGCGAAGCGTTTCCGTCACGCAGAACATAAGCATAAACGTTATGCCGCGCCTTGCGGTTCTGTGATTTTATATGTTCGATGAAAGCCACAGCTTCCTCAGCGGTCTTTACCGGGCAGATATGCCCGATAAACTCGCTCTTCTTTTCGGTGAAGCTGTCGCTGGCATACTCATATACAGTTGTGTAGCTCATAGTCGTTTACCTCTTTTCGGGGTGAAAAAAAGAGCGGAAAACATTCCGCTCTTTAGCTTCACAAAAATTAGTCGAGGTTGAATCTCTTCTTGAACCTGTCAACACGTCCGCCGCTGTCAACCAGCTTCTGCTTACCGGTGAAGAAAGGGTGGCATTTCGAGCAAATTTCAACCTTGATGTTCTCCTTAGTAGAACGGGTGTTGATAACGTTGCCGCAAGCGCAAGTGATAGTAGTTTCTACATACTTGGGGTGAATACCTTCTCTCATTTCAGTGACCTCCTTCCAAACTAAAAATTATGGCTCATAGAAGCCCATCATCCTTAGTTCAGACAGTAGTTCTATGCAGCATTCATTATAATGTCCTATTCAGACTAGATAATTATATCACACCATCAGGTCTTTGTCAACCGCCATAGTGAAAATTTATCATTTTTCACAAATCATCGACAGACTCAGCTGATGTGTGAAAGCACCTTCAACAAATATCAGAGTTTGATATCCTTAAAAGCGGCGATAACATCATTCTCGATTATCTCCAGCTTGCCGCTGTCGCAAAGTGAAGCTACCAGCGGGTCAATGGGCAGTTTTGCCAGAACTTTGAGGTCATACTGAGCGGCTATCTCGTCCACATGGCTGTCACCGAACAGCTTTATCTCCTTGCCGCAGTCGGGACACTTGATATAACTCATGTTCTCAATAAGACCTAAGATAGGCACATTCATCATCTTTGCCATTCTCACGGATTTCTCCACCACCAGCGACACCAGCGACTGAGGTGAGGTCACGATAACAATGCCGTCAACAGGCAATGACTGGAATACAGTCAGCGGAACATCACCTGTTCCGGGAGGCATATCGACGAACATATAATCGACATCGCCCCACGCCACATCAGTCCAGAACTGAGTAACAGCGCCTGCAATGACAGGACCGCGCCAGATAACGGGGTCATTGGTATTCTCCATCAGCAGATTTATCGACATGACCTTAGTGCCGAACTCGCTCTCACAAGGGAAGAGCGCATCTTCTGTGGTGACAGGACGCTCGTTTATACCGAATATCTTTGGTATCGAAGGACCTGTGATATCAGCATCGAGAACAGCTGTCTTAAAGCCTTTTCTCGCATGATCGACAGCAAGCAGAGATGTGACCAGCGATTTGCCGACACCGCCCTTGCCGCTGACAACAGCGATGACCTTCTTCACATTGGACATATAGTGAGGCTGTGCTTTTTCTATACCGTTTTCTCTCGAAGAGCAGTCAGCCCCGCAAGAACTACAGTCGTGTGTACATTCTTCACTCATTTGAAACGTTCCTTTCTACGTTAAGATACATTTATTATATCACAGTGCACCATAAAAATCAACCCCGCCTTAAAAGGGTTGCATTTACTAATTTATTATGGTATAATTATCAACGAATTATTTTCAAAGTGTGTCACTGCAAACAGCATGGAAGAGCATCTTTAAGGCTGACACGTCAGAAGATCCGCTCAGCTTTGTTGAATGTGGACAAAATTGTAACATGAAGTTTGTACAGTTTCACACCATAAAAATCCAAATTACCAAACGTATATATTATGTCGAAGGGTGATGATAAATTTGACCGATAAGGAGTTTGACCTGTGTATACAAAAGATACTCGGGAAAGACAAAAACGGTCTTAAAGACATTTACACCTGCTACGGCACGCTGGTATACCGGCAAATGCTGGCAGTGGTCAAAAGTCCTCAGGACGCTGAGGATCTGACGAGCGATCTGTTTTTAAGACTATGGGAGACAGCGGCGCAGTACCGTTCCGGAACGGGACACAAGCGCTACATAACGGTGATGGCAAGAAACATGGCAATCGATTTTCTCAGAAAGACGAAACATGTGGAATATACGATCGACGATGAAAATGTTTACACTGAGGAACAGGCAGACCCCGAAGCACCTACAGATGTTCAGGTGGAAAGCGGCATGGCTTTCAGTCAGGCGCTGGAAACACTGAACGACGCGGAAAAAGAGATCATCAACCTTCGCGTAGGCTTCGATATGACCTTCAAGGAAATAAGCGAAGCGCTGGGTATACCTCTCGGCACTGTTGCATGGAGATACAGACAGGCTTTGAACAAGCTGAAAAAAACAGTAAAGGAGGGCAGTATTTATGGCTGACTTAAGAAATGAATATACACAGCATATCCGTAATACTGCACCCGACATGGATAAGCTGTGGGACAGGATCTCTGAGGAGATAGACAAGAAAGAGAACACCAAAGAAACAGAAACAACAAACACTGAGCGTGAACAGATAAAGCGTTCGGGCGGGTACATGAAGATAGTTGCCGCAGCCGCAGCATTCATTGTGATATTTGCGGGCATCAATATCATCAACGAATCAAATAAGTCCAAAAACATAATGAACAGCATTCCCACAAGCAGGGCAGAGAAAGCAGGCGCATCAGATAAAACGGATAACGCCGCGACTGCTGAGGACAACACAGAAGACAACAACGCTGAAGCAGCCGCCGAAGATGAAGCCATACAGTCTGTGGAAGGCACAGCGGACATATCGGGACAGAAAAACTACGAACTGGTCGTAAAATACGATCAGCTGGATCTGAGCGAAACGGACACTGTATCGTTCATGGCTGACTACGTGCCGAACGGCGATGAATACTTCGTCGAGAAGAACGTACTGGAACAGACGGACATTTTTGCAGATGTAATAGTGGACGATGTTGAGTTTGAAGCAGATTCAAGTGCGGTATACACGCTTGATGTCGTGGCGATGTACGACAAAGACGGAGAAGTCACGGGCGAAAATATCACGCTCAGGAGCAGCACGCCTTATATACTCCAGCAGAACCGTGAGTATCTGATACCGCTAAAAGTAAACAGCAGCGGCGATTACGGCATAGTTTTCGAGAACGCACCGCAGATAGAGATCACCCTCGACGGCGGCGCAGTATTCCAGAATGGCTGGAGTTCGCTTGGCAGCAATGCGCTCTCGCTGGAAAAGGAAAGCCTGAATGTTAACGACTTTTACTTTGACAGAATGAAGTACGCACCGCAGTTCGATATTGAACAGCTGATAACCGAATGGAAAAACGCATAACAAACGGAGGCAGTAAAATGAAAATGACAAAGAGATATTCAGTAATGGCAATAGCACTTATGATGATGATGACAGGCTGCGGCAAGGTGGAAGAGAAGAACGAACCTGCCGCAAAGCCCGATAATGAAATGAACAGAGAGGTAACAGTCAACGCATGCACCAGCGAATACCCCACAGATGAAGAAACTACCGCAGAAGAAGAGGTGACAACTTCTGATGAGAACGGTTTCTGTGAGGAATATGTAAACGAGATACTGGGTGGGGGCGAGTTCGGTTTTGAGATGTATGATGACGGTCACATCGCTGACTGCTGGGAGCACAGAATGGAAGCTGCGCCGATACTTCTGGAAGCAGCGGCAAACGCCAGTGCCGATGATACGGTCGATACCGAGTACAGTATCGAGCAGTTCAACGGTTTTGAAACAAGCGGATTTATGACGCACATCAAGTTTGAAGATGCAAAGCCTTTCATCGTGGGCGACACGATCATTGAGGGCAATACGCTTGCAGCTGCGGGCGAGGACGGAGAGTATTTCTTCTGGGTAGAGTACTTTGACGAGAATGGTGAATTGGTAAGTTCACCTTACTACACATTTGATGAAAGCTACAAGGACAGAATGACAGAGGTAATGAACAGCACTGCCGCTGAACCTGAGTATGTCACAGGCAGTGTTGAGGTATCTGCTGAGGGCGATGAACTGGTGACAGCTGCTTACAACGGCGAGTACCCCATAAAAGACATGGATTCCAAAAAGATAGTCGAGATAGCTTTGGAAGCACTGAACGACCCCGAAACTCAGGCACACACACTTGATCAGATGATAAGTGAGGAATGGACTATGGAGTGCATCGAGAGCGGTCTTGATATCGAGATAATACTGACAACAGGGCTTGACGGTCTGAATGACATCAATACATTCGACGCATCTTCTGTAAGTTCACAGATAATACAGATATGCGGCAAAGACGGCAAATACAGCATAGCAGTAAACAACGGCAGCGAGATGGAACTTTCTTCCGACTACGCTGAAAGACTTATCCATGAGGGTCTTAATCGTTAATACCTTTTAAGAAAGGATGATAACTATGAAAGAGAATACAAAGAGAATTTTTGCGATGGCAGCAGCTATAATGATGACCGTGACGATGTTCGCATCATGCGGCAGCGCATCTGACAGCACATATAAAGCCGAGAACGACACCAATATCACCAACAATGATGTAAAAGGCGGAAAAAGCCCTGAAAATATCACGGCGGATGCTGAAACCGACGGCGGCGAATTCAATTATTATACCGAAGAAGCCATTCCTGAGATAAATACCGAAGAATACAACCATTATGCAGAAAACTCTTTCCAGAGTGTGGCTGAACACCCGCTCTCCACATTCTCGACCGATGTTGACACGGCTTCTTTCACCAATGTGAGAAGAATGATAGAGAACAGGCAGGATATCTTTGCGGATGCGGTAAGGACTGAGGAGTTCATAAACTACTTCAAGTATGACTACCCTCAGCCCGACAATGATGACAAGATAGGCATAACCACCGAACTTTCAGACTGCCCGTGGAACGATGAATCAAAGCTGATGCTGGTTGGCTTGCAGGCTAAGGACATCGACGTTCAGGACATCGACTCAAACATAGTTTTCCTGATAGATGTCAGCGGTTCGATGGGTGACGCTAACAAACTGCCGCTGGTGGCGCAGGCTTTCGCGATGCTGGCTGAAAATCTCGGTCAGAACGACCGCATATCGATAGTAACCTACGCGGGCAGAGATACTGTCGAACTGGAGGGCGAGAGCGGCGCTAACTACTCGAAGATAGCCGAAACTCTTGCAGGACTGACAGCAGGCGGTTCTACCGCAGGTGCAGCAGGCATAAACACAGCTTACGAACTGGCGCAGAAATATTTCATCGAGGGCGGCAACAACCGCGTGATACTCGCGACTGACGGTGACCTGAATGTGGGTCTTTCCTCGCAGGAAGAACTGACTGCGCTTATCGAAGAGAAGAGAGATATGGGCATTTTCCTGTCAGTGCTGGGCTTCGGCATGGGCAATTATAAGGACAGCAGGCTGGAAGCTCTGGCAGACAACGGCAACGGCAACTACGCTTACATAGACAGCATCGACGAAGCTGAGAGAGTGCTGGTCACCGAAATGAACGGCACGATGTTCACGGTTGCTAAGGACGCAAAGGTGCAGGTGGAGTTCAACCCTGCTAATGTTTCCTATTACAGGCTGGTGGGCTATGAGAACAGGCTCCTTGATGACAGGGATTTCGAGGACGATACTAAGGACGCGGGCGATGTCGGTGCGGGTCAGCAGGTGACAGCGCTCTATGAGATAATCCCGACCGAAGCAAAAGCCGAAGAAAACACACGCACACTGAAATATCAGGACGATGTGGCTTACCCTGAGCCTGAAAAAGCTGAGGAAGGCGACCTCGACCGTGAACTGCTGACGGTATCGGTAAGGTACAAGGAAAAGGACGAGAACGACAGCAAGCTGGTGGATAAGCCCGTGATGCTGGCAAGCTATGTCAGCAAAGACGAAATGAGCGATAATATGAAACTGGCAAGTGCGGCGGCAATGTTCGCAAAAACGCTGGGCAACTCCGAAGACAAGTTCACTATGGCTGAGATACGCGAACAGGCAATGGGTCTTGAACTTAACGCAGAAGAACTGTTAAAGCTGATAAGCGACTATGAAACAAATTACGAGAACAAGCAGTGAGCGGTGAAGACCTCGCGGGGATCGGGGTAAAAATGATAATAATATTATCCACAGTCATAATGGCGGCGGGCGTGCTTGAAAATATCAGGCGTGCCCGCGTCAAAGACTGTGACAGCAAGCAAAAAAAGCTGAACATCATCTCGGCGGCGGTGCTTTTGCTGCCGATAGCACTTGTGGTGGTATTTTTAGTGGTAATATAAGTAAAATATCGACATTGATTAAATAATTGTGAACAAAAATCAGCGCTTGATAATGTCAAATATTGATAAATATGGTATATTGACTTTTTGGGGTTTCGTGATATAATTAATTAAAATAAGGTCGTTTATTCGTTTGTTTCAGGGGGAGAACATTATGGATAATGATACCAGAACACGCTGCATAATGGAATTCTACGAGATATACCCGCTCAGCCGCAAGCTGGTCTTTGATACTTTTGACCAGAAGAAATACCATGTGACGCGCACTCAGCAGATAGTGCTGCTGGCGCTTTCGGTGAGCGGACAGATGAACATGACACAGCTTGCCGCGAGGATAAACACTTCAAACGAGCAGGCTACACGCGCGGCGGCACAGCTGGCTGACATGGGTTTCATCAGGCGTGAGCATCAGACCGGCAACAGGCGCGTGGTAATAATCTCGCTGACACCCGAAGCTGAGGACTTTATGAAAAAAATGAAAGCGGAGATACGCGATGACCTGCTGAAAAGATTTGCGAATGTTTCCGATGAGGATATGGAGAAGCTATATGACGCGCTGGTGCAGGTAAGTTCAGTGCTGAAACAGGTGACGGATATATGAATAAAAAGAAGAGAAAGGCTTTCACATCATGCGACAGCTGTGTAAACAATGTCTTTGACGAGGAAATGGAGTGCTACACCTGCGAGGTCTGTCTTGATGAAGACGAGATGTACAGGCTGTTCAATGAACCGCACTACGCATGTCCATATTACAGGCTCGATGACGAGTATGCGGTGGTAAGAAAGCAAAACTGAGAAATTGGTGACAGGTCTGCTGAAACGGCAGACCTGCTTTTTTTGTGACAAAAAACTGAAAACACGCGAACAAGTGTATATGTGATTGACTCAAAGGCGAAAATGTGGTAAAATATAGGGTGTGATTTTTAGGGCAGTAATGAGGTTTCTGCCTATAAAGACCGATATCCTTTACAGACGGAGCGTAATTATATGAAAACGAAAAATACTAACGAAAAAGCCGCCGAAAAGGGCGTACTTGGCAGTAAGCTGTATCTGTACCTGACAGAATTCTTCGCGGGCATGTCGGTGATGGCGGTGGAACTGGGTGCAAGCAGACTGTTAGCGCCATATTTCAGTTCTTCACAGATAGTCTGGACTATAATCATCGGCACAATAATGATAGCTATGGCGCTGGGCAACTACTTCGGAGGAAAAAGCGCTGACAAAGACCCAGACCCCGATAAGCTGTACAAGCGGGTGCTGTTTTCGGCGGTATGGATAGCGGCTATACCCTTTTTCGGCAAGATGGTCATACTTGGAGTTTCGGCACTGCTGGTAGTCACGGTCAGCACGAATTTCCTGATATGGGCGGCGTTTCTGGCTTGTATGATAGTCTTCGTGTTCCCGCTGTTCCTGCTGGGTACAGTCACTCCGTCACTGGTAAAATACACAACTGACAGCCTTGATGACAACGGCAGGACGGTCGGCACACTGGGGGCTTTCAACACGGTGGGCAGCATCATCGGCACATTTGCCCCAACATTCATCACCATACCCACAGTCGGCACTTCGGTGACATTTCTGATATTTTCGGGTATTCTGCTGGCGCTGGGCATAGTCTACTTCGTTTCCTGCAAGAGGGGTTATCTGCGGGTGGCTGTATGCACAGTTCTGTTCATAGTCTGCTGTGTGGTCAGCACTCTGCTGGGTTTTGCTTTCTGGGAAAATTCGCTGAAGTATGAGGGTGAGTCGGTGTACAACTACTTGCAGGTCAAGGAGGACGAAAAGAAGGTGGCTCTCTCGACCAACGTGCTGTTCGGCATACAGTCGATATATATGAAAGACGACGGACTGTCGGGGCTATATTATGATGTGGCTATGGCAGCGCCGCTAATGGGCGAGGGAGATGACATCTCCGACAAAAACATACTGGTGCTTGGCATGGGTACAGGCACTTATGCAAAACAGTGCAGAGAGTTCTTTCCCGGAATAAGCACACGGGGCGTTGAGATAGACGATAAGATAACCGATCTCGCCCGCAAATATTTTGAACTTGACAAAGATATACCCGTGACCACTTACGATGGCAGGGCTTACTTGCAGGCGCTGAGTGCGCAGAGAAGCAAAGTCAACAGTGCCGCAGGTATGATCGACACAAACATCGGTGACCTCAAGTATGATGTCATAATGGTGGACGCTTATCAGGATATAACCATACCTTTTCAGATGTCAACGGTGGAATTTTTCACGCTGGTGAAACAATCGCTGAAAGAGGGCGGTGTTATGGTGGTAAACATGAACATGCACTCCGACAAAGAAGGCAGTATCAACGAGTACCTCAGCGACACCATAGCATCGGTATTTGACAATGTATATACCGTTAAGGTCAACGGCACTACCAACCGCGAACTTTTCGCATCTGACATGGGCGGCATGCCTGACAGACTTTACAAGCGTGCTGAAAGGCTGGAAGATAATGACCTTAGAACGATCATGTTCGATATATACGAGAGAATGGAACGATATGAGGGCGGCGAACTGATACTCACCGATGACAAGGCACCTGTTGAACTGCTGGGCATGAATGTCATTGACGACCTTATCTCTGAAGAATTGAAATACTACAAGAAAGCCTTCAAAGAAGAGGGCATAAAGGGACTTATAGAATGAAAACAAACATCAGGCAGGCTGAACCGCGTGGCTTTTCAAGGCTGGCTGAGATCGAACTGTTCAATTACAGGCTGAATTTCTACCCGATATTCAAAGATGACGGATATTACTTCGGTGAACTGAACGCCGCTGACATGATAAAAGAATATGAAAACACACCCGCGCTGACAGCACAGACCTTCGTTTATGATGATGGTGTGGTGAAACTCTGCTGAGATATGCGGTGGAAAATGTTGGCGCTGACCATCTGTCCGCGCTTGAAAAGAATGTGCGAGCGATAAAATTCTACCAAAGATACGGCTTTAAACTGACACAGAAAAGAAAAGCGGTCGATGACACCGAAGAATTTCTTATCAAGCTGATGATTTAAACTTGATTTAAGGAAAATTTAAACCTATTTTAAGGGAAGCATCATATACTGAAAGCAAATAAAAACAAAAGGGACGATAGAAATGGACAATATCTATATCGTGATACCTGCCTACGAGCCTGATGAAAAGCTGACTGCTGTGGTTGAAGAACTGTACAATGAAACAGACTGCAAACTTATAGTAGTGAATGACGGCAGCGGTGAGGACAAGCGGGCTGTCTTTGAAAGCATCAAAGGCAGAGCCGTACTGCTGGAGCATGAACACAATCGCGGCAAGGGTGCGGCACTGAAAACGGCTTTTGCCTATATAAAGGAGAATGTATCGGGCAGTTATGGCGTGATAACGGCTGATGCTGACGGTCAGCACAAGACTGCCGACATAATGCGCATAGCCGATGCACTGGAGGCGCACCCCGACAGGCTTATCATGGGGTGTCGGAAATTCACGGGCGATATACCTTTTCGGAGCCGTTTTGGAAACAATATGACACGGGCTGTTTTCAGATTTGCGGCAGGTGTCGGTGTAAGTGACACGCAGACCGGTCTGAGAGGTTTTTCGGGAAGCCTGACAAACTTCATGCTGGGGCTTTCGGGCGAGCGGTACGAATTTGAGATGAACATGCTGCTGGAAGCGGCAAGAGAGGGCATTGCTTTCTTTGAAGTGCCCATCGAAACGGTGTACATCAATGACAACAAAAGTTCACATTTCAAACCTGTGCGCGATTCGCTGAGGATATACAGGGACATAATAAAATTCTCCTGCTCTTCCCTGCTGAGTTTTCTGGTGGACTATCTGCTGTTTTCGGTGATATTCTCATTGAGCGGCAGCAAGACTGTCTCTAACCTGACAGCAAGGGTATTCAGTTCGATATTCAACTTCATGCTGAACAAGAAACTGGTGTTTGGAAACAAGGAAAATCTTGCAAAGTCAGCGCTTAAATATTTTTCACTGGCGGCGGTGATACTGGCGGTAAACACTCTGCTGCTTGAACTGCTGGCGAGGTATGCTGTAAAAAACGCCTACATAGCAAAGATAATAGTCGAAGTCCTGCTGTTCATGTTCAGCTGGACTATGCAGAGATGTTTTGTTTTTAAGAAGAAAGGTCTGACAAAAGATGAAAAATAAGCGAATGCCTGTATGGGCGATGGCAGTCACCGATACACTGCTGATATGCGCGGCTGTGGGGACTTTTATGCTGTTTGACTATGTAATGCCGCACAGTTCAGGCGAACAAGGTACTGTGGTGGCGCAGGTAGACAGCGATACAAAGAACAGTTTCGTTCTGCCGACATCGGGCAACAAGGAAGCCGAAGAGGACATCGAAAAGAGCATCAGCAGTGAAGCTGACAATGAAAGCTCGGCAGAAAGTAAGGCTGAGGCAGAAAGTTCGGCAGCCGAAAAAGCGGAAAGTTCTGCCGAAAAGAACGAGAACAGATCAAGTTCAAGGAAGAAAGAGCGTCGCGAACACACTTCTGAAAACTGGTACGACAATACAGGCACTGATGAATACACTGCTGATGATACGTTGGTGCAGTCGGTGCTTAATGCAGATGTTCAGGCGGAACAGGTGCAGTATTATGAGAGCGATGACGCTGTGATAACCATTGAAAAGAAATGGTTCGGTGAGGGTGATGACAAGGTCACTTACTACGCGGCTGACATATATGTCAGCAGTGTGGATGTGCTGAAAACGGCGCTGGCAGAGGACACTTACGGCAAGAATATCAAGGACTCGATATTCAACATGGCTGCCGAACATGGTGCTGTATTCGCAGTGAACGGCGATTTCTATGGCAATTCGGAAGAAGGCATAGTGGTGCGCAACGGCGTGAAATACCGCGACAATCTCAACGATGTGGACATATGCGTGCTGTTCACAAACGGCGAGATGAAGACCTACACCTATGAAGAATTTGACACTGATGCGGTACTGGCACAAGGCGTATGGCAGGCATGGTGTTTCGGACCGATGCTTCTGGACGGGAACGGCGGAGTTCTGGAAACGTTCAACACCACGACCTACCTCAACAGCGAAAATCCACGTTCAGCGATAGGCTATATCGCACCAGGTCATTACAAGATAATAACTGTTGACGGTCGTGACCCCGGTTACTCAAAGGGTGTCACCCTCAGTGAACTGGCGGCGATAATGTCGGATGAGGGCTGTATGACCGCGTATAATCTTGACGGCGGCTGTTCGGCAATGATGGTATATGACGGAGAACTTGTGAACATTCCCGACAGAGGACGCGAGATAAGTGACATTATCTATATCGGAGGGTAAGGCATGAAAAGACTGGCAAGGATACTTCCCCACGCAACAATAGTTATGGTGGGCATGTTCATATTCTTCTGGGTGCTGGATATAATGAACCCGACAATGAATTTCATAAACCGCAAGGTTTCAAACAAGCTGATGATAATAATGCTGGTGCTTTCGATGGTGACTGCCATTATGGACATCTACCATGAGAGAAAGTGTGACAGGCTGAAAAAACTCAGCGAGGAAAGTTCTGATAAAGGTCGGTGATCTTAAGTTGGGGCACCCGGCTGACACACCGCAGAAACAGCGGTCTTACAGAACGAAAGATGTGGCACAGGAAATATGCTTTTTATACAATCATTGAATACTTATTACGAAAAACATGGACGATCATCTGAATATGCGCGGCTGAGGACAGGTGATCTGTTCCGCAGGATAGATGTAAGCAAGATCGGTGAGTGTGAAGTGTTCGCACAGCTGATAAGCATGAGATATGATATCCGCAGTGGAGTTTCGCAGGCAGAACCGTACAGTGAAACATACAGGAAATACGGCAAAAGTATTTTTACCGAAGGCACAAGGGACAGATACAAGAATTTCAACGACCTGATGCAATTCATACGCATTTTCAAGGAAGATGACAGATACAGGATAATGTTCTGCGATGAAAACGTTGAGTGGTGCCCTACAAAGCGTCGGGGACACAATGAAGCATTCTGCGATACGAACTCCATATATTATCACAGGGATATGCTGAACGAAACGGCATTCGTTCTTGATAAAGGCGGATATGGCAGGATAATATACAACAACCGATACGTTGATCCCGACAATCAGCACTGGCATTACGGCTGGCATATCTACAATATCATCAGCTGTGATATTACCGAATGCAGAGAAAAAATGTTTTTCCAAAAACAGCCCGAACACGAATACAGACAGCTTCTTGATCTCAGATAATATAGATCCCCTGAACGTTTTTAAGCGCTCAGGGGATTTTTATCAGTATCTCTGTTTAATTATGGTACAACTCAACGGGGCAAGCTGTATGTTCAGATTATAATTATATGAGCGCAAGTCACGGTTAAGGCAGTTTGTGCCTGCGTAGATGTCTTTATCGGAGTTGAGGAGTTCTTCATAATCGCCGTTTTGCTCGACTTTCAGCCCGTATTTTTGGGGAAGTCCCGAAAAATTGAACACGAAGTATATACCCTTGCCGCTTTCTTCTTTTCTGACAAAAGCGTATATCGACTGGTTGCTGTTGTTGGCATCGACCCAGCGGAAATACCCTGAATTGTAGTCATTTGCGTAAAGTGCAGGTTCATTCAGGTAGATGCGGTGGAGTTCTTTGACATAGTGGTGTACCGAGTCATGGGCGGGATAGGTCAGCAAGTTCCAGCCAAGTTCCTTGTTGGAACGCCATTCCATATACTCAGCTATCTCGTTGCCCATGAAATTCAGCTTTTTGCCGGGATGACCGAACTGGAATGCGTACAGGCACTTGATGGTAGCTATCTTCTCCTCGTGCTTGCCGAAGCATTTGTCAAGCATGGTCTGCTTGCCGTGTACCACTTCATCGTGGGAGTACGGCAGTATGAATAGGTCATTATAGAAATAACTCATGGAGAAAGTCATTTTGTTATGATGTGCGCGGCGCTCGTATGGGGGTGTCTTCACATAGTTGATGGTATCGTGCATATAGCCCAAGTCCCACTTGTAGTCAAAGCCCAGCCCGCCGAATTCCACAGGGGCAGTGACTTTGGTGTAGTCGGTGGAATCCTCAGCAAAGAGGATAACATCGGGGTGGGCTTTCTGAATGGCGTAGTTGGTGTTTTTGAGGAACCATATACCCGTGTCATTCAAACGCTCGTCACGCCTGCCGTGATGGAATATAAGGTTAGCCACAGCGTCATAGCGCAGACCGTCAACGTGGAATTTCTCTATCCAGAAATTCACGGCAGACTTCACAAAACTCAGCACATGGGGCTTGCTGTAGTCAAACAGTGCAGTACCCCACTCCGAAAAGCGCTCTTCCTCACGGTCAGACTCAAAGAGGAAGCTGCCGTCATATATATGAAGTGCATAAAAATCGGTAACAAAGTGTACAGGCACGAAATCGAGGATAACGCCGATACCTTCGCGGTGGCAGGCATCAATAAAGCGCATAAGCCCCGCAGGTTCGCCGTAGCGCGAGGTCGCTGAGAAATAGCCTGTCACCTGATAGCCCCATGAACCGTCAAATGGGTACTCTGTCAGCGGCAGAAGTTCGATGTGAGTATAGTTCATCTCCTTGACATAAGGTATCAGCAGGTCGATCATCTCATCGTAGCTGTAAAGGCGGTCGTCCTCTTCGCTGTCAAATTTAGTGCGCCACGAACCGAAGTGTACTTCGTAGATATTCATGGGCTTATCGTAACATTTATCGCGCTTTGCCAGCCATTCACCGTCCTGCCAGTCATGGCAGTCGATATCGTAAACAATGGAAGCGTTTTTGGGTCTGACCTCGCTGTAAAAAGCAAACGGGTCAGAGCGATAGTGCTTCTGCAAAGACTGTGTCGTTATTAGAAACTGGTAGATATCACCCTTTGCGGCAGGGCGGACAGTTTCCCAGACACCGCTTTCAAGACGCTCCATATCAAACTCAGCACCGTTTAGCATCAGCTTTACATCGCGGGCGTTGGGTGCGTATGTGGCAAAGCGCACTCCCCCATCGACAAAATGTGCGCCGAAATAGTCATAAGCACGCATGCTCTGCCCTTGCAGGAATTCGTTAATTATCATATTTGTTCACGTCCTTAAAAATAATTTACTAAAATCACTTGAATTTTTTTTTGATTGTGTTATAATTATATATGGTATTATGCCGTAATGAAAGGAAAAACAGATGTCAACATCAACTATAACCAAGTCAGCACTCTGCAAAGCTCTTAAAGAGCTTTGCGCGCAAAAGGATTACGAAAAGATCTCGATATCTGAGATAACGGGTTTCTGCGGAATGAACAGACAGTCCTTCTATTATCATTTTCAGGATAAGGAGGAGCTTTTGTCGTACATATATTACAATGAGCTTTTCAAGAACATCACCAGAGGTGTCAACTACGATAACTGGTATGAGCGTCTTTAGGGTTTTCTTGAGAACATGCAGAAAGACCGCAGGTTCTACTCAAACACCCTCAGGAGCAACGAAAAGACCTTTGAGAAATACCTTTACCAGAGCATGCACCGCTTGTTCCTGAGGTTTTTCTACCACGCGGTAGCAAACACCCGAAAGCGCAGTGACAAGGCGAAATTCTTCGCGGATTTCTACTCACACGGTTTCTGCGGCATGATAATCGACTGGGCTAAACAAGGTATGAAGATATCGCCGCACATGGTAATGTTGCAGATGAAAGAACTGGCATTTGAGAATGTCATCATCGGCAAGGGCTTCATTGAAAATCTATGATATCACAAATCACGGCAGAGTGCTCTGCCGTGATTATTTTTTTCTGTGCTCAGTTTTCGTTTACGTATGCGGCAAATCTGTCAAATGCGGCTTTGCCCTCATCGGTGCGCTTGTAAACTCCTGCATGTTCAAGCACCTTTGAGAAGACCTTGCCTATCTCGTCTTTGAGAATACCATCGACATTCTCGGTGGTGAATGTGTACTGTTTTTTTAGTTCGTCTGCCCAATCTGCATGCTTTGATAGGACTTCATCGGCGCGAATGTCATCGCCGCTTACCAGCGCTTTTGCAAGCAGTTCCATCTCGCCCTTTAAGCGCGATGGCAGTACTGCCAGACCCATCACCTCGATAAGACCGATATTCTCTTTCTTTATGTGGTGCAGTTCGGCATGGGGGTGGTAAACGCCCAACGGGTGTTCATCGGTAGTTATGTTGTTCCTCAGCACCAGATCCATCTCATACCTGCCGCCGCGCATACGTGCTATGGGGGTGATGGTGTTGTGCGGCTCGCCGTCAGTTTCGGCAAAAATGAATGCCGCTTCATCGGTGTAACCGCGCCAGAGAGTGAGTATCTTGTCAGCCAGATCGACAAGAGCATTTCTGTCACTGCTGTTCAGCCTTATGACAGACATCGGCCACTTGACGATGCCTGCTTCGACATTTTCAAACCCACTGAACACCAGCTTGCGCTCGACCTCAGCCTTAGCCATAGCAAATTCGTAATGACCGCCCTGAAAATGCTCATGCGAGAGGATAGAGCCGCCGACTATGGGCAGGTCGGCATTCGAGCCGACAAAATAGTGCGGGTACTGCTCAACAAAATCAAACAGCTTGTTGAAAGCCGACTTGTTTATGACCATCGGGGTATGGGTCTTGTTGAAAAGTATGCAGTGTTCGTTATAATAAACATAAGGTGAATACTGCAAGCCCCAGTCTGCGCCGTCAATGGTGACACCGATGATGCGGTGGTTCTGCCTTGCGGGAGAATTGACCCTGCCTGCGTAGCCCACATTCTCATAGCACAGCAGGCACTTGGGGTAGCCCGACTGCTTCGCCAGCTTTGCGGCAGCGATGGCTTTGGGGTCTTTTTCGGGCTTGGAGAGATTGATGGTGATATCGATCTCACCGTACTGGGTCATTGTCTTCCACCTGACATCTTTACAGATACGGTATCTTCTGATATAGTCGGTATCCTGCGACAGCTTGTAGAAATAATCGGTGGCATATTCGGCAGATACCGCTTTTTTTTCGGCAAAAGTGCGCTCAACTTCCGACGGGCGCGGAGTCAGCAGACCCATCAGCTTTGTGTCAAAAAGGTCGCGGTAGACCACAGAATTTTCGCACAGACCTTTTTCGCAGGCATAGTCAAGCAGTTCTGCGAGGGTCGCTTCGAGGTCAATATTCTTATAATCAGCGGATGGTTCTTCATACTCTTCAAGACCCAGCGCTTCAAGTATGCGGTTTGTTGCCCACACCTTGTCGGCAGGTGCGATAAGCCCTGTTTCAAGACCATAGCAGACTAACTTTTTTATACTTTCAAATATCATTCAAGACACCCCTGTTTCAGCTTTCAGAATAACTGTTCATTCGGATAATTTTATTATATAATAAAACTGACCTAAAGTCAACATCTTTTTATGAACTTATGTCATGTCGCGGAAACAGATATTAACAATGTGTTAAATGAGCAGTCTATCCCTTGACAAGGGGCTGAAAATGTAATATAATAATGACTGTAAATATTTGAACGGCGTTGAGAGGAACAAAAACGCTTTACGGAACTTTCAGAGAGCTGCCGCATGGTGCGAGGCAGCATTCCGACTGCGCGATAACTCGTCCTTGAGCTGATACGGTGAAATCCGCTTGGCGGGCAGTAGCTGTGTTCGGGTTCTCCCGTTACAGAGATACGCATTGTTCGATGCGGCAGAGGTGTACAGCGTGAGCTGTGCATGAATGAGAGTGGTAACACGGGTATTTCGCTCGTCTCTATTTTTATAGGGACGGGCGTATTTTAGTTGTCGGGCTTTCTTGACAACATCTATAGCAATCCAACTATTTAAATTCACAAAATCCAGTCGCAAAAGCTCTGATTTATGGATTTTGTGACTGGATTTTGTCTGAATTTTAAGGCGGATCGCTATAATGCGGCAGGGAGGTATACAAATGGTAAAAAATGTGGCTATCGTCAGCCTTTCAAGCGGGCTTGCAGGCGAAGAATATGAAAAGTTCGCACTGGATATAGGGCTTAAAAGGCTGGAAAAGTACGGAATGAACGTTAAGTTCATGCCGAATGCCCTGAAAGGCATCGAATACCTGAATGATCACCCTGAAAAGCGGGCTGATGATCTGTTGCAGGCATTCAAAGACCCTGATACCGACATGATATTATGTGCCATTGGCGGAGATGATACCTACCGTTTGCTGCCTTACCTGTTTGACAATGATGAACTGAAAAATGCAGTGAGTGACAAGATCTTTCTTGGTTTTTCAGATACGACCATAAATCATTTCATGCTGCACAAGCTGGGGCTGAACACCTTTTACGGTCAGGCTTTTCTCACGGATATATGTGAGCGCAGCAGCGAGATGCTTCCCTATACGAAGAAGTATTTTGAAGAACTTATCACCACAGGGACTATCAGTGAGATAACACCCGCTGAGGTGTGGTATGAGGAAAGAACAGCCTTTGATGAAAGTCAGGTGGGCGTGCCGCTGAAAGAGCATAAATGCAGCGGTTTTGAACTGTTGCAGGGCAGCCCTGTTTTCTCGGGCAGGATACTGGGCGGCTGTATCTGTTCGATGTATGATATGTTTGACAGCGAACGTAATGAGGATATGCCGCAGCTTTGTAAAAAGTACGGTATCTTTCCCGATAAGGACGAATGGAAAGGGCGTATACTTCTGCTGGAGTCAAGCGAGGAAAAGCCCTCACCCGAAAAATACCGCAAGTCACTGGATCATCTCAAGGCGGAGGGCGTTTTCGATGCTGTATCGGGCGTTCTGGTGGGAAAACCAATGGATGAAGCCTATTCGGAGGAATACAAAAAGCTGCTGGTAAGCGTTATCGACCGTCCCGAACTGCCGATACTTTATGATCTTAATATAGGTCATGCAAACCCAAGATGTATAATGCCCTTTGGCATAGATGCTGTTGTTGATGCCGAAAAGCAGTGCATAAGGTTCTCAGATCGGGAGCATGCAAAATGACATCGGAAAAAGAGAGAGTATTACAGGAAAGGTGCATCGCGTTCAAGAAAATACACGGCACAAACAGGCTGTACATGATATTGCAGTACGTACTGGACGGGCTTATGGTAATATCGTTTGGGACAGGGCTTATGTTTGGCAGAAGTTTTCTGCCCACACTGCCTATACTGCTGATACTTGTCAAGATGGCGGCTGTATTACTGCTGAAAGGCAAAAAAGGCAATTTCACGGGACTGGCGATAAGCGCGGTGTATCTGCCGCTGCTGGCGGCTGTGAAAGCACTGGACACGGCGACAGGCAGTCTGGCGGTGCTGATATTGGCGGTGCATATTTTCAGGATAGCACCTTGTTCGGCAGACGAAAAAGTACGTGTGCTGTATGGTGCGCCAGGTTTCAACGGCTTCCTGCTGGCAAATGAACTGAAAAGCGACGAAAACTTTGCCAAGACCGTGCTTGACAGCTACAACAGAGTTTCGCGTGAAAATTCGGTAAATTCGTCAATGACCGAAGCGATGATGCCGACTGTGATGCGCTGTATGAAGCCTGTCGGCATACTGGCGCTGGCTGTCGGTGCGGGAATGCTTTTCTCGGCAAATGAGATAAAAAGCGATCTCAGGCGGGCAAAAACGTTTGAGATAACCCCGGATACCGTCGGCAGAACAGTCACACAGATGACTGACAAGATATACTGTCAGACCGGTGTGGGTGCTGTCTGCACTTATTGGTGCAGGCTGGACGGTCAGTGTGTTAATGTCAATGTTTACGATGAAAGATCGCAGGCTGATTTCCGCAAGCTGTACTATGCCGGCGGTACAGTCACCGAAGCTGAGGCGGAAGCTGTCGAAAACGGCAGATACGAGATCAACGATAAACCGATACGTTTCACCGCTGAGGTAAAAAAGTATGATGCCAAAGACCCGCTGAGACCCGCTAAAAAGACGAAAGACCACATAAACGATGATGTTGAGATAGTCGATGACTATTATCTCGATGTGATCGACCCCACTGCCACTGACAGGCGGACAAAGTTCGGTATCGGGCTTGCAGCTTTAGGGACGATGCTGTCAGGGGCTTTCTATACGGTATTTCTTATGAGCAGAAACAAGCATGAAATGCTCTGATATAAATATAGTACAATCATTCTACCAAGGAGGAATTTTAGATGAAAAACGCTGAAAAATACGCAAGAGGATATTACATGCCTCCCAAGAAATGTATGAAATGGGCTGAGAAGGACTATATCGACCACGCGCCCATATGGTGCTCGGTAGACCTGAGAGATGGCAACCAGGCACTTATAATACCCATGAGCCTCGAAGAAAAGCTGGAGTTTTTCCAGAAGCTGGTAGACATCGGTTTCAAAGAGATCGAGATAGGCTTCCCTGCTGCGTCGGAGACTGAGTATGAGTTCTGCCGTACACTGATCGAAAAGAACCTTATCCCAGATGATGTCACCATACAGGTGTTGACACAGTCGAGAGAGCACATAATCAAGAAGACCTTTGAGGCGATAGACGGCGCTAAGCACGCTGTCGTTCATCTGTACAACTCCACATCTGTTGCACAGAGAGAGCAGGTGTTCCGCAAGTCTAAGGAAGAGATAATCAAGATAGCGACCACAGGTGCTGAACTCTGCAAGGAGTACAAGAAGAAAGCCAACGGTCACATCACATTTGAGTATTCGCCTGAGAGTTTTACAGGGACCGAGCCTGAGTTTGCAGCTGAGATATGCAACGCTGTCATAGATATATGGGAGCCTGATGCTGACAACAAGGTCATCATCAACCTGCCTGTAACTGTTGAGATGTCTCTGCCGCACGTTTACGCACAGCAGGTAGAGTACATGTGCGAAACTCTCCACAACAGGGAGAATGTTATAATCTCGCTCCACCCGCACAACGACCGCGGTACAGGCATTGCTGATACCGAACTCGGTTTGCTGGCAGGCGGTGACAGAGTTGAAGGCACATGCTTCGGCAACGGCGAGAGAACAGGCAATGTTGATGTTGTAACACTGGCACTTAACATGTACACTCACGGCGTTGAGCCTAACCTCGACTTCACCGATCTCCCCTCGTTGATCGAACTTTATGAGAGAGTCACCAGAATGAAGGTATATGACAGACAGCCTTACTCGGGTGCGCTGGTATATGCGGCATTCTCAGGCTCACATCAGGACGCTATCGCTAAGGGCATGAAGTGGCGTGATGAAAAGCACGACCAGCACTGGACTTGTCCTTATCTGCCAATTGACCCGCACGATGTCGGCAGAGAGTATGAGGGTGATGTTATACGCATTAACTCGCAGTCGGGCAAGGGCGGCATCGGCTTCATAATGGAACAGCAGTACGGTTACGACATGCCTAAGGCTATGAGAGAGAATTTCGGCTACAAGGTAAAGGATATATCCGACAAGGCTCACAAGGAATTGAGCAGGAGTGAGGTACACCAGATATTCAAGGATACTTACCTGAACATAACCTCGCCTGTTGACATAGTTGAAGCCCACTACACACAGAAGGCTGATGAACTTATCGGCGCTAAGGTAAAGGCTGTCATCAACGGAAAAGAAGTTGAGTGCAGTGCAGACGGCAACGGCAGACTTGATGCTGTAGCAAACGCCCTGACCACCGAGATAGGCATGGAGATAAACGTTGACACCTACACCGAGCACGCACTGGAGAGGAAGACCACCTCTGAGGCTTGCTCTTACGTAGGCATAAATGTCGGCGGCAGCATCTTCTGGGGTGTCGGCAGACACTCGGATATCATCGTTTCATCTGTAAAGGCGCTGGTATCTGCCATCAACAATGCCATGAAGAAGTAATATACAAACGCTCACAGCCCGCAGAAAGTATCTGCGGGCTGTTTTTCGTGGTATTTATTCAGTGACAGGCAGGATCATTGGATAATAAAAACGGCGTTTCATCTGAAACGCCGTTTGTTTTTGCTATTATTCAAAGATCAGTTCAGTTTAGCACCGCAGCCTGTGCAGAATGCGTTGCCTGCCGGTACCTTAGCGCCGCACTGTGTGCAGAATTTTTCGCCTGCTGCCGCAGGAGTAGGGATCGGTGCAGGGATCTGCTGAGGCTGAGCAAAGTTCTGCTGAGGCTGTGCGAACTGCTGAGGCTGTGCATAGTTCTGTGCAGGTGCAGGAGCGGGCTTCAAGGACTGTGCTATCTGAGGATTATCGCTGATAGCCTTCATTACCTCAAGTACCTTGAAACCGATGTATACGATAGCGATTATCCAGAAAAGGATCTGGAGAAATGTTACAAAGCCTGTGCCGCTTGAAGAAGTCTTTGTAGTAGATGCTTTCAGACCTAATCCTTCCATAGCCATATCGAGCGAACCACCCAAAATAGCATAGACATCTTTGTTTGCCTTGTAAGCCTGGAAGCCTAAGTTTACGCCGATAGTTGCGAAAAGTGCAAAAAGTGCTGAAACTGCGGGTCCGATGATCTTATACTTGCCGTTCATGAAGTTATTGATTCCGTTCATGTTCTATACCTCCAAAAATTAAATATATAATAACCATATTATACATATTATTCACGGTTTTGTCAATAGCAAAAGCACAAAAATTATTAAAAAATTTACTGTTTTAATTGTCAGCTGCGATAAGAGAGATGACCATAAAGTCATTTGCACTGCCCTCTTCGGCAATTTCGACCCTTATCGTGTGTTTTACACCCTTTGCGGCGCTTTCGGTGAGGGTGGTAAGGCAGCAGAGGTCGCCCCATGTTTCATCGAAATTTGCGTCCAGCTTTACCCTGTTTGCGATGTCGCCGTCAATGGTGGCATAAGCGATGGGTGCGGGCTGTTTGACAGTGCGCCGCCACTGTAACATAAGTATGCTGCCCTCAGCCTCAAATGTAACAGAAGAACCCTTAGCCGAACCTGTCCAGCCGTCTTTGAACGGGTCACAGAAGCGGTCTGCCTTGTGGGTGTCAGCGGAAAAGCCGTCAAGTATGGGGGTGCAGTTGGTGTTGCGGTAAATGACTGCGTCCTCGTATCTGCATGGAGTTATCTTCTCGGCAAGGGCGGGCTTTGCGCCGAAAACATCGCCGTTTTTATAAGCGCTGTAATTCTCTTCCAGCAGACCTTTTATCAGGTCAGCTATCATCTTATGACCTATATCGGTGGGGTGCAAATTGTCATCGGTGTAGACTTTCGGGTCTATCTCGCCGCACTGCACCAGCTGCCACGCATAGTTTTTCACGCTGACGATGGGCAGGTCATAATGCAGACCTATCTCGTTATGGACACGCTGGGCGTTCCTGCCGTCATCGTAGAAGAGGTTGTTTATCAGCACCACTGCTTTTACGCTTTCAGCGGCGAGAAGTCTGCGAACAAGGCTCTCGTAAGTTTCTTTGAAGAAGTCGGTATCATCATCATTGACAGAAAACTCAACGAATACCACATCAGGCTTGCGGGAAAGCACATGTTCTTCTGCGCGGGCTGCGCCGTACTGCGAAGTAGTTGCGCCTATACCTGCGTTGAACATGGTAATGTCAGCCGCAGGGAATTTCTCTTTCCACCACTGAAATGACAGGTCAACATATCGCTTATCCTCAGTTGAGGCGTTACAGCCCTGTGTTATCGACCCGCCCAGATATACCACGCTGAGTCTGCCATCTGTTTCGGCTTTTTTGAATGCGTTTCCCAGGAAACTTAAGCTGCCCTTATTGACTATCGAAATGCTCTTATCCATATTTATCCTCCATTTTAGTTTATGACTATCCCTTTAGCACACCAACTAAAAATGCGGTAAACAAAAGGATAATTGAGCACCATACGCCAGCCACCTTAAGTTCTGTATAGCCGCTGTTTTTGTGGTGTGTCAGCGGGATAACCACATTTTAGTTTACTATAACAATAAATTAGCGGTTTTCTTTTCCCTGCCTGCGGCGTTGGAAAGAAAACATCTCAATAAAAGTTCTATGTTATACCTTTATTCTTAGTAGTTTCTTATAGGGATAGCCATATTTAATTATAAAACTACCTGTTTATTTTATCACAATTTCATCCAAAAGTAAATATGATAAATTGAACTCATATCAGCTCACCAAAGCAATGCTCTTCATTTGCCGATGTTATCTTCACCTGCCTGAACTGTCTGCGCAGACTGACATCGGGTGATGGGCGGGGTACTTTTACAGTGACATAGTTTGGCGCATGACCGTTGTGCCAGTCCTGCTCACTTTCACGCTCAAACAGCACCTTGAAAGTCTTGCCAACGCAGGAAGCAAGATATTCCGCCTTAGTTTTTTTACAGACCTCTGCCATTTTTGCAGCGCGCAGATGCTTGGTGTGACCATCGACCTGACCGTCAAAAGTATCTGCCTTAGTACCCTTGCGGCGTGAATATGGGAATATATGCGCTTCCGCAAAAGCTATCCTTTCGGCAAATGCAAGCGACTCAGCAAACTCAGCCTCGCCCTCGTGCGAGAAGCCCACCATTATATCGGTGGTTATGGCACAATCGGGGAAGTATTCACGCAGGTCATGGCAGAGTTTTTCATACTCGGCGGGTGTGTAGCGGCGATTCATAAGTTTCAGGGTAGATGCACTGCCGCTTTGCAGAGAAAGATGAAAATGCGGACACAGCTTATCCAGCGCCGCCAGTCGTCTTATATCATCTTCAAGCATCATCTCAGGCTCGATCGAACCCAGCCGCACACGGAAATCGCCTTCAATGGCGCAGATGCGTTCCACAACATCGGTAAGAGTCAGCTGTTCGGAAAGTCCCCTGCCGTAAAAGCAGAGATTGATGCCTGTGAGGATAAGTTCTTTATGACCTGTTGAAACGGCATCTCTTGCTTCGGTAAGTATATCTCCGATGGGCTTTGAACGCAGATGACCACGCGCAAAAGGGATTATGCAGTAGGTACAGTAGCAGTCACAGCCGTCCTGTATCTTTATGTAGGCGCGGGTCTTGTCGGAGTCGCCTTTGTTGGTCATGCGGTCAAAGGCTTCGCCCCTTGCGTGGGGCTTTACGGCGACTATCCGCTCACCAGACTTCATAAAGCAGTCCACCAGTTCGGGGATACTTCCCTTTCCCTCTGTACCGACTATTATATCGCACTCGGCAAGGGATTCGGCGCGGCTCTGAAAAGCCTGAGGAAAACAGCCTGCCAGCACGATGACAGACTGCGGAGCGGCTTTGCGAACACGCCTTAGCATCTGCATGCACTTTGAGTCTGCCTGTTCGGTGACAGTGCAGGTGTTTATGACACAGACATCTGCCACAGAAAAGTCGCGCACAGTTTCGTGACCGTTTTCAGTGAAACGCTCGCGGATATGCTCAGTTTCATACTGGTTGACCTTACAGCCGAATGTATAATAATATATTTTCATAATTTCAGTTAGCACCTCGAAATATGTTGGATATACACAAAATATGTGCTTCGCTATTGTGAAATGCACACAAAACAAGTTCAAGTTCACCTTTGCTATTGACTATTGTACCATATTTTATTTTTTTTTGCAAATATGCCTTGACATTTCCAAAAAATCGTTTATAATTATAATTGTAGCATAGAGAATGCTGCAAGAGAGAAAGCAATTTATAAGTGAGAATTTTGTTAGGAGGAAATTTATATGAAAAAGGTAAAGATATCTTTAGATTCCATTCAGGCAGTTAAGGACTTCGTAAGCATCGTTATGATGTATGATTTTGATGTTGACCTGACCAGCGGCAGATATGCTGTTGATGCAAAGTCCATCATGGGTATTTTCAGCCTTGACCTGTCCAACCCTATCCAGCTGACAGCACACACTGATGATGCTGACAAGTTCTTCAGTGAGATAAAGAAGTTCATCGTTGAATAATTTGTGTGAACTTTTTATCAGGTGAATAACACATGCGGCAGTCCATAAATGCTGCACTGATATAGAAGCTTTACGCCATAGTATTTTTGATGCAAGGTCAGAAGTACTATGGCGTTTTCTATTGATATTTCATAGTTGACATTTGATAAGCAGCACGCGGCGTGTTTTCTCGCTGAACGCCGTAATTTTTTGCCGTTATAGCGGCTTTTTTCATTATGTATAAAAGAAAGATCATATTGTACATTATCATTCAGGAGGACTTAGAAATTGAGAATAACAAAAAATACGCATCATTACCCTGACCTATTACATTGTGCTGTATATTTTGTGGGCAGTCTTAGAATGTGTGATCGTACCTCAGCTTGGTGCGAGTATATCTTCCGCTTCATTGGAGATCATTAAGGAGGTAGTATTAAAAATACTGTTGTGGTCTGTTCCTGCTTTTTTTATCATAAGGAAGTACGGTGATCATATGTTTATAGATAAAAGCGAGATCTTGGGAAATGCGAAAAAAGCTTTTTCATTTATTCCGATGTATGTTTTTATACTGCTGTTTTCGGCTTTTCATCTTATACCCGATCTTTATCGCAGCGGCAAGATAGTTTTAAGTCCATCTTTTCGCACAGAATATATACTGACAGCTGTATTTGCAGGCATAACAGAAGAAATGGTGTTTCGCGGTATGCTTCTGAATACAGCCATGAAAGAACACGACCGCCGCATAGCATTTTTTGGCAATGCACTTATGTTTCTTATGATACATTTCCCTATATGGCTGCGTGAGGGCGTATTTGCGACATATATGACCGTTTTTTCATTCATACAGGTAATGGTGCTGAGTCTGATCTTTAGCTGCACATTTGCCAGAAGTCGGTGTATTGTTGTACCTGTCATTTTACATGCGTACTGGGATATTCTGTGTTTTGTGTTTGCTTGAAAGATTTCAGGTTACAAAAATCTTATGTAAAATACTTTTTTTCATTAAGCAAAAACTAAGGAATTTTTAAGTTGACGGTTCCTCTCAAATATGTTATAATATTGTCAGATACAAAAGATATTAAACGGGAGGAACTAAATATGACAAAGAAAAAGAAGATCATAGTTTCAGTAACTTCGCTTTGCGCGGCTATGGTGCTTATTCCTGCGGGGCGGGTGGTATGGTTCAGAAACTACCCGATGGACAGGATAACAGGCAGGGTCGTACTTAATGTCAATGGTGAAAGCTGTGCGCTGAATGATGACAACATCATATCACGCAAGAACATCGATTTCACCAAAGAAGCGGCTGTCACCCCAAACGATGACGGCAGCGCTGATATCGCCATACACGGCGGGAATTACGGCGCTTACAAATTCAGCATAACTTCGGGTCAGCTGAACGAAAAAACTGTGGGCGTAAGATGCTTTCAGCCCAACTGGTGGAACGTCACTGAATTTGAGATAGACATAGATGCTGACACTGAGAAGAATGTGGTAAACTACAGCGGCTGGTACACCTATATTGACGAGATGGGTTTCAGGCACAAGGACGACATATCTGCCGAGAAACCGCTGAACGACGAAAACAACGGTGTTTCATTCGGTATGAACTGAGCGAGAGGAAAGCTAAAATGACCATAAGACATGTAATACTGGCGGTGGAGATATTTTTTCTGCTGTTGTTCATAATACCTATACCCATTATCAACGAGGGAAATTCGGCAGGAATTGTCTTATGCGCACTGTTGATAGCTGTCACTGCCAAGTTTGGATCATTTTGCAGGCTTATCAGCAAACTGTGGGGGAAAGTACCCACGCGGGTGCTTGTGATCACTGCGGCGGTGTTTCTGGCGGCGGGATTCATCTATGCGGGCATACTTTCTTTCAAGATGTATCGGGCGCAGGAGAATGTCCCTGATGATACCGAACTGATAGTAGTGCTGGGCTGTCAGGTCAAAGGCACAAGACCATCGAGAATGCTGAGGCGCAGGCTTGATGTGGCGCTTGAAGCGATGGAGAAGCACCCCGATGCAGTCTGTGTGGTATCGGGCGGTCAGGGGTACGGCGAGAAGATATCGGAAGCAAAGGCGATGCACGACTATCTTATCAGCAAGGGTGCTGATGAGAGCCGCATATTGATGGAGGACAAGTCCACCTCGACTTTTGAGAACATAAAATTCACCTTTGAGATGACTGACAAGCTGGGCTATGGGCGGGACATCACCATAGTGACTGACGGCTTTCACCAATACCGCGCCAGCCTCATAGCAAAGCAGGAGGGTGCGGGCAGGATAACCGCATACTCCGCGCACACCGAGCCGCGCTATTTGCTGACTTTCTGGGTGCGTGAATGGCTGGGACTGACATATTTTTGGATATTCGGTAAATAACATCAAAAAGACCTCCTGCGGGAATGAGCCGCAGGAGGTCTTGCTTATCAGTTTCGTCTTACGCTGACTTTTTGTGCCTGTGCATGGAATGTACGGTGTGTGACAGCTTGTTTTTGCAGTGTACACCGAACTCCAGCATAGCGGCATACTTATCTATCATAACTATAACGTAGCTTTCGGCATAGCGCGGCAGCTTTATGGTAAGCGGCCACATGTGCTTGACGATTATGTCTTCCTCCAGCTTGTCCAGTTCAAAATGCTCTTTGGCATTTTCAAGGGCTATCTTCGGGTGAGTGAAACCGTGAGGAAGCTCACCTTTTTTACGGGGCTCGTCCCGCCAGTCATACAGAAACAGGTCGTGGAGCATGCCTGCTCTCGCGGCAGCCTTTGCATTCAAGCCCAGCTTTTTGCAGACGATGTAGTTATAGTAAGAAACGTTCAGACAATGCTGATAACAGGTAGTGCTGTAATGGTGCCTGTATTTTTTCATCTCGGAAACCACCTCATGTTCGAGGAGATCCTTGACGAACTCAAAATACTCTCTGCTCTCCTTAGAACTTTCAACAGAGTATCTTGAACCCATTGCTTTAGACATTGGCATGACCTCTTTTCTTATACAAAAATGACAGTTATATGTTTGTTTTGTGAAAGGAACCAATTCATAGTTCCTATTGTCATTATACAGCATTTCTATCTGTTTGTCAAGGGTTAGCTATTACAAATCGATTAATTTTCCACACATTTTTTCAAAAAAAGCAGCCCTGCGCTGTGCAGGACTGCTTAATTTACAAATTTTACTTCAAAAGATCTTCAAAACTGAAAACTTCCTGCTGAGGTCTGCTGTCCTCTGTGCCGATCATGTAAAGCTGGTTGGAAAATGCACCATAACTTACCACATCATCTTTGCAGGAGTAGCCCTTTACTCTTACGCTGGCAAATTCTGCGTCCTTAAGACCTGCAATGACTGCCATTGTACCCTTGACGGAAGTGTACAGCTTATATCCCTTGCCGAGATCGACATATACTCTGTACTCATCGCAATCTTCGATACCGTCCCACGATATTATTGCGGTATCACCTGAGAAACTTTCCAGCTTTGCTTCGGTGACCTCAGGCAGAGATACAACTACTTTGTTGGACATTTCGGTGTAGAAATCCTTACCGTCCTTTGAGTTATACGCCCTTACGGAATAAACTGTACCTGTCAGCTTATCGGTGGCGTAACGGCACCCATTCACTACAGCGACCGCTATCTCTTCACCATCGGCGGAGATCTCGTATACCACATAGCCCTGTGCATCATCTATCTTGTTCCACACAAGTTCACCGTCACCTGCATCGAGAACTAATTCGCCCTTTGGCGGATAGCTGATGCCCTTGAATTCGATAGTGTTGGAAGCCTCTGAGCGGAATTTTCTGCCTTCAAGCATGATATATGCCTGCACGTAGTATGTGCCGTCGCGTTCTTCGTCCATATAGAAGCTGTTGCCGTCAACGCGGGTTTCTCCGACACCTGATATGCCGCTGAAAGTAACGATGTAGCCGTCAGCATCTTCTACATTAGTCCATACAAGTTTTGTGCCCACACGTTCAAGACTTGGGATACCTGAAGGTGTATTGGCAGGAAGTTCTATCTCCTCAGACACCTTGCCGCCGATGCCGTCAGCGTTATATGGTCTGACATAAGCCCTGAATTCCTGCAAGTTTTTGCCGCTTATCTCAAAAGATGTTTCAGCGGTATTGCCCACAAGATTTGTGCTGCTGCCATCGGTAGTGTATACTTCATAGCTTGCCGCGCCGTCAGTCGGCTGCCAACTCAGCATTACCCTGTCGATGCCCGAACGCTTTACTGAAAGCCCCTCAGTCATCTCAGAATAGGTCTTAACAGCAACATTATTGGAATTGTGACCATAATGTCTTTTACCTGCAAAATAGTTGTACGCCGCTACACGATAGAAACTGTAATTGCTGCCTGTGATATCAAAGCTGCAGCCCTCAGCGTCACCTGCCGCTGTAAAGCTGCTGCCGTCATTGCTGCCGTAAACAGTATAGCCGTCAGCGCCGTTCGCTTTGTTCCAGCTGAGTTTTTTGCCGTCAAGTTCGGCTTTAAGCGCAGTCGTGGGCGAGTAGTCAACATCGTACATAACACTGATATCAACATTGCCGTAGATACCATCAATAGATGCCTGACTGGAATACTGCCACATATCATAAATGCCGCCGTAGTTGATAGATGACAGATATGCAGCGACCCATGTCTTGTAATTCATGCCCAGCGACGGACCATCTATAAGGCTGGTGAGCCAGTAGAGGTTTGCATAAACGCCCGATTGGTAGCCGTATGACTCTATCCTGTCACAGAAAGCGCTGCAAAGTGCAGTTTTCTGTTTATAGCTGAGCCCTGCATGGTCAAGTCTGCCGTAATCATAGTCAACGCTTTCGATATCGTAGTAAACGGGCAGTTCCAGCGAATAGTCTTTCAGGGCAGCCGCACAGTAGTCAGCTTCTTCACGCGCCTCAGCCTCGCTGATAGCCTGAGTGTAGAAATAAACACCCACATTCATACCTGCCGCCTTAGCATTCCTGATATTCTCAAAATATCGGTCATCGATCATCAGTGTGCCTGCCGAGCCGTAGCCGCGCACGCCCAGTCTGATTATGCAGTTATCGATGCCCGAAGCCTTGACCGCTTTCCAGTCTATGTAAGACTGCCACTGGGAAACATCGATGCAGAAATCCCTGTCCATGCCGTCAAAACGACTGTCATGGGTGAGGTAACTTCCATATGCGCAGAGTTCGGGGAAATCCGACTTGATCCTGCCTGCGGGCGAATTGCTTGATGCTGCCTGCAGGAAAAGCTCATGTCTGTATTTAAGATATTCGGCGTCCTGAGAAGCATCAACGGTGGTGAACTCAAAGCCCTGACCATCAGTACCGATGATCTCACCGAAAGTGTCAGCCGTTGCCGAAATTGCTGCACACGAACAAATTACCGCCGCAATTGCAGCGCTTGCTGCCGCTTTAATAAAATTCATTTTTATACCCTCCATAAAATATTACACAAAGGTTACATTTTATCTTGTTTATTATACAAGATTTTCATCAAATTGTCAATAGAAACAATTTACCAAAAAATGAAAAAACTCTCTGAAAAGACAATTTCAAGAAGAAAACAGCCTTTTTCGGAGAGTTTTATTATCATTTTACACAAAAGTTAATGTAATATTTAATCAAATTTGTACATCAGTTATTTTCGATATCGTGTATCTTATCGACCCTGCGCTGGTGTCTGCCACCCTCGAAAGGAGTATCAAGGAACACCTGTATCAGTTCACAGGCAAGTCCTGCGCCTACGACCCTTGCGCCGATACACAGCACATTCGCATCATTGTGTGCACGGGTGAACTTAGCAGAAAAATAGTCCGAACAGCAGGCAGCCCTGATGCCCTTGACCTTATTAGCTGCCATCGACATACCGATGCCTGTACCGCAGAAAAGCACAGCGCAGTCACACTCGCCGCTCGTTACCTTTTCGCAGACTTCCTTTGCCTTATCGGGATAGTCGCATTTTTCGCCTTTCTGAACGCCCAGATCAACATATTCTATGCCCTTTTCATCGAGATACTGAAGCACCTCAGCCTTAAGTTCGGGACCTGCGTGGTCACAGCCTATAGCTATCTTCATTTAAATACCCTCCATAAAATTCAGTTTTTCTTAATTGTCACGGTGAGCCTTGTCTTTCTCAGCCTTAGTTGCCTGCAAATATGAAACTGCAAGATCATCAGCACTGCACAAGAGCGAAGGATCATCTTCAACGGCTTCACAGATGGAAGAAGCCCTCTGCAAAACGCAGTTTTCCGGCGCACATCTGACATTATTGCTGTCCGCAAATCGGGACATTTTCATTTCTTCAGCGCAGTCACCCACCAACATAATGTTGTCACATGGGTCAAAAAGAGCAAAAAATTCGTCCTCACCGCAGACCTTATCCTCAGTGACACGAGTGATCTCACCGCATGAACACTCAAATACCGCACCATATATTATCTTGGGACGCGCCCGCATCACAGCGGCTATCCTGCCCTCAAAAGAGCGGCAGTTGTACGCCAGCGCAAGCAGAGTCGAAACACCTGCCGCCTTGATATTCGTCGCCCCCAGACAGATGCCTTTGACCGCCCCTATACCGATGCGAAGCCCCGTATAGGAACCGGGTCCGTTGGCTACAGCGATGCAGTCAAGTTCAGAATAATCAAACCCTGTTTCTTCAAGTGCCTGTGTTACCATCGGTAGGATCACCTGCGAGTGGGTAAGTTTTGTAAAAACCGTCTTCTCCCAAAGAAGTTTACCATCGCTTACAGCCACCGAAGCTATCTTACCGCTGGTATCAATTGCCAATATTTTCAAATCTATCATCTCCGTCACAGGTTTCGATGACAACTTCACGCTCGTCATCTGAAAGCCTGTTGATAGTAATTTTTATGCAGTCATCGGGAAGATCATCATCGATGTTCTCAGACCACTCGACCGCAAGCACCGAATCATCGTCCATATAGTCAAAGAAGCCCGTAGTTTCCAGGTCTTGACCAGATGTAATGCGATACATGTCGAAGTGGATAAGACTCAGTTTGCTATCCTTTTTTCGGTACTCATTGACCAAAGCAAAGGTAGGTGAGGTGACCTCGTCACCAAGCCCCATTCCCTCTGAGATTCCGCGAGTGATCGTAGTTTTTCCTGCACCGAGTCCCCCGCGATATGCAATGATCTCACCGCCGCGAAGCCTTCTGCCTATCTCACGGCCAAGCACGATAGTTTCCTCTGCCGAGTTGGTTTTATATGTAAAGTTCAATTTATCACAACCATTCTATTCGCTGTAAAAGCTGTGCTCGCCGTAGTAATTCAACATAAGATCGACCATTCTGCCGTAACTTTTTTTACCGTCTTTGACACCATTTGCGTGCAGCGATGCTTCCATAGCCTTGTCGCTCACTTCGCTGACTGTCCTGCTGTCAAACACAGTATCTTCGGCTTCTTCGACCGATCTCCAGAACTCACGGTTAGCGTCTATATCAGTCCAGACTTCGTCACATATGGCGCTGTCAAGTTTTATCTTTGTGTTCTCGTCAGCATACTCGAATATCTTATTGCGCACATAAGTCAGTGCAGAAAGATATCCAGAATATCTGAACTCAACATTGCTGCACCTGTCACATGCGACAAAAGCTATGAAATTAGCTTCTTCTTCGCGCATGAAGCCCTTAGTGTGGGCAAGTTCGTGACAAGCAGTACATGGCAGCTTCGCCTTATACATTTCGTTGTTGTAGTTTGCTTCCATCGAAAAGGGAAAATAAATTCCCATCAGATCCATCTGGCTCATGAAAAAAGAGCAATAGATGCTTTTCGGACGCACGTAATATCCGCCAAAGTTCTTGAACTCATCATCAAGATCCGCGACAGCCTTACGCGATACCTCAGTGACATCCGATGTAAGCAGAAATTTTCCTTTATCATCGCGCTCTACTTCTTTTGCAAGAACGTTTATCTGTTCGACTAATCTGAACGCAAGCGCTTCTAGTTCATTATCGGTATGCTGCGATGTGCTGATGGAATTCTGCTGTTCAAATGTTGAAGTGTGGTACAGCACAAAGCAGTTCAGCGTTTCTGTACCAAGTATGAACACAGCTATCCAGCTGTAAACAAAGCCGAATATCCTAGCTGTCTTCCTGCGGCTGCTTTTTTTGAAGATCAGCAGCACCGCCATCACGATCAGCGAGAGCGGTATGCCGAATACTGCCGCTGCGATCAGCAATTCACCGAAAGAGAACGGCAGCAGCGAAGTCAGCCGCCCGTAGGTCTGCCCCCAGACGGGGTATACCCAATGCTGGTAGAAGTCGCAAAAAGGTGTGCTGATCAGCGAAATGCCGTTCAGCAGCAGGAAAAACACCGTACTGCCGATCAGCCATTTCAATTGTTTATTTTTATGCCTTTTGTCCGTTTTAACAGACCGGTTTGTGTCAATATCCTCAGCTGTCGCCCTTGCGGGCATGGCTTTGGTTTTCATTTTGCACCTCAGTTCAGTTTATCAGAACAGCCCGTAAATATTACCCTGATTGTCGCAGTCGATGTTATTAGCAGCAGGAACCTTAGGCAGACCCGGCATGGTCATTATATCGCCTGTATAAGCTACAACGAAGCCTGCACCTGCCGAAACTCTCAGGTCACGGACGGTTATCTCGAAGTTTTCGGGCTTGCCCAGCTTGGTAGGATCATCAGACAGCGAATACTGGGTCTTTGCAACGCAGACCGGAATGTCGCCGTAGCCCAGTTCGTTGATCTCTTTCAGCGCCTTTTCAGCCTGTGCGGTGAAAATAACGCCGTCAGCGCGGTAGATCTCCTTAGCGATGATGTTCAGCTTTTCCTTGATAGGCAGCTTTTCATCATAGATAGGCTTGAAATCGCTCTTATAGTTGTCTATAGTGCTGACCACTTTTTGCGCCAGATCAGTTCCGCCTGCGCCGCCCTTAGCGAAGATCTCAGCCAGCGAAACTTCAACGCCCATTTCAGCACAGGTCTTCTTGATGACCTCTATCTCTGCATCGGTATCGGTGCCGAAACGATTGATGGCAACAACGACAGGAACGCCGAATTTGCGCATATTCTCGATATGTGTCTTAAGGTTCACGATGCCCTTTTCAAGTGCGGGAACATTCTCTTCGGTGAGTTCTGCACGCGGCACGCCGCCGTTGTATTTCAGTGCGCGGATAGTTGCCACCAGAACTACGCAGCTGGGCTTGAGTCCTGCAAAGCGGCACTTGATATCAAAGAATTTTTCAGCGCCCAGATCTGAGCCGAAGCCTGCCTCTGTGATGGTATAGTCAGCCAGTTTCAGCGCAAGCTTTGTTGCACGTACCGAGTTGCAGCCATGTGCAATATTTGCGAAAGGACCGCCGTGAATAAGAGCGGGGTTATTCTCCAATGTCTGCACAAGGTTTGGCTTAAGAGCATCTTTGAGCAGAGCGACCATAGCGCCGCAGCCGCCGATATCCTTAGCAAAAACAGGCTTGCCGTCGGTGGTGTAAGCTACCAGAATACGCTCGATGCGCTTTTTCAGGTCATCAAGATCAGCCGCCAGACAGAGTATCGCCATTATCTCGGAAGCAACAGTTATCTGGAAAGAGTCCTCACGGGGTATGCCGTTGACCTTTGAACCCAGACCGATTACGATATCTCTCAGTGCGCGGTCGTTCATATCAAGGCAGCGCTTGAACATTATACGGCGCTGGTCGATGTGCAGGGGATTGCCCTGCTGCATGCTGTTGTCGATAAGCGCACAGAGCAGGTTGTTCGCCGCAGTTATAGCGTGCATGTCGCCTGTAAAATGGAGATTTATGTCCTCCATCGGGACTACCTGTGCGTATCCGCCGCCTGCTGCGCCGCCCTTGATACCGAAAACAGGTCCGAGAGAAGGCTCTCTCAGGGCGAGAATGGAGTTTTTGCCGATAACGTGCATCGCTTCATGCAGACCTACCGAAATAGTGGTCTTGCCCTCACCTGCGGGGGTGGGGTTGATAGCTGTGACGAGTATCAGCTTGCCATCAGGCTTATCCTTAGTCTTCTCATAAAGACTCTCGGAGAGTTTAGCCTTATAGTGACCGTATGGCTCATACTCCTCCTCGGAAATACCCAGTTTCTTTGCGATCTCGGAGATCTTCAGCATTTTAGCCTGCTTGGCTATCTCAATATCTGAAAGCATATTTTTCAGTTCCTTTCTGCTCAAAAATAATACATTTTAATTATAACACACAGCGCCGCAAATTGCAATAGGTAAATTTACACTTACAAAAAAATCGGGCAGCCGATGACCGCCCGATCATTTATTATGCTTCTTTCAGCATATCGCCCATAGCGTACAGACCCGCAGGTTTGCCGCTGAGGAAAACAGCCGCATTAACAGCGCCTACGCCGAATACCGACTTCGAGTGGGCTTCGTGCTTAAGGCTTACGACTTCGTCACGGCCTGCAAAGATTATCTCATGCTCACCGACTATCGTGCCGCCGCGTATCGAGTGCATACCGATCTCGTTCTTTGTCCTCTTTGCGCGGACAGAATGTCTGTCATAGGTATAGCTGCACCTGTTGTCAAGTTCTTCATTGATAGCATTTGCCAGCATGATAGCTGTGCCCGAAGGAGCGTCTAACTTCTGGTTATGGTGCTTTTCGACTATCTCGATATCGAACTGGTCGCCCAGTATTTTTGTAGCCCTTTTAGCGAGGTCAGCCAGCAGGTTGATGCCCAGCGACATATTGAATGTGAAGAACAGCGGGATCTGTTCAGCCGCCTTTTTGATCTTAGCAGTCTGCTCCTCGTTATAGCCTGTTGAGCCGATGACCAGTGCTGTGCCGTTGGACAGGCAGTAATTCAGCAGCTCATCGAGGGTAGAGGGGTGAGAAAAGTCGATGATGACATCGGGCTTTTCAGTCAGCTCACCTGCTGATGCAACTATGGGAAAATCAGCATACGCGGTGGTGAACTTGTCGATACCCGCAATGACTTTACAGTCTTCACGTCCGCTTATAACATCAGCGATAACTCTGCCCATATGACCGTTAGCGCCGCAGATAACTATGTTTGTCATTTTTATCAGTCCTTTCATTTTTACGTTAAAACATAAGGGCAGAGCGTTCACCGCTCCGCCCTCGCAGTTTACTTTTTACTTTACAAGATCCAGCTCAGCCATCTTAGCTCTCAGCTTTTCGATCTTAGCCTCTTCCATCTTTACCAGCGGCAGACGGCACTCGCCTACCTCCCAGCCCATCAGGTTGAGGGCTTCCTTGACAGGAATTGGATTGACATCGCAGAACAGACCGTTGGAATTTGCAAATTCCAGCACCTTGTTCATCTTAGTCTGAGCCTCAGGATACTTGTTTTCAAGACACAGCTGTGTGATCTCGTGAGTTTCCTTAGGCATAACGTTTGACAGCACCGAGATAACGCCCTTGCCGCCTATAGCCATTATAGGAACGATCTGGTCATCGTTGCCCGAATAGATATCCAAGTCATCACCGCAGAGTGCCGCAACTCTTGCTATCTGCGAGATGTTGCCGCTTGCTTCCTTGACAGCCGCGATATTCTTCACCTTAGACAGTTCCTTAAGAGTTTCAGGGGTGATGTTCACGCCTGTTCTTGATGGAACATTATACAGGATTATCGGGATATTCACAGCATTAGCGATAGTTGTATAATGAACTATCAGACCCTTCTGAGAGGTCTTGTTATAGTAAGGTGTTACCAGCAGGATAGCGTCAGCACCGACTTCCTCAGCCTTCTTTGAAAGACCCACCGCATAATCGGTGTGGTTGGAACCTGTGCCTGCGATAACGGGGATCCTGTGGTTTACCCTGTCAACAGCGAACTTGATGGTATCGATATGCTCTTCATCAGTCATGGTAGAGCTTTCGCCTGTTGTACCGCAGATGATTATAGCATCTGTGCCCTCTGCGATCTGCCAGTCGATCAGTTCGCCCAGCTTATCGAAATTAATAGAACCGTCGGCGTTCATAGGTGTGACGATAGCCACGCCTGCGCCTGTAAAAATAGTCTTCTTCATGATCATTTCTCCTTATCGGATATATATTGTTGACGGAATGACTCGTTGTTCAGAGCTAGTTCTTCAAAAGTTACGGGAACATAGCCGTTTATCATGCAGCCCGCATTGAATGCCTCATCTTTACGGTGCGCTGCCATGAAATCATAGCCGTCATCACAGCTGCCATGGATATGACCGTAGATAAGCACACAGCCCTGAGGTCTGCGATACCATTCTACCATCGGGTAGTGTGCAAGGAAAAACTTCCTGCCGTCACGCTCGATATATTTCTCGTATACACATTCACAGAACAGATGCTGAAGTGCGGGAGAATTTTTTATACGGTCATCATGATTGCCGTATATAAGGTGCTTCCTGCCGTTAAGGTTCAGCGCATAATGACGTATGTTCTCATCATCGGTCTCACCGTAATAAGTAAAGTCACCGACTATCCACACATCGTCATCTTCCCTGACCCTTGCGTTCCACCTTTCACGCATGACCGAGAACATCTCGGCTGCGTCTTTGAAAGGTCTGGCGTCCCACTTCACTCTGTCCTCATGACCAAAGTGCATATCTGAAATAAAGTAGTCCATGCTGCTTTATCTAGTTAACAGATCAGTCAAAATAGCCTTTTGCAGCCAGCAGTTCAGCCAGCAGAACAGCGCCGCCTGCTGCACCTCTCAGGGTGTTGTGGGACAGGCAAACGAACTTGTAATCATACTGAGTATCTTCTCTCAGTCTGCCGATGGAAACAGCCATGCCGCCCTCAAGGTTTCTGTCCAGCTTAGCCTGAGGTCTGTCGTTCTCCTCGAAGTAGTTAAGGAACTGCTTGGGAGCGGAAGGCAGCTGCATTTCCTGAGGAACGCCTGCAAATTCCTTCCAAGCCTGAAGGATCTCTTCCTTAGTAGGCTTCTTCTCGAAGCTGACAAATACAGCAGCGGTGTGACCGTCAGAAACAGGAACTCTCAGGCACTGTGCTGTGATAGCGGGCTCAGTAGCGTCAACGATCTTGTCACCTTCGATGTGACCCCAGATCTTCATAGGCTCCTGCTCACTCTTCTCTTCCTCGCCGCCGATGTAAGGGATAACATTGTCGAGTATCTCAGGCCATGTTTCAAAAGTTCTGCCTGCGCCGGAAATTGCCTGATAGGTGCAAGCCAGAGCCTTAGTTACCTTGTACTTGGTGTGCAGAGGTGCCAGAGCGGGAACATAGCTCTGCAGTGAGCAGTTGGACTTAACTGCGATGAAGCCGCGCTTGGTGCCCAGTCTTTTTCTCTGGGAAGCGATGATCTCGATGTGATCGGGGTTGATCTCAGGGATGACCATAGGAACATCATCAGTATGTCTGTGAGCGGAGTTGTTGGAAACTACAGGGCACTCAGCCTTAGCGTACTTCTCTTCCAGTGCTCTGATCTCGTCCTTCTTCATATCAACAGCGCAGAAAACGAAATCTACCATAGAAGCTATCTTCTCAACATCTTCCTCTGCGTTCATTATTACCATATCTTCCATAGACTTAGGCATCGGGTCAGCCAGCTTCCACTTGCTGCCTGCTGCTTCCTTATAAGTCTTGCCTGCACTTCTTGGGGAAGCTGCCAGACAAACAACATCGAACCATGGGTGCTTGTCGAGTATCAGAGAAAATCTCTGACCAACCATACCTGTTGCACCGATGATACCTACCTTGAACTTCTTTTCCATAACAAAAACTCCTTTTCTCTTGCGCACTCGTCATATCAACCAAACAGACAAACAGTATATGCGATATTTTTGCGCAAAACATAAAAAATTGTAGAATAATAAAAAAACCGGTTGAAAACCGGCGCATCATACAATATAATTAGAATGTTGGCAAGATAACTTTCCGCCGATAGCACTCCATCATAAAGTCATGATGACAACCGATGATCTGTTGAACCATCAGTCAGCAAGCGGGTTCCCGCGCCGCAGGCTTCGGCAGTTTTACCTTTCACATCGGTCTGTAGGCATGGGCTGCTTTGACCTTTCGGGGTCAGACCGTGTTACTCTTTTCAACTGCACCTCTATCTGTTCTAAACCATAGGATAACACACTTTCGCCTGCTTGTCAATAGACATATCACGCTACAAAGCGATATTTTTATGAATTTTTTGTAAATTACCGCCTGCAAAACCTGAGTTTTCCGCCCTTTGCGGACATCTGACCGTCTTGCGGGAACATCTGAAAATTAGGGTAAAAAGTTTAAATCATTAAGGAGAATTGAAATGCTGGACATCAACGACATGAAGAAGTCAGACTTTTACTACGACCTGCCGCAGGAACTTATCGCACAGACCCCCATCGAGCCGCGCAACGCTTCGCGCATGCTGTGCCTTGACAGGTACACGGGAGAGGTGGGACATGACCACTTCTACAATCTATGCGACCACCTCAGAAAAGGTGACCTGCTGGTGCTGAACGACTCGCGTGTTCTGCCTGCGCGTATCTACGGTGAAACTGAGGACACACACTCGTTCATTGAGTTCCTGCTGGTGGAACAGAGGGGCAACCTTGAATGGGAGATACTTTGCAGACCGGGCAAAAAGGCGCGTGTGGGCAGGCGCTTTGTATTCGGGGGCGGTCTTTTGAGAGCCGAGATAACCGAAGTGCTGGAAGACGGCAACCGCATCGCAAGATTTGAGTGTGATGACAGCACAAATCTCTTTGCGGCGCTGGACGAGATAGGTCAGATGCCGCTGCCGCCGTACATCACCGAAAAACTCAAAGACAAAGAGCGCTATCAGACAGTCTACTCCAACGAGATAGGTTCTTCTGCCGCGCCAACTGCGGGTCTGCACTTTACAAAAGAACAGCTGGCTGACATCGAAGCTATGGGTGTCAATATCGCATACGTTACACTGCATGTGGGTCTGGGGACTTTCCGACCCGTCAAGGAGGACAGGGTGCTTGACCACAAGATGCACCGTGAGCATTATGAACTTCCCGCAAGAACAGCCGAACTCATCAACAAGACAAAATCTGAGGGCGGGCGCGTCATCGCAGTGGGAACGACCTCCTGCCGCACATTGGAGAGCGTGGCGGCGCTTTACGGTGACATTCGCCCATGCGATGGCTTTACCGAGATATTCATTTATCCGGGATTTGAGTTCAAGGTGCTGGACGGTCTTATAACTAATTTCCATCTGCCCGAAAGCACGCTGATAATGCTTGTTTCGGCATTTGCGGGCTACGACAACACGATGAACGCCTACAAGATCGCCGTTGAAGAAAAATACAGGTTTTTCTCTTTCGGTGACTCCATGTTCATAGCACCTGATGCAAACAAAAAATAGATTCCGATAAGGTCGTGTCACTCTCCCGCCTGTGGCGGGGGAAAGATATACGCCAACCACCTTAAGTTCTGTAAAACCGCCGTTTTTGTGGTGTGTCAGCGGGATAACCACGAAAAATTTTACTGCAAACTATTGTCAACGCACGCTGAAAAGCTATACAGCGCGGCATGTCAGCGGGACAGAAATAATAAATAAAAAGTGTGCAGGCAAAGT
>NZ_ADKM02000007.1 GCF_000178155.2 Hominimerdicola alba 8
CGGGCAGCTTCTATTGAAGCTGCCCGTTTTGCTTTGTGCGATATTCATTAATGAATGTGGTTATCCCGCTGACACACCACAAAAACAGCGGCTATACAGAACTTATAGCAATCCAACTTTTTAAATTCACAAAATCCAGTCGCAAAAGCTGGGATTTATGGGTTTTGTGACTGGATTTTGTCTGAATTTTAAGGCGGATTGCTATAGGGTTCTTGGCGTATGGCGCTCAATTATCCTTTTGTTTACTGCATTTTTAGTTGGTGTGCTAAAGGGATAGTCATATTAATGAAAAAAGCCGCTTCACGCAGAAGCGGCTTTGCATTTATCAGTTGTTGTTGATGATATCAAGGTAATTTTTGATGTGGTATTTCTCTTTTTTGGTGGTGATGTCGGCATACTCGATAGCTTTGGCGGGGCAGTTGGATATGCACGCCATGCAGTGGGCGCATGGGTTCTGCCAGCGGGGTTTTTTGTTCTCCATGCGGATATTTTTCAGCGGACAGACCTTGCTGCACTTGCCGCAGCCTACACATTTGTCAGTGGCATGAAAGTTCTTTGAGGGCTGCATGAATTTTGTCCAGAAAGCATTCATCGGCATGGTCAGTGCTTTCGACATGAAACTAACATGCCGCGAAGAAAGTTCATCGCCTCGCTTTATGACTTCTGCGGTTTCAGTTACTTTGTCTGCTGCCGCCTTGATGCGTCTGATACATTCATCATGCGGGGTAGATGGGAAACCGTTATTGACGATATAGTTTGACGGCATCAGGAAGTCGGCGTAACCTTTGAATACCATGTCCTTTTTGATAGTAATGGTCTTTGCAAGCGCCCCCGCGATGCCCGCAGAACCGCCGTCTGTAAAAACAAAGTAGACCTCCCTGCTGCCGACCAGCGGCAGACGCTTAAGATAGTCGCGCAGGAATGTGGGCATTTCTCCGACATAAACAGGCGCACATATAACAAAAGGCTTTTCCGATTTTATCTTGGTGAAGTCTTGTTCGCGTATGCGTTCAAGCAGGTCTGTACATTCGTCATTTATCTCTTTGGCAAGCATTCGGGCGATGTATTCGGTGTTGCCCGTAGATGAATAATAAAGTACCATAGCAAACTCCTTTCGGTCTTTACAATGGAATTATACCACAAACAGCCCTTGCAGTCAACCATGATAAAGAAAAAATCGTTGATATGACTATCCCTTTAGCACACCACCCAAAAATACCTTTATAACAAGGAAATACTGAGTTGATGTTATCTTTCCCCCGCCGCAGGCGGGGGAAAGATAAACGCCAACTATATTCAGTTCCCAATATAACATCGTTTATTTTGGTGTGTCAGCGGGATAACCATAAAAAAGAAGGGATTTCAGCCGTAAGCAGACTGCATATCCCTTCTGTTTTTGACTTATTATCGGTGTCTTCTGTCATGACCCTTTTGGCTGTAGTAAGCTGTTTTATCTTCATACATAAACTTGTCGGCTTTGCGGAAAAGTCCGTCAGGGTCGAGATCCTTGTAATCGGACTGACAGGCAGAACCCACCGAAAGATACACATGATCTATCAGTTTGCCCTTGTGTTTTGCGGCATATTCTTTCATTTTTTCGGTCTTCTTTTCGATATCTTCGCGGCTGCCGACGGTAAGTATGGCAAATTCATCGCCGCCCGTCCTGGCTATGATCGCATCTTTGCCGAATGCTTTACGCGCAAACTGAGGTACCGAACATATCATTTCATCGCCCGCCGCGTGACCCTTCGAGTCGTTGATTTCCTTAAGACCGTTCACATCTATCACCGAGATGCACAGGTCATTCTTTCGCATATCGGGTCTTTCAAGCATTTCCATGAAATATTTTCTGTTATATGCGCCTGTCATGTCATCGGTGTAGACTTGCAGGCGTGTCATCTTGTAGTAGTATTCCGAACTCAGCGCGATGAACTGCGCAGTCGCAGAGTCGGCAATAAAAAGTACGGGGAAACGCTTCATGAAATTATCGGTGTAAAGGTCAGCGATGTGTACATTAAGCGGTGAATAGAAAAGCGCTATGATAAGCAAAAGAAAATAAAAATTCATGCCCAGACCTATCCGCAGACCAAAAAGGCTTATGCTGAAAAGAGGTATCAGCAGTACCCACAGCACCGAAAAGCCTTCGTTGCCGCCTGAAATCGGAAAAACGGTGAAAACGCCCGTAAGTATCAGCGCCATGACCACCGATGAAGCTCTGATTTTTTTCAGTACGCCCGCCATTATGCCTGTTACGGTAAAACCTGCCACCAGCACCAGCGAGGTGATGGTCATAAGCGTAGAATGCTTGAGAATGTTCATTACAAGCATTATGCCCGCCGAGATACAGACTATTATCGACATCGCAACGTTGATGTGACACTGCCGTCGGGTGTCATCACCTATCTTCATTGTTAGTATATTGATTATATTTTTATTTTCGTTCATAGTTCACCACTTTTCAGTATCATAGAAAACGGTATTATTTTTTATATTATACCATATTTTAAGCCTACAGTCAATCACGAAAGGGTCAAAAATGTGTCGTTTATTGCGCTTTTATCGGAAAATTTCCGTTGTGGCATGCAAAGTTTTTTCGGTGACAGTTTTCGCGCTTTGATGTTGTATATTGTATACAAATCGAATAGTGCTATTTCTTGAAAATGTCAATTGTAAATCGGACAGAAATATGGTACAATAGATTTAAATATCACAATGCAAAAATTCAAAGCGAGGTGGAACAGATGGATAATATCAAAATTACCGATGAAAACGCAAAGAAACAGTCTGTTTTGCCGAACAGCACCGCCTTTGAAGAAAAAAGGCGGGCGCTTAAAAGTTCGCTGATAAAGTTCGGCATAATGGGCGTTCTGCTTTTTCTTATGCTGATGTTCGCACTGTTGACCACGATAAATATGTAGCTTTCATAACGACTGAACAGAAGAACTGTCGCCCTGCGGAAAAAATGCTTTCCGCAGGGCACTTTTTGTTAATAATTTTATCATAGCTAAACTACATATAGTATATAAATGCCCTCAAAAGATGTATATATATTTAACATATCAAACTGCTTGCAAAAAACGTGATGATATCATCGAAATTTAATTTCTTTCTATATGCAATAATTATAAATAGTGCAAAAAATTAACTATATCGTAATGTACAAATTATATAAAAATCAATTGTGATTTTCCTTTTAATTACCACTTGAATATTTACAAATCTTGTGCTATAATAAAATCGGATAAGTATACACTGGGCGAAGTGTCGCCAAACGGCAAAAAGCCCGAAAAAGCGAGGTGAGTACAGTGAGCGGAAAAGATGTTAACGACCTTATCCGAAAAGGTGAACAGGCTGAGATGCCGATATCGGAAGCACTTGCAAAAGCAGCCGAAGATCATGCGCAGCAGCTTGAAACGGTCAGGGAAGAAAAAAACAAGCGCAGGAGAGCGCTGATAAAATTTGGCTCAATGTCTGTACTCGCGGCGGTGATACTTGTATTTGCGACAGCAAGCTGGTTCACGATGAACAAAAGTGTTGAGTCAGGCGGTATGGGTATGAAGATCGGTGGTCAGACTTTTGAGATCACCATGCTGGAACACAGCAAAGACGGCATCTTCAAAGACCCGTATCATATATTAGTCCATGAAGACAATGCCATCTACTGGGAAATGACGGCTGACAATAATATGATAAATTATAACGAACCTGTTTACAATGATGACAGTGAGATCACAGATCATGGTGACCGCGGCATTCGTCCCGGTACTGATGGGGTCATATCATTTTATGTTACCCCTAAGGTGGACAGCGTTGATCTTGAATTTAACTTTGAAATGATCGGATATCAGAAGTATGTTGATGATAACGGAACAGAAAATGATAAGACCGATGATAAAATAGTTATGAACACTCTTGAAAAAGTTGAAAATGGAAATGGCATGACTGCGCGTAATCTGCTTAACGGGCATATATTACTTTTTGAAAATAGAGATAAAACTTTAAAGGACGGTAAAACTGTCATAACTTATTCCGATCCGATCCTGTCAGATGGTGATATGCACCGTGTTTTTAACAGGACGATAAGCGGAAAAGACACGGCAACACAGGTGGATATCTTCTGGGTCTGGCCGAGTACGCTGAGTACGCTTGTAGATGCCTCTGATTTTCCCGATGTTATTACTTTGCCGTTCACTTCGGGAACATCTTATGATAAAATAATCGGAAATATCCATGAATACCCGCATTACTACCTGAAAGGTGCGTCAGCGAGTGATGAGATAGATGCTGTAAACGATATTGCAGCGCATTACGATCTATACGGAGATATGTACGATCAGGGTGATAATGAAATAGGTATGCGCGTAAATTACGTTCTTTTAAAGCTGTCTGTGAAAGAGAGCAGCAGTGATGAGGACGATAACGGAGGAAACTGAAAACAATGATCTACCCGATGCAGGAGAGTGATACAGATGAAGGAAATGGAAAATTCAAATGAAAATATGAAAAAACTTTCCATAGATCGGGATCTCTCTGCGAATACGGAAAATATCAGCGAAGATAAAGGCTTGAAGCAAAAGTTCAACAGCTTAAGTAAGTGGAAAAAGATGCAGGTCGCGGCAGCTTCACTGCTGACCCTTGCAATAATGATACTGCCTGTTTACGCATGGTTCGCACAGGGAGGAAAACTCGAAGCATTCACAAAGATCAAGGAACCTGATAATCTTGATATTCGTGCGGCGCACTATGATGCAATACAGTACTTCGACCTTAGTAATATAGATATTGAGGAGGTTGCAGAAGGAAAACATCATATGGTCGTGTTCAGCGTGAGTGCGGGCGATTATAAGATACCGTATCAGATACAGCTTGCACATACAACGAATATCCCGTTTGTATATGAGATCTACAGGGCAAAAGAATTCACTTATGACAAAGCCCCTGCTGAACCTGATGTAACATATGTATCTCTCCCGATTAAAAATCAGGCTGGTACTACTGCTGCCGATTATACTTTCTATTATAAAAAAGATGGGAAGATAGATCTTGAGGCAAAAAATCCTGATACGGGTTCAAAAGGATACTATGGCAGACAACTTGCTGTAGGCAGTGGAAAATATTATGAAGATACTTATAATAAAGCTGATGATCCTGAGATCTATGCAGTACCGATCTATGAACAGAGCAAAAGAATAACGACAGACAGCAACAGCGATCATGATTACTTTATACTGGAAATAAGCTGGGACGAAACAGCGCAAACAGGAAATTTCAAGGATTGGAACGTTGCTGAAAATAAAAAGGAAACTGATGTGATATATCTTACAGCCAGCAGATTTTCTAACTGATATACTTTTATACCTTACAGAAAGGAGGGAGAACAGATGATGAAAACGGTGTTGAACAAACTTAAAAAGCACTGGATAACAGTATGGCTGGTCATAGTGGCGATGATATTCGGTACTTTTGTGAGTTATGCCATATATACTGAGGTATCATCGGTAAAACGTGTTGTTACAACTAAATCAGCGCCGAAAGTGCTGTTCTCCTCCAACTGCATGTATAATACGACATATGAAAGAAGAATGCCCGCAGAAGTGTTTAATGTAAATGTCTGCAATTACGACCAGAACTCTCCTGATATGCCGAATTCTGTGGATATCAACTATATCCTTACTGCACAGCTGAGAGTAAAATATAACGGCACTATAATGACTTTCAGTGAATTAAGGAATGCGTTGGGTGAAGACACTGCTGCATATAACAACTATGTAACTAAAGCGGAAGGATACAGTATAGGAAAAGCACAGGATAATAATTCAGCAGGCATTATAGCCTCACCTGATATGAAAAAATTTTCAGATCACAGCAGCAGTGATTACACTATTGTTTATGGTTCTGCGGAAGCATATGAAGTGCTTGCGGGCGGTTCATCTTCTATCGACAAATTCAAAGTGATAGTTCCTGCGAGCGATTTTGAAAAAACTGACCCTGAGTTTTATGTTTATGTTGAGGCTGACCCGCAGGGAGATTCAAGCCTTACACCTATCAGTACACTGCTGTATGGTTCAAAGAATATCGTGATAACAGCTTCATGGTCGGGTACTCTTGCAGAGAGAAATACAAATAAGATAGACTATGATTTTTATAATTATGTCATAACAGGCAGCGGCAGCGGAACGCTGGACATTATGTGGGATCCTGAATGGTTTGAGGTAAATGATTTCTTTTTCACCAACTATTCGGGCGTAAATTTCAAAGATGGAAACAACATACCATCTGAAATAAGTGACGGAGAACACGATGGCTGGAATAAAGTGACAATCGAGGTAAATTCTGCAAATTCAGGCAAAAGCCGGTATGAAATGCAGCTCTATAAGAAAAAGGAAAACGTATCCTATACAGGGGATAATGATGCTGCAAAGCATATTGCTTGTGAATTGCATTAGTATCGGGATCACATCTTATCAAAAGCTATAAAAATCAGCGTGGTGATATCATGAAATATATAAATGATAAAAATAATGAAATAATCAGATCATATAGAAGCAACAGAAAACTATGGCAGAGAGTTCTCAGCTTTGTTACTGTGCTGGCGCTCGTCACCAATACTATGTATACAGGCGGACTTTTGAAGTATGTGGACTTCACTGCGATACTGAGAGCAGAGTCGGCAGGAGAAGTTCCATCATATACTACAGATAATGATGCAAGTTCCTATGGCAGTGATATCGGCTTTGACGATACAGGAGCCGGTATAAAGAAATTTCTTGATTATTGCTATTATTTCTAT
>NZ_ADKM02000006.1 GCF_000178155.2 Hominimerdicola alba 8
AAGTGCGAAGCGTGATGCCGCAAGGCTCGCCAAGAAGCCGAGAGCGCCGAAGGATCAGACAAAGGGCAGGAGTAAGAAGCAAGGAATTGAATAAACAACTATGAGATTATTCTAAGTAAGTATGCATCCCAATAAGTGAAAAATGATATAATTCACATTATTGGGATGCAATTTCTATCTTGACAGAAAGAAAAAAAAGATGTATAATATATACAATGGGGTTTGTGTACCCTTTTGAAATTTTCAAGTTATAATCCACACAAGTTGGTTTGTGTAAAATATTACTTAAATACAATGCGAGGAAAGGAATTATCATGGCAAATAAAGAGAAAATGGTCCCTCCTACATTAGAAATGATTCAGGGCAATCCGTACAATTATACTTTTGATGAAGTAGCCAAATGTATGGGAGAAGAAAGAGCTAAGTCTTTATTCAAAACCTTGTATAAAAGTGGCGTAAGTCCTAAAAATCAAACTATGACTATAAAAGACATATATGTAGGGGGAGATACTACAAAGTATGCTTTTGAATTACAAGATGGCTACTGCATTGAAACAGTATGCATTAAAAGAAGGACTGGCAATACGGTATGCGTTAGCACTATGGTCGGTTGTCCGGTGGGGTGTATTTTCTGTGCATCAGGAAAAAATGGATTTATTCGCAATCTTTCACCAGCTGAAATAGTTCAGCAAATCGTTCTTTTGAAAGAACGTGTCAACAGAATCGTTTTTATGGGGATGGGAGAACCTCTCTTTAATTATGATAATCTGATTAAAAGTATTCATATACTTCGTGATCGCAATGGACTTAATTTTCCTACAGATGGCATAAATGTATCGACTGTTGGACCAGTTGAACAGTTGAAGCGACTGAGAGAGGAGCATTTAAAGATTCAGTTTACACTCTCTCTTCACGCAACGGATCAAGCAACTAGAAACATGATTATGCCGCACATGAAATCCAATAGCATTCATAGTGTTGTCGAAGCTGCGCTTTCCTATTCTGAACGACATAACAGAAAGATTACCATTGCATATCTGCTCGCTCCTGGAATTAATGATAGGGCTTCAGACGTAAGACAACTTGGTAAATGGTTTAGAGGAAAAAATGTACTGATTAATCTTTTACAATATAATGAAACTGCCTGTAAGAGAATCAAACGTCCTAACAAGCAACAATTGGTTGCATTTAAGATTAGATTAGAGGAGGCTGGCTTGGAAGTAAAACTTCGGGAATCAAGAGGTAATAGAATAAAAGCTGCCTGTGGTCAATTAGTAAGTGATTATAATAAAGGGAACGACGCTCCTACGTCTGATTCACCTGAAAAGATGTCGCCTGTGATACACAAGCTTTCTGACAATAAAGCTGATACAACAAGAGGGATAAGAAAAGAAAAACGTCACCCTTTTGCAAAACATAAAGCCAAAAGGAAACGTAAGAAAAACTAATGATGAATTAACCCTCTAACCATTGTTGACTATTCTTTTAATGGTTATCGTTTGCGCTCACCATAATACTATGACGCACGGACGCATCTATGTATGCGCCCGTGCTAACCACAACATGAAAGGTGGGTGTACTGCCTTTTCTTTGCACGGCAGTAGGTGTGTCTCTACAATAATGCAATTATTTTTGTGTATAAAAGGAATAACCATTTTATTTTATGTGGAGGGATAATATGAGACTGGCAGATATGCATATTCATACTACTTTTTCGCCCGACGGAAAGTCATCTATGGAAGAGCAGTGTATAAAAGCCATAGAGATTGGGATTCCAATTATTTGTTTTACGGATCATGTAGATTTCAATTCTTCTGAAATAAATGTGGGAAGAATAATTAATAAAGCTTCTACAAATTTTGATGTGTCAGAATATTTCTATGAAGTGAATAGGCTAAGACGTATTTATAACTCCATCCAGATTTTGATTGGGATTGAATTCTCCGAGCCACATCTATTCCCTACTGAATTCGAGGATTACAGTTCTATGCCTTTTGATTATATTCTAGGAAGCATTCATCATTGCTATGGCTCTGTTTTTCCAGGTGCAAAAAACATAGAGGAATCAAAAGCGATTGATGAATACTATAATCTTATGTTAAAATCAATTCAGACATGCGAGTTCCAGGCGATGGCACATATAGATTTTCCCAGACGTTATTTTGATAATTGGAACGTCAGTGATACTATCATGGATGAAATATTAAATGCTATGATTAAAAAAGACATTATTCTTGAAGTTAATACGTCTTCCATCATGAATGCTTCTGACGAACCGCTGCCTCGATACAGTATCATTGATCGATATGTTCAGCTTGGAGGACGTAGGGTTGTATTAGGATCCGATGCACATATTTGTGTTAAACTTGGAAATGCATTTAGTAGTGTTGTTAGAAAACTACCGAATACTTGCGTTATAGGGTATTTTAAGAACAGGGTGTTTTATGAACTGTAATATAATAAAATGATAAGGGGGATTAAAAATGAAAGAATTGGTAAGTGTTATTATCCCTTTTTATAATGAAGAACAGTATATAGGAGATTGCCTAATATCGCTTATAAAGCAGACATATAAGAACATTGAGATTATTTGCGTTGATGATGGTTCAACCGACAATGGGGCAATGATAGTCAAAGCAATACAACAGTCTGATAGCCGTATTTCTTTAATTCAACAAGAAAATATGAATGCAGGAACCGCGAGAAATGTAGGCTTTTCTAAAGCAAAGGGTGAGTATGTCCTTTTCTTAGATTCTGATGATTTCTTTTCTCCATTAATGGTCGAGCGTATGTTAAACAAAGCATTAAGCACAAACTCTGATATTGTATTTTGTACAGGATATGGTTTGAATGTGATAACTAAAGAAACATATATGATGCCTCCTGTTGGTAAAGACAATGCCTCGTTTCCAAATAAAGAAGTATTTTCTTCCGCTGACACAACTGACGGTATATTTCAGTTATCTGTTACATGGGCTTGGGATAAGATGTATAGAACTGATTTTATACGTAAAAATGATATTTTCTTTCAAGGGACAAAAGTGTGTAATGATCTGGTTTTTGTTTGCTTATCATACTTGTTCGGCGAAAGAATCACATCCGTGAATCAGCATTTTATATGTCATAGAACAAATATAGCTTCATCTTTGTATTCTGCTGGTGAACGCAACTGGAAGTGTTTGTTTGAAGCACTTTCAGAGTTAGAAAACAGATTGATCTGTGAGGATTTATATAATAAACATAGAATTAGTTTTCTCAATCTGGTTGTCGAAAATATAGTTTATTATCTGCTTATGAGATTTACAGATGGCAATTGTTTCAGCTCGTTTTACACATATTACAAAAATAATGTAAGTGATCATTACAATTTCATGCAGTACCCTAAAGAGATTTACAGAGATGACTTTGCTTATAATATCATCAAATCTTTAGAAAATGATAGCAAAGATTCTTTTTTATTGAACTGTATCCATTTGTTAAATGCTAAACAATCCGAAGTATTACGAGTATCAAATTCAAAAAAATGGTGTCTTCCATATGATCTGATTGTGAATAAAAAGAAAATTATAATTTGCGGTGAAAATGACGCATCTATATCTTTTTTTCAGCAAATAACAAATAGTAATCTAAATTCTGTCTGCTCGATTTTAAGTTTAAGAGATATATTTGATGTAGAAAATGAAAACAGCATTTCATTCGACATATTTTGTGAAATTGATTTGATTATTATTACTTATGAAGACTTTAATGTTTTTCATAGATGCAGTAATTATTTTCTCTCATTAGGAATCGACAAATCAAAAGTCGTTTGGATTAATGCGTTATACTCTGATGAGTGGATAGCAGACTATATATTAAGAAAGGATAATGATGACAGCATCATTAATTATTTCAAATGAGAATTTTAACATTTCTGAACGTTAGTAATCGTTCTCGTATGCAAGCTGATTCAGGCTATATTTTTTATAATCTTCTATCTCCATATTTTACGAAGCAGAATAGTTTTTACTTTGCCTCACCTGAGCCACTGTCCGATTGTAACTGTATTCACATAAATAAAGAATTCGGATTTAATAAATATGAAGTTAGGTTTTCTTTTGATTGGTCAAAAGTAATGGAGATAATATCAAAAGTATCTCCTGATGTTCTTATCGTAAATCAGGTAGAACAAGTTCCTCACTACAAGGCAATTATTCAAGCTCTTGGAATAAATGTGTCAATTGTATCTTATGCACATTATATTCCATATCTTTTTGTAAACAATGTCTTTCAATACGATGAGTCTCTTAATAATGGTGGAATCGGCTTTTCAGTATGTATGAGTTTTTTATCTGGGTTGGAGATGTCTGATGTGGTATTTACTCACAGTCAAACCTCAAAGGATTACTTGAGAAAACTCTATGCTAAGTATTCTATTCATTTTTGTGAGGAAAAATTCAAAATTAATCCTCCTCCGTATGATCCCTTTTTACTTGACAACAATACGCAATGTTCAAAAAGAATAATATACAATCACAGATTATATAGGCATTACGGAACTGATTTCCTTTTTAATCTTGCGAAAGCCATTACCTCAAAATACAATAAGATTGAGGTTGATGTGTTCGATGTTTTAGGCGAAAGAACCGCTATTCAAAAGAGAATGGATCCCTCTGTTGATATTGCTAGAGAAACACTTTCTAAGATTAATGGTGTCAAATTAATAAACGATACTCATAAAAGAGCCAGATATTATGAATGCTTAAAAGGTGCTTTGTTTTCAATTGCTCCATATCGTCAAAACTGCATTTGGGCTATGTCATGCATCGATTCGTTAGGAATGGGAGTTCCGGTAATTGCACCAGATGTTGCATGGTTTAGCGAGTTTATCCCAAAAGACTTGCGCTATTCGTCTATTGATGAAGCAATGGATATAATAGATAAACTGATAAATGATTCTGATTTTTGGAGGAAAAAATCTGCTCAAGCAAATAAACTGATATCATCACTATCTCCTGAATCAATTGCTAATACATTCTTGGATGAATTTTATAAATTGATTCTTTAGGGTGATCTTGTTACGAAAGGGTGTTTTGTATGGATAACATTAGCTCAAATACAATCGATGATTTGATCAGCAATAGAAAATACTTTGCTCAGATAACTCAAGAGTTTTTAAAAACAATTTCGCTTGAGAGAATCCCGCTTTTTTCAAGCATCGAAATAGAAACTATGAATAGATGCAATGGAAAATGCACATTTTGTCCTGTAAATCACGATATAGATCCTCGAAAATTCTCAAGGATGAGCGAACCCCTTTTTCAAAAGATTATTGATGAATTAAAAACACTCAATTATCGTGGTAGACTAGCTCTGTATTCAAATAATGAGCCTTTTTTGGATGTTAGAATAGAAGATTTTGCTCGATATGCTCGTTCGGCATTACCTAGAGCGTGTATATATATATATACTAATGGCACGGTTTTGAATAAAACTCGTTTAGAAAGAATTCTTCCGTCATTAGATTATATGATTATAGATAATTATGATGATAACGGTATCATTACGGATAGTATTCGTCAGCTTATTGAGAGTTGTAAGTCTAATACTGAATTTAGCAAAAAAGTAAAAATATCTATGCGCAAACAAAATGAAGTGCTATTCTCTCGTGGTGGAAATGCGCCTAACAAAAAAATTGTGCAACCACTTCAAATGTCGTGTATCTTACCTTTTAAGCAGATTATTATACGTCCCGATGGTAAACTTAGCCTATGTTCTAACGATGCTTTAGGAAAGTACACTTTAGGAGATATTACAACACATTCACTGGTTGAATGCTGGACTTCTATTGAATATATGTCAGTTCGTAAGAAAATCATGTTAGGACGCTCAGAATGTGAGTTGTGCAGGGCGTGCGATTCTTTATATAATCCCGCTGATTATTGATTACAATAAAGTCTATGGTAAAAATACATAATCAAAAAGAAAGGGCTAATATGATGCGCGAATATATTTTAAGTATCAATCCTTGTGTTCATGGTCTTAATTATCACGATCCTTCCGTTGCCATTATTTCCGAGGGGAAAATTTTATTTGCTATTGAAGAAGAAAGGTTAAACGGCATAAAAGGTTCAAAAGGCATATTTCCTGCGAAAGCAATAAAATATGCACTTGATTATTGCAGAATTAAAGAGAGTGATATTACCGGAATCGCAGTCGGATACGATCCAATGTTGTGGCAAGAAAGAAAAGAAACTGAATTGCTATCTATATTGAGAAAAAATACAACTACAGGGAATGGTAGTCTTGTTTTTGACACTAATAGAGTATTCAATGATTTGATAAACTCTGATTTATTTCATCGATATGAGTTCTTTAGTGACCGTACCCAAGTATGCAATTACCTTCGTGAACAATGCGGCTTTTCTAATAAGATTAGAATCGAATTCTTTCCCCATCATTTATCACATGTCGCATCAAGTTATGAAGTATCAGGGTTTGATTGTGCAACAGGCATTGTAATTGATGGAATTGGTGAGGTAGCCACTACATCTATATGGGAAA
>NZ_ADKM02000005.1 GCF_000178155.2 Hominimerdicola alba 8
ATAGGCTATCGTGGTTACTACTTCTTTGGTATCAACGGTCAAGGTTTAACCTCCTTTGTCGCTTGTACATTCGATATGTTTATCAATGACCGTCATTATCTCATTAAGCCGACTTTCTCCGATACCTTTGACCTTGCTCAGATCGGCTCGTAAGCTGTCATAATCAATATCTGCGCTGATTGTAGTGAAATTCGTAGCAGAGCTTTCCAGAGAGCCTGTCACGGCTCTCGGAAAGGCTTGCAAGCACTTCCTTTGAAGTCTCTGCGATGATCTTGCTGTGGTCGGAGCTAAAGTATTCGTTCAGCTCACCGTCGCCGTGGGGAGTGAAAAGCCACGGCATCTTGTCGGTGTCAAAGGGCTTCCGCCAGCTCGGACGGCTTCAAAATCCTTGCTTGCCTGTGCAGGATCAGAACTGCACCCGTATGTGAATATGAGCCTGCCGTTGTCGGTCTTTTCGGGATTGGCGATATAGGCTAACGCTTTAACCTCAGTAGTTTTGATTGCAAAGAGTTTAGTAGTTGCCAAATCTTGTCCTGCCCCTCCTTGATATTCACGATGTCCTCGGCATAGATTTTGTTCGTGCTGTTCACTCTCACGGCTATCTGATTCACATTGTTGGAAATACTGCCGATGAGCTTGTAGATCTTGTCGAACTTCTCCTCATCGAAATGGACGATGTAGCCCTCAAGGATCATCGCTCTGATGAACTCGCTCCGTGACTTCAACCCGCTGTTGCGGAACTTTCGTTCAATGGCTTCGTACTCTGCTTCGGTCAGGCGTATCTGCATATACCGATTGTGGGGTTCATTCTCTGCTATTTTTATCCTCTCCTTTCATACGGGGTCTTAGGGGCAGTCGCCCTCT
>NZ_ADKM02000004.1 GCF_000178155.2 Hominimerdicola alba 8
ATTACAGTCTTGATGGTTTCATTTATTCTAAATGCAGTAAGAAATATAAACTGCATTCAGGCAACCTGTGTACAACTCTGAGAGCTGCCAGCGGCGCCTTCAAAACAAGCCTGAAAGATCTACTTAGAGGCGATAAGAGCGTCTTAAGCTACAAAGCAGATCAGCCTCTTGATGTCCAGAAAAAATGTATAGTTCTGGAATACGATAAGGATACGAACACCTATTACATCACTCTTACCCTGCTTAATAAAGCAGGCGTTAAATGTTATAATATCAGTGATTTCAGATTTAAGATAACCGTAAAGGATAATTCAACAAGAACGATCCTTGAACGCTGCTATGATGAAGTATACAGCATAAGTTCAAGTAAGCTCATCTGGAACAAAAAGAAAGGTCAGTGGTTTTTAAATCTTTGCTACTCGTTCGATAAAACTGAAACGAAAGAGTTGGATAAAAATAAGATATTGGGCGTGAATTTAGGAGTTTATTACCCTATATACGCTTCAATATCCGGAGAAAAGGATAGACTTGCGATCTCCGGTGATGAACTGATCGAATTCAGAAACCGTATAGAAGCAAGAAGAAATGCTCTGAAGAAACAGGCTGCTGTATGCGGAGACGGAAGAATAGGACAT
>NZ_ADKM02000003.1 GCF_000178155.2 Hominimerdicola alba 8
GCGAATATCCTGACGCACTTTTTTTAGATGAACCTTCAAATGACTTAGACATTGATACTCTTAGTTTCTTGGAGTCATTTATTATAAACAGTTCAATTCCAATTATTTTCATTTCTCATGATGAACAATTAATTGAACATTCTGCTAATACAATCATTCACGTAGAGCAGTTGATTCGTAAGACAAAAAGTAAAATAACGATTTCCCGCCTTTGCTACAAGGAGTATTTAGATAGTAGGAATCTATCATTTTTGCATCAGACACAAATTGCAAAAAAAGAACGAAGTGAATATAAGAAGAAGCGCGAAAGATTACTTCAACTATTTGAAAAAGCACGTAATAACGGCGGGTGGAGAAATTCTGATGGTACTCCTTCATCAGATGGTCACGCCAAAAGAAGTATGCAGGCTATTAAAGCAAAAGAGAAAAGAATGGAGCGTGAGAGCGAGGAGTTTACTGAGATACCGGATCGTGAAGATGAAATTATCACAAGATTTGACAGCAATATATCTATACCTAAACAAAAAATAATTTTGGATTATGCTATAGACTCCTTATCTGTTGATGATAAGATTCTTGCACATAATATCAAGCTAAAGGTGGTTGGAAATCAACATATTTGTATAATTGGCTCAAACGGAATAGGAAAATCCACTCTGTTAAAGGAGATATGGAAACTTCTTGCTAAAAGGACGGATATTAAGGTGGGATATATGCCTCAAAACTATGAAGATGTCTTAGATTTCAGTCAAACACCAACTGAGTTTTTAGAATCTCAGTATGACAAAGAGGAACAAACTCGTGCAAGAATGTTTTTAGGAAATATGAAATTTACCGCAGACGAGATGCTGCATAAAATTTCAGAATTAAGCGGTGGTCAAAAAGCAAAGTTGATTTTTTTGAATATGGTACTAAAAAAATGCGATGTGCTTATTCTGGACGAACCAACAAGAAATTTCTCGCCACTCTCATCTCCCGTTGTATGTAAAGCTCTTATGAATTTTGGGGGGACTATTATAAGTATATCACATGATAGACGTTATTTAAACGATGTTGCTGATATAGTATATGTATTATCGCCTACAGGATTAACCTTGCTTTAAGTATTATTTTTGAAATGGAGTTACTACGATGAAAATAACAATAATTGGAGCGGGATATGTTGGATTATCTCTTGCAATGCTTCTGTCATCCGATAACGAAGTAACAATTGTAGATAAAGATGAGAAAAAAATCAAGATGATTAATGATGGGGTATCTCCATTAAGAGAAAGTGATATAATAAAAGCATTTGCTGAAAATAAAGATAGTATAATTGCTACTTCATCTATAAAAGACACTCTGATTAATGCGAATTTGATTATTATAGCTGTGTCAACAGACTTCAATAATGAATTGAATCAGTTTGAACTACATAATGTTGAATCTATTATAAATGTTGCATATCAAGTTAATAATAATGCAACAATAGTAATTAAGTCAACTATTCCTGTTGGATTTACAAATGAAATATGCAAAAAAAATAATGATACATCCAACATACTGTATTGTCCAGAGTTTCTTAGAGAAGGCAAGTCGCTCTATGATAATTTATATCCGAGTCGAATTATTATTGGAACGAAAACTGGCGATCCTCGAAATGCTGAAAAAGCATCTGCATTTGCAGATGTACTAAAGCAAAACGCATTATCTGACAATGTTCAAGTGTTATTTATGGGTTATTCTGAAGCTGAATCTGTAAAACTATTCTCCAATGCCTTTCTTGCTCTCAGGGTGGCATTCTTTAATGAACTTGACATGTTTGCAGAAAGTAAGGGACTCAATACCAAAGAAATCATAGAAGGTGTATGCTTAGATTCACGGATAGGAATGTTTTATAATAATCCTAGTTTCGGATATGGAGGTTATTGCTTACCAAAGGATACTAAACAATTATTAGTTGATTTCGATGATATACCACATGATGTTATATCCGCTATTGTGAGTTCTAATGAAAAGAGGAAAGAATATATAGTTCAGCGTATAATATCTTTGTCTGAAAGAGTAAAGCTGGAAAAGAGAATAAACAGTGTAGTAATTGGCGTATATAGACTTGTTATGAAGTCACATTCAGCGAACTGTAGGAATAGCTCAGTTATGGATGTTATTTACGAACTACTCAGGTTAAACTATTCTTTGGTTATCTTTGAACCTTGTGATATAGACTTTTCTCGGTGGCATAATGTGAAAATTAGCGAGAATGAAGATGAGTTTAAGAAATCTGTCGATATTATTATTGCGAATAGGTATGATGATTATTTAGCAGATTTTGAAGGAGTAGTGTATACCAGAGACATTTTTCTCAGAGACTAACAATAGCATGTTTTAAACGCTATTGATTAAAAATATGTTAACAAACGAATTATTGACGCTTCATGTCTACATCTTTGAAAACTTAGATATTATGCGGTTACTAAAAGATAATTGAGAACAGTTCCTAAGAATTGTTCTCTGTTTTCTTATCTTCTATTTTTGCTTGATTTGGATTCAACTAGAGAATTATCTAATAAATCATGTATTATCATTAAGTAGTAATGTAAAGGAGATAAAAAATGATTAGTAAAAAGACTGATGTTTTGTGGGATGATGCTCCAGTCGATGTTTCGACCGAAGTCAATTTCATTTGGTCTATTGCCAATAAGTTGAGAGGTACATACCAGAGCGACAAGTACAAGGATGTTATCATTCCTATGGTCATTATCCGCCGCTTTGAGTGCGCATTGGAAGCTACAAAGCAGGCTGTCGTGGAGCAGTACAAGAAGAATCCTGCGTACCCTGCAAAGGCGATGTGCCGTGTGTCGGGGTATCAGTTCTTCAATACGAGTGAGTACACCCTTGCGGAGCTTGTCAACGATCCCGACCACCTTGCGGCGAATTTCAGAAACTATATCGA
>NZ_ADKM02000002.1 GCF_000178155.2 Hominimerdicola alba 8
ATCGTTACCCTTTTTATTGTGCTCGGAGCAATAGGCTTCTCTCTTGTTATATCCGAGTATTCCGACGTTGTGGATAACGATATCGCTTCAAGGAATTATCTTCAGCAGAACTCGATAAAACTCCATGAGCTTGAAACAGATCTGTGTATAACCATAAATCTTGGCCGTAATGCAGATTCGGCAGATAATGCCGAGGCTATCGGGAGCTATGTTGAAAAGATAAATTATTCCATGAGCGATTGCAGGGAACTTATGAAAAAGTATGAGGCTATCAGGAAAACAGGCGAGGTAGAAAAACAGTATCAGCTTGTGAAAACTGCTATGAACCAGTATAACGAGATAGTTTCAAACGAGCTCCTTGCTCAGATCGACGCCGGACATTTTGAAACTGCAAACTCCATTTACTTTGAACGATTCATCAATAAAAGAAACAGTCTTGATGACAGTCTGAACCAGCTTCTGACTGTTACGAATGAATCTATCGACAAGCGCTATGACAAGGCGGAATTCAATGCGAAAGTACTTCGTGTATTCTTCATCGGCTTCGGAATTATCGTTCTTGTTCTCCTCAATATGCTCGAATCACGCAGAAAGAGGATAGCAAAGAACCTCGAAACAGCCGTTGATGCCAACGAAAAGACTCAGCAGTCTCTCTATAAAGCCATGTTCACAGATAATGTCACATCTTCAAATAACAGAATATCCTTTGTTATTGAATACGGCGGAGAGCCAGTAGAGATTCCCGCGGGCGAGGCAATGTACTTTGTGATGTTTGACATAAAGGATTTCAGCGGTATCAACTTCAGATACGGCACTTATGTAGGTGATAAGATACTCGCGATGACTGTTGAACGTATCGGCGATGTATTTGATGACGCGACGATCTATCGTACAGGTTCCGATGAATTTGTAGCTGTGATCAAGACCGATGATTCACAGGACACCTTCACAAAGGTGGCTAATCTTGTTGAAAGAGCCTACAGATCCCTTACATCGGATTACGATGTCAATAACAGCCGCGTTTCAGTGGATTATGATATTTCCCTTGTAAGAAAAGAAAATCCCGATATAGTTGATATGAACATCCATAATCAGCTCAAACAGGCTTTCACTAACGGAAGCAGCTATACATCGGGCAACTGCCGCTATTACAAGGATTGATCGGTAAGTAAATAAGGAGGAGAAAAAATGAATATCAGAAAGATAATGGCAATGTCATGTGCGGCAGTATGTTTCCTTACTATGGCATCCTGCGGCAAAAAGTCTATCAAGAAGCGTGAAAAGGTAACGCTTAATGTGTGGAAAATGGAGGACGAGGCTCTGCTTCAGCAGATGGCTGACAACTTCGTTGAGCACTATAAAGATGAGGCGGATATAGAGATTATCCTCGGAAACAAGCCCGAGCACTCTATGACGGAGTATATAAATGATAATCCG
>NZ_ADKM02000001.1 GCF_000178155.2 Hominimerdicola alba 8
GCAGAACACACATTCAAATCCGGCGCATTTATCACCTTTTTCGACACGGCAGGACAAAAAATCTGACGGTATAAAACTTCAAACGAGTGCTTGCAGACGATCCATGCAGGCACTTTTTCTGTCCATAGACGTGTGCAGATACACAGACATGGTGATATTTGCGTTAGAATGTCCGAGCAGCTCGGAGAGCGTCTTTATATCAAAATCCTGATGCAGAGCATTTACAGCAAAGGTGTGGCGGAGCGAATGGTACTTGCGTGACGGTACATCTGCTTTTTTAAGCAGAGCCTTGTAACGGTTGGAGAAACAGCGGGGTTCTACCACCTTTTCAGTTCCCGAAAGAATATAATCGGTGTCTTTTCCACGATACTCTCTCAGCATATCGACCAGAAAATCAGGCAGCGGAATGTCACGGACGGAAGACTCCGACTTCGGTGCAGTAACCTTGACGGCAGATTTACTTTCTGAGCCAAAGGTCGCAATGCGCTGAACGGTCTTTGTCACATGAAGCATTTTCTCGTCAAAGTCAATATCTGCCCATTTCAGGGCGCAGGCTTCCCCGATACGCATACCCGTGAACAGCGTGAGCATTACTCCGCAGCCAGTATTGCTGTGTTCAGCCCTGACCGTGCTGATGATCTTTTTCTGCTCCGCAGGCGAAAAGAACGATGCTTCTTTTGTCTTTTTCTTAGGCAGCTTGGCGTTTTTTACCTGATTGGCGTAGTTATGGGTGATCTCAGCCCACCTTGCAGCCGACTTCACCATGATAACCATGTCAGATATGTACTTCGGGGACAGTCCCTCGGTGAGCTTGTCTGTGATAAACTTACTGATACCGCTGAGATCGAGACGGTCATACTTCATCTTGTCAAAATACGGTATCAGGTGCTTTTCCAGCTTATGGCGATAGCCTGCGTAGCTGCTCTCCTTGATCGACGGTCTGCGTGCTTCAAGCCACATCTTCAAAATATCTATTACAAGCAGAACACATCTGACTGACGGTACAAGGACTTCACTGCGGAGCTTGTCGAGCTTTTCCTTTGTTTCCGTGTAGGATCTGCCGTAAACAGACCGATATTTCTTCGTTCCTTTGCAGTAAAATCGCCCTTCCCAGCGCCCATCTGAGCGGTGATAAATGTTGTTTCCTCTCTTTGCCATGACTATTCCCTCCAAAATGACGGTATGATCGACGGCTAAAACTCCATCTTACCGTCTTAATTCTACACATAAAACCAATTCTTCCATGCTGCTCAACTGTAAGTTGCTACAAATCAGAATAAAAACTGTTACATTCCGCTAAATTGCACTTGACATTTATGTTGTCTTGTGCTAAAATTATAAGGTATACATTATAAAAATGTTCACCTATATGGTTTGCTGTACCCATTCTATCCCGTTTGTTCGGCAGATCATGTGTTTTTTATGTTTTTTTCGGTTTTCCAA